>NZ_JBIRTJ010000004.1:364464-582806 GCF_044334695.1 Streptomyces sp. NPDC020747 | reverse complement strand
AGCGTGAGGGAAACGCCCGGTTACATTCCGAACCCGGAAGCTAAGCCTTACAGCGCCGATGGTACTGCAGGGGGGACCCTGTGGGAGAGTAGGACGCCGCCGAACGATTATTAATAGAGCTGGTCCCTGAACTTCGGTTCAGGGACCAGCTCTTTTTTGTTGTGCGTCACTTGGAGTTCACGTTGCGCGACCAACATCTGACACATGGGTACTGCTGCAATGCTCCGGGCCGCGGGCGTGGGAATCGGTGACGAGGTCATCGTGCCGGCGTTCGGCAACGTCGAGGTCGCCGAGGCCGTGATGCAGGCCGGTGCGATGCCGGTCTTCGCCGACATAGACCCGGGCACGTACTGCCTGGACGCCGCCGAGGTGAACGCGGCCGTCGGTCCGCGGACGGTCGCTGTCGTCGCCGTACACCGCTTTGGTCGGCCCGCCGACATCGCGCGGCTCCGGGACGTCGGACAGCGGCACGGGCTGCTCGTGCTGGAGCAGGGCGAGTCCGAAGCGCCGTACAGCGAGATCGAGGAGCGCAGGGCACATGCGGCGTTCCTCGACGGGCGGTTGAGGGGTGTGCGGACGCCGGTGCGCGGCATCGGACACACGTACCAGCAGTACGTCGTGCGGGTGCCTGGGAACGGGCGGCCGGACCGGGACGCCTTCGCGCGGGCCGTGCGGGCCAAGGGAATCGAGTGCCGGGTGCCGGTGAAGACGCCCGTGCACCGGATGCCCGTGTTCCGGCGGGACGTCTGCCTGCCGGAGACTGAGCGGGCCGCCGACGAGACGCTGGCTCTGCCTGTCGACGCGTCGCTCACGAAGCGGGAGATGCAGCGGATGGTGTCCGCGTGCAATGCGCTCGGTGGGCTCCTGCAGCCCGCTTTCTAGGCGTTGAACGCGGGTCGAACACGGTTGGGAGCACGCCGCCGTTCGGGGTATGATCTATTTCGTTGCCGCGAGGGAGACCTCGAAGGGTAACCGGCCCCCCTAGCTCAGTCGGTAGAGCGTCTCCATGGTAAGGAGAAGGTCAACGGTTCGATTCCGTTGGGGGGCTCAGACAAAAAGGCCTCCGCCCTTGTGGGCGGGGGCCTTTCGTGTGTCCGGGGCCGGTTTCTCCGGGGCGGGCTCAGTCGTTCTGGAGGCCGGGAACGCGCATCGCGAGGATCGCCATGTCGTCCGACGGGGCGTCCGACGCGAAGCGTTCCACCGCGCGCATGATGCGGGCGGCCACGGCTCCGGCCGTGAGGCCTGTGCAGGTGGTGAGGACGTCGGTGAGGCCGTCGTCGCCCAACATGCGGGTGCCCTCGCGGCGTTCGGTGACGCCGTCCGTCACGCACAGCAGGACGTCGCCCGGATCGAGCGTGATCGTCTGCTCGTAGAGCTCCAGGTCCTCCATCACGCCGAGGAGCGGCTGAGGTTCGGCGGCCGGTTCGACCGTGCCGTCCTGGCGGAGGCGCAGGGGGAGCGGGTGGCCGGCGCAGACGACCTTGAGGAGCGCCGAGCCGTCCTCCTGGGGCCACAACTCCCCGTACAGGAGCGTCAGGAAGCGGCTGCGGGCGCCCTCGTCGAGGATCGCGGAGTTCAGGCGCTCCAGGACCGCCGGGCCGCCGAAGCCCTCGCGGGCGAGCAGCCGCAGCGCGTGCCGGGCGAGGCCTGTGACCGCGGCCGCCTCCGGGCCCGTACCGCAGACGTCTCCGATGGCGAAGCCGTAGGCGCCGTCGCGGATGGGGAAGAGGTCGTAGAAGTCGCCGCCGACTTCGTTGCCCTCGCCCGCCGCGCGGTAGATGACCTCGACCTCCACCCCGTCGATCTGGGGGAGTTCCGGGGGCAGGAGGCTGCGCTGGAGGGACTGGCTGATGGCCGTGCGCTCCGAGTACAGGCGGGCGTTGTCGAGGGCCAGGGCGGCCCGGCGGCTCAAGTCCTCGGCGAGTTCCAGGATTTCCTGGCGGAAGTGTTCGTCCGACGGCTTGCCGAGCGTCAGCATGCCGATGACGCGGTTGCGGGCCACCAGGGGGAGTACGACGGTCTCGCCGCCGACCGCGGCGGCCGTTTGTAGTGTCGTGCCGATGCCGGAGCTCACGGTGGCGGGCTCGCCGAGGCCGAGGCTGCGCATGGAGGTGCGCAGGGCGGCCTGGTGGGCGGCCTCCGCGGGGGCGCCCCAGACGCGGGCGCCCGGGGTCGGGACGGGGTCCGGAGGGGCGATCTTCGAGAGGAGTGCCTTGAGGCCGTCGATGCGCTCCTCGTCCTCGTGCAGGACGTACGAAAGATACGGATCCGACGCCTGGTCGGCGATCGTGTAGACGGCGCACCAGGTGGCCAGGGTCGGGACCGTCATCTGGGCCATCAGGGCCAGTGTCTGGTCGCGGTCCAGCGTGCCCGCGAGGAGGTCCGAGGCCTCGACGAGGAAGGACAGGGAGCCGCGGCGCAGGCGCTCCAGCTCGCCCAGGCGTGCCGACTCCACGGCGAGCGCGATGCGGTCGGCGGCGAACTGGAGGCGCAGGGCCTCCTCGTTCGTGTACCGCCCCTGGGCCTCGGCCGCGACGCCGAGCGAGCCGGTGAGGCGGCCCTCGACCTTGAGGGGGACCGTGACGACCGAGCGCATGCCCGTGCCGCTGAGCAGTGGTACGGCGCCCGGAACGACCGTCAGGTCCTCGTGTACGGCGGGCATACGGGCCGAGCCGTAGCGACCCGGGCCCGCTTCCACGGGGACGCGGGCGAAGCGCTGGCGGGCGGAGGGGAGGCCGGTGGAGGCGCGGACCTCCAGCTCCGTTTCGTCGTCGGTCGCCAGGAGGAGGAAGGCGGAGTCGCCGTCGAGCATGTCGCGGGCGCGCTCCACCGTGCGCTGGAGGAGGCCGTCCAGGTCGTCGGGGGCCGGCGAGCCGATGAAGACCTCGAAGGGGTCCGACGCCTGGCCCTCTGAGCTGGTCGTCGTGTCCGAGGCGTTGACGCGCAACGGGGTCTGCAGGACGGCGCGTTCGTGGTCGCGGACGAGCAGGCAGACCGTTGACGGCTCGCCGCCGGTGTCCCGGACGCGCAGATGCGAGGCGTAGACGGGCGTCACACGGCCGTTGGCGGCGCGCAGGCCGTAGCTGCCCTCCCAGCGGGAGAGTTGGAGCGCCTCGACGATGCCGGTGCTCGTGCCGGGGGTGTGCGGCCAGGCCGCGAGGTCGGTGAGGGGCTTGCCGATGACCTGCTCGGCCGCGTACCCGAAGAGTTCCTCCGCGTCCTCGTTCCAGGCGTTGATGGCGCCCGTGCGGTCGATCTGGATGACCGCCACGCGTACGCGGCCGTCGGCGAGCGGGAGGAGGTTGGCCGGGAGGGCGGGGCCGGCCGTGCGGGTGCCCACCGAGCGTTCCGGCAGTTCCAGCTGGAACCAGACCTGCTTGTGCGTGGGCGTGTATTCGACGCCCCAGCGGCCGGCCAGGGCGGCGCAGAGCTGGAGGCCGCGGCCGCCCTCGCGGTCGGGGCTGCCCATGTTGATGGCGGTCGCCTGGAGTGGAATCTCACGTTCCGGGTAGCGGTCCCCCACCTCGATCCGTACGCCCTCGTCGCTGCGCAGGCACAGGACGTCGGCGGACGTGCCCGCGTGCACCACGGCGTTGGTGACAAGCTCGCTGGTGAGGACCACGGCGTCGTCGACGATGTCGGCGAAGCCCCAACCCTGGAGGGTGTCACGGACGAAGGACCGAGCGGTCGCGACGGACCGCCCGACAGGATCGAAGCTGGCGGCCGCGCGCGCGGTGATCACAGAACTCCTTGTCCGGTTGTCGGAGGGCAGCGCTGCGTGGCCGACCCGCTCCTGCCGTGGCAGGGGCTGGTTCCCCGTCGGCCGGGGATCCTGGGGTGGTCCCCCGGGATGCAGTTCGGTGGTCATGGTGCGGTGCCCCTCCGATGCCTGCCCGCTCGTGCTCGTGCCACCGCCCAGGCCGGAAGGACCGGCGTGGCTGGACAGCCGCATGCAAGGTTACTTACCTTCGCGGTCCATGCGGATGCCGGTCACCACTGTTTCCACTCCGGAGCGTGTGTGCGGACCATGTGCGAAGCTGCCGAACTGTTATGGCCTGGTTCAGCCATGGTGAAACACTGGGCAAGCTTCAAGGGAAGGTCCGGGCAGGCCGAGTGCCTTTCAGTACACCGAGCAGTAGTACCCGAGTACGCCGAGCAGTAAATGGTCGACCCTTGCGGGAGGGACACAGTGGAGTCTGGCGCAGCGACGCGGGGCACTAAAACGCGCGCGAAAGGCGGACAGTCCCTGAGCAACAAGCGCAAACCGCGCAATGGCACCACCGACGTGGACACGGCCGCCCTGGACAGGCTGCTGGTGGCCCTGGTGTCGATGCGGGACGGCAACTTCCGTAAGCGGCTCACGGTCTCGGGCGATGGCGTGATGTCCGAGATTGCGGCGGTTTTCAATGAAGTGGCCGACCGGAATCTGCATCTGACGGGCGAGCTGGCGCGTGTGCGGCGCATGGTCGGCCGTGAGGGCAAGTTGACGGAGCGGCTGGAGTCGGGCGCCTGCGAGGGCTCCTGGGCCACCGCGATCGACAACTCCAACGCGCTGGTCGACGACCTCGTACGGCCCGTCTCCGAGGTCGGACGGGTGCTGTCCGCCGTTGCGGAGGGTGATCTGTCGCCGCGTATGGAGCTGCGGGCGCAGGCCGCGGACGGGAACGGGCATCCGCTGCGCGGGGAGTTCCTGAAGGTCGGGCGCACGGTCAACAACCTGGTCGACCAGCTGTCGACGTTCACCGACGAGGTCACGCGCGTGGCCAGCGAGGTGGGCACCGAGGGCAAGCTGGGCGGGCAGGCGCGGGTGCGCGGGATGTCCGGTTCGTGGAAGGACCTCACGGACTCGGTCAACACCATGGCGTACCGGCTGACGGCTCAGGTGCGGGACATCGCGCTCGTGACCACGGCGGTCGCCAAGGGTGACTTGTCCCGGAAGGTCACGGTTCACGTGGCCGGCGAGATGCTGGAGCTCAAGAACACCGTCAACACGATGGTGGACCAGCTGTCCTCTTTCTCCTCAGAGGTGACGCGAGTCGCGCGCGAGGTGGGCACCGAGGGCGAGCTCGGCGGGCAGGCACAGGTGCCGGGTGTGGCCGGCGTGTGGAAGGACCTCACCGATTCGGTGAATCTTATGGCCGGCAATCTGACCGCGCAGGTGCGCGGGATTGCGCAGGTGACGACAGCCGTGGCCAACGGTGACCTGTCGCAGAAGGTCACCGTGTCGGCGCGTGGCGAGGTCGCGCAGCTCGCCGAGACGATCAACCAGATGACCGAGACACTGCGTACGTTCGCGGACGAGGTCACCCGCGTGGCCAACGAGGTCGGCGGCGAGGGGCGGCTCGGCGGGCAGGCGAACGTTCCGGGCGCGGCGGGAACGTGGAAGGACCTCACCGATTCGGTGAACACGGTCTTCCGGAACCTCACCACTCAGGTGCGGGACATCGCCGCGGTGACGACGGCCGTGGCCAACGGTGACCTGTCGCAGAAGGTCAGCGTCGAGGTCGCCGGCGAGATGCTGGAACTGAAGAACACCGTCAACACGATGGTCGACCAGCTGTCGAGCTTCGGTGCCGAGGTGACCCGCGTGGCGCGGGAGATCGGTGTCGAGGGTGAGTTGGGCGGCCAGGCGGCGGTGCCGGGCGCGGCCGGTACGTGGAAGGACCTCACCGACTCCGTCAACACGGCGTTCCGGAATCTCACCGGACAGGTGAGGAACATCGCGCAGGTGACGACGGCGGTGGCCAACGGCGACCTGTCGCAGAAGGTCACCGTGGACGTCTCCGGCGAGATGCTCCAGCTGAAGAACACCGTGAACACGATGGTGGACCAGCTGTCGTCCTTCGCCGACCAGGTGACGCGGATGGCGCGTGACGTGGGCACGGAGGGCCGGCTGGGCGGGCAGGCGCGCGTGGACGGGGTGTCCGGCACGTGGAAGGACCTCACCGACTCCGTCAACTTCATGGCGGGCAACCTGACGTCCCAGGTGCGGCAGATCGCCCAGGTGACGACGGCGGTCGCCCGGGGTGACCTGTCGCAGAAGATCGAGGTCGACGCGCGCGGCGAGATCCTGGAGCTCAAGAACACCATCAACACGATGGTCGACCAGCTCAGCGCCTTCGCCGAGCAGGTGACCAGGGTGGCCCGTGAGGTGGGTACGGACGGCCGCCTGGGCGGTCAGGCGCAGGTGCCCGGCGTAGCCGGTGTGTGGCGCGATCTGACGGACTCCGTGAACGGCATGGCCGGCAACCTCACCGCCCAGGTGCGCAACATCGCGCAGGTCGCGACCGCTGTGGCCCGGGGTGACCTGTCGCAGAAGATCGACGTGGACGCGCGCGGCGAGATCCTGGAGCTGAAGAACACCCTCAACACGATGGTGGACCAGCTCTCGAACTTCGCCGAGCAGGTGACCCGGGTGGCCCGCGAGGTGGGCACGGAGGGCATCCTCGGCGGGCAGGCCGAGGTGCAGGGTGTCTCCGGCACCTGGAAGGACCTCACGCAGTCCGTGAACTTCATGGCGAACAACCTGACGATCCAGGTGCGCAACATCGCCGAGGTCACGACCGCCGTCGCCATGGGCGACCTGTCCAAGAAGATCACCGTCGACGCCAAGGGCGAGATCCTCGAACTGGTCACGACCGTCAACACAATGGTCGACCAGCTGTCGTCGTTCGCCGAGCAGGTGACCCGGGTGGCCCGCGAGGTGGGCACCGAGGGCATCCTGGGCGGCCAGGCGCACGCGTCGGGGGTCACGGGCATCTGGAAGGACCTCACCGACAACGTCAACCTGATGGCCAACAACCTGACCGTGCAGGTGCGGAACATCTCCCAGGTCGCCGCGGCCGTCGCCAACGGGGACCTGACCAGGACGGTGACGATCGAGGCCCGCGGCGAGGTCGCGCAGCTCGCCGACACCTTCAACACCATGGTGAAGACGCTGAGTTCGTTCGCCGACCAGGTCACCAAGGTGGCCCGCGAGGTGGGCACGGACGGCATCCTCGGCGGCCAGGCGCGCGTACCGGGCGTGTCCGGTACGTGGAAGGACCTCACCGAGTCCGTGAACGGTATGGCGTCCAACCTGACCGGCCAGGTGCGCAACATCGCGATGGTCACCACGGCCATCGCCAAGGGCGACCTGACCAAGAAGATCGACATCGACGCGCGCGGCGAGATCCTGGAGCTGAAGACCACCATCAACACGATGGTCGACCAGCTGTCGTCGTTCGCCGAGGAGGTCACCCGGGTCGCCCGGGAGGTGGGCACCGAGGGAGCGTTGGGCGGCCAGGCGCGCGTACGCGACGTCGACGGCACCTGGCGCGACCTCACCGAGTCGGTGAACGAGATGGCCGGGAACCTCACCCGGCAGGTGCGTGCCATCGCGCGCGTGGCGACCGCGGTGACCCGTGGCGACCTCAACCTGAAGATCGACGTGGACGCCTCCGGCGAGATCCAGGAACTTCAGGACTACATCAACAAGATGATCGCCAACCTCCGCGACACCACCATCGCCAACAAGGAGCAGGACTGGCTGAAGGGCAACCTCGCCCGGATCTCCGGTCTGATGCAGGGCCGGCGCGACCTCGCCGACGTGGCCTCGCTGATCATGAGCGAACTGACTCCGGTGGTCTCGGCCCAGCACGGCGCGTTCTTCCTGGCGATGCCGCTGGACGACGGCAAGGACGTGGGCGCGGCGCACGACGACTCGTACGAGCTGCGCATGCTCGGGTCGTACGGGTACTCCATGGGCTCCATGCCGACGTCGTTCAGGCCCGGTGAGACGCTGATCGGGACGGCCGCCAAGGAGAGGCGGACGATTCTCGTGGAGAACGTGCCGCCGGGGTACCTGAAGATCGCGTCCGGGCTCGGTGAGGCGCCTCCCGCGCATGTCATCGTGCTGCCGGTGCTCTTCGAGGGGACCGTGCTCGGTGTGATCGAGCTGGCGT
This sequence comes from Streptomyces sp. NPDC020747, assembly GCF_044334695.1. NCBI lineage: Bacteria > Bacillati > Actinomycetota > Actinomycetes > Kitasatosporales > Streptomycetaceae > Streptomyces > Streptomyces sp. NPDC020747. The sequence continues at coordinate 574,863 of NZ_JBIRTJ010000004.1, read as the reverse complement.
CGTTCCACTCGTTCACGCACATCCAGAAGGACTTCCTCAGCCAGATCGCCGAGATGATCGCGACGAGCGTCAACACGATCGCGGTCAACACGAAGACAGAGGTACTGCTCAAGCAGTCGCAGGAGTTGACCGAGCAGCTGCGGGAGCGGTCGGCCGAGCTGGAGAACCGGCAGAAGGCCCTCCAGGCGTCCAACGCCGAACTGGAGGAGAAGGCCGAGCTGCTGGCCCAGCAGAACCGCGACATCGAGGTGAAGAACACCGAGATCGAGGAGGCGCGGCAGGTCCTGGAGGAGCGCGCCGAGCAACTCGCGGTCTCCATGCGCTACAAGAGCGAGTTCCTCGCCAACATGTCGCACGAGCTGCGTACGCCGCTCAACTCGCTGCTGATCCTGGCCAAGCTGCTCGCCGACAACGCGGACTCCAACCTCACCCCGAAGCAGGTCGAGTTCGCCGAGACGATCCACGGCGCGGGTTCCGACCTGCTCCAGCTGATCAACGACATCCTCGACCTGTCGAAGGTCGAGGCGGGCAAGATGGACGTGTCGCCGACACGCATCGCGCTGGTCCAACTCGTCGACTACGTAGAGGCCACTTTCCGTCCGTTGACGGCAGAGAAGGGCCTCGATTTCTCCGTACGTGTGTCGCCGGAGCTGCCGGCCACGCTGCACACGGACGAACAGCGGCTGCTCCAGGTGCTGCGCAACCTGCTCTCCAACGCGGTGAAGTTCACCGACTCCGGAGCGGTCGAACTGGTCATCCGGCCCGCGGGCGCGGAGGTGCCGGTCGCCATCCGGGAACAGCTCCTGGAGGCGGGTTCGCTGCGGGACGCGGACGCCGATCTGATCGCGTTCTCCGTGGCGGACACGGGAATCGGGATCGCGGCCAGCAAGATGCGGGTGATCTTCGAGGCGTTCAAGCAGGCGGACGGCACGACGAGCCGCAAGTACGGCGGTACGGGACTGGGGTTGTCCATCTCCCGGGAGATCGCGCGGCTGCTGGGCGGCGAGATCCACGCGCAGAGCGAACCGGGACGCGGCTCGACGTTCACGCTGTACTTGCCGCTGCACCCGAGCGAACTGCCCCCCCAGGGCTATCCGCAACTCGGTACGCCCATGGAGAACGGGGCGCTTCCGGCCGGCTCGGACGACGAGAACGGGGGGCATGTGGAGACCCCCGCCGAGGTCAAGTCGTACCAGGAGACCCAGAACGGGGCCGCCGCGCTCTTCAGGCGGCGTCGCAGGGCGATGCCCTCGGCCCAGCAGCGGCCCGCCCTTCCGGGGCCTCAGACGCAGGCCCGGGATTCCTGGACCGTCGGCGGCGAGGAGACGTCCGTGCACTCGCGCGCCGTCATCCGCTTCGAGGGCGAGAAGGTGCTGATCGTCGACGACGACATCCGCAACGTGTTCGCGCTCACCAGCGTCCTGGAGCAGCACGGACTGTCGGTGCTGTACGCCGAGAACGGCCGCGAGGGCATCGAAGTGCTGGAACAGCACGACGATGTGACGGTCGTCCTGATGGACATCATGATGCCCGAGATGGATGGATACGCGACCACGACGGCGATCCGTCGGATGCCCCAGTTCGCCGGGCTGCCGATCATCGCGCTCACCGCGAAGGCGATGAAGGGCGACCGGGAGAAGGCGATCGAGTCGGGCGCTTCCGACTATGTGACGAAGCCGGTCGATCCCGATCATCTGCTCGCGGTGATGCAGCAGTGGATGCGCGGACAGTGACAGGGTGGCAGGAGTGATCGGCCGACCGGGAACAGCCCGGTGGCCAGGGGTGTTGGGTCGGTCGCCCGGGCACGCCGGGCTGTTGACTCAGTGTGCCCGAGGCGGTGTAGAGACCCGGGATTCGGGGAACCTTCTGGTCTCCCGCTACGTTTCTGCTACGTGCACAGTGACATCGCGGTGACAGGGTGTGGCGACAGGCGGGGTGCGGCTACCATGACCGGCACAAGGACGGGCGACGCAAGGGAGTCGTCCCCTGGGGCGGCGCCCGGTGCACTGCCGGGGCGAGGAGGGCGGGCCATGGTGCAGAAGGCCAAGATCCTCCTGGTCGATGACCGGCCGGAGAATCTGCTGGCGCTGGAGGCGATTCTCTCCGCGCTCGATCAGACACTGGTTCGGGCATCTTCCGGGGAGGAAGCGCTCAAAGCACTGCTCACGGACGACTTCGCGGTCATTCTGCTGGACGTCCAGATGCCGGGCATGGACGGTTTCGAAACCGCCGCGCACATCAAGAGGCGAGAACGGACCCGGGACATCCCGATCATCTTCCTCACGGCGATCAATCACGGCCCGCACCACACCTTCCGGGGGTACGCGGCGGGTGCGGTGGACTACATCTCGAAGCCGTTCGACCCGTGGGTGCTGCGCGCGAAGGTCTCGGTCTTCGTAGAGCTCTACATGAAGAACTGCCAACTCCGGGAGCAGGCCGCGCTGCTGCGGCTCCAGCTCGAAGGCGGTGGCGGCAAGGCGGCGGTCGGCGACTCCAAGGAGCCGGCCGGACTGCTCGCCGAGCTCTCCGCGCGACTCGCGGCTGTCGAGGAGCAGGCCGAGGCCCTCTCCAAACAGCTCGACGACGACTCGGCGGACGCGGCCGCGGTGGCCACCGCGGCCCATCTCGAACGCAAACTCACGGGATTGCGCCGGGCGCTGGACGCGTTGGAGCCGGGGACGGGAAACGGGGCGGCCTCGCTGCCCTCGCCGAACTGAGCCGAGCGGCCGAGCCCATCCGGCGGGCCGCCCGGCACGCCACGCCGGGTTGGCCAAGGCCGGTTCGTGGCTTGCGGGTTGGCGGGCACTGATCGCGCCCACGCTGCGGAGCCGCACATGCCGCCGCCCCGCATTCCTTACGGGACTTCGTCGGTTGAGGCGGCGTCAGTTCGGCGCCCTGTGTGGGCGACACGAACGGGTGAAGCAGTAGGCACACGTGTCCGCAGTGGTCTCCACCGGTAACCTCACACCCATGGCCTCACGTCAGTCCGCAGCCAAGAAGGCGCCCGCGAAGAAGGCGGCCGCTCCGAGGAAGGCTGCGGCGAAGAAGGCCCCCGCGAAGAAAGCTCCGGCGAAAAAGGCGCCCGCGAAGAAGGCCGCGGCCAAGAAAGCCGCGCCTCCGAAGCCGGCGCCCAACCCGACCGGGGGCGTGTACAAGCTGGTGCGCGCCCTGTGGCTGGGGGTCGCGCACGCCGTCGGCGCCGTGTTCCGCGGCATAGGGCGGGGCGCGAAGGGGCTCGACCCGGCGCATCGAAAGGACGGTCTCGCGCTGCTGCTGCTCGGGCTGGCACTGATTGTCGCGGCCGGGACCTGGTCCAACCTCCGTGGTCCGGTGGGCGACCTCGTCGAGATGCTGGTGACCGGTGCCTTCGGCCGCCTCGACCTGCTCGTGCCGATACTGCTCGGGGTCATCGCCGCGCGCCTCATCCGGCACCCCGAGAAGCCCGAGGCCAACGGCCGCATCGTGATCGGCCTTTCCGCGCTCGCCATCGGTGTGCTCGGCCAGGTCCACATCGCCTGCGGGGCACCCGCGCGCAGCGACGGCATGCAGGCGATAAGGGACGCGGGCGGGCTCATCGGCTGGGGTGCGGCGACACCACTGACGTACACGATGGGCGAGGTCCTCGCCGTACCGCTCCTTGCGCTGGTCACGGTCTTCGGGCTGCTGGTGGTCACCGCGACGCCGGTCAACGCCATTCCGCAGCGCCTGCGCATGCTGGGCGCCCGGCTCGGCCTCGTACACCCTCCGGTGACGGACGACGGCTTCGACGAGGACGACGAGCGCTACGACGACCAGTGGCGCGAAGCGCTGCCCGCGAGCCCCCGGCGGCGCCGGGCGGCGCCCGAGGAGTACGACCCGGACGGTGCCGAGCAGGAGGCTCTCTCCGCGCGCCGGAGCCGCCGCAGGCGGCCTGCCGTGCAGCAGCCCGCGCTGGACAGGCCCATGGACGCCGTGGACGTGGCCGCGGCCGCCGCGGCGGCGCTCGACGGCGCCGTGATGCACGGGATGCCTCCCAGCGCGCTGGTGGCCGATCTGACGCAGGGCGTCGGTGCGGATCGCGGCGACCGTCCGGACACCGGCGGACAGGACACGGGCCGGCGCGGGGAGCCGACGCCGGTGCCCGCCGCGCGTGCCAAGGGCGCCAAGCCCAAGCAGGAGATGCTCAAGGCCGAGGTCGCCGACCTGACCAAGCCCGCTCCCGAGACCGCGCGCGACCTGCCTCCGCGCGCCGAGCAGCTGCAGCTCTCCGGCGACATCACCTACTCCCTGCCGTCGCTCGACCTCCTGGAGCGCGGCGGCCCCGGCAAGACACGCAGCGCCGCCAACGACGCCGTGGTCGCCTCGCTCACGAACGTCTTCATGGAGTTCAAGGTCGACGCCGCCGTCACGGGCTTCACCCGCGGTCCGACGGTCACGCGGTACGAGGTCGAGCTCGGCCCCGCCGTGAAGGTCGAGCGGATCACGGCGCTCGCCAAGAACATCGCGTACGCCGTCGCCAGCCCGGACGTGCGGATCATCAGCCCGATCCCCGGCAAGTCGGCGGTCGGTATCGAGATCCCCAACACCGACCGCGAGATGGTCAACCTGGGCGACGTGCTGCGCCTCGCGGACGCCGCAGAGGACGACCACCCGATGCTGGTCGCGCTCGGCAAGGACGTCGAGGGCGGCTATGTGATGGCCAACCTGGCGAAGATGCCGCACGTCCTGGTGGCCGGAGCGACCGGTTCCGGTAAATCCTCGTGCATTAACTGCCTGATTACGTCCGTCATGGTCCGCGCGACCCCCGAGGACGTGCGCATGGTCCTCGTCGACCCCAAGCGCGTCGAGCTGACCGCGTACGAGGGCATCCCGCACCTCATCACGCCGATCATCACCAACCCGAAGCGGGCCGCGGAGGCGCTGCAGTGGGTCGTACGGGAGATGGATCTGCGGTACGACGACCTGGCGGCGTTCGGCTACCGGCACATCGACGACTTCAACCAGGCCATCCGCGACGGCAAGCTCAAGACGCCGGAAGGCAGCGAGCGGGAGCTCAAGGCCTATCCGTACCTACTGGTGATCGTCGATGAGCTCGCCGACCTGATGATGGTCGCGCCACGGGACGTCGAGGACTCGATCGTGCGTATCACGCAGCTCGCGCGTGCGGCCGGCATCCACCTGGTGCTCGCCACACAGCGGCCTTCCGTGGACGTCGTCACCGGTCTGATCAAGGCGAACGTGCCGTCGCGGCTCGCCTTCGCCACGTCGTCGCTCGCGGACTCGCGGGTCATCCTCGACCAGCCCGGCGCCGAGAAGCTGATCGGCAAGGGCGACGGGCTGTTCCTGCCGATGGGGGCGAACAAGCCGACCCGTATGCAGGGCGCCTTCGTCACCGAGGACGAGGTCGCGGCCGTCGTCCAGCACTGCAAGGACCAGATGGCGCCGATCTTCCGGGAAGACGTCACCGTGGGCACCAAGCAGAAGAAGGAGATCGACGAGGACATCGGCGACGACCTCGACCTGCTGTGCCAGGCCGCCGAACTGGTCGTCTCCACGCAGTTCGGGTCCACCTCGATGCTCCAGCGCAAGCTGCGCGTCGGGTTCGCCAAGGCCGGCCGGCTGATGGACCTCATGGAGTCCCGCAACATCGTCGGTCCGAGCGAGGGTTCCAAGGCACGTGATGTTCTTGTGAAACCTGATGAGCTGGACGGAGTGCTCGCGGTGATCCGTGGGGAGGCTCATCCGTAGAGAAACGGGGAAGTCCGATTCCTCTTGCGGATGGGCCACGGCCACGTGGGTGAGCACGTCAGGGCCACGTGGGTGATTCGAACGTGACTCACCCGTAAGGGAACCGTGAGCAACCGTTTCCCTTCGTCGCACGTCAAGTTGAGGGAAGGGAAAGGCACGTGTCCCACCATCAGGATGACCAGCCGTTCTGATGGCGTACAAAGTCCCACCGCCCGGTTGCCCCACCCTTTCACAACCCCCCTAGACTGAACCTCCAGCACAGGTGGCTACACGCTCGAAAGGCGCCCCCGTGTCCATCGGCAACTCCCCTGACGACAACTCCCCTCAGGACGAGCCTCCCATCGAAAAGGGTGATCGCCCTTCGATCGGCCGTGCTCTGCAGCAGGCGCGCATCGCGGCGGGGCTGACGGTCGACGATGTCAGTAACGCCACCCGGGTCCGCATGGCCATCGTGCACGCGATCGAACAGGACGACTTCACGCCCTGCGGCGGCGACGTGTACGCGCGCGGTCACCTCAAGACGCTGGCGCGTGCCGTCGACCTCGATCCGGCGCCGCTCCTCGCGCAGTACGACGACGATCACGGCGGGCGGCCCGCGCCGACCCCCGCGGCACCGATGTTCGAGGCCGAGCGGATCCGTCCGGAGCGCCGGGGACCCAACTGGACCGCCGCCATGGTCGCCGCGATCGTCGCGGTGATCGCCTTCGTCGGGTTCACGATGGTCAAGGACGACTCGGACGGCTCGAAGACGCAGGTCGCCGAGGGATCCACGCCCACCGCCAGCAAGCCCGTCAAGACCAAGCCGACCCCGACCAAGCCCGTCGACCCCAAGCCCGACCCGTCGGACAGCGCCATCGCGGCCGCGCCGCAGGACAAGGTGACCGTCCAGGTGACCGCCCCCGACGGGCGCAGCTGGATCTCCGCCAAGGACCACAACGGCCGGCTGCTCTTCGACGGCTTCCTGAAGCAGGGCGACTCCAAGACCTTCCAGGACAAGGAGAAGATCGACCTCGTCCTCGGTGACGCGGGCGCGCTCCAGCTCTACGTCAACGGCAAGAAGATCGAGGACGAGTTCCAGGCGGGTGGGGTCGAGCGCCTCACCTACACGAAGGGCGACCCCGAGGTCGGCTGAGCGACCCGGAGGTCGGACAAGCGACCTCAAGGGACATGCGGGTACGGGGTTGGCCAAGATCGGCCAACCCCGTCGACGTGGGCTGTCAGTGGGACGAAGTAGTCTTGAGCCCATGCCTGAACGCCGTACCGTCGCACTCGTCACTCTTGGCTGCGCCCGTAACGAGGTGGACTCGGAGGAGCTCGCAGGCCGCTTGGAGGCGGACGGCTGGCACCTCGTGGAGGACGCCGAGAACGCGGACGTCGCGGTCGTCAACACCTGTGGCTTCGTCGAGGCCGCCAAGAAGGACTCCGTCGACGCCCTCCTGGAGGCCAACGACCTCAAGGGCCATGGGAGAACACAGGCCGTGGTGGCCGTCGGCTGCATGGCCGAGCGGTACGGCAAGGAGCTCGCCGAGGCCCTGCCCGAGGCCGACGGTGTGCTCGGCTTCGACGACTACGCCGACATCTCCGACCGCCTCCAGACCATCCTGAACGGCGGAATCCACGCCGCCCACACCCCGCGCGACCGGCGCAAGCTGCTGCCGATCAGCCCGGCCGAGCGGCAGAGCGCGGGCGCGGAGGTCGCCCTTCCGGGGCACGCTCCCGTCGATCTTCCGGAGGGCCTCGCGCCGGAGTCCGGCCCCCGCGCGCCCCTGCGCCGCAGGCTCGACGGCTCACCGGTCGCCTCGGTGAAGCTGGCCTCCGGCTGCGACCGGCGCTGCTCCTTCTGCGCCATCCCGTCCTTCCGCGGCTCCTTCATCTCGCGGCGGCCGTCCGACGTCCTGGGCGAGACACGCTGGCTGGCCGAGCAGGGCGTCAAGGAGGTCATGCTGGTCTCCGAGAACAACACCTCGTACGGCAAGGACCTCGGCGACATCCGTCTGCTGGAGACACTGCTGCCCGAGCTCGCCGACGTCGACGGGATCGAGCGGGTGCGGGTCAGCTACCTCCAGCCCGCCGAGATGCGGCCCGGGCTCATCGACGTACTGACCTCGACGCCGAAGATCGCGCCCTACTTCGACCTGTCCTTCCAGCACTCCGCCCCCGGGGTGCTGCGCGCGATGCGGCGCTTCGGGAGCACCGACCAGTTCCTGCAGCTGCTCGACACGATCCGCTCCAAGGCCCCGCAGGCCGGTGTGCGGTCCAACTTCATCGTGGGCTTCCCCGGCGAGACCGCGGACGACCTGGCGGAGCTGGAGCGCTTCCTGACCGGCGCGCGGCTCGACGCCATCGGTGTCTTCGGGTACTCCGACGAGGACGGCACCGAAGCGGCGACCTACGAGAACAAGCTGGACGAGGACGTCGTCGCCGAGCGCCTCGCGCGCGTGTCCCGGCTCGCCGAGGAGCTGGTCTCGCAGCGCGCGGAGGAGCGGGTCGGGGAGACCTTGCACGTGCTGGTCGAGTCTCTGGGCTCCGCCGGTTCCGACGGCGAGGAGGAGCCCGCGTACGGCCGCGCCGCGCACCAGGCGCCCGAGACCGACGGCCAGGTGCTGTTCACGAGCGGCGAAGGTCTCGTCGTCGGCCGTATGGTCGAGGCGAAGGTGGTCGGTACGGAAGGTGTCGACCTGGTGGCCGAGCCGCTCCCGGGCTCGCTCGCAGGTACAGAGGAGGCGGCCAGATGACCGGAGCCCCGGCATCCGCGGCGGGCGGCCCCGGTGCGCCCGGCACGCGTGGTGCTGTCGGCGCTTCCGGCGCTTCCGGCACGGGAACTTCCGGTAAGGGATCCTCTGGTACGGGTGCTTCCGGCGTCCAGGGCTCTCAGGGTTCGAAGACACCGCGTGGCGCGAAGCTGAGCGCCGCGGCCGTCAACCAGGCCAGCCTGTGGAACGTGGCCAACCTCCTCACCATGCTCCGGCTCGTGCTCGTGCCGGGCTTCGTGGCGCTGATGCTGGCCGACGGCGGATACGACCCTGTGTGGCGGGCGTGGGCCTGGGCGGCCTTCGCCGTCGCCATGATCACGGACGTCTTCGACGGTCATCTGGCGCGTACGTACAACCTCGTCACCGACTTCGGGAAGATCGCCGACCCGATCGCCGACAAGGCGATCATGGGCGCGGCGCTCATCTGTCTCTCCTCCCTCGGTGATCTGCCGTGGTGGGTGACGGGCGTGATCCTCGGGCGTGAGCTCGGGATCACCCTGCTGCGCTTCGTGGTGATCCGTTACGGCGTGATCCCCGCCAGCCGCGGCGGGAAGATAAAGACGCTGACGCAGGGCGTGGCCGTCGGGATGTACGTCCTGGCGCTGACGGGGCCGCTGGCGACCCTGAGGTTCTGGGTGATGGCTGCGGCGGTCGCCCTGACCGTCGTCACCGGGCTCGACTATGTGAGACAGGCCATTGTGCTGCGGCGTCAGGGACTGGCCGAGCGGAAGGCCGCCGCCGAGGAGGCGGAAGCGTGACGTCCACGGCCGCCGAAGTGCTGCGACTACTCACGGTGAGGGGCGAGACGCTCGCTGTCGCCGAGTCGCTGACCGGCGGTCTGGTGGCGGCGGACCTCGCGGGGGTGCCCGGAGCCTCCAAGGCCTTCCGCGGCTCGGTGACCGCGTACGCCACCGATCTCAAGCGCGATGTACTCGGCGTCGACGCCACTCTGCTGGATCAGCGTGGAGCGGTGGATCCGCAGGTCGCGGCCCAGATGGCGGCCGGTGCCCGCAAGGTGCTCGGCGCGGACTGGGGCATCGCCACGACCGGTGTCGCCGGTCCGGAACCCCAGGACGGACAGCCCGTCGGCACGGTTTTCGTTGCGGTGGACGGGCCGCACAGCGCGTCCGGCGAAGGCGTTCTTGGCGGGAAAGTGGTGGCGTTGCGGTTGAACGGCTCCCGGACGGAAATCCGTATGGAGAGTGTACGGAGCGTGCTCGCACTGCTTCTGGAGCAGCTTGTGGGCGAACTCACTGAGAATGAGCGGGCACAGGATACGGAACAGAACGGGGGGTTTTGATGTTTGCAGCCCTGAGTGAACACGACATCGCTCCCCGCACGGCCGCAGCGCAAGGCGGTACGGTGGGGCGAGAAGGATGCGGCTACGCGGTCCGAGGAGGGAGCCACCGATGATTCTGCTCCGTCGCCTGCTTGGTGACGTGCTGCGTCGGCAGCGCCAGCGCCAGGGCCGTACTCTGCGCGAAGTCTCCTCGTCCGCCCGAGTTTCACTCGGCTATCTTTCCGAGGTGGAGCGGGGGCAGAAAGAGGCTTCCTCTGAGCTGCTTTCCGCGATCTGCGACGCGCTGGACGTACGGATGTCCGAGCTCATGCGGGAAGTGAGCGACGAGCTCGCACTCGCCGAGCTGGCCCGGTCGGCAGCGGCTACCGAGCCTGTGCCCACGCCGGTGCGGCCGAGGCTCAATTCCGTATCGGTGACCGGTGTGCCGCCGGAACGGGTGACCATCAAGGCGCCTGCGGAGGCGGTCGACGTCGTCGCCGCCTGACGCTCACGGGCTCGCGCCCGCGAGCTGAGATGCGAAGAACTGTGTGAGAGCCCCGGCCGGGGCCTTCTCCGGGGAGACCTGGAGGGGGGCGGTCGGGGCTTTTGCGTGGGCGGAGGCTGAAGCCGGGGCGTGGCGTGAGGGTGGGGCTCGATGGCGCGGCGTGAGGGTGTGGCTTGACGGCGTGGCTTGGTGGCGTGGTGGGTTTGTCAGCGTTTGCCGGTAGTGGTCGGGGCGGCCATGGTGGAGGAGCGGGGGCGGAAGCCGGGGGTCGTTGCTGACCGGAGGATGTCCATGTACGTCGTGAAGAGCCCGCTGACCGATGCCGATCTGAAGACCGTGGCCGAGGCGCTGCAGGGTGCGCTGGTCGACCTGGTGGACCTGTCGCTCGTGGCGAAGCAGATCCACTGGAACGTGGTCGGACCGCGCTTCCGGTCCGTCCATCTCCAGCTCGACGAGGTCGTGGACACCGCCCGGCTGCACTCCGACACCGTGGCCGAGCGCGCCTCCACGCTCGGGGTCTCGCCGGACGGACGGGCCGCGACCGTCGCGACCAGCAGCGGTATCGGGGTCACGCCGGACGGGTGGGTCAAGGACACCGACGCGGTGGGGGCGCTCGTGGACGCGCTCGCCGCCGTCATCGAGCGGATGAGGGCGCGGGTCGGGGCTACGGGGGAGGCGGATCCGGTGAGCCAGGACATCTTCATCGGGATCACCGCGGACCTTGAGAAGCATCACTGGATGTTCCAGGCGGAGAACGGGTGAGGTTGGCTCTGCCGGGTTATGTGGGCAGTGGCTAGTGGCTGTGGCTGTGGCTGTGGTTTTGGGGTTGGGGTTGGCCTCGGCTTCGGTTCTGGGTGTGCGGTTGTGGGGCGGGCGCCGGTGGTGTGCGCCGGGCGCCCCGTTCGTGTCGATGCGCCCTGTCGATGGGTGAACCCGGCGGTCTAGCGTCGGGCGTCCGGCTGGAGGTGGAGCCATGGCGGGGCGGATGGGGCGAATAGGCAGGTGGGGGCTGGCCCTGGGCGTTGGAGGGCTGTGGTGGTGGGCCGTGATGCGGCTGGCGTTCGCGCCGGGCGCCGGCGTGCTGGAGGGGGCGGTCGCGGCCGGCGGGTGGGGGCTGAGTCTGCTTCCGGTGCACTGTGTGCCGAAGGGGCGTGCCGTTGGGGCGGCCGGGTCGGATCAGTGGGCGCGGCGCGTCTCGGAGGCTTGGCGGAGGAGGCGGGGGCCGCTTCTGGGGCGCGGGGGGTCTTCGTGAGGCACTTTTCCGGAAGGCTTCGGAGCGCTAGGGAGGGTTTGGGAGGGCCTCGCGGCGGCTTCTGGGGAGGGCTCTGGAGGGGCGTGTCGGTTGGTGCGGGGCATGGCGTCGGGTGGGTGCGGGGCGTGCGTGGGTGCCTCGCTACCAGGGCATTGCCACGCCTCCGTTGGGGCGGAGGATCTGGCCCGTAGTGAACGACGAGGCGTCGGAGGCGAGATGCAGGACCGCGTGGGCGATGTCCTCCGGCTCACCGACCCGGCCCAGTGGTGACATCCGGGCCATGAACCCCTCGGTCCGCGCCTGGGCCTCGCCGTCGTGGCGGTCGGTCATGGGCGTACGGATCCAGCCCGGCGCGACCGCGTTTACGCGGATGCCGTGCGGGCCCATCTCCGTCGCCAGGGTCTTCGTCAGCTGGACGACGGCCGCCTTCGCCGCTCCGTAGCAGAGCAGGCCCGGTCCGCCGGTGTCGACGGCCCCGGACGCCATCGTGACGATGCTGCCGCGCGTACCTGACGCGATCATCGCGAGGGCCGCCTCCTGGCAGGCGTACAGAACACCCTTGAAGTTGACGCCGAGTACGCGGTCGAGGTCCTCGTCGCGGGTCTCCAGGACCGGGCTGCTGTGCATGATCCCGGCGACCGCGGCCATGACGTCCAGGCGCTCGCAGGCCGCGACCGCCTCATTGAGCTGGGCGCGGTCGGTGACGTCGAGCGGATGCGAGTGGGCCGTACCGCCCGCGTCCTTGATGAGGGTCGCTGTCTCGTCCAGGCCCTGGGCGTCGCGGTCCGCGCAGTGGACGGTGGCACCCGCCTCCGCGAGCAGCACGGCAGAGGCGCGGCCGATACCGCTTGCGGCGCCGGTGACGAATGCGGTGCGTCCGGTGAGGTCGTACGCCGTGACGGACATGAGGGGACCGTACGAGGGTTTCTGACGGGTCGTCAATTAGTTGTACGTGACGGGTTGTATGCGGTGGGGTTGCTCAGGACGGCGGGTTGTACGCGGTGGGGCTGGTCAGCGGTGTGGGGACGGGCCCGGCTGGCAGGTCGGGCACCAGTACGTGGGGCGCTCCCGGGAGCCGTCGCCCTGGTTCGCGGCGCGGACCGAGGTGCGGCAGCGCAGGCAGGGGCGGGGTGCGCGGCCGTACACGTACAGGTTCTGGTCGCGCCGGCCTGTGGTGTTGCGGACCGGGCGGTCGCGGTTGGCTTCGAGGACCTTCCTGGCGAGGGCGGGCAGACGGGCGGCGTGTTCGGCGGGGAGGTCGCCGATGGGGAGCCAGGGGGTCGCGCGGAGCAGAAAGCAGAGCTCGCACTTGTAGATGTTGCCGATGCCGGCGAGGTTGCGTTGGTCGAGGAGGGCCTCACCGAGGGGGCGGGCCGGGTCGCGCAGGAGGTTCGCCAGGGCCTTGTCGGGGTCCCAGTCCGGGCCCAGGAGGTCGGGGCCGAGGTGGCCGACGGCTCGTTCCTCGTCGGTGGTGCGGAGCAGCTCCAGTACGGGGAGCCGGTAGCCCACGGCCGTGCGGTCGGCGGTGCCGAGGATGACCCGGATCTGGTGGCCCGGGCCGCCGCTCCAGCGCTCGCCCGGGGCGTACACCTTCCAGGAGCCGTCCATCCGAAGATGCGAGTGCAGGGTCAGGCCGCCCTCGATACGGGTGAGCAGGTGTTTCCCGCGCGGGGTGACGTCCAGGACCGTGCGTCCGGTGAGGTCGGCCGTGGCGTACTTGGGCACCCGGAGGTCGGAGCGGGTGAGCACGTGGCCCGCGAGCGAGGTGTGCAGGCGCCGGGCGGTCTGCCAGACGGTGTCTCCTTCGGGCATGGGGTCCAGGGTGGCATGGGGCGGGCGGGGTGTCTTGTGTGGTGGGGAGGCCGGGGAGGGGACCGGGTGGGATGGGTGGGCGTCGGGCGGGCGGCTCTACGCCGCGGGCTGTTTTACGCGCGGAGGCGCAGCCCTCGTGGGGTCGCGTGGAAACCGGCTCCTTCCAGGAGGGTGCCGAAGGCGGATGTCAGTGCGGAGGCGCCGTTGACCCGCTCCACCGTGACCGTGCCGAGGGATCCCGCGCGGGCGGCCGCGGCGAGTGCCTCGGCGGCTGTGCGCAGGCGTGGGTCGTGCAGGGGCGAGTCGTCGGGAGGGGAACTGTCGGAGGGCGAGCCGTCGAGGGTGGACGGCCAGGCCAGGAGTGTCTTGCCGCCGCGCTCCATGTAGAGGGTCAGCTCTCCGTCCACCAGCACGACCAGGGAGCCCGCCTTGCGGCCGGGCTTGTGACCGGCGCCGGTGGGGGGTTCTGGCCAGGCGAGGGCCGCGCCGTAGGCGTTCGCGGGGTCGGCGGCGGCCAGCACGATGGCGCGGTTGCCGTTGCCCGCGCGGGCACGGGAGGCGGGGCCTCCGGGGAAGGCCTGCGGGGCCGTACGGGGGCTGTCGGCGAAGGGGGGTGGATATCGATGATCGGAGCCGGGCGTCGCGGCGCCGGGGAAGGGCGGTCCGGAGCTGTCGTGCAATGAGCGCAAGGAGTACGGGTCGTGGTCCGACCGGAGGGCGTCGGAGGCAGGGAAGCCCGTGTCGTCCGTGTCGTCAAAGGGGTCCGGGTGTCCGGCGGGACCGTCGGCGTGGCCCGGTGTCCGTGCGCTCGGACGGCCGCCCGGCTGGGGCATGCCCGGGAACCCGGGCTCGGGCAGGGCCTCGCCCCGCTCGCGGGCGTTGGCCGCCGCGCGCAGTCGGTCCACCGCGCCGTCCATCGCGAACTGGGCGGCGCCGAGCCCTTCCACCACATAGCCGCGGCGGGCCTGGCCGCTCTCCTCGAAGGCGGACAGGATGCGATAGACGGCGGAGAAGCCGCCCTCCACGCCCTCCGCGGCGACCGCGCCCCGGGTGACCACGCCGTGCCGGTCGAGCAGGGTACGGGCCAGGGCATGGGCGCGGACCGTGGCGTCGGGTTCGAGACCGGGGAGCAGCGACCAGCGGCCCGCGACGGTCGGCGGGCCCGTCCGGGACTGGGGGCGTGCGGCGGCCGTCAGGCTTCCGTACCGTCCGCGGGGCACCGTGCGTTTCGCGCGGTGTGCTGTGGAACCCGCGGTGCGGCCCGAGCCGAGGAGGGCACGCATCGGGCCGAGCGTGTCGTTCGTCAGGCGGCCCGACCAGGCCAGGTCCCAGATGGCGTCGGCGAGTTGGGGGTCGGTGGCATCGGGGTGCGTGGTGGCGCGGATCTGGTCGGTGATCTGCCGGAAGAAGAGGCCGTAGCCCCCGGAGAGGGCGTCCAGGACCGACTGGTGGAGCGCGGTCAGCTCCAAGGGATGCGGGGGTGGCAGGAGGAGGGGAGCGGTGTCCGCCAGGTAGACGGACACCCAGCCGTCCTTGCCGGGGAGCGCGCCCGCTCCGGCCCAGACGACCTCTCCGGCGGCGGTCAGCTCGTCGAGCATCGCGGGGGCGTAGTGTGCGACGCGGGACGGCAGGACGAGCTTCTCCAGCGCCGACGCGGGCACCGAAGCGCCCTGCAACTGCTCGATGGCGCGCACGAGTCCGTCGATGCCGCGCAGGCCGTGCCCACTGCCGAGGTGCTGCCACTGCGGCAGGAACTGTGCCAGCGCGGCGGGCGGCACCGGCTCCAGCTCATGGCGCAGCGCGGCCAGCGAACGGCGCCGCAGCCGGCGCAGCACCGTCGCGTCGCACCACTCCTGGCCGATCCCCGCCGGGTGGAACTCCCCTTGTACGACACGGCCGGCCGCGGCGAGCCGCTGCAGCGCCCCTTCGGTGACGGCCGGACCCAGGCCGAAGCGGGCCGCCGCCGCGGTCGAGGTGAACGGGCCGTGCGTGCGCGCGTACCGGGCGAGGAGATCGCCGAGCGGGTCCTTGACCGGTTCGGTGAAGGCTTCCGGGACGCCGACCGGCAGCGCTGTGCCGAGCGCGTCGCGCAGTCGGCCCGCGTCCTCGATCGCCGCCCAGTGGTCGGCCCCGCCGATCCGGACCCGGATGGCGCGGCGGGCCGAGGCCAGGTCCCGGGCCCACTCCGGTTCGGCGCCGCGCTCGGCCAACTCGGCGTCGGTGAGCGGGCCGAGCATCCGCAGGAGGTCCGCGACGCCTTCGGCGTCCTTGGTGCGGCGGTCCTCCGTGAGCCACTGGAGCTCGCTCTCCAGCTCCGTCAGGACGTCGGCGTCCAGGAGTTCACGCAGCTCCGCCTGGCCGAGGAGCTCGGCGAGCAGACGCGAGTCCAGCGACAGGGCCGCGGCACGCCGCTCGGCGAGCGGGGAGTCGCCCTCGTACAGGAACTGGGCGACATAGCCGAACAGCAGTGACCGGGCGAAGGGTGACGGCTCCGGTGTCGTGACCTCGACGAGCCGTACCTTGCGGGACTCCAGGTCGCCCATCAGTTCCGTGAGGCCCGGTACGTCGAAGACGTCCTGGAGGCATTCGCGGACCGCTTCCAGAACGATGGGGAAGGAGCCGTACTCGCCGGCCACCTGGAGCAGTTGGGCGGCGCGCTGGCGCTGCTGCCACAGGGGGGTGCGCTTGCCGGGGCTGCGGCGCGGCAGGAGCAGGGCGCGGGCGGCGCATTCGCGGAAGCGGGACGCGAACAGGGCCGAGCCGCCGACCTGGTCGGTGACGATCTGGTTGACCTCCCCCTTGTCGAACGCGACGTCCGCCGCGCCCACGGGGGCCTGCTCCGCGTCGTACTCCGTGCCCAGCTTGGTGGGTTCCTGGTCGAGCAGGTCCAGGCCCATCAGGTCGGCGTCCGGCAGGCGCAGGACGATGCCGTCGTCGGCGTGCATGACCTGGGCGTCCATGCCGTACCGCTCGGCGAGGCGGGCGCCCAGCGCGAGTGCCCACGGGGCGTGGACCTGGGCGCCGAAGGGCGAGTGCACGACGACCCGCCAGTCGCCCAGCTCGTCACGGAAACGCTCGACGACGATGGTGCGGTCGTCCGGGATGTGGCCGCAGGCCTCGCGCTGTTCGGCCAGGTAGGACAGGACGTTGTCGGCGGCCCAGGCGTCCAGGCCCGCCGCGAGGAGGCGGAGGCGGGCGTCCTCCTTGGGCAGCGATCCGACCTCGCGCAGGAAGGCGCCCACCGCGCGGCCCAGTTCGAGCGGACGCCCGAGCTGGTCGCCCTTCCAGAACGGCAGCCTGCCCGGCACACCGGGGGCGGGGGACACCAGGACGCGGTCGCGCGTGATGTCCTCGATGCGCCAGGAGCTGGTGCCGAGCGTGAACACGTCTCCCACGCGGGACTCGTAGACCATCTCCTCGTCGAGCTCGCCGACCCGGCCGCCGCCCTTCTTGGGGTCGGCGCCGGCGAGGAAGACCCCGAAGAGGCCGCGGTCGGGGATGGTGCCGCCGGAGGTGACGGCGAGGCGCTGGGCGCCGGGGCGGCCCGTGACCGTACCCGCGACGCGGTCCCACACCACACGCGGCCGCAGCTCGGCGAAGGCGTCGGAGGGGTAGCGGCCCGCGAGCATGTCGAGCACCGCCGTGAACGCCGACTCCGGAAGCGACGCGAAGGGGGCCGCGCGGCGGACCGTGCTGAGCAGGTCGTCGACCTGCCAGGTGTCGAGCGCGGTCATGGCGACGAGCTGCTGGGCCAGCACGTCCAGGGGGTTGGCGGGGATGCGGAGGGACTCGATGGAGCCGGTGCGCATCCGCTCGGTGACCACGGCTGCCTGGACGAGGTCGCCCCGGTACTTGGGGAAGACCACGCCCGTGGAGACCGCCCCGACCTGGTGACCCGCACGGCCCACGCGCTGGAGGCCCGACGCCACGGACGGCGGTGACTCGACCTGGACGACGAGGTCCACCGCACCCATGTCGATGCCCAGCTCCAGGCTGGACGTGGCGACCACCGCGGGCAGGCGGCCCGCCTTCAGGTCCTCCTCGACGAGGGCGCGCTGCTCCTTGGAGACCGAGCCGTGGTGGGCGCGGGCGATGACCGGCGGGGCACCCTGGGCCGCGCCCGAGCCGCCCATCAGCTCGGCCGGCGCGTGGTGCTCCTCCAGGGGCTCGCCGGTCGCCCGCTCGTACGCGATCTCGTTGAGCCGGTTGCAGAGGCGCTCCGCCAGGCGGCGCGAGTTGGCGAAGACGATCGTCGAGCGGTGGGACTGGACCAGGTCGGCGATCCTCTCCTCGACGTGCGGCCAGATCGAGGGGCGCTCGGCTGCCGTGTCGGAGTCCGCGACGGGGGAGCCGCCGAGCTCGCCCAGGTCCTCGACGGGCACGACTACGGAGAGGTCGAATTCCTTGCCGGACGGGGGCTGGACGATCTCGACCCTGCGTTGGGGCGAGAGGTAGCGGGCGACCTCGTCCACCGGGCGGACGGTGGCGGAGAGGCCGATACGGCGGGCGGGCCTCGGGAGCAGCTCGTCCAGGCGCTCCAGGGTGAGGGCGAGGTGGGCGCCGCGCTTCGTTCCCGCGACCGCGTGCACCTCGTCCAGGATCACCGTCTCGATACCCGTCAGCGCGTCGCGCGTGGCCGACGTGAGCATCAGGAACAGCGACTCCGGGGTCGTGATCAGGATGTCCGGCGGGCGGGTGGACAGCGCGCGGCGCTCGGCCGGCGGGGTGTCGCCGGAGCGGATGCCGACCTTCACCTCGGGCTCGGGCAGGCCCAGGCGCACCGCCTCCTGCCGGATGCCGGTCAGCGGGCTGCGCAGATTTCGCTCCACGTCGACCGCGAGGGCCTTCAGCGGTGACACGTACAGGACCCGGCAGCGCTTCTTCGGGTCGGCCGGGGGAGGGGTCGAGGCCAGCTGGTCGAGGGCGGCGAGAAACGCGGCCAGGGTCTTGCCCGAGCCGGTGGGGGCCACGACCAGCACGTCCGAGCCCTCGCCGATGGCTCGCCACGCTCCGGCCTGGGCCGCGGTGGGCGCGTCGAAGGCACCCGTGAACCAGGCACGGGTCGCTGGTGAGAAGCCGTCCAGGGCTCGGTGTGCGGAGCTGACCATGCGTCCATCCTGCACCCGGGCACTGACAACGGCGCTGACCTGCGAAGAATCGGGTGCAAGGGGCCGGCTGCGGTCCGGTCGTCCGTTCGCCTGCCGTCGTTGTGGGGCGGGGCCGGTCCGGTCCGGGGCGCGTGTGGTGTGCCCGTCTCGTGTTTGCGCCGATGGCGGAGAATGGAGGCATGGCTGGAGCGGGGAAGGAGCGGGCTCGGCACTGGCAGTTCGCGGAATTGCCCGGTGTCGATCTGCTGCGGGCTCGGTACGTGCGGAAGACCTTCGTCCGGCATACGCACGAGAACTTCGTCATCGCCGCCATCGCCGACGGCGTCGAGGTCTTTCATCACGGTGGGGCGGACCAGTACGCGGGGGCAGGATCTCTGGCGCTGGTCAATCCCGACACGCCGCACACGGGGCGGGCCGGTGTTCCCGAGGGCTGGCGGTACGGGGCGGTCTATCCGTCGCCGGAGCTGGTGGCGGAGATCGCTGCCGAGACCACCGCTCTTCGCGGCGCTCCCGGGTTTGTGAGCCCGGTTCTCGACGATCCGTACGCCGTGAGGCTGGTTCACCAGGTGTTGCGGGCCGCCGAGGAGGGCAACGCGCTGGCTGCCGACACGTTGTTGCGCGTCGCCGTGACCCGGTTGCTGCGGGTGAACGGCGGGCCGTTGCCGGAGCGGGTCCCGCGGACCGCGGGAGCCGGCGTCGCGGCACGCGCGCGTGCCGTTCTTGAGGAACGGATCGTGGAGCCGCCCACTCTGGAGCGGCTCGCCGGCGATCTCGGGACCAGCCCCTTCGCGCTGCTGCGCGCCTTTCGGGACGCCTACGGGATGCCTCCGCACGCGTGGCTGACCGATGTCCGGGTACGGCGTGCGCGTCGGCTGCTGGACTCGGGTGTCGCGCCCGCCGAGGCGGCCGTCGCGGTGGGGTTCACGGACCAGCCGCACCTCAATCGGCACTTCACGCGCATCGTGGGCGTGCCGCCGGGCGCGTACCAGCGCGAGCGCAAGAACGTACGAGAGCGCAAGAACGTACAAGAATCGCGGCGGGAGATTCTCGTACCGTCCGGGGCGTGGCAGAACACGCAGCTCTCGCAGACACACGCAGTGAAGACGGCGGAAAACCCGATGCCGCCGTCGTACGGGACGCCCTCGGAGTCGGGGTGGCCGTCGGACTGTCCGGTTTCGCCTTCGGGGTGACCTCTGCGGGCAGCGGGCTTACGCTGCTGCAGACCTGCGCACTGAGTCTTCTGGTGTTCACCGGCGCCTCCCAGTTCGCCCTCGTGGGGGCGCTGGCCGGCGGGGGCAACCCGTTCACCGCCGCCGCGGGCGCGTTCTTCCTGGGGGTGCGCAACGCCTTCTACGGCCTGCGTCTTTCGCAGTTGTTGGCCCTCCCGCGCGCGGTGCGGCCGTTCGCCGCCCAGTGGGTCATCGACGAGACCACGGCCGTGGCGCTCGCCCAGCCCACGCGGCGCAGCGTGCGGATCGGCTTCACCGTCACCGGGCTCACCCTCTACGTGCTGTGGAACCTCACCACGCTGCTCGGCGCGCTGGGCGCCGACGCCATCGGCGACACCGACGCCTGGGGCCTGGACGCGGCCGGACCCGCCGTCTTTCTGGCGCTGCTCGCACCCATGCTCAGGACCACCACGGAACGGATTGTCGCGGGGCTCGCGGTCGTCCTGGGGCTCGGGCTGCTGCCTGTCCTGCCTGCCGGTGTTCCCGTCCTGGTGGCCGCGCTCGCCGCCCCGGCCGTCCTGTGGGCGGAAGGGCGTCGTCGGGGGCGTACCGGGCCGACCGAGGACGACGACACCGTGGGGGAGGGGCGTTGAACATCTGGATCGCGATCGGCCTCACCGCCGTCGGGTGCTATGCCGTCAAGCTCATCGGGCTGCTGATTCCGGCAGGCCTGCTGGAGCGGCCGCTCGTCCAGCGGCTCGCCGCTCTGCTGCCCGTCGCCCTCCTGGCCGCCCTCACGGCCCAGCAGACCTTCGCCGACGGACGTGTCCTGGTACTGGACGCGAAGGCCGCGGGGCTTGCCGCGGCCGCTGTGGCGCTGCTGTTGCGTGCCCCGTTCCTGCTCGTCGTCGCTGCGGCTGTGCTCGTCACGGCGGGGGTGCGGGCGATGACCGGTTGAGGAGGAGACGCCGACTGGGCTGAGGAGGGGGCACGCGTGCGTGTGCCCCCTGATCGAGGCACCGTCGCCGGCCGGCAGCGGCAACCGGCGACCGGTGATCGGCCTGGCCACGCCGGCGAGTGGACGGGCGCCGACGTCAGCCGACGGGCAGTCCATGGGCCCGCAGGGTGCGCAGGGCCTCGATCGTCGCGATGGGGCGTGCCTCCAGGGCCGTACTCGGTGCCCACTGGTGCCGGCGGATCGGCCAGCCACCGTCCTCCTGCTGTTGGCTCACCAGGAACTCCAGGGAGCCCGTCATCTCGGCGTCGGTGAACCACGCGCGCGCGAGTGAGCCCGGTGTCTTCGCGTAGTCGTACGGGAAGTGGTGCTCCCCGGGCGCGTAACCCGGTGCCACGGGGAAGGTGCCAGGACGCGCCGGGTCCAGCGCCGCGAGCCGCTGTTCGCGCACCAGGCGGCCGAGCCGGTCGGCGGCCGCCTCCGCGCGCGGGCGGTCGGGCGCCGAGTCCAGGAAGGCCACGGCCGCCTCGATCTCGTACGGATGCGACTTGTCCAGGGACTCCACGGCCTGCCAGCAGAAGTCGGTGGCCCTGAACAGCCAGGCGTGCCACACCTCGTTGCGGTGCAACAGCCCCACCACGGGGCCGGTGGCGAGGAGTTCGCTGGGCGGGTCGTCGACGATCGGCAGGAAGGGTGCCGCCGGATAGCCGCGCTGGCTGGGATGGATCGTCGGCAGTGCCCCGTCCTGCGTCGACACGGAGGTCAGGTAGCGGCACATGCGCTCCACCCGCTGCCCGCCACAGCGCCCGATCGAGTCCAGGACGCGCAGCGCGTGCCCGGTGTGCAGGGGCTGGCTGACCGGGCCCCGCAGATCGGGTTCCAGCGCGTGACCGTACCCGTCGTCCTCGTTGCGGTAGGCGGACAACGCGGTCTCGACCGCGTCGGCACCGCCGCCCAGGAAGTGGTACGCGAAACGACGCTGCTCCAGCACGCGCGCGGTGAGCCAGACGAAGTGCTCGGCGCGGGCGAGGGGGGTGTGCGCCGGGGGCGTCGGGGGGAGTGGGGATGCTCCTGTTTCGGCCATGAGTCAGACCGTAGGACGGAAAGCGTTCTCGGCAAGCGGTCCCGGCTCGGGCCCACTCTCAGGGGCGGGATACTGGAGTCATGCGGTTGACGGTCTTCTGGGAGCGGATGGCGGATCACTTCGGAGCGGGGTACGCCGACACCTTCGCACGTGATCATGTGATGTCGGAGCTCGGCGGGCGCACGGTGCGGCAGGCGCTGGACGCGGGCTGGGAGGCGAAGGACGTGTGGCGCGCGGTGTGTACAGCGGTGAACGTTCCCTACGAAAACCGCTGATGAGCCACGAAGATCCGGGGGCGGGGGTCGATTGTCGGAGCTGTGGGCGAGACTTGGTCCGTGGCATCGACAGATGAGACCGCGCACGTCGGTCAGCAGGCTTCCCCGCTCGGCACGACACCTCCCAGGCCCCCGGCCGGGAACGCGGCCGAGACGGGTGCCCGCATGCCGCGCTGGCTGCCGCGGGCCATGGTGCTCGCCCTCACCCTCATCGCCTGTTTCCAGCTGGGCAGTTGGGCCTTCCACGAGCTGACCGGGCTGCTGATCAACATCCTGATCGCGTTCTTCCTGGCGCTCGCCATAGAGCCCGCGGTGAGCTGGATGGCCTCGTTCGGCATGCGCAGGGGGCTGGCCACCGCGATCGTGTTCCTCTTCGTGATGATCGCGAGCGCCGGGTTCGTCACGCTGCTCGGCTCGATGCTCGCGGGGCAGATCATCGACATGGTCGAGGATTTCCCGCAGTACGTCGACTCGGTGATCAGCTGGATCAACACGACCTTCCACACGGAGCTCAGCCGCGTCGACATCCAGGAGGGCCTGCTGCGCTCCGACTGGCTGCGAAAGTACGTGCAGAACAGCGCGACCGGTGTCCTGGACGTGTCCACACAGGTGCTGGGCGGACTCTTCCAGCTCCTGACGATCACACTGTTCGCCTTCTACTTCGCCGCCGACGGCCCGCGGCTGCGGCGTGCCCTGTGCTCCGTACTGCCGCCCGCCCGGCAGGCCGAGGTGCTGCGCGCGTGGGAGATCGCCGTCAACAAGACCGGCGGCTATCTGTACTCGCGCGGGCTGATGGCGCTGATCTCCGGCGTGGCGCACTACATCCTGCTGGAGTCCCTCGGCGTGAACTACGCGCCCGTGCTCGCCGTCTGGGTGGGTCTGGTCTCGCAGTTCATCCCCACCATCGGTACGTATCTCGCGGGCGCCCTGCCGATGCTGATCGCCTTCACGGTCAACCCCTGGTACGCGCTGTGGGTGCTGATCTTCGTCGTGGTCTACCAGCAGTTCGAGAACTATGTGCTGCAGCCCAAGCTGACGGCGAAGACCGTGGACATCCACCCGGCGGTCGCCTTCGGGTCGGTCATCGCGGGCACCGCGCTCCTCGGAGCGGTCGGCGCCCTGATCGCCATCCCGGCGATCGCCACGCTGCAGGCCTTCCTGGGGGCCTACGTGAAGCGGTACGACGTCACGGACGACCCCCGGGTCCACGGGCGCCGCGAGCGGGGCACGAGCACTCTCCTCGCACGCATACGACGCGCGCTGATGGGGCTCCGGGAGGCTCGGACGGCGGAGGGCGAAGAACCCCGAGACGCTTCGTAGCGCGAACCCCACGACGCCTTGTAGCGCACCGGCGCGGCGCCTGTACGTCCCTGGAAGCAGCCGGGTGGTACGGCTCGCGACACGCTCCCGTCGAAGCGCGTGGTGCGCTTGACACCGAAATCGAACATCCATTCTGATGGAGGCTCCGGCGAAGCCCGGGGCGGGATGTCGACGGGGATTTCGTGGAGAAGCGCCCGAGTTATCCACAGGTCGGACCGGCGTCGGGGCGCATTGTCAGTGGCAGGCGTTAGCGTCTTTGACGTGAAGCGATCGACACAAGCAAATCGGGTGGAACCAATGGCAGCAGGCACTGACCGCGAGAAGGCGCTGGACACCGCGCTCGCACAGATTGAACGGCAATTCGGGAAGGGCGCGGTGATGCGCCTCGGCGAGCGGCCGAACGAGCCCATCGAGGTCATCCCCACCGGGTCGACCGCACTCGATGTAGCCCTCGGCGTCGGCGGTCTGCCGCGCGGCCGAGTGGTCGAGGTGTACGGCCCGGAGTCCTCCGGCAAGACGACCCTGACCCTGCACGCGGTGGCGAACGCGCAGAAGGCCGGCGGCCAGGTCGCCTTCGTGGACGCGGAGCACGCCCTCGACCCCGAGTACGCGAAGAAGCTCGGCGTCGACATCGACAACCTGATCCTGTCGCAGCCGGACAACGGCGAGCAGGCTCTGGAGATCGTGGACATGCTGGTCCGCTCCGGCGCCCTCGACCTCATCGTCATCGACTCCGTCGCCGCGCTCGTCCCGCGCGCGGAGATCGAGGGCGAGATGGGTGACTCGCACGTGGGTCTCCAGGCCCGGCTGATGAGTCAGGCGCTCCGCAAGATCACCGGCGCGCTGAGCCAGTCCGGGACCACCGCGATCTTCATCAACCAGCTGCGCGAGAAGATCGGCGTGATGTTCGGCTCCCCGGAGACCACGACCGGTGGCCGGGCGCTCAAGTTCTACGCCTCGGTGCGGCTCGACATCCGCCGTATCGAGACGCTGAAGGACGGCACGGACGCGGTCGGCAACCGCACCCGCGTCAAGGTCGTCAAGAACAAGGTCGCCCCGCCCTTCAAGCAGGCCGAGTTCGACATCCTCTACGGGCACGGCATCAGCCGCGAGGGCGGCCTGATCGACATGGGCGTGGAGAACGGCTTCGTCCGCAAGGCCGGCGCCTGGTACACGTACGAGGGCGACCAGCTCGGCCAGGGCAAGGAGAACGCGCGCAACTTCCTCAAGGACAACCCCGACCTCGCCAACGAGATCGAGAAGAAGATCCTGGAGAAGCTGGGCGTCGGTGTGAAGCCGGAGAAGCCCACCGCCGAGCCGGGCGCGGACGCGGCGGTGTCGACGGCCTCGGACGAGGCCGCGAAGACGGTTCCCGCTCCCGCGACCAAGGCCGTCAAGCCCAAGGCCGCGGCGGCCAAGAGCTAGTCCGTGACACGGCGAACCGACTGGGCCGAGTACGTCCACCCCGCCGCCTCCGAAGGGAAGGGGCGTGGGGGTGACAGCGACACGGCCGGAGACAGCGACAGGGCGTACGACGCTGACGGGCCGTACGGTCTCGGGGCCTGGGGCGCCGAGACCGCGTACGGCGATCAGGAGGGGGACGGACGGCCGGACGACGGTCCGCGCCGCGATGACGGTCCGTACCGCGGCGGCGGTCCGCGGGACGGTGACACCACGCCGAGCGGCGGCTCGCGTCGCGGCTCCGGCCGGCGCGGTGACGACGGCTGGTCGTACGGGGGCGACGGGCCGCCGGGCACGGGGGAGCGAGGCGCCGGAGCCCCGCGCGGTGGCGGCCGTGGTGGACGGGGTCGCGGTCGGCGGCGCGGTTTCGGCGAATCGTCTGCCGACGGCGACCCACAGGACGGAGGTCCCTCTTCCTCGTCGAGGGCCGAGAAGAGGGAGCCCCCAGGGGACCCGGCCGAGCGGGCGCGGGGCATCTGTCTGCGCCTGCTCACCGGGACCCCGCGCACGCGGAAACAACTCGCGGACGCGCTGCGCAAACGCGAGATCCCGGACGACGTGGCGGACGAGGTGCTCTCCCGCTTCGAAGAGGTCGGGCTGATCAACGACAGTGCCTTCGCGGACGCCTGGGTGGAGTCCCGGCATCACGGCCGGGGCCTGGCCCGGCGGGCGCTCGCCCGGGAGCTGCGGACCAAGGGCGTGGACTCCGCACTGATCGACGAGGCCGTCGGACAGCTCGACTCCGAGCAGGAGGAGACGACCGCACGCGAGCTCGTCGCCCGCAGGCTGCGCTCCACGCGCGGCCTCGACCGCGACAAGCGCATACGACGCCTCGCGGGCATGCTCGCCCGCAAGGGCTACTCCGAGGGCATGGCCCTCAGAGTGGTCCGGCAGGCGTTGGAGGAAGAGGGAGAGGACACGGAGTTCCTCGACGACGGCGAGGGGTTCTGAGACGGGCCCTTGAGGAGGCGTGGGGCTGCCTCCGGGCCGACCGGTTCCGGGCCCCGGGCACGGTGGACGCGCGGGGGCGCCCATCGCATCCGGGGCCGGGACGGGGTGGGGCGGGCAGGGCAGGACAGAGAGGGCTGGGCGGGGCGCGAGGCTTCCGGCGCCGACGCTGACCCGCTGGCACCGCCCCCTCCCACGCCGACGCCGGTGCCGACATCGGCGTCGGGGTCGGTGCCGGCGTCAGCGCCGAAGAGCCCCGACCTCGGACGAGTGGCAACTCCCCTCCGAGAAGCCTCCGTTGCCATGAGCGAGGGTGGGGTTAACCCCCGGTCCAAGACGCTGGCCGACCGCAGTGCACAGACCCCTGTGCACAGACGACTGTGTACCCATGGCACAGGAACCCGGCGCCACCGACCCCGCTGATCAGGGACACACACGTCCCGATCCCGCGAAACCGGAGCACACAGCTCCCGACCCCGACCTCTCCCCTCGCCCGGCCCCCGTCGAGCTCTCCGACCTCGCCGCGCTCAAGGCACTTGCCCAGCCCCGGCGGCAGTGGATGCTGCAGCACCTCACCGTGCACGGCCCCGCCACATCCGCGACGCTCGCCAGGGCGCTCGGGCTCAACACGGGGGCCACCAGCTACCACCTGCGCGAACTCGCGCGCTACGGCTTCGTCGAGGAGACGGGCGCCGCCGGGCACGGCCGAGAGCGCTGGTGGCGAGCCGTCCCCGGCGACCGCCGCTTCCCGCCGCGCAGCCGCCAGAGCCCCGAGATGCGGCTCGTGATGGACGAGCTCAACCACCACGCGTACGCCGCAGACCTCGAACTCTTCGAGCAGCTCCAGCGGGACGCGGTCGACGAGCCATGGGCCGACGCCTTCCCGTACTCGCGCGGCACGATCCGGCTGACGCTCCCCGAACTGCGCGAGTTCTTCGAGGAGTACATCGCGCTCCTCAACCGCTACAAGCGCCCCGATGCGGACACTCCGGCCGACGCGCGCACGGTACTCACCCGGTTCCTCGCCTTCCCCGCCCAGGCCGTCTCCACAGACGCGACCGACCCCGATTCCCCGCCCGGCCCGGCGTCCGGTTCCACTCCCGACAGCGCAGACGACTCAGACGACTCAGACGACTCAGACGACTCAGACGACTCAGACGACTCGGACGACGGAAGAGAGACCGAGACCCCATGATGCTGCGCTACGCCCTGCGGACCGTCCGTCATCGCAAAGGCGGATTCCTCGGTGCCTTCCTCGCCCTGATGTGCGCGGCAGCCCTCATCACGGCCTGCGGCACCCTCCTCGAAACCGGACTGCGCGGCACCATCGGCACCGAGCGCTACGCCGCCACCCCCGTCGTGGTCTCCGCCGACCAGAACGTCCACCGGACCACCGTCAAGCACAAGAAGGGAAAGACGAAGACCAAACACAAGGCCAAGCCCATCGCCGAACGGGCCTGGCTGCCCGAGAACCTCACCACGAGGCTCAGCCGAGTCCCCGGCGCCGAACGCGTCATCCCCGAACTGACCTTCCTCGCCGAGCCGTTGACACCCACCGGCACAGGCGGTCGCACCGCCTACGGCCACGCCTGGGACTCCGCGGCCCTCACTCCGTACACCCTCACCACCGGAACCCCTCCCCGAGCCCGGGACGATCTGGTCGTCGACCGCTACCTCGCCGACCGAGCCCGGCTGAAGCCGGGCGACCGCCTCACCGTCCAGTCCACCCGGAGCCCACGCACGTATCGCGTCACCGGCATCGCCGCGCCCACCGGAGACGAGATACGCCACCAGACCTCGCTCTTCTTCTCCGCCGCCGAAGCCCGGCACCTCGCCGCGCACCCCGGCCAGGTCACGGCGATCGGCGTCGTCCCGGCCGAGGGCACCAACACCGGCGACCTCGAAGCAGCCGTGGCCAAGGCGCTGCGTGGCACGACCGCGCAGGTCAGCACGGGAGACGAGCGGGGCCCCGTCGAGTTCCTGGACGCGGCCGCCGCCCGGATCAAGCTCGTCAGCATGGGCGGAGCGATGGGTGGCACGTCCCTGCTCGTCGCCGTACTCGTGGTCGTCGGTACCTTCGCGCTCTCCGTGCGGCAGCGGCACCGCGAACTCGCCTTGCTGCGCGCCATCGCCGCCACACCAGGACAGATCCGCAAGCTCCTCGGCCGCGAGGCCCTGCTGGTCGGCGCGGCAGCCGGAGTCGCCGGAGCGCTCGCGGGGCTGCCGCTCGGCAGCTGGCTGCACGGCAGGTTCGTCGCCCTGGGCGCCGTGCCCGCCACACTTCAGCACACCGTCAGTGTGTTCCCGCTGTTCGCCGCCGTCGTCGCCACGCTCATCGGCGCCTGGGCCGCCGCCCGTGTCTCCTCACGCCGCATCGCCCGTATCCGCCCGGCCGAGGCACTCGCCGAGGCCGCCGCCGAGCGTGGCCGACCCGCCTGGGGGCGCGTCCTCGCGGGACTCGTGCTGCTCGCCGGAGGTGCGGTCCTGGTCGCCGTACTCAGCGTTCTGCGCACCGAGCCGGCCTCGACTCCCGTGACGTTCCTGGCCGTTGTCGTCCTCGCCTCGTCCGTCGCCCTGCTCGGCCCGCTCCTGGTGAGAGCGGCCGCCGCGGTCCTGGGCGCCGCGCTGCGACGGACCGGCCCGGGCGGCAGGCTCGCCACCGCGAATCTGCGCGGCAACGCCACCCGCATGGCCTCCGTCGTCACCCCGCTCACCCTCCTCATCGGTATGACCTGCACCGTCCTCTTCGTCCAGCCGACCCTGGGACACGCTGCCCGTGCCCAGGCCCGCGAGGGCATCCGCGCGGACTGGGTCCTCGCAGCCGAGGGCCCCGGCGTCCCGGCGCAGGCCGCACGGCAGCTGCGTACGGGCCGCGATGTCGCCACCGAGGTCGTCCGGACGACCGTCCGGGTCGGCCTCGACAAGTACGCGGCACAGGGCGTCAGCACCGCCGGTCTGGCCCGCACCTGGGACCCCGACGTCACCGCGGGCTCCCTCGCCGAGCTCACGCACGACACCGTCGCCGTCAGTGAACTCGCCGCGGACCAGCTCCACTTGAAGCCCGGCAGCACGCTGAAACTCACCCTCGGCGACGGCACGCCCGCCACCCTCACCGTTGCCGCCGTCTACGCCAAGGGCCTCGGCTTCGGCGACCTCACCATGGCCCACGACCTGGTCGCCCGCCACGTCGACAACCCGCTCGCGGCCACGGTCCTCGTCTCCACCGCCCGTTCACAGGAAGAACTCGCGGCCGCCGTCCGGAAGTTCCCGGGCGTCCGGGTCGTCTCACCGGCCGCCGCGGACTCGTTGCAGGCAGAGCGGCTGCAGGCGAACGCCGAGGTCAACTACTTCGCCATGGGGCTCGTCCTCGCCTTCACCGCCATCGCGGTCGTCAACACGCTCGCCATGTCGGTCTCCGAGCGCGTACGGGAGTTCGCGTTGCTCCGCCTCGCCGGTGCCACGCGTCGCCAGGTACTACGGATGCTGCGGACCGAAGCCCTGTCGGTACTGCTCCTGGCGACGACCCTCGGCAGCGGCATCGCGCTCGCCGTCCTCACGGCCTTCAGCATCGGGATGACAGGCAGCGCGGCCCCGGCCGTCACACCCCTGGTCTACGTCACGGTGGTCGCCGCCGCCGGACTGCTCGCCCTCGTCGGCACCGCGCTGCCGGGCCGGGTGGCCCTCAAGGCGCGACCGGTCACCGTGGCAACGGCCAGGGAGTGACCTGAGTGGTCTGGGAGTAAGGGGTGGTACGCAATGGTGGGGGCCCCTTACACGAAGGGGCCCCCACCGCTACATATGCCCAACAAGGCAGCGTAGTACGCCGGCAGGGGAGGCTTTGTGTACGGCAGGAACCGCTGCCGCGCACCCCAGGCAGGGCGTGTGCCTCTGGCCTGGTCCGGGCAGGGCCGCGCGTCCACGACTTGTGCACACGGTTGGGACGTACGCCCGGATCAGGAAGTCCGACCGGAGGCCCAACCGGAGCTCTGACCGGAGGTCTGAGTCGCCACCGGCAGGCCGGCCGCGCGCCAAGCCTGGAAACCGCCCACCAGGTCTGTCGCCCGGTGCAGCCCCAACTGGCGCAAGGAGGCAGCCGCGAGGCTCGACGCGTAGCCCTCGTTGCAGACGATCACTACGCGCAGGCCGTGGCTCGTGGCCTCGGGAGCGCGATGGCTGCCCTGGGGGTCGAGGCGCCACTCCAGTTCGTTGCGCTCGACGACGAGGGCGCCGGGGATCAGCCCGTCGCGCTCGCGCAGCGCCGTGTACCGGATGTCGACCAGCAGGGCCGCGCCCGCTCGCGCGGCCTCGTGGGCGGCGTCGGCCTCGACCCGGTCGAGGCCCTCACGGACCCGCTCCAGCAACTCGTCGATTCCGACCGGGCTTTCGGCTCCCGGGCGGCCTTCGGCGGTCACTGCCAGTCCGCCGGGCGCTCGACCTGCTCCAGGCGCAGGACCTGGCCGCTGCGGCTGTAGCGGCGGATCTGCGGCAGCGGAGGGTAGTACGCGTGGACGGAGATCGCGTGCTCCTCCGTGGACTCGTTGAGCACCTCGTGCACATGGTGCTGACCGAAGGAACGGCCCTTGCCGGTCCCCAGCCGCCGTTCCCGGTCGATGCCCTCGGTCAGTTCGAGGGTCTTCCAGCCGTCGGTGGGCAGCCGCGCGGTGAGCGAGTTCTCCTTGAGCTCGCCCGACGCCGTGAGGAAGGCACCGACCGACTCGGCGTGGTCGTGCCAGCCGGTGCCCGTACCGGGAGGCCAGCCGATGAGCCAGGCCTCGCTGCCGCCGGGCCCTTCGAGACGTACCCACGTACGGCCCTCGGGATCGAGCGGGAGAGAGGCGATCAGCTCGGCGTCGGCGGCCGTGCGCCGGACGAAGCCGAGCAGCTCGGCCTGCGTGGGGCCATGAGCCGGAGCGGTGGCGGAGGGCGTCAGGGAAGGGGAGACAGACACGGATACCGTCCTGGTCAGCGTTCGCGTGGAGCGCGCGGGAACGACGTCGGCGACGCGCGCGGGTGGAGAGGATGCGAATTCAGCAGGACGGGCGACACACGCAGCCCGCATAGCGGACGAGGTCCATATGGACCCTCCGCCACAGGCGCACACAGGTGTCGGTCACGATCCGGAGTACACCATGGCGGTCCGGACCGGTCAACTCAGTGTCACCGACTGGACAGAGCGCACTCAGGATGCCCCCGCCGATGCCTCCGCCGTGGCCCGGGGGCCGCCCAGAGCCGCCTCCGCCGCCTCGTACAGATCCGCCGGGCGCACCCCGCTGAGCGCCGTGACCAGGTGCCCGTCCGGGCGGATCAGCAGCACCGTGTGCGCCGCCGCACCCGGGTAGCTCTCGGCGACCAGCAGCTCGGCGTGGTGCGGCAGCGCGGTCACGGCGGCCGCGAGGCGCGGCATGATCCCGGCCGTCACCCAGTGCTTGCGCTCCCACACCCCGGTCCCCGGCGCGATCAGCAGGACCAGCAGTGCCCCGTGGCCCAGCCGGTCCCGCAGCCGCACGAAGGAACCGTCCTCCGCCGTCACCCGTACATCGGCGATCTGGTCGCCCACCGCCGTGCCGACCTCGGCCGACGACTCGGCGCGTGGAGGCGCGAGCGGTGAATCGGCGTACGCCCCCGGCGCACCCAGCTGGCCGCGCCCCAGATGACCGTCGGTGAGCAACGAGTCATGGCCACGGGCCGACCCCGGCACCGCGGAGCGCAGCCCTCCGGCACGCAGTATCGGCAGTGCCTGGTCCGCGGCGCGCAGGCGCGCGGCGACGACCGCGCGCCGCTCCACCTGGTAACTGTCGAGCAGCGCCTCGTGCGGGCCGTGGTGCCAGGCGAGGGACAGCTTCCACGCGAGGTTGTCGGCGTCCCGAAGACCGTCGTCGAGGCCCTGCGTGCCGAGCGCACCGAGCAGATGCGCGGCGTCCCCGGCCAGGAAGACACGTCCGGCCCGCCACCGGCGCGCCAGCCGGTGATGCACCGTGTGGACTCCGGTGTCCAGCAGCTCGTACGGGGGTGTGGTGCCCCCGCTCCAGCCGGCGAGGGTCTCGCGGACGCGCGCCACCAGTAGGTCCGGTGTGACCAGGTCCTTGCCCGGCGGCAGCAGCCAGTCCAGGCGCCACACGTCGTCGGCGAGCGGGCGTGCGGTCACCTCCCCGGCCGAGGGGCCCGACGTCCGCCACGGCGGCATCCGGTGCAACAACGCCTCACCGGGCCACGGAAGTTCCGTACGCAGCGCGGCGACGGCGTGTCGCTCGACGGCGGTGCGACCGGGGAAGCGGATGTCCTGGAGTTTGCGCACCGTCGAGCGCGGTCCGTCGCAGCCGACCAGATAGCTGCCGCGCCACCAGGTGCCCTTGGGCTCGCGGGTGTGCGCCGTGACGCCCGAGGTCTCCTGCTCGATCGAGTCGAGGCGGCTGTCCACGGCGACCTTGACCAGGCGCTCGGTCGCGATCGCCGCCCTGAGCGCGGCGGTCAGTACGTGCTGTGGGACGTGCAGAGGCGCGGGCTCGTCGTCGCCGAACGAGATCTGCCGCATCACCTGCTTGCGCCGCATCGACCGCCATCCGGCCCAACGGAAACCGGCCTCGGCGAGCGGGAACCCTGTCAGCCGCTCGATCAGCGCAGTGGTGTCCTCACGCAGTACGACGGTCCGCGCGAGCCGCTGTTCGTCCTTGCCGGGACCCTCGTCCAGAACGATGGACGGGACCTCCTGGCGGGCCAGCGCCAGGGCGAGCGTGAGTCCGACGGGCCCCGCTCCGACGATGATCACCGGGTCCACGACGCGGCGCCCCCTGCCCGGAGAGGTGTGCCGAGTGTCTTACCGGGAGTGGCAGGTGGAGCGGGGTGCACGATCACAGAACGTATGCAACCCATTGCCGGTGCTTGCGTCAAGTGACGGAGGCAGTGGCGATCACGCCACTGCCTCCGGTTGCTCACATCTCGTCAGTTCTTCGGTGCGCGCGGGTCGTTCACGGACCCTTGTCGACCTCGTGGGTGACGTCCACGTGGTCGCCGGGTGCGCTGAGCTCGTCGACCGCGTCCACTCCGAGGACCGCGCCGGTGGACTTCTTGCCGCGGCGCAGCCTGCCCTCCAGCCAGCTCGCGAAGGACGTGAGGGCGAAGTTGATCACGATGAAGATCACGGCCACCACCGTGAAGCTGGCGATGGGATTGCCGTAGTAGCCGATCATCGCGCTGGCCGCCGCGAGCAGCTCGGTGTAGGTGAGGACCGCGCCACCGAGCGCCGTGTCCTTCACGATCACCACGAGCTGGCTGACGATCGCCGGCAGCATCGCCGTGACCGCCTGCGGCAGCAGGATGAACCGCATGACCTGGTTCTTGCGCAGGCCGACGGCCATCGCCGCCTCGGACTGTCCCTTGGGCAGCGAGAGGATGCCGGCCCGGACGATCTCGGCGAGGACCGCGGCGTTGTAGAGCACCAGGCCGGTGACGACCGCGTACAGCGGGCGGTCGTCCGTGTTGACGTTCGTGTACTCGGAGAACAGGGCGAGGCCGAAGATCATGAGCACCAGCACCGGGATGGCGCGGAAGAACTCCACCACGACGCCGGCCGGGACACGCACCCAGGCGTGTTCGGACAGCCGGGCGATACCGAGGACCGCGCCGAGCGGCAGCGCGATGACCATGGCGAGCGCTGCGGCCTTGAGGGTGTTCTGCAGACCCGGCCAGAGGTACGTGTTCCAGGCCTCGGTGCCGGTGAGGAAGGGCTTCCACAGCGCCCACTGGAGCTGGCCCTTCTCGTCGAGCATGCCGTACATCCACCACAGCACAGCGGCTAGAGCGGCGAGGAACACCACGGAGAACACGATGTTCCGCCGCTTGGCCCGCGGCCCCTGGGCGTCATAGAGGACCGAGCTCATCGCTTCACCGCCACCTTCTTGCTCAGCCAGCCGAAGAACAGACCGGTCGGCAGCGTCAGACACACGAATCCGAACGCGAAGACCGCGGAGATCGCGATGAGCTGCGCCTCGTTCTCGATCATCTTCTTCATCAGCAGTGCCGCCTCGGCGACACCGATCGCGGCGGCCACCGTGGTGTTCTTCGTCAGCGCGATCAGGACGTTCGCCAGCGGGCCGACGACCGAACGGAACGCCTGCGGCAGCACGATCAGCGACAGCACCTGCGTGAAGTTCAGGCCGATGGCGCGCGCCGCCTCGGCCTGGCCGACGGGCACCGTGTTGATGCCGGATCGCAGCGCCTCACACACGAACGCCGAGGTGTACATGATCAGACCGAGTACCGCAAGCCTGAAGTTGATGGTGTCGGTCTGATCGGAGCCGAGGGTGATTCCGAATGTCTGGTTGAAGCCGAGCGACGCGAACAGGATGATCAGAGTGAGTGGGATGTTCCGCACGATGTTGACGTAGGCGGTACCGAAACCGCGCATCAGGGGCACCGGACCGACCCGCATGGCGGCCAGCATGGTTCCCCAGATCAAGGAGCCGACGGCGGAGAGGACGGTCAGCTGCACCGTCGTCCAGAAGGCTTCCCACAGGTCGTAACCTTCAAGAAAGTCGAACACGATCTCCCGCGCTTCCGCGTGTGGGGAGGGGCCCTCCTGACAGGTGCGCCGCCCCGGAGGACGGCGCATCTGTCAGGCCAGGTCCCGCTTCACTTGACGATGTTGCCGATCTTCGGGGCGGGCTCGTTCTTGTACCCGGCCGGGCCGAGGTTGTCCTCCACGGCCTTGTCCCACGACTTGTCGGAGACCATCTTCTCCAGGGCCGTGTCGATCTTGGCCTTGAGGTCGCTGCCCTTCTTGACGCCGATGCCGTAGTTCTCGTTGGTCATCTTGAAGCCGCCGAGCTTGAACTTGCCCTTGAAGTTCGCCTGCGAGGCGTAACCGGCGAGGATCGAGTCGTCCGTGGTCAGCGCGTCAATGGCGCCACTCTGCACACCGGTCAGACACGCCGAGTACGCCGGGTACTGCTGCAGCTGGGCCTTGGGGGCGAGCTTGTCCTTGACGTTCTGCGCCGAGGTCGAGCCCGTAACCGAACACAGCTTCTTGCTGTTGAGGTCCTTCGGTGACTTGATCGAGTCGTCGTCGGCGCGGATCAGGACGTCCTGGTGGGCCAGGAGGTACGGACCGGCGAAGTCGACCTTCGCGGCGCGCTCGTCGTTGATCGAGTAGGAGGCGGCGATGAAGTCGACGTCACCGCGCTGGAGCAGGGTCTCGCGGTCGGCGCTCTTCGCTTCCTTCCACTGGATCTGGTCCTCGCTGTAACCGAGCTGCTTGGCGACGTATGTCGCGACGTCGACGTCGAAGCCCTCGTAGCCCTGCGGCGTCTTCTGGCCGATGCCGGGCTGATCGAACTTGATGCCGATGGTGATCTTCTTGCTGCCGCCCGAGCCGGTGTCGGCGCTGTCGCTGTCCTTGTCGTCCGAGCCGCACGCGGTGGCCGTGAGGGCGAGTGCGAGGACGGCGGCCGAGGCGGCGGTGACCTTGCGGAGCTTCATGGTGAACATCCTTTGAGTGGTGAAGATGTGCGATCCGTCGGTGGCGGGTGACGCGGGTCGTCAGTGGTGCAGGATCTTCGACAGGAAGTCCTTCGCCCGGTCGCTGCGCGGGTTGCTGAAGAACTGGTCCGGCACAGCCTCTTCGACGATGCGCCCGTCCGCCATGAAGACGACGCGGTTGGCGGCCAAACGGGCGAAACCCATCTCGTGTGTGACTACGACCATCGTCATCCCGTCACGCGCAAGCTGCTGCATGACTTCCAGGACCTCGTTGATCATCTCCGGGTCGAGAGCCGACGTCGGCTCGTCGAAGAGCATGACCTTGGGGTCCATCGCCAGCGCCCGCGCGATCGCGACACGCTGCTGCTGGCCGCCCGAGAGCTGCGCGGGGTACTTGTCCGCCTGCGTGGCGACACCCACCCGGTCGAGCAGCCCGCGCGCCTTCTCCTCCGCGGCCTTCTTGTCCGCCTTACGGACCTTGACCTGGCCCAGCATCACGTTCTCGAGCACCGTCTTGTGCGCGAAGAGGTTGAAGGACTGGAAAACCATGCCGACATCGGCCCGCAGCCGGGCCAGTTCCTTGCCCTCCTCGGGCAGCGGCTTGCCGTCGATCGAGATGTCTCCCGAGTCGATCATCTCCAGGCGGTTGATGGCGCGGCACAGGGTGGACTTTCCGGACCCGGAGGGCCCGATGACCACGACGACCTCACCACGCGCGATCGTCAGGTCGATGTCCTGGAGCACGTGCAACGCACCGAAGTGCTTGTTGACGTTCTTCAGTACGACCAGATCGTCGGCCGCGGGTACGGCGTCCTTGGTCACCGATACTTCGGTCATCGGCCTCTTGCTCCGTCCTCCTCGGTTGCGGAGGACAGTAGTGATGCCGCACGACCAGCGTCATTACATCTGAGGGGAAATTGAGCATAACGATCTGGTAGCAACCGGACACTCTTCGTGAAGGCCGTGGCGGGCACGTACCGGCTGCGTAACGGAAGTCGGCCGCGCCCCGAACACACTTGACGCCGTCAGCGTCATCGGACTGACTTCCAGGGGGGCACGCGCGCGTGCCCACGTCTATCCACCGAAAACGTACGACCGATGAACCGAAGGGGGCCGGTATGAGACTGCTCCTCGTCGAGGACGACAACCACGTGGCCGCCGCTCTGTCCGCGGTCCTCGCACGTCACGGCTTCGACGTCACCCACGCCCGCAGCGGCGAGGAGGCCCTCCAGGCGCTCGTCCCCGAAGGCGCCGGCTTCGGAGTGGTGCTCCTCGACCTCGGCCTGCCCGACCAGGACGGCTACGAGGTCTGCGGCAAGATCCGCAAGCGCACCAGCATCCCCGTCATCATGGTCACCGCGCGCGCCGACGTGCGCTCCCGGATCCACGGCCTCAACCTCGGCGCCGACGACTACGTGGTGAAGCCGTACGACACCGGGGAGCTCCTCGCCCGTATCCACGCCGTCAGCCGGCGCAAGGTCGCCGACGAGGCCGCGGCCCCCGGCGAGACCGCACTGCACCTCGGGTCCGTACGGATCGAACTGCCCACCCGCCAGGTCAGCGTGGACGGTTCGGTTGTCCAACTGACCCGCAAGGAGTTCGACCTTCTCGCTCTCCTCGCCCAGCGTCCCGGTGTGGTGTTCCGGCGCGAACAGATCATCAGCGAGGTCTGGCGCACCAGTTGGGAGGGGACCGGCCGCACCCTGGAGGTGCACGTCGCGTCCCTGCGCTCCAAGCTGCGCATGCCGGCCCTGATCGAGACCGTGCGCGGCGTCGGGTACCGGCTCGTCGCGCCCGCCGCGTAGCGGGGCCAGGTGCGCGCACGTCTCCTCCCGCTGCTCATCGTCCTGATGGCGGCCGTACTGCTCGCCCTCGGCGTCCCCCTCGCCGTCAGCCTGGCGGCCGCCCAGCAGCAGAAGGTGGTCGTCGACCGGATCGACGACACGGCCCGCTTCGCGTCCCTCGCACAGTTCGTCACCGACCCGCCCAAGGGCTCACGGGTCGACTCCTCGGACGAGCGCCTCAACACGCTCGGCAGGGAACTCATCAAGTACAACGGGCTGTACGGCATCAAGGTCGGCGTGTTCTACCGCGACAACATCATGGCCAAGGCGCCCGCGGACTGGTACATCCCCGTGAAGGGCGAGGCCCGCGACGCCTTCGAAGAGGCCTTCCAGAGCCGCCGCAGCCACGACCCCGCACAGGTCTGGCCGTGGCAACGGGACCGTCTCGTCGTGGCGTCCCCCGTCATCCGGGACGGTGACGTCATCGCCGTCGTGGTCACCGACTCGCCCACCGGGCAGATGCGCTCGAAGATCCTGCGCGGCTGGCTGGTCATCGGCGTCGGCGAGATCGCCGCGATGCTCCTCGCGCTCAGCGCCGCGCTGCGCCTGACCGGCTGGGTGCTGCGGCCCGTACGGGTCCTCGACGCCACCACCCACGACATCGCGACCGGCCGCCTGAAGTCACGCGTCGCGGCCGCGGGCGGGCCGCCGGAACTCAGACGCCTGGCCCGGTCGTTCAACGAGATGGCCGACAACGTCGAGGACGTGCTGGAACAGCAGCGCGCCTTCGTCGCCGACGCCTCGCACCAACTGCGCAACCCCCTGTCCGCCCTGCTGCTGCGCATCGAACTGCTCGCCCTGGAACTCCCCGAGGGCAATGAGGAGATCGCCTCCGTCCGTACCGAGGGCAAGCGCCTCGCGCAGGTCCTGGACGACCTCCTGGACCTCGCCCTCGCCGAGCACGCCGAGGCGGACCTGCGGCTCACCGACATCGGCGAGCTGACCGCCGAGCGCGTGGCGTCCTGGTCGCCGCTCGCCGACGACAAGGGCGTACGACTCGTCGGGACCTGCCCCGCCACGACCGCGTGGGCCGACCCCGTCGCCCTGTCCAGCGCCCTGGACGCGGTGATCGACAACGCGCTGAAGTTCACCCCCGAAGGAGAGTCCGTCGAGGTCGAGGTGGCCTCCAACGGCGAGGTCTCGACCATCGTCGTCACCGACCTCGGTCCCGGACTCAGCGACGAGGAACTCACCCGCGTCGGCGACCGCTTCTGGCGCAGCCCCGGCCACCAGAACGTCAAGGGCTCCGGCCTCGGCCTGTCCATCTCCCGGGCCCTGCTCGCGGCGGGCGGCGGCGCCATCACGTACGAGCACCACGAGCCGCACGGCCTGAAGGTGACGGTGAGCGTGCCGCGGACGGTGCCGGGAGCCTGAACGGCCGCGTGAGCGGCGCCCGCGCCGGCCGCCCCGGCCCCACTGCGGCCACCGTCGTACGAGCCGCAGCCGCGGCCCTGCGAACCGCTGTGGCTCAGCCGCAGCCGCCCTGCGAACCGCTACGGCTTGACCGAGCGGTAGTAGCGTCTCGCGCCCTCGTCCAGCTCCAGCGGATCGGTGTAGATGGCGGTCCGCAGGTCCACGCGCTGTGCCGCGTGCACCTCCTCACCGATGCGGTCGCGACTGTGGATCACCGTGCGGGTCATCCCCTCGGTCAGCGTCGCGTCCGTTCCCGCCCGGGTCACGAGCAGGTTCGCCACCGCCACCGTCTGCACGGAGACTCCGGACTGGGCACGGGGATAGGCCTCCGCCGGCATGACGGCGGACCGGTAGTACTCGGCTTCCTGGCCCTGGTCGTGCAGCTTCTCCACGAGGTCGGGGGTGATCGGGACCAGCCTGATGTCGAACCTGTTCGAGAGGTCGCCAACGGCAGTCGTCGGGAGCCCGCCGGACCAGAAGAAGGCGTCGATCTTCCCCGATTCGAGCAGCCTCGGCATGTCTCCTATGCCGACGGGCACCGGCTCGATGTCCTTGTCCAGGTCCAGGCCGGCCGCTTTCAGCACATGCTCGGCGACGAGCCGCACCCCGGAGCCGGTCGGCCCCACCGCGACCTTCTTGCCCTTCAGCTCCCCGATGGACTCCACGGTGGACGTCTGGGGGACGACCACGTGCACGTAGTCGTCGTACAGCCGGGCGCAGCCGCGCAACTGGTCCGCGCCCCGGCCGCCCTCCCGCTGGTACTTCGCCACCGCGTCGGCGGCCGCGATGGTGAAGTCGGCCTGCCCGGTGGCCACCCGCCGCACGTTCTCCTGCGAGCCGACGCTCTCCCGCAGATCCACGTTCAGGCGTGGCATGTCCTTGGCGAGCGCCTCCTGCAGCAGCGTCCCGTACAGCTGGTACACGCCGGAGGGCGACCCCGTACTGAAGGACACCGTCCCGCCCGGTGAGCTCTTGCCCAGGGGCAGCAGCCACCACAGGAGCAGCCCGAAGGCCACGAAGGCGGCGGCCGAACCCTGTAGGGCCCGGCGTCTGCCGATACGGGAAAATGCCTGGAACATGCGCGCGATCCTGCCAGCACACCGCCCACGATGACCAGGGCCGGGCCCCCGGAGGCGGGTGCCGCGGTCCGCACGCCCCCGTACGAAAGGCGCCAGGGCCGGACGTACCCCGGGCACCGCCTGCCCTTGTCGCATGAGCGGCAGCGACCGGAGCCGTGCAGGTCGTCCGGGAGGCTGAAGGCCGCATCGGTCGGAGGGGCGGGCGCCTTGGCCAGGATCTGGGCGTCGTGGAGCAGGCTGTCGGCGAGGGCTCGACCGGCGGGTCGCCGGCCGGAGCCAGGCAACACGCCCATTCCAATACATGTGGCATCCGGTCGCCGCGGTGCCGGTTCAGTATCGGGTGTCCGGTACCGAGCGGCACGGGCCGGTGCTGGCGCGGATGGTGATGAGTGGTCTCAGCAGGACGTTCCGGGGAGGGGCGGCGGGCGACTTCAGCCGCTCCATCATCAACTCGACGGCGATCCGGCTGATCTCGGCGACCGGCTCCTCGGCCGCGGTGAGCGGCGGGATCACCGAATGCGTCAAGGTGGGCCCGGCGGTCAGGCCGACGACTGAGAAGTCGCGGGGCACGATCCGCCCGGCGCGCGTCAGACCGCGGTACAGGCCGCCCACGGACGCCTCGCTCAGGGTCGCCACCGCCGTGGTGGCCGGATCGTCCCGCAGGATCTGCTCCAGGCACGCCTCGCCGGCGGCCGTGTCGTCTCCGCAGAAGTACGTGCGCCCCGTGAGCCCCAGTTCCTGGATGCCCTGGTTGAAGCCGTCGAGCCCGCAGTGCGCGGATTCGTACCCGGACCGGAAGAATTCCTCCGACCGGTTGATGAAGGCGATGGTGGTGTGGCCCAGATCGGCCAGATGCCGCACGCAGTTGCGCCCCAGGGCCACGAAGTCCAGATCCACCCACCAGGCGTCCTCGATGCCGGGCCGTCCGATCGCGACGAAGGGGAAGCCGATCTCGGTCAGGTGGTCGACCCGGGAGTCCGTCAGCTTGATCTCCATCAGGATCACGCCGTCCACCCGGTCTCCGGCCAGCAGCCGCTGGAGCGGGGGGTCGCCCACCTCTCTGCCGGTGGTGAGCAGCAAGTCGTAGTCATAGGCCTGGGCCGCCTCGGCCACCCGGCCGACGAAGTCCAGCTGCATCTCCGTGTAGTGGGGGTCATTGGGCGGGCAGACCATCCCGAGCACGCGTGTCCGGTCGACGGTCGGCAGCGCCCCGCTACCGGTGTCGGCGTTCCCCGGTGTCACAGATCTGCCCACCCCGGGCCGTTCGGCAGGAGCTGCTCGGCCCAGATGGTCTTGCCGGTGCTGGTATGACGGGTGCCCCAGCCCTGCGTGAGCTGGGCGACCAGGAGGAGTCCGCGGCCTCCCTCGTCGAAGGTACGAGCGCGGCGCAGATGGGGAGCGGTACTGCTGCCGTCGGAGACCTCACAGATCAGGGTGCGGTCGCGGATCAGCCGCAGCTGGATGGGAGCTTCGCCGTACCTGATGGCGTTGGTGACCAGTTCGCTGACCACCAGCTCGGTGATGAACGAGGCTTCCTCCAGCCCCCAGGCCGCCAGCTGGCGGGAGGCCTGCGCTCGCGCGTCCGCGACTACCTCGGGATCGACAGGCAGGCCCCAGGTGGCGACCTGGTCGGCGTGGAGGGCGCGGGTGCGGGCAACCAGCAGGGCGACGTCGTCGGCGGGGCGCTCGGGCAGCATGGAGCCGATCAGGGTGTCGCAGGTGGCTTCCAGGGAGGGGGAAGCGGCGGCCAGGGAGTCGCGCAGCCGGGCGAACCCCAGGTCGAGATCGCGATGGTGGGCGTCGACCAGTCCATCGGTGTGCAGGGCGATGAGGCTGCTCTCGGGCAGTTCCAGTTCGGTGATCTCAAAAGGCACGCCGCCCACACCCAGCGGGGGCCCCGGAGAGACACCAATGGTGACGACCGTGCCATCGGGGTAGAGGACGCTGGGCGGGGGATGGCCTGCGCTGGCGAGGGTGAAGCGCCTGGACACCGGGTCGTAGACGGCGTACAGGCAGGTGGCGCCGAACTCGCCCACGCCCGGCCCGCCCAGGCCCACACCGTCATCGTCGCTGCCGAGATGGGTGACCAGGTCGTCGATGTGGGTGAGGAGCTCGTCGGGCGGCAGGTCGACATCGGCGAGGGTCCGTACGGCGGTACGCAGCCGTCCCATGGCGGCGGAGGCGTGGACACCGTGTCCGACCACATCGCCGACGACCAGAGCGACCCGGGTCCCGGACAGCGGGATGACGTCGAACCAATCGCCGCCCACTCCGCTCTCGGAGCTGGCCGGCAGATAGCGGAAGGCGGCCTCGACCGCGGCCTGCTGGGGCAGCACCTGCGGCAGCAGGCTGCGCTGCATGGTGAGGGCGGCGGCATGCTCGCGGGTGTAGCGCCGGGCGTTGTCCATGCTTACGGCGGCCCGGCCGGCCAGTTCCTCGACGAGCAGCAGGTCGTCCTGCTGGAACGTCCCCGGGCGAGTCGAGCGCCAGAGTACGACCACACCGAGCACCATGCCCCGGGCTCGCAGCGGTACCGCCATGCCCGAGTGGATGCCGTCGCGGTGGACGCCGGCGCTTCTGATCTCGTCGCCCTCGATCCAGCGGACGAAATCGGGGTCGTCGAGCCCGCTCAGCAGGGGTCGTGCCGCGGCGAGACAGCGGGCCGGGGGAGAGAACGGCGGGTAGGTGTCGACCGCGCCCAGTTCGACGGCGAGCTCGGGGACGCCCTCAACGGCGGACAGGGCCGCGGCCCTGCGCAGCAGCACGGGTTCACCGGCCTCATAGGGCGTCGGCTCGTCTCCCTCGAGGACTGAGTCGAAGAGGTCCACGGTGACGAAGTCGGCGAGATTCGGGACCACCACCTGGGCCAGCTCCCGAGCGGTGCGTCCCACGTCCAGGGCGGTGCCGATCCTTGCGCCCGCCTGGTTCAGCAGGGCCAGCCGCTGGTGGGCCCCGTGCTGCTCGCTGTTGTCGAACGCGGCGGTGCCCACTCCGCACATCCGGCCGGAGGAGTCCTTGACCGGCCACATCTCGACGCTCCAGGCGCGGTCACCGATGTAGCCGTCGTAGCGTGCCGGTGATGCGGTCTCGGCGACCTGGCGCAGCTGCCTCAGCCAGCCCCCGTCGGCGCCGTCCGGAAGAACATCGGCGTAGGACCGTCCGTGCAGCTGTGCCTCCCCGGTTCCCAGCATGTCCACGTGGAGGCTGTTGACCTGTAGGTACCGCAGTTTCGCGTCGAAGGTGGCCAGGGCGACCGACGCCTGGGCGAAGGGCGGCTCCAGCATGGCCCTGTCGGACCCGCCCGCGGTCCCGGCCCCTTGGGTCCTGTTCCCGGACGAGTGCGGGGAGACGGTCACGGCCACGACGGACCACCCGTGGGCCTTGCCCTGACCGCCCAGGGACGGACAGGCGCGCAGAGTGCCGACGAGTCGGTGGCCGTCCCGATGGCGGACCTCCACGGGCCCGCTCCATGCCTCACCCGTGGCCAGGGCGTCCCAGGCCGGAGAGTCGTCCACGGCGAGCAGCTCGGTGACGGCGTGGCCGACGACCGCGGGGGAGTGGCCGAGCAGGCGCTGGGCGTCGTCGCTCCAGCCCAGCACCTCGCCGTGCGCGCCGACGACGATCGTGGCCAGGTCAGCCGGAGGCCGGTGGTCATGGGGGCTCTCGCGTACAGCGCTGCCACGCTGTGCCATCGCCGCTCACCCCGCAACCCTCAATCCGCTCGAAGCCAACAATACCTTCATATATCAGACATATCAGTGAAGCATCATGTGCGGCCATTCGCGCCGTTCGGCGTCCGTCGCGAACCGTGAGGCGGCATCTGGCCTCTGTCGCCCGCGCCTGAGTGTCGCGAGGGGTCGGGCGTTTGCGACCCCTCGCTGCGTCCGGCGTGGCGAGGGGGCCCCTTCCCTGGTTCCCTATAGTTCATATGCGAGACATTCCACCAAAAAGGGAAGTCTGTCCGTGTCGTTCTCTCCCTCGCCGCCTGTCGGTATGCGCCCGTCCGGTCCGGTCCGGCCCAGCGACCGGGCGCGGATCGCGCTGCGGCCGGCTGAGATCGCCCGGATCACCGGAGGTTTCTGGCGTGAGCGCCGCCGCGTCAACGCGGAGGTGAGCATCCCCCAGGGACCGGCCCTGCTGGAATCCGTCGGCAATCTGCACAATC
The DNA here is from genome assembly GCF_044334695.1 of Streptomyces sp. NPDC020747. Lineage (NCBI taxonomy): Bacteria > Bacillati > Actinomycetota > Actinomycetes > Kitasatosporales > Streptomycetaceae > Streptomyces > Streptomyces sp. NPDC020747. Next base: position 531,240 of record NZ_JBIRTJ010000004.1, on the reverse strand, counting down.
TGCGGTTGGCCGCCGGGACCGCAGACGGTGCGTACCGGGGGGCGCTGCCCTTTCTGGACAGTGATGTGACCAAGTGGCTGGAGGCCGCTTCCTGGCAGCTGGCTGATCCTGACACACCGGACCGCACCACCCTCTCCGGGGCCGTGGACATGATGATCCGGCTGCTCGCCGAGGCCCAGCAGGACGACGGCTATCTGCAGACCTGGTACCAGGTGGCCGATCCCGGTCCGCGGTTCGCCGAGTTGCTCTGGGGCCACGAGCTGTACTGCGCCGGTCATCTCTTCCAGGCCGCCGTCGCCCATCACCGCTCCACCGGACGTGAGGATCTGCTCACCGTCGCCCGCCGCTTCGCCGACCACATCGACGGCACATTCGGCCCCGGCAAGCCCGTCGACGGCATCTGCGGGCACCCTGAGATCGAAACCGCCCTCGTGGAGCTCTACCGTGAGACCGGGGAGCGCCGCTACCTGGACCTCGCCGGATACTTCATCGACCGGCGCGGCCACGGCCTGCTCGACAAGGACGACCCCCTCGGCCTCCGTCCGGGCCCCGACTACTGCCAGGACCACGTTCCCGTGCGGGAGGCCGAGACGGTGACCGGCCACGCCGTACGCCAGCTCTATCTGCTCGCCGGGGCCACCGATGTGGCGGCCGAGACGGGCGAACCGGAACTGCGCGCGGCGACGGAACGGCTGTGGGAGGCGATGACCACCACCAAGACCCATCTCACCGGGGGCGTGGGAGCGCACCACCGATGGGAGGACTTCGGTGACCCCTACGAACTGCCCAACGAACGCGCGTACTGCGAGACCTGCGCGGCCGTCGCCTCGGTCCAGTGGAGCTGGCGGATGGCGCTGCTCACCGGTCAGGCACGTTACTCGGACCTGATCGAGCGGACCCTCTACAACGGCGTTCTCCCCGGAGTCTCCCTGGACGGCCGGAGCTGGCTCTACATCAACCCCCTCCAGGTGCGCGACGGCCACGAGCACCACGGCAAGGACCAAGGAGCCCACCGGGCCCCTTGGTTCACCTGCGCCTGCTGCCCGCCGAACGTCATGCGGCTGCTCGCCAGCCTGCCCCACTATGCCGCCAGCACCGACGCGGACGGCCTGCAGTTGCACCAGTACGCCGACGGAGCATACGGCGGGCCCACCGACGGCGGGCGGGTCCTGGTCCGGGTACACACCGACTACCCCTGGCAGGGCCGGATCGCGGTGACCGTCGACGAGGCGGGCCCGGGGGAGCGGACCCTCTCGCTGCGCGTGCCCCAGTGGTGCCGGGAGTACACGGTGACACCCCCCGCTGGGGACGCCCCGGGCTCCGGGAAGGCCAGCGGGGCCGGACAGCCGGCGCAGCAGGACGGCTGGCTGCGGATCCGCCGCACCTGGCGGCCCGGCGACACGGTCGTTCTGGACCTCGGGTTGCAGCCGCGGCTGACCGCGGCAGACCCGAGGGTCGATGCGGTACGCGGCTGTGTGGCTCTCGAACGCGGCCCCCTTGTGTACTGCCTGGAGCAGATGGATCAGCCGGGCGTCCCCCGTCTGGACGACATCCTGCTCGACACCACCGCCGGGCTGGCCACCAGGCACCGTCCCGATCTACTGGGTGGGCTCACCACTCTGATCGGCTCCGGACTGCTGCGTCGGCCAGGGGCCTCGCGGGCGGACTGGTGGCCGTACCGCTCGGTGCCCAGCGGCAGGAGGGACGCGGACCGGGTCCTGCGCGACACAGGGGCCCGGGACGCGGCGGCCGTCCCCGTCGAGCTGACCGCCATCCCCTACTACGCCTGGGCCAACCGCGACCGGGGCAGCATGCGCGTCTGGCTGCCCACCTGCTGAAGCACCCACCGCAAGCCTGCTCCTAGGACGGCAACCATGAAGAAAAGAGCGACGACCGCAGGCGCACTGATGGCGTCCGTCATGCTGCTGGCCGGAGCATGCGGGGCCGGAGCGCAGTCATCGGCATCGACCACGGACGCCACCATCAGTCTGTGGACCCGTGACACCCAGAAGGAGTTCATCAACCAGATCGTGGACGCCTGGAACGAGAGCCACGACACCAAGGTGAAGGTCACCATCGTCCCGGCCGCCAACTTCGTCCAGAAACTCGCCACCACGGCCGCGTCCGGCAACGCACCCGATGTCGCCTCCATCGACCTGGTGTATCTGCCGTACTTCGCCTCCACCGGGACGCTGGAGGACATCACACAGCTGGCCGACGACCTGCCGTACAAGGACGGCCTGAGTCCTTCTCACCGCGCACTCGCCGTCTACAACGAGCGCACCTACGCACTGCCGTTCACCGGTGATGCGTCCGTGCTGTTCTACAACAAGGAGCTGTTCGAAAAAGCCGGTCTAGACCCGGACCGGCCCCCGAAGAACTACGCGGACATCATCTCCGCCGCCAACAAGATCAGTGATCTGGGTCCGGACATCCACGGCTTCGCCATCGCCGGGCAGTGCGGGGGCTGCAACGTCTTCGAGTTCACGCCGCACGTGTGGGCCAGTGGCGGCGAGGTGCTCTCCGACGACGGCACAGAGGCCCTGTTCGACTCCCAGGAGGTCACCGACGCCCTCACCTTCTACCGTCGGCTGTACACCGACGGCACAATGCCGGCGCAGTCCCGGACGGACAACGGCACCCACCAGCCCGCGGCGTTCCTGAGCGGCAAGGTCGGCATGGTGCCGTCCGGCACCTTCTACTCGCAGGTACTCAAGAAGGATCCGGACATCGACTTCGGTGTCACTTGGCTGCCCGGCAAGAACGGTGGCCGGTCCTCCTTCGCGGGCGGTGACGAGATCGCCGTCATGAAGAACGGCGACAACACGGCAGGAGGGCGGGAGTTCGCCACCTGGGCCACCGGCGAACAGGCTCAGAAGGTGCTCGCCGACAACGGCATCGCCCCCGTGCGCAACGATCTGACCGACGAGATCTACGTCCCGCTCGATCCTCGCAACAAGCTGTTCGCCGAGGCCCTGGAAGCGGGGCGTACGCCGTACAGCACCGTCGAGCACCAGCTGTTCAACGACAACAACGGACCCTGGGTCCAGATGATCAACAAGGCCGTCTTCGGCGGCGACATCGCCACGGCCCAGAAGCAGGGGCAGGAGGCCGCCCAGGCCATCATCGACAGAGCGCCGCAGGGTACGAACTCCCGGGGCCGCAGCGGATGACGTCCCCCACCGGCCTCAGCGGTGATGCCGCACCGAGAAGGACGCTGACCCGGGCCGGGCGGCGCCGAGTGGCCGGGGCCGCCCTGACAGCCCCGGCGCTGGCGCTGATCGCCGCCTTCTTCTACGTCCCGCTCGTGACGATGCTGTGGATGTCGCTGCACGACTGGCCCCTGCTGGGAGAGCGCCGCTTCGTCGGGCTGGAGAACTACGGCACCGCACTGGACGACTCGGCGTTCCGCAGGGCCGTGCTCTTCACCTTCGAGTACACGCTGATCACCACACCGGTGCTGCTGCTGTCGGCGCTCGGACTCGCCCTGTTGGTCAGGAGGAAGGGCCGCGCAGCCCGCTTCTTCCAGGCCGTGTACTTCATGCCGGTGGTGATCGGTCTCGCCGCGGGATCCTTTCTCTGGCTGTTCATGTTCCAGTCCGACATCGGACCCGTCGGCGACCTTGCCGACCGCCTCGGCGTCGCGAGCCGCAACACCGACTGGTTCGCCGGAACGACCTCCGCGCTGCTCGTGGTCGTTGCCATGGTGACCTGGAAGATCGTCGGACTGCAGATGCTTCTGCTGCTCGCCGGGCTGCAGGCGATCCCGGCCGAGGTGGAGGAGGCCGCCCAGGTCGACGGTGCGAACCGGTGGCAGTCGTTCCGCCACATCACCCTGCCGCTGCTGCGCCCCACGCTGGCCCTGGTTCTCGTCTTCTCCGTGGCCGGCTCGCTGCTCGCCTTCGACCAGTTCTACATCATGACCGGCGGGGGCCCCACCAACTCGACCATCACAGCGGTGTTCGAGATCTACCGCACGTCCTTCATCCAGTTCGAGCTCGGACTCGGCGCCACCTTCTCCGCCCTGCTGATGATCGTGCTCGTCGCGGTCAGCGCCCTGCAGATGTATCTGCTCCGCTCGTCCGACGCCGGATCCGAGACCTGACCGAACCCCGAGGCGAACTGAGTCGATGCAAGCGAACATGCGCGGCGAGGCCCTGTGAGCGGCCGCAGCCACGAGCAGAACCCGCCGGAACCTCCGGAGCACGAGGAGAGCCCGCCGGACGCGGCCATGCGGTCACACTCGAAAGCGGCTCCCGAGCGGCTGCCGGCCGCCATCCGGCGATCGCTGCCACGGGCGGCCTGGTGGGTGGTCTGCGCCAGTCTGGCCGCGCTGTTCCTGTACCCGCTGTACGTGATGATCGCCCACAGCCTCAAGACCCCCATCGAGGCGACCGCCGCACCTCCCACCCTCTACCCGCACGATCTGTCCCTGGATCACTACCGGGCACTCGCCGGTGACGGGGGGATCGACGTCCTGGCCAACGTCCGCAACAGCCTGGTGGTCTCACTGGGCACCACCCTGGCGACGGTGGTCCTCAGCATCCTCGCGGGCTACGGCTTCGCACGGCTGCGCTTCCCCGGCAGCAACCTCCTCTTCTTCGCCGCCCTCGTGACCTTCATGGTCCCCTTCCAGGCGCTCATCACCCCGCTCTACCTGCTCCTCAAGCATCTCGGGCTGCTGAACTCGCTCCTGGGACTCATCCTCGTCTACACCACGTTCCAGCTCCCCTTCGGCCTGTTCCTGATGCGGAACTCCTTCGCGGCGGTCCCCCGCAGCCTGGAGGAAGCCGCACGGATCGACGGCTGCGGCACCCTTCAGACGCTGGTCCGGGTGATGCTGCCCGTCGCCGTACCCGGAGTGATCGCCACCGGCCTGCTAGCCTTCTTCACCGCCTGGAACGAGTTCTTCGCCGCGCTGATCCTCGTGACCGACCAGGAGCGATTCACCCTCCCGGTGAGCCTGAGCGTGATCAGCAGCGAAGCGCTCGGCAGCGTCAACTGGGGAGTCCTCCAAGCAGGCGTCACGGTGACCGTCATCCCTTGCGTGATCATCTATGTGCTGCTGCAGAAGTACTACGTCGGCGGATTGCTCAGCACTCTGGGCAAGTGAACTCCGGCCGCTTCGGAGGGGTCCCGCGGTACGTGCAGGGCGCCTTGGCCACCGGGTCCACGAAAGAGTCACTCCGCCACCACGCTGGGTACCCGCGCTTGCCGGGAGCGCCCTTACGGAACCCACTCCGGGAGGCGCGGGAAATCGGCTTCCACCAACCGCCTACCCTTGACGCATGACCAGCAGCAGCGACCGGAGCCCGGCAGTGGACGTTCGTTCATCTAAAACCTACGAAATCCGAACCTACGGATGTCAGATGAACGTCCACGACTCGGAACGGCTCTCCGGGCTGCTCGAGCACGCCGGTTACGTGCGCGCGCCCCAGGGCTCCGACGGTGACGCCGACGTCGTCGTGTTCAACACCTGCGCGGTGCGGGAGAACGCCGACAACCGTCTCTACGGGAACCTCGGCAGGCTCGCGCCGATGAAGACGAAGCGGCCCGGCATGCAGATCGCCGTCGGCGGCTGCCTCGCCCAGAAGGACCGCGACACCATCGTGAAGAAGGCGCCCTGGGTGGACGTCGTCTTCGGCACGCACAACATCGGCAAACTGCCCGTCCTCCTGGAGCGCGCCCGCGTACAGGAAGAGGCACAGGTCGAGATCGCCGAGTCGCTCGAAGCGTTCCCCTCGACGCTGCCGACCCGCCGCGAGAGCGCGTACGCGGCCTGGGTCTCCATCTCCGTCGGCTGCAACAACACGTGCACCTTCTGCATCGTCCCGGCGCTGCGCGGCAAGGAGAAGGACCGCAGGACCGGCGACATCCTCGCCGAGATCGAGGCCCTGGTCGGCGAGGGCGTCTCCGAGATCACGCTGCTCGGGCAGAACGTAAACGCTTACGGCTCCGACATCGGTGACCGCGAGGCCTTCAGCAAGCTGCTGCGGGCCTGCGGGAAGATCGAGGGCCTGGAGCGTGTCCGTTTCACCTCGCCGCACCCGCGCGACTTCACGGACGACGTCATCGCCGCGATGGCCGAGACACCGAACGTCATGCCGCAGCTGCACATGCCGATGCAGTCCGGTTCGGACACCGTCCTGAAGGCGATGCGCCGCTCGTACCGGCAGGAGCGGTACCTGGGGATCATCGACAACGTCCGCGCCGCGATCCCGCACGCCGCGATCACCACCGACATCATCGTGGGCTTCCCCGGCGAGACCGAGGAGGACTTCGAGCAGACCCTGCACGCGGTCCGCGAGGCCCGCTTCGCGCAAGCGTTTACGTTCCAGTACTCCAAGCGCCCCGGCACCCCGGCGGCCACCATGGAGGGGCAGATCCCCAAGGCAGTCGTGCAGGCGCGCTACGAGCGTCTCGTCGCCCTCCAGGAGGAGATCTCCTGGGACGAGAACAGGAAGCAGGTCGGCCGCACCCTGGAGCTGATGGTCGCCGAGGGCGAGGGCCGCAAGGACGGCGCCACCCACCGCCTCTCCGGCCGCGCCGCCGACAACCGCCTGGTGCACTTCACCAAGCCCGACACCGAGGTCCGCCCCGGCGACGTCGTCACCGTCGAGATCACGTACGCGGCTCCCCACCACCTGCTCGCCGAGGGCGCCGTCCTCGACGTGCGCCGCACGCGTGCGGGGGACGCCTGGGACAAGCGCAACGCCACCGAGGCCGCGAAGCCCGCGGGCGTGATGCTCGGCCTGCCGAAGATCGGTGCGCCCGCGCCACTGCCGGTCGCCACGGCCAGCGGCTGCGGCTGCGACTGAGGGCCCCGGCACGACACGGGCGGGAACGTGGCACGCAGCCGTCGAGGAGTGCCGTCGGGCCGCCACACGGGGCTACGCTGCCGATCATGCTTGTCGCCGCTGCCGTCTGTCCCTGTCCGCCCCTTCTCGTGCCCGACGTCGCCGCGGGCGCCGCGCCCGAACTGGACGCCGCGCGTGCCGCCTGCACGGACGCCCTGGGGGTGCTGGCCGCCGCGCGGCCCGACCGGCTGGTGGTCGTGGGCCCCGCCGAGCAGAGCGGGCGTGGGCCGCATCCGGAGGGCGCTCGGGGCACGTTCCACGGCTTCGGCGTGGATCTCGACGTCCGACTGGGCGGGAACGGGGCCCGGACGCCGGAAGACCCGGCCGGATCAGGGCCCGTCGAGGGCGCTGATCGTCCCCTGCCGCCGTCGCTCGCCGTCGCGGCCTGGCTGCTCGGTCGTACGGGCTGGTCGGACGCCCCCGTGGAAGGTCTCGGTGTGGGGGAACCACTCGCGGCCGAGCGGTGTATCCAAACGGGAAGGGAAATCGCCGCGCAGGCCGAGCGGGTGGCGTTGCTGGTGATGGGCGACGCCAGCGCGTGCCGCACGCTCAAGGCGCCCGGGTACCTGGACGACCGGGCGGCAGGCTTCGACGCGGAGGTGGCGCATGCGCTCGGAGCGGCCGACGTGGCCGCGCTCCAGACACTGGACGCGGAGCTGGCGTACGAGTTGAAGGCCTCTGGCCGCGCCCCCTGGCAGGTGCTCGCGGGCGCGGCCGAGGGCGCGGGGCTCGCCGGCGCGCTCCTGTACGAGGACGCGCCCTACGGCGTGGGGTACGTGGTGGCGGCCTGGTCGTAGCGCCAGGGCGGGGGGCGTAGGACTTGGGCGGGGTGCAGGGCGCTGGTGGGGCGCGCAGGGCCTGGGCTGGGCGGTCTTCGTGCCTGGGGAGGGTGCCGGCGGTCGTAGCGCCCGGGGTGGTCGTCGTGCCTGGGCCGACCCTGTCGTCCGCTCCTGCGCGCCGGTCACACTGACCGTGCGCCGGGTGCGTGGCACCGGGCGGGACATGTCTCTGCAGAGGTCGCGCGCAGGGGCGAATGCCGACAGGCACGGGGCGTCAGGCGATGTGTCGGGCGCGGACCACACGGCGCAGGCCGTCAGCGTCCCGCCAACACGGCGGACGGCCCGGAGCCCGACGTGCTCCGAGGCCGTCCGTCGATGTGGTGTCGCTCAGGATGCCGAGGGCGGTGGTGCCGGGGGAGACGGGGGCGTCGCGCCGCCGTCCGTACCGTCACCCTCCTTGTGCGCGAGTCGGTCCAGAGCCCCCTTGGCCTTGCCGGTGCCCGTCTGGATCTTGTCGCTGTACTTGCCCTTGGTCTTCTCATCGGCCAGCTTCGCGGCCTTGTCGAGACCCTGCTCGATCTTGTCGATCCTTCCCCCGTGCTGCTGCGCGAGGTCGGAGACCTTCTCCTTGGCAGGCGCGAGTCCGGCCTTCAGCTTGTCCAGGAGACCCATGGTTCACCTTCCCTCGCGGGACAGTTACTTTCGGGCGCCCTCGCCGGCCTCGCTGTCGGCCGCCTCCTCGGCGGACTGCTGCTTGGGGATCTCGACGCCCTCCGCCGCGGACTCGTCGGACTCCGCCGACTCCGTCGCCGCTCCGGATGCGGTCTCGGTCTCGGCCTTCGCCGACCCCTTCGCCGCGTCCTCCGCATCCGCCCCGGACTCGGCCGTCACAGCGCCGACCTCACCCTCGGCGGTCGACGTCTCCTCCGAACCCTTGGACTTAGGCCCATCCTTACGAAGAAGCCGTGCAAAAACGCCCATATCATCTCCATACTCTACTCATGTGGGCGAAATTCCGCGTTGCCCGGTGCGTCCCATTGCGTCGCCCGGGTCACCGGCCCTCACGACCGGCGGCTGGAACCTCGCAACAGGCAACGACCCCGGCCCCGCGCCGTCACGTAGCTCGTTCGAGAAGAGGCCCCGAGGTTTGCGAGACTGTTGCGGTGAGTAGCCCTGCCCCCGCCCCGCGGGTCATCGCCGTCGTCGGTCCCACCGCGGCGGGAAAGTCCGATCTCGGCGTCCATCTGGCCCAGCGCCTGGGCGGCGAGGTCGTCAACGCCGACTCGATGCAGCTCTACCGGGGGATGGACGTCGGTACCGCGAAGCTGACGCCCGAGGAACGGGGCGGCATCCCGCACCACCTCCTGGACATCTGGGACGTGACGGTGACGGCGAGCGTCGCCGAGTACCAGCGGCTCGCGCGCGACCGCATCGACGCACTCCTCACCGAGGGCCGCTGGCCGGTCCTCGTCGGCGGCTCCGGGCTGTACGTCCGGGGGGCCGTCGACAACCTGGAGTTCCCCGGCACCGACCCGGAGGTACGGGCCCGCCTGGAGGAGGAGCTCACCCTGCGCGGCTCCGGTGCCCTGCACGCCCGGCTCGCCGTCGCCGACCCCGAGGCCGCCCACGCGATCCTGCCCAGCAACGGCCGCCGGATCGTCCGGGCCCTGGAGGTCATCGAGATCACCGGCAAACCCTTCACCGCCAACCTCCCCGGCCACGACTCCGTCTACGACACCGTGCAGATCGGCGTCGACGTGGCGCGTCCCGAGCTCGACGACCGCATCGCCCTGCGGGTGGACCGCATGTGGGAGGCCGGCCTCGTCGACGAAGTGCGCGCACTGGAGGCGCAAGGGTTGCGCGAGGGGCGTACGGCGTCGCGTGCCCTCGGCTACCAGCAGGTGCTCGCGGCGCTCTCGGGGGAGTGCACGGAGGACGAGGCGCGTGCCGAGACCGTACGGGCCACCAAGCGCTTCGCGCGCCGTCAGGATTCCTGGTTCAGGCGCGATCCACGGGTGCATTGGCTGAGTGGGGCTGCGGCGGATCTCACAGAACTTCCGCAGCTCGCGCTGGCGTTGGTCGAACGACCGGTCACAGCCTGATCACGTCCTGGCATCGGGACGCTCCGGCCGTCATCCCGGTCTGCGAGGCCGTGCCATCATCGAGCTTCGATCGACCAAGTGGAGTCCGAGTTGGGAGGGCGCGTGGCGATGGAGGCCGGCCCTCGCGACACCGCACAAGGCGCGGAACAAGGCACCGCCACCGGCGGGGCGCACGACACCGCACAGGAGCAGCAGGACCCCGATGAGGACCGACTGAGCCCGGACGGGCCCGACGAGATCACCGGCGGGGTCACCGCCGACGGACCCGAGCCCGACGAGATGTTCCCGGGGCCCGAGGTCGAGGTCGAGCTGCGCCCCCAGCGCCGTATGCGCATCTGGCAGCTCGCCCCCATCGTGAGCCTCTCCGCACTCGGCTCCCTGATGTTCGCCTTCCCGCTCGCCTTCGACTTCGGCGACAGCGGGGCCATGATCGCCATGCTCGGCCTGCTGATCTGCTCCTGTGCCGCCGGCTGGGGCATGATGGCCGCCCGCCGCGTGGGTTACACGTGGCCCGGCCTCCCGCAGCGCGGCTCCGGCCGCCGCCCGGACTGGCGGGTCGCCATCGCGTACGCCGTGGTCGTCGCCGCGGTCGTGGTGCTCGCCGTGTGGCGCGTGGCCCGGCTGCGCTGAGCCCTCCAGGCGGCCTGCCACGGCGTCTGCGGTCCTGCGTGAGGCCCGGGGCGGGTCCGGTCGCCGGACAGCTCGGCCGGGTTGTCGTACCGACCCCTTACGATCGAGGAATGAGCACGCGGATCGCCTTCCTCAAGGGGCACGGGACCGAGAACGACTTCGTGATCATCCCCGACGCCGAGAACGTCATCGACCTGCCCCCGGCCGCCGTCGCCGCCCTGTGCGACCGCCGCGCGGGCCTCGGCGGGGACGGTCTGCTGCACGTCGTACGGTCCGCGGCGCACCCCGAGGCTCGGGCGATGGCGGCCGAAGCGGAATGGTTCATGGACTACCGCAACGGCGACGGCTCGGTCGCGGAGATGTGCGGCAACGGAGTGCGTGTGTTCGCCCACTATCTCCAGCGCGCCGGACATGTGACCGAAGGTGACATCGCAGTCGCCACGCGCGGAGGCGTCAAGACGGTGCACATCGCCAAGGAGGGCGACATCACCGTCGGCATGGGCAAGGCGCTCCTCCCCGAAGGGGACGTCACCGTGAGCGTCGGCGGCCGCAGCTGGCCCGCGCGCAACGTCAACATGGGCAACCCCCACGCGGTCGCCTTCGTGGAGGACCTCGACCACGCCGGAGATCTGTACACGGCGCCGCCGTTCAGCCCCGCCTCCGCGTACCCGGACGGCGTGAACGTCGAGTTCGTCGTCGACCGTGGTCTTCGTCACGTCGCTCTGCGTGTCCACGAGCGCGGCTCCGGCGAGACCCGCTCGTGCGGCACGGGCGCGTGCGCCGTGGCCGTGGCGGCGGCCCGCAGAGACGGCGCCGACCCCGCGGTGACCGGCACACCGGCGACGTACACGGTCGATGTGCCCGGCGGACGCCTGGTGATCACCGAGCGGCCCGACGGCGAGATCGAGATGACCGGGCCCGCGGTGATCGTCGCAGAGGGTGAGATCGACGCCGGGTGGCTCGAAACGGCGACCCCCTGAACCTTCGCTCGAATGGGTGATCCGTTTCACGCTCGGCGAGAGGCGGTCAGTCGGGCGTGGTGGGCTCGGTAGCATCAAGCACCGGCCCGGACGGGGGAACGACGCCATCCCCAGAGCCGCGCAGTACGCCATGGGGCACCCCGTCCGCCGGTCCACGCAGCCGGAGGTGCCCATGAGTGCGGAGGCCACGAACCCCGCGACGCCCGGCCCCACGACGCCCGGGGTGCAGCGCAGGAGAAGCCGCCCCCGGATCGATCTGCGACGCCTCGGCCGGGCCGCCCTGCTGGGACCCACGGCCCGCGGCCGGCTGCCCGACGCGATCGGCCATATGGCCGAGGCTCATCGAGCCCATTACCCCGACGCCGACCTGGACCCGCTGCGCCGCGCGTACGTGCTGGCCGAGTCCTCGCACCGCGGCCAGATGCGCAAGAGCGGCGAGCCGTACATCACGCACCCGCTCGCCGTGACGCTGATCCTCGCCGAACTCGGCGCGGAGACCACGACTTTGACGGCGTCCCTGCTCCACGACACCGTCGAGGACACGGAAGTGACGCTCGATCAGGTGCGGGAGGAGTTCGGCGAGGAGGTCCGCTATCTCGTCGACGGCGTGACGAAGCTGGAGAAGGTCGACTACGGGGCGGCCGCCGAGCCCGAGACGTTCCGCAAGATGCTCGTCGCCACCGGCAGCGACGTACGCGTGATGTCGATCAAGCTCGCCGACCGGCTGCACAACATGCGCACCCTCGGCGTGATGCGCCCCGAGAAACAGGCACGCATCGCCAAGGTGACGAGGGACGTGCTGATCCCGCTCGCCGAACGCCTGGGCGTGCAGGCCCTGAAGACCGAGCTGGAGGACCTCGTCTTCGCGATCCTGCACCCCGAGGAGTACGCCCACACCCGCCAACTCATCGTCGACAACGCCTCACGCACCGACGACCCCCTCGACGAGATCGCCGAAGAGGTACGGGTGGTCCTGCGCGAGGCCGGGCTGCAGGCCGAAGTCCTCATCCGGCCACGGCACTTCGTCTCCGTGCACCGCGTCTCGCGCAAGCGCGGCGAGCTGCGCGGCTCCGACTTCGGACGCCTCCTGGTGCTCGTGAACGAGGACGCCGACTGCTACGGGGTCCTCGGCGAACTGCACACCTGTCTCACGCCCGTGGTCTCGGAGTTCAAGGACTTCATCGCCGTCCCCAAGTTCAACCTGTACCAGTCGCTGCACACCGCGGTCGCCCGCACCGACGGCCAGGTCGCCGAAGTCCTCATCCGCACGCACCAGATGCACAAGGTCGCCGAGGCCGGCGTCATCGCGCTCGGCAATCCCTACGCTCCTCCTTCGGAGGAGCAGACGGACGGCGACAGCACACGCGCCGGCGACACGGTGGACGGCGAGCGCGCCGACCCGACCCGTCCCGGTTGGCTCTCCCGCCTCCTCGACTGGCAGGAGGCGGCCCCGGACCCCGACACGTTCTGGTCCACGCTCCGCGAGGACCTCGCCCAGGACCGGGAGATCACCGTCTACCGGCCCGACGGCGGCACGCTCGGGCTGCCCGCGGGCGCCAGTTGCGTCGACGCCGCCTACGCCCAGTACGGCGAGGACGCGCACGCCTGCATCGGCGCGCGCGTCAACGGCCGCCTGGTGAGGCTCAGTACGGTCCTGAGCGACGGCGACACCGTGCAACTGCTCATGGGCCAGGACCCCGCCTCCGAGCCCTCCAGGGAGTGGCTGGAGCACGCGCACACACCCGTCGCGCGGATCGCCATCACCCGCTGGCTGGCCACCCACCCGTCGCCCGCGACGCCGCCCGAGGCTCCCGCCACGACCCGCCGCCCGTCCGCGGACGGGCCCGCCGCGCGCCCGGCCGCCGCGGACGTCGTCGTCGACCAGCCCGGCGCGACCGTACGCCTCGCGGGCTGTTGTACGCCCGTGCCGCCCGACGACATCACCGGCTTCGCCGTACGTGGCGGAGTGGTGACCGTGCACCGCGTCGAGTGCGCGGGCGTGACCCGCATGAAGGACCTCGGGCGCACGGAGGTCTCAGCGCGCTGGGGCGACACCTCGGAGTGCCGCGTCACGCTCTTCGTCGAGTCCTTCGGCCGGCCCCATCTGCTCGCCGACCTCACCGAGGCCATCGCCCTGGAGGGTGTCGACATCGTCTCGGCGACCGTCGAACCGCCCAGCCAGCAGCGCGTACGCCACACCTACACGCTCCAACTCCCGGACGCCGCCGACCTCCCCGTGCTGATGCGGGCGATGCGCAACGTCCCGGGCGTCTTCGACGTGGGCCGCGCACAGCATCAGACGACGACTTCGTAGAACGCCGCGCACGGCACCGGACGACGACTCCGTAGAACGCGCACAGCACCGGACGACGACTCCGTAGAACAGCGACCGGGCGGAAAGCGCCCGTTCGGGTGGGCTCGGCGCGAGTCGTCGCCGTGGGGAGGGCCGTCGCTGATAGCCGTGGTCCATGCTGCGCACCCCCAGGACCACCCCCCGTACCGGGACTCCACGCCCGAAGGCCCCCCGGCGGCTCCGCACGGCGTTCCTCGCCTCCGCCGCCTCTGTCTGCCTCATCGCCGCGAGCGCCCCCGCCCCGGCCCCGCTCGGCATCGGCGACCGGCTCTTCCCGCACCTGGGCAACCCCGGGTACGACGTCAAGGCGTACGACCTCGCCTTCACCTATCCCGGCAGCAACAGCAAGCCGCTGCCGGCCGTCACCACTATTGAGGCCAGGACGACAGACTGGCTGGAGCAGGTCAATCTTGACTACTCGCACGGAACAGTGCGATCCGTCGAGGTCGACGGCGAGCCCGCGGAGTTCCGGAGCGCCGGGGAGGACCTGGTGGTCACGCCCGCGGAGCCGCTGCCGCCCGGCGTCCGGATGCGGATCACCGTGCGCCACGACAGCAACCCCGTGTCGAGCAAGGACCAGGACAGCGGCTGGGTACGGACCGAGGACGGCCTCGCGATGGCCAACCAGGCCGACGCCGGCCACCGGGTCTTCCCGAGCAACGACCACCCCTCGGACAAGGCCCTGTTCACCATCCGGGTCACCGCGCCCAACGGCTACACGGCCGTCGCCAACGGGCTGCCCCTGGGCGTGAACCGCCGCGCCGCCGCGACCACCTGGACGTACCGGACCGAGCACCCCATGGCCACCGAGCTGGCCCAGGTCTCCATCGGCCGCTCCTCCGTGCTGCACCGGAGCGGGCCGGACGGTCTGCCCGTACGCGACGTCGTGCCCACCAAGGACCGCGAGGCGCTGGAACCGTGGCTCAAGAAGACACCCGACCAGATCGCCTGGATGCAGGAGAAGGTCGGTGACTACCCCTTCGAGACGTACGGGCTGCTGATCGCCGAGGCCCGCACCGGGTTCGAACTGGAGACACAGACGCTCTCCCTCTTCGAGAAGGAGCTCTTCACGCGGCCCGAGTACCCGAAGTGGTACGTCGAGGCGATCATGGTGCACGAACTGGCACACCAGTGGTTCGGCGACAGCGTCTCCCCGCGCACCTGGTCCGACCTGTGGCTCAACGAAGGACACGCCACCTGGTACGAGGCCCTCTACGCCGAGGAGAAGGCCGACAGGTCCATGGAGGCACGGATGCGGGCCGCCTACCGGGCCTCCGACACCTGGCGCGCCACGGGAGGCCCGCCCGCCGCGCCCAAGGGGGCCGCGCCCGGCGAGAAGCTCAGCATCTTCCGCCCGAACGTCTACGACGGCAGCGCCCTGGTCCTGTACGCGCTCCGCGAGGAGATCGGCCGCCGCTCCTTCGAACAGCTGGAGCGGACCTGGGTGAGCACCCACCACGACGGGGTTGCCGACACCACGGACTTCACGCGCCTCGCCTCGGGCATCGCGGCCCGTGATCTGAGCGGATTCTTCGAGGCATGGCTCTACGGGGAGAAGACCCCGCCCATGCCGGGCCACCCCGACTGGCGCAGCGAGAAGCCCGTCGAGAAGCCCGCCAAGCCCACGCGATAGCCCCGAAAACCCGATGACGAGACGGGCCGTGCCGTGCGAACATCTTCACATCGACGCCACTTCACATCGACGCCACTTCGGGTCGACGCCACTTCGGGCCGGCGGCACGGCCCTCCGGAATCCGGACGGGAATCTCCCGGCGGCCCCGGACGTTGTGGTGGGTGTCGGACGGAAGTCCGTCGTCCCACAGGTATCCCCATCGACGTAAGGACCCAATGACCTCCTCTTCTTCCCCTTCCCAGGACACACAGAGCCTCGCGCAGAACTACCCCGACGGTCTTCGGGCCGATGCCCTGATGGAAGAGGACGTCGCCTGGAGCCACGAGGTCGACGGAGACCGGGACGGCGAACAGTTCGACCGCTCCGAGCGTGCGGCCCTGCGCCGCGTCGCGGGCCTCTCCACCGAGCTCGAGGACGTCACCGAGGTCGAGTACCGGCAGCTCCGTCTGGAGCGCGTGGTGCTCGTCGGTGTGTGGACCTCCGGGACCGCGACCGATTCGGAGAACTCCCTCGCGGAGCTCGCCGCCCTCGCCGAGACCGCCGGCGCGCTCGTGCTCGACGGCGTCATCCAGCGCCGCGACAAGCCCGACGCGGCCACCTACATCGGCTCCGGCAAGGCCAACGAGCTGCGGGACATCGTGCTGGAGACCGGCGCGGACACCGTCATCTGTGACGGTGAGCTCTCGCCGGGCCAGCTGATCCACCTCGAAGACGTCGTCAAGGTCAAGGTCATCGACCGTACGGCCCTGATCCTCGACATCTTCGCCCAGCACGCCAAGTCCCGAGAGGGCAAGGCGCAGGTCGCGCTCGCGCAGATGCAGTACATGCTGCCCAGGCTGCGAGGCTGGGGTCAGTCGCTGTCCCGTCAGATGGGCGGCGGCAAGGGCGGCGGCCTCGCCACCCGTGGTCCCGGTGAGACCAAGATCGAGACCGACCGGCGTCGTATCCGCGAGAAGATGGCGAAGATGCGCCGGGAGATCGCGGACATGAAGACCGGCCGCGAGATCAAGCGCCAGGAGCGCCGTCGCAACAAGGTGCCCTCGGTGGCGATCGCCGGCTACACCAACGCCGGCAAGTCCTCGCTGCTCAACCGCCTCACGGGCGCGGGCGTGCTGGTGCAGAACGAGCTGTTCGCCACCCTCGACCCGACCGTGCGCCGTGCCGAGACGCCCAGCGGGCGGATCTACACACTCGCGGACACCGTCGGCTTCGTCCGGCACCTGCCGCACCACCTCGTCGAGGCGTTCCGCTCCACGATGGAGGAGGTCGGGGACGCCGACCTGATCCTGCACGTGGTGGACGGTTCGCACCCGGCGCCGGAGGAGCAGCTGGCCGCCGTACGCGAGGTCGTCCGCGACGTCGGCGCGACCAAGGTGTCCGAGATCGTGGTGATCAACAAGGCGGACGCGGCCGACCCGCTGGTGCTCCAGCGGCTCATGCGGAACGAGAAGCGGTCCATCGCCGTCTCGGCCCGTACGGGCCAGGGCATCGCCGAGCTGCTCGCGCTCATCGACGTCGAACTGCCGCACCCCTCGGTCGAGATCGAGGCGCTCGTGCCGTACACGCTCGGCCGGCTGGTCGCGCGCGCCCACTCCGAGGGCGAGGTGATCTCCGAGGAGCACACCCCGGAGGGCACCCTGCTGAAGGTGCGGGTGCACGAGGAGCTGGCGGCGGAGCTGGCGGCGTACGTTCCGGTGCCGGCTGTCTGACCTGATCGGTCTGCTCTGATCGGTCTGCTCTGATCGAAAACGTCGAAGGCCCGCCCCCTCTGGCAGGGGGCGGGCCTTCGACGCGTGCGGGGCGCGGATGCCGTAGGCATGGCTCCTGCGTGCGTGCGTACGGGCGAGGGCGCCTACTTGGCGCCGTACTCCTTGCTCATGTTGTCGAAGAGCGTCTCGGCGCCCCGGCCCAGTTGAGGTCCCGCGAGCCAGGTGTTGTCGGCCGGGCCGATCGAGGTGTTCGAGACGAGCACGGTCTTGCCGTCGATGACCCGGAACCAGCCGCCGCCCGACGAACCGCCGGTCATGGTGCAGCCGATGCGGTACATCGTCGGCAGACTCGGGCTGAGCGAGAGCCGGCCCGGCCGGTCGACGCACTTGTGCATGATCAGACCGTTGTACGGCGGCGCCGCCGGGTAGCCCCAGGCGCCCATCGATCCCGCGTCCGCCGCGGCGGGGGTGGAGAAGTCCACGTCCAGCGCCGTACCGACGGTCTCCTCAAGGGACTTGGAGCCCGACTCCGGCTTCACGTGCAGCACCGCGTAGTCGTACGCGGCACCCGCGCCGCCCGACTCCGAGCCGCCCTGGATCCACTCGTTCGAGGTGGACGCCCAGTCCGCCCAGTACTGGCCGTACGGGGAGATCTCCTGCCGTGTCGCGTCGGCCAGCTCGGTCTCCGACTTGCCGAGGTCGTTGTAGGCGGGCACGAACGCGATGTTGCGGTACCAGCCGCCGCCACCGCCCGCGTGGACACAGTGGCCGGCGGTCCACACGAGGTTGGACTTCCCAGGGTTGCGCGGGTCCTTGACGACCGTGCCGGAGCAGACCATCGAGCCTTCGGGGGAGTCGAAGAAGACCTTTCCGACCGGGGCGGCGTTGTCGTGGTACGGGGTCTCTTCCCGCGTCGCGGTGACCGGGGCCGGTGCCGGGTCGCTCACGCCCTGGTCGGCCGAGGCGTCCTTCGCGGAGATCGTCTTGTCCGGGTCCTTGGCGGACTTCATCCGCTCGGGCTTCCAGAGGCCCTCGATCACCGGGTTGACGAAGTCCTCGGCCTCAGTGAGCCACTTGTCCTTGTCCCAGTTCTTCCATTCGCCGTCCTTCCAGTCGTCGACATCGATGCCGTGCTCCTTGAGCTTGCCGGCGATGTCGGCCGGAATTTCGATCCTGTCGCCACCGGAGGCCCCGGTCCCGGTCCCGGCCCCGGAGCCGGTGGCGGCCGGCTTGTCGGCGGCGTTGTCGTCGCCCGACTCGCAGGCGGTGGCGGTGAGCGTCAGAGCCGCCGCCAGCCCCGCGGCGGCGAGGACGCGGCGTCGCCCGCGCATCCCCGAGAAGGACAGACGTGTGGAACGCATGGTGTTGTTACCCCCGATGGAACGTGCAGCTTTCGTCTGCGGGTCAGGCGCGAAGAGCGCGAAGAAGGCTCTCCGCGGAGCCCGTGTCACCGCGACACCCCACTATGCCCGGAGAGTCGAGGACGAACGGCGGCCGGGCGGTGAAGGTTTCCGTGAGGCCCACCCTGCCGCCGTCCGTCCCTGTGCCGCTACTTGCTGTACTGCTCGGCTGCGCCACTGCCGTACTGCTACGGCCGCGCCGCTATTGCCGTGTCGCTACTGCTGCGCCGCGAACTTCTTGCTCACCGAGTCGTAGATCCCCTTGGCCTCCGTGCCCAGATGCGGGCCCGCGAGCCAGCCCGCGGTCACCGGGCCGATAGAGGTGTTGGACACCAGCGCGGGCTTGCCGTCCGACCCCGCAGCGACCCAGCCGCCGCCCGACGAACCGCCGGTCATGGTGCAGCCGATGCGGTACATCGTCGGCTGGGACTCGGCGATCGAGAGCCGGCCCGGCTTGTCCGCACACTGGAACATGGTCTCCCCGTCGAACGGCTTCGCCGCCGGGTAGCCGGTCGCGGTGATGTCCCCGACCTGCGCCACGGCCGGAGCGTTGAAGTCCACCGGGAGCGCCGAACCGACGGTCTCCTCAAGGGACTTGCCTCCGCTGCCCTTCTCCGGCGTCACATGAATGACCGCGAAGTCGTACGAGGCACCGTCGCCGCCCGTCGCGCCGCCCTGCTCGATCCACTGGTCCGAGGTCTGCGCCCAGTCACCCCACCAGAGACCGTACGGAGCGACCTCCTCCTTGGTGGCGGTCGCGAGCTCCGCCGCCGACATGGCGTCGTTGTTGTACGAGGGCACGAAGGCGATGTTGCGGTACCAGCCGCCCTTCTTGCCGGCGTGCACACAGTGGCCCGCGGTCCACACGAGGTTGGACTTGCCCGGGTGGGCCGGGTCCTCGACCACGGTCGCCGAGCAGACCATCGTGCCCTCGGGGGAGTCGAAGAACACCTTGCCCGCCTCGGGCGCGTTCTCGTGGTACGCCGCCGGGACGGACTTCGCCTCCACAGGCGCCGGCTCCGGGTCGGTCACGCCCTGGTCACCCGAGAGGTCGTTCTCGTCGACGCCCTTGCCCTGGTCCGGGTCCTCGGCCTCGCGCATGCGGTCCGGGTCCCACAGGTCCTTGATGATCGGGTTGATGTAGTCACCGGCCTCGCGCAGCCAGTCGTCCTTGTCCCAGTTCTTCCAGGCGCCGCCCTTCCACTGGTCGATGTCGATCCCGTGCTCCTTGAGCCTGTCCTTGATGTTGTCCGGGATCTTGATCTTGCCGTCGCCCGCCGCGGACGCCGACGCCTCGGCGCTTGCGTTGGTGTCCTCGTCCGAGCCGCAGGCGGTGGCGGTCAGGGCCAGTGCGGTGGCCAGTCCGACCGCGGCCAGCACGGGGGAGGTTCTGCGGCGCGAGCTCCTCCCTCGACGGGCGGCGAAGGGCGGGCGTATGGGTCGCATGGTGTGACTCCCCCTGGAGGTGAACGAACAACTCTGCGCTGCCACATGGGACTTCGTACGGATCCGGTGACCCGGATGTGTCCGACGTGGACCGTGGGTGCTGATCAGCGGGGATTCGCTGAACGGCACCACAGACTATGCCGTTGCTGTGGGGGACTTCCGACGGAACCGCAACGGTTCCGTCACGGCAAGGATCTTCGTCCCACCGTTGCCCCTCGCGGTCCTCGTCGTTGGTACGTACGGGGGACGTTCCGGCTGCGTTCATTCCCCTGTCGCCTCCCACCGGGCGGCCGAGCAACTCGCCTCTTCTGGACAGCGGGAGGACCGACAGACGTGGCTGTGACCGAGTCTGCGCCCCAGGCGGCGCCCGCGATGCCCGAGGCCGCGGGGGCGCGTGCGACACCGGAGAACGTCGGGGCGCGCGCGGCGCACGAGGGGATCCTGCGGCGCCAGGCGGCGCGTGAATCCGCGGCGCGCACCTACGCACGCGCCCTGCCGATCGTCCCCGTCCGCGCGCGAGGCCTGACGATCGAGGGAGCCGACGGGAACCGCTACCTCGACTGCCTCTCGGGCGCCGGGACGCTGGCCCTCGGCCACAACCACCCGGTCGTGCTGGAAGCCATCAGGAAGGTCCTCGACTCCGGGGCGCCGCTGCAGGTCCTCGACCTGGCCACGCCCGTCAAGGACGCCTTCACCACCGAGCTGTTCCGCACGCTGCCGCCCGGTCTCGCCGACCACGCGCGTGTGCAGTTCTGCGGGCCCGCCGGTACGGACGCCGTGGAGGCAGCGCTGAAACTGGTGCGTGCCGCGACCGGGCGCAGCGGGATTCTCGCCTTCGCCGGCGCCTACCACGGGATGACCGCGGGGGCGCTCGCGGCATCCGGGGGCGCGTCCGATGTACGTGTCGCGCGCCTGCCCTATCCGCAGGACTACCGCTGTCCGTTCGGCGTCGGCGGCGAGCCGGGAGCCGAACTCGCCGCACGCTGGACCGAGTCCATCCTCGACGACACCAAGTCCGGGGTGCCGAGCCCCGCCGGGATGATCCTGGAGCCGGTGCAGGGCGAGGGCGGAGTGATTCCGGCCCGCGACGACTGGATGCGGCGGATGCGGGAGATCACCTCGGCGCGCTCCATCCCGCTGATCGCCGACGAGGTCCAGACGGGAGTCGGACGGACCGGCGCCTTCTGGGCGGTGGAGCACAGCGGCGTCACACCCGACGTGATGGTCCTCTCCAAGGCCATCGGCGGCAGCCTGCCGCTGGCGGTCGTCGTCTACCGCGAGGACCTCGACGTGTGGGAACCGGGTGCCCACGCGGGCACGTTCCGCGGCAACCAGCTCGCCATGGCGGCCGGCGCCGCGACTCTCGCGTACGTCCGTGAGAACGGCCTCGCCGAGCGGGCCGCGGCGCTGGGCACCCGCATGATCGCCCGACTCCAGAGCCTCGCCGACGACTTCGACTGTGTCGGCGACGTGCGCGGCCGGGGGCTGATGATCGGCGTCGAACTCGTGGACCCCGAGAAGCCGCCTTCGTCCCCCGGCGGACCGTCTCCCGCGGCCCCCGAACTGGCGGCCGCCGTCCAGCGGCAGTGCCTGCGCCGCGGGCTGATCGTGGAGCTCGGCGGACGGAACTCCAGTGTGGTGCGCCTGCTGCCACCGCTCACGATCAGCGACGAACAGGCGAGCGCGGTGCTCAACCGACTGGCGGACGCGGTGGCGGAGGTCGCGAAGACTCCCACCGGCCCGGCGGCCGAGAGCACCCGGCGGACAGCGACCGTGCACGCCCAAAAGATCGCGCACGCCCAAGGCACCGAGCACACCCAACGGGCCGAGCGCTCCGGATAACCGGCCGGCCCAGCGGACGCCTCGGCCGTGGGACTCCGGATACGTCGTCCTCCGGCGGCACCCACACCGCATCACCACAACTGCCTCCTCCGCCCCCGCACCCCCAACACCCCCGCACCCTCGAAGCCAGACGACACCCGCACCCGCATCAACCAGGAAACGCACGGGTCCAACGCACGCCGGAACAGCCCCGGTTCGTCGCCGCACGAACCAGAACCACCCCCGAGGAAGCCTCTTGAACGCCATCCCCGCACCCGACGGCCACCCCTACACCCACGAGCGAGGAGGGCGCGGCACACAGGCCCCGCTCGGGTCGGGGGCCGAATCGGTCCCCAGGCAGAAGACAGGGTCCCAGGAGTCCGAACGGCTGCGCGGCGCCACCACCGACCTGCTGGAACACCCCGACCCCCACACCGCGGCCCAGGCCGCCGCCATCGAGAACCTGCTGCGCTGCTGGGTACGCGAGCACGACCTCGCCGCCCCCGACGACGGCACCCTCCGCATCCCCCTCCCCGCGAGCGGCACAGCCCTCGTCGTTCCCGTCCACTACTGGTCCCCCACCGGATGGCACCGCCTCGGCCCTCCCTACCTCTCCGACGCCCCCGACCAGGCACCTCCCACGGACGCGGTCACCCTCGCGGCCCTCCTGGGACGCGAGACCCCGACGACCGGGGCCCCCACCCAGCCGACCGCCCTCACCGCCCCGGACGCTCCCGCCGAGCCGAGCGCCCCCGACGCGACGGACACTCCTGCCGAGCCACACGCCTCCGCCACGACGGACGCTCCCGCCCAGGCCCAGGGCCACACCGCGGTCGACAGCGGTGACCTGGTCGGCCGAGTCGCCGACTCCGTACGGCGGACCGTCGTCTTCATCACGGACCGCAGGGAAAACCCCGCCGACGGCCCGGACCTCTTCCTCTCGGCCGAGCAGGCGCTGCTGCTCGGCCACCCGCTGCACCCCACCCCGAAGAGCCGCGAGGGGCTCTCCGGGGCCGAAACCCGCCTCTACTCACCCGAGTTGCGCGGCTCCTTCCCCCTGCACTGGATGGCCGTCGACCCCTCCGCGCTCGCCACCGACTCGGCCTGGACCGAGCGAGGCCGACTCGTGCCCGCAGAGCAGCTCACCCCCCGGCTCGCCGGTGCCGGACTGCGGCTGCCGGACGGATACGCCGCGCTGCCCATGCACCCCTGGCAGGTCCGCGAGATCCGCCACCGCCCGGACACGGCGAAACTGCTGGACGCCGGACTGCTCCTGGACCTCGGTCCCCATGGCTCCCCGTGGTACCCCACCTCCTCCGTACGCACCCTCTACCGCTCCGGTGCCCCCGCGATGCTCAAGCTGTCGCTGGGCCTGCGCATCACCAACTCCCGCCGGGAGAACCTCCGCAAGGAACTCCACCGCGGTGTCGAGGTCCACCGGCTGCTGCGCGGCGGCCTCGCCGAACAGTGGCAGGCGGCCCACCCGGGCTTCGACATCGTCCGCGACCCGGCCTGGCTCGCGGTGAACGACCCGGACGGCAACCCCGTGCCCGGCCTCGACGTGATGATCCGCCACAATCCGTTCACGCCGACGGACGACGTCTCCTGCGTCGCCGGACTCGTATCACCCAGGCCTCAGGCCCAGCCCACCGGACAGCAGCACCCCGAGCAGAGCAGGACCACGACACGGGCCAGGCTCACCGAGATCGTCACCCGGCTCGCCGGGCGCACGGGTCGGCCACGCGGCGCCGTCGCAGCCGAGTGGTTCCTGCGCTATCTGGAGCAGGTCGTCCGCCCCGTCCTCTGGCTGGACAGCGAGGCGGGCATCGCGCTGGAGGCCCACCAGCAGAACACCCTGCTCCTGCTGGACCAGGAAGGATGGCCCGCGGGCGGCCGCTACCGCGACAACCAGGGCTACTACTTCCGCGACTCCCGGCGCGTGGAACTGAACGAACGACTCCCCGGCATCGGCGACCACAGCGACACCTTCGTCTCCGACGAGGTCACCGACGAGCGCTTCGCCTACTACCTCGGCATCAACAACGTGCTCGGCCTCATCGGAGCCTTCGGCTCCCAGCGCCTCGCCGACGAACGGCTGCTGCTCGCCGCCTTCCGCCGATTCCTCGCCGACGTCGCCTCGGGGCCCGCCCGGCTGCGTACCTCCCTGCCCTCCCAACTGCTCGACTCACCCGTTCTGCGCTGCAAGGCCAACCTGCTGACCCGGCTGCACGGCCTCGACGAACTCGTCGGTCCGGTCGACACCCAGTCCGTCTACGTCACCATCGCCAACCCCCTTCATTCCTGAGGAACATGACCCACCCCGTCTCCTGAGAGGAGCGTCGCCGTGCCTCCCACCGATGCGAGCACCGACGCCGGTACCGCCCCCTACACCACCGCCGGCAGCGACACGGGTCCCGGTGCGGACAC
Source organism: Streptomyces sp. NPDC020747 (assembly GCF_044334695.1). Classification (NCBI taxonomy): domain Bacteria; kingdom Bacillati; phylum Actinomycetota; class Actinomycetes; order Kitasatosporales; family Streptomycetaceae; genus Streptomyces; species Streptomyces sp. NPDC020747. The sequence goes on along the minus strand of NZ_JBIRTJ010000004.1, from coordinate 507,103 downwards.
CGAGGACACCCTCGATCTGCGCCTGCCCGACGAATTCCTCGCGTTCTTCGCCGAGAAGGCAGAGGAAGCGAAGAGCGAGGTGGCCGGGGGAGCGAAGGCCGAAGCGGCCCGGGGAGCCGCGGAACGGGCAGAGCGGAACGGCGGAGGCCGGAACACGGTGGGCACGGCGTGGGGCTCGGCGCCGGGCACAGCGTGGCCCGCCCCGGTCCCCCCGGCCGGTGACGACCTGCTGGACCGTGTCGGTGACTGGGGGCCGACCGCCACCGCCGCGGGCGTCTTCCACCTGGTCCCCGTAGACCTTGACCGAGACCTCCCGCTCATCGGCCGCTGGATGAACGACCCTGCCGTGGCCGCCTTCTGGGAGCTCTCCGGACCCGGGACGGCGACCGAGGACCATCTGCGCGTCCAGCTCGGCGGCGACGGACGCAGCGTCCCCTGCCTAGGCGTGCTGGACGGCACGCCGATGAGCTACTGGGAGATCTACCGGGCGGACCTCGACCCCCTGGCCCGCCACTACCCCGCCCGCCTTCACGACACCGGCATCCACCTCCTCATCGGCGGTGTCGCCAATCGCGGGCGTGGACTCGGCACGACTCTGCTCAGAGCCGTCTCCGATCTCGTCCTCGACCGCCGCCCGTCATGCGCACGCGTCATCGCTGAACCCGACCTCCGCAACATCCCCTCCGTGTCCGCCTTTCTCAGTGCCGGCTTCCGGTTCTCTGCCGAGGTCGACCTGCCCGACAAGAAGGCAGCCCTCATGGTCCGGGACCGGGCCCTGCGCGATCTGTTGTAGCGCCGTCACTTCTAGTACACCGCTCGCCCCGATCAGGTTCCCAGTCGAGGAGTCCCCGTGCCGAACCCGTCCGCCGCCCCGACTCCCGGAGAGCCGTCGTGGCTCTACGACCCGCCCGAACTGAGCCCGGAACGATGGGAAAGCGCGGGGCGCCGCCTGCTCGCCAAGATGATCGGGGAGTTCGCGCACGAGGAGATCCTGGTACCCGAGGCGGACGGGAAACGCCCCGGCGCGGCAGCGGCAGCGCCCTGTCCTCCCGAGGTCACGGCACCGGTCGGAGCCCGGGACCCCAGAGGAGACGATTCGCCTCCCGCCGCAGGAGCCGATGCCGATGCCGAGCGTTCGTACACCCTCCGCCTCGACGCCGGCGGCATCGTCGCCTTCCGAGCCCGCCGCGGCGCGTACGACAGCTGGCAGGTCGATTCGTCCTCGATCACCTTGGCCGAGGCAGCCGGAGCGACCAGTGAGACCGCGGGACGAGAACCCACACGCCCCTACAGCGACCCCCTCGACTTCCTCACCCGAGCCCGCGCCACCCTCGGGCTCGACGGTGCCACCCTCGGGCACGTCATCAGGGAACTGACCACCACACTCGCGGCGGACGCCCGCCTCGACCACACCGCGCTGCCCGCCGCCCGGCTCGCCGACCTCGGATACGCCGAGCTGGAAGGCCATCAGACGGGCCACCCCTGGATCGTCCTCAACAAGGGGCGCCTCGGCTTCTCCGCCACGGACGCCGCCCACTGGGCACCCGAGGGCCGCAGAGGGACGGCCCTGCCATGGATCGCGGTCCACACCTCGCTGGCCACATACCGGGGCGTCGCGGGCCTGGAGATCGCGGACGAGCTGTACGCACGCGAGCTCGACCCCGCCACCAGGGAGTCCTACGACGTCGCACTACGCGCGCGTGGGCTCACGCCGGAGTCGTATCTCTACCTGCCCGTGCACCCCTGGCAGTGGAACGACGTCGTGCTGCCGCTCTTCGCGCCGTCTGTCGCCGTCGGCGCCATCGTTCCGCTGCCCCCGGACGCCGATTTACGTCTGCCCCAGCAGTCGGTCCGTACCTTCCTCAACACCTCGCGCCCGGACCGGCACACCGTCAAACTGCCGCTGTCCGTGCTCAACACCCTGGTGTGGCGGGGCCTCCCGACCGAGCGCACTCTCGCGGCGCCCGCCGTCACCGCCTGGATGCACGGCCTGCGCGACGCGGACCCCTTCCTGCGCGACTCCTGCGGGGTCATCCTCCTCGGCGAGGTCGCGTCCGTCACGGTCGGGCACCCCGTGTACGACGCACTGCCGGAAGTCCCTTACCAGTACAAGGAGTTGCTGGGCGCGATCTGGCGCGAGCCGCTCTGCCGCCATCTGGCGCCCGGCGAACGCGCCCGCACCCTGGCCGCTCTCCTGCACACCGACCCCGACGGCCGGGCCTTCACGGCGGAACTCGTCGAGCGCTCGGGGCTGGCCCCTCGGATCTGGCTGCGCCGACTCTTCGCGGCGCTGCTGCCGCCCCTGCTGCACTTCCTCTACCGCTACGGCACTGTGTTCAGCCCACACGGCGAGAACGCGATCGTTGTCTTCGACGACCATGACGTACCCGTCCGACTCGCGGTGAAGGACTTCGTGGACGACGTGAACGTCAGCGCCGAGCGGCTGCCCGAGCACGCCTCCATGCCGGACGACGTACGGGCCGTTCTGCTCAAGGAGCCTGCCGCCTTCCTCACGCAGTTCATCCACTCCGGGCTCTTCGTCGGTGTCTTCCGCTACCTGGCCCCGCTCTGCGAGGCGCAACTGAGTGTCCCCGAGGCCGAGTTCTGGTCGCTCGTCCGGGCGGAGATCCTCCGTCACCACAGGCTCTTCCCGGAGCTCAAGGAGCGATACGAGACGTTCGACCTGCTCACTCCGCGTATCGAGCGGCTGTGCCTCAACCGCAACCGACTGCATCTGGACGGCTACCGTGACCGCCCCCAGCGCCCGCACGCCGCCGTGCACGGCACCGTTCCGAACCCCCTGCACCAGCCATGATCGGGTCCCTCGTCCCGGCCTTGATCGCCCGGTTGTCAGTGCGGCCCCGTAGGGTGGTCGGGCTATGACAGAGCCCTCACTCCCCGAACTCCTGCATGCCGCCGTCACAGCCGTCGGCGGCACGGAGCGCCCTGGCCAGGTGACCATGGCCGAAGCCGTCGAGCAGGCCATCGACGACGGCTCCCATCTGCTGGTCCAGGCCGGCACGGGTACCGGAAAGTCCCTCGGCTACCTCGTGCCCGCGCTCGCGCACGGAGAGCGCGTCGTCGTGGCGACGGCCACCCTGGCGCTCCAGCGGCAGCTCGTGGAGCGGGACCTGCCGCGCACGGTGGACGCGCTGCATCCGCTGCTGCGCCGCCGCCCCGAGTTCGCGATGCTCAAGGGCCGGTCGAACTACATGTGCCTGCACCGCCTCCATGAAGGCGTCCCGCAGGACGAGGAGGAGGGCCTCTTCGACCAGTTCGAGGCGGCCGCTCCCACCAGCAAGCTGGGCCAGGACCTGCTGCGGATGCGGGACTGGGCGGACGAGACCGAGACGGGCGACCGCGACGATCTCACCCCCGGTGTCTCGGACCGGGCCTGGTCACAGATCTCGGTGTCCTCCAGGGAATGCCTCGGCGCCTCGAAGTGTGCCTATGGGGCGGAGTGCTTCGCCGAGATGGCCCGCGAGCGCGCCAAGCTCGCCGACGTCGTCGTCACCAACCACGCCCTCCTCGCGATCGACGCCATCGAAGGCGCCCCGGTCCTCCCGCAGCACGAGGTACTGATCGTGGACGAGGCGCACGAGCTGGTCTCCCGGGTCACCGGAGTCGCGACCGGCGAGCTCACCCCGGGCCAGGTCAACCGCGCCGTGCGCCGCGTCGCGAGGCTCGTGAACGAGAAGGCGGCCGACCAGCTCCAGACAGCCGCTGAGGGCTTCGAGCGTCTGATGGAGCTCGCCCTTCCCGGCCGCCTGGAGGAGGTCCCCGAGGATCTCGGGTACGCGCTGATGGCCCTGCGGGACGCCGCGCGTACGGTCATCTCGGCGATCGGCGCGACCCGCGACAAGTCCGTCGCCGACGAGGACGCCGTCCGCAAACAGGCCCTCGCCTCCGTGGAGTCGGTCCACGACGTTGCGGAGCGGATCACCAACGGCTCCGAGTGGGACGTCGTCTGGTACGAGCGGCACGACCGCTTCGGCGCCTCCCTGCGGGTCGCCCCGATGTCCGTGTCGGGCCTGCTGCGCGAGAAGCTCTTCACGGACCGCTCCGTCGTCCTGGCCTCGGCCACGCTCAAGCTCGGCGGCGACTTCAACGGCGTGGGCGCCTCGATGGGCCTGGCCCCGGAAGGCGTCGAGGGTGAGGACATCCCGGCCTGGAAGGGCATCGACGTCGGTTCGCCCTTCGACTACGGCAAGCAGGGCATCCTGTACGTCGCGAAGCACCTGGCGCGGCCCGCGCGCGACAGCGATCGCGGGGACATGCTCGACGAGCTCACCGAGCTGATCCAGGCCGCCGGCGGCCGCACGCTCGGCCTGTTCTCCTCGATGCGGGCAGCCCAGCTCGCCGCGGAGGAACTGCGCACCCGCATCCCGGAGTTCCCCATCCTGCTCCAGGGCGAGGAGACGCTCGGAGAGCTGATCAAGAACTTCGCGGCGGACCCGAGGACCTGCCTCTTCGGCACGCTCTCGCTCTGGCAGGGAGTGGACGTCCCGGGCGCCAGCTGCCAGCTGGTCGTCATGGACAAGATTCCCTTCCCCCGCCCCGACGACCCGCTGATGAGCGCCCGCCAGAAGGCGGTCGAGGACGCCGGGGGCAACGGCTTCATGGCCGTCGCGGCCACCCACGCGGCCCTGCTGATGGCCCAGGGCGCCGGCCGTCTCGTACGGGCGACGGGGGACCGCGGTGTGGTCGCCGTGCTGGACCAGCGGCTCGCCACGGCTCGCTACGGCAGCTATCTGAAGGCGTCACTGCCCGACTTCTGGCTCACGACGGACCGTAACCAGGTGCGAAGGTCCCTGGCCGCCATCGACGAGGTGGCGAAGAAGGCGGAACAGAACACAGAAGAGGCGTAGACGTCAGTGGCCTGCCCCCGGACGAAACCGGGGGCAGGCCACTGACGTGCGTGCGCAGGTGCGGACAGCACAGGGCCCCGGAACCGGCGCAGGGGTCCCGGGGCCCGGTCAGGGGCGGATCCTCAGATCCGCCGCAGCACCGCCACGACCTTGCCGAGGATGGTGGCCTCGTCACCGGGGATCGGCTGGTACGCGGAGTTGTGCGGGAGCAGCCACACGTGGCCGTCCTCGCGCTTGAAGCGCTTGACCGTGGCCTCGCCGTCCAGCATGGCCGCCACGATGTCGCCGTTCTCCGCGACCGGCTGGCGGCGGACCGTCACCCAGTCTCCGTCACAGATCGCGGCCTCGATCATCGAGTCTCCGACGACCTTCAGGACGAACAGCTCGCCGTCGCCCACCAGCTGCCGGGGCAGCGGGAACACGTCCTCGACCGATTCCTCGGCGAGGATCGGACCACCGGCGGCGATCCGGCCGACCAGCGGGACGTACGACGCGGCCGGCTTGCCCGCCGTGTCGGTGGGCTGCGCGGCGGACTGGTCGGACCCGCGGACCTCGTATGCTCGCGGTCGGTGCGGGTCGCGGCGCAGGAAGCCCTTGCGCTCCAGTGCCATCAGCTGGTGTGCGACCGATGAGGTGCTGGAGAGGCCGACGGCCTGTCCGATCTCCCGCATCGACGGCGGGTATCCGCGCCGCTGTACGGAGTCCCTGATGACCTCGATGACCCGGCGCTGCCGGTCGGTGAGTCCGGAGCTGTCCGCCCGGATACCTGGAGGTCGGCCCGGCAGGGAGCGTGTGGGCTTGGGCCCCTCCTGGTTCACTTCATTCATGGCATGCACCGGCTCAAATCGGCCCTGGGAGCGGTCCTGGGCAGTGATGGTGGCACTGTCTGCGGTGGTGGTCACGTCGGCCCCTCTCGTTCGTCTCCCTGCTGGACAACGGTAGTTGCTTTCGAAAGGTTGCGCCAAACACACGTTCGAGTGAAAAAGTGTGGATGGCCTGCCGTGATCATGTGTCTGGGTGTATGGCTAACGCTGCACCGGGCGGACAAAAGCGCTCATTGCTGTACTCTTCACCGCCGGGGCGATGGCCTTGTGGGCCGGAGTGGGGCGAGGGTCAGTCTGCCACCAGGTGTCCCGTCGGCCGGGAACCGGCCCCCTGTCCCTGTGGCGCCCACCGTATCCCCGTACGCCTCTCACGGGTATGGCCATGCGGCACATGCCAATACGGGGGCGACACGCGCGCCGGGTGTGAATTTACGAGCCAATCCCCACATGTAGTGGTTGGATTGCAACAGCAGCCCAGAAGTTGTGGTCCCCCGGTCTTCCGGACCCATGGTCATCACCTATGCTGGGGTCTGCTTCGAGGGGCTCAAGGGCCCTGACGAGGCTATTGAGTCGTGCTTGTGAAGGAGGGTTGGAGTCAGATGCACTGCCCCTTCTGCAGGCACCCCGACAGCCGTGTCGTCGACAGCCGTACGACGGACGACGGTACGTCGATCCGCAGGCGCCGCCAGTGTCCCGACTGCTCCCGTCGTTTCACGACCGTGGAGACGTGCTCGCTCATGGTGGTCAAGCGGTCCGGAGTCACCGAGCCCTTCAGTCGTACCAAGGTCATCAACGGCGTGCGCAAGGCGTGCCAGGGAAGGCCTGTCACGGAGGACGCGCTCGCTCAGCTCGGCCAGCGGGTCGAGGAGGCGGTGCGGGCCACCGGAAGCGCCGAACTGACCACCCACGACGTGGGACTGGCCATACTCGGCCCCTTGCAGGAGCTCGACCTCGTCGCCTATCTGCGCTTCGCGTCCGTGTACCGGGCGTTCGACTCGCTGGAGGACTTCGAGGCCGCCATCACTGAACTCAGGGAAGAGACGCAGCGCCCCGCCGCGGCCGACGAAGACGCGGGCGAGGAGTGCCAGGGAATCGACCGCGGGTCCGGAGAGACTGTCGAAGTCCCCGTGCCCGCCAGCGCCGCCGACTGACGAGAGGGGCCGGACCGGCCCGGACGGCGGCGACCACAGACCTGTTGCGAGCGGACGCGTACGCGTGGCTCGTGGCATTCAGACACACACCGTGCCACGGGAAGAACGAGGCACTTCTGGGCGTTTTAGCCCGATACAGGGAGGCGGCATGACAGAGACGGCGAGCGGTCCGGCGCGGAGTTCCCGAGCCAAGGGGACGAAGGCGAACAAGGGACTGCGCATCGAGCGGATCCACACGACTCCGGGCGTGCACCCGTACGACGAGGTCGAGTGGGCGAGCCGTGACGTCGTCATGACCAACTGGCGCGACGGCTCGGTCAATTTCGAGCAGCGTGGCGTCGAGTTCCCCGCCGAGTGGGCGGTGAACGCGGTCAACATCGTCACCAGTAAGTACTTCCGCGGCGCTGTGGGCACCCCGCAGCGCGAGGTGAGCCTCAAGCAGCTCATCGACCGCATCGTGAAGACGTACCGGAAGGCCGGCGAGGACAACAAGTACTTCGCCTCGCCCGCCGACGCCGAGATCTTCGAGCACGAGCTGGCCTACGCCCTCCTGCACCAGATCTTCAGCTTCAACAGCCCGGTGTGGTTCAACGTCGGTACGCCCCAGCCCCAGCAGGTCTCCGCCTGCTTCATCCTGGCCGTCGACGACTCCATGGAGTCGATCCTCGACTGGTACAAGGAAGAGGGCATGATCTTCAAGGGCGGCTCCGGCGCCGGCCTGAACCTCTCCCGGATCCGCTCCTCCAAGGAACTGCTCTCCTCGGGCGGCAACGCCTCGGGTCCCGTCTCCTTCATGCGCGGTGCCGACGCCTCCGCGGGAACGATCAAGTCGGGCGGCGCCACCCGCCGCGCGGCCAAGATGGTCATCCTCGACGTCGACCACCCCGACATCGAGGGCTTCATCGAGACCAAGGTGAAGGAAGAGGAGAAGATCCGCGCCCTTCGCGACGCGGGCTTCGACATGGACCTGGGCGGCGACGACATCACGTCCGTCCAGTACCAGAACGCCAACAACTCGGTCCGCGTGAACGACGAGTTCATGAAGGCCGTGGAGAACGGCGACAAGTTCGGCCTGCGCGCCCGCATGACCGGCGAGGTCATCGAGGAGGTCGACGCCAAGGAGCTCTTCCGCAAGATGGCCGAGGCGGCCTGGGCCTGTGCCGATCCCGGCATCCAGTACGACGACACCATCAACGCCTGGCACACATGCCCGGAATCCGGCCGGATCAACGGCTCGAACCCGTGCAGCGAGTACATGCACCTGGACAACACGTCCTGCAACCTCGCCTCGCTGAACCTGATGAAGTTCCTGAAGGACGACGGCCTCGGCCACCAGTCCTTCGAGGTCGAGCGCTTCTCGCAGGTCGTCGAGCTGGTCATCACCGCGATGGACATCTCCATCTGCTTCGCGGACTTCCCGACGCAGAAGATCGGCGAGAACACCCGCGCCTTCCGCCAGTTGGGCATCGGCTACGCCAACCTCGGCGCCCTCCTGATGGCGACCGGCCACGCGTACGACTCCGACGGCGGCCGCTCCCTCGCCGGTGCCATCACCTCGCTCATGACCGGAACCTCGTACAAGCGCTCCGCCGAACTCGCCTCGGTCGTCGGCCCGTACGACGGCTACGCCCGCAACGCCCAGCCGCACCAGCGCGTCATGAAGCAGCACTCCGACGCCAACGCCGTGGCGGTCCGCGTGGACGACCTGGACTCGCCGGTCTGGGCCGCCGCCACGGAGGCCTGGCAGGACGTGCTGCGCCTCGGCGAGAAGAACGGCTTCCGCAACGCGCAGGCCTCGGTCATCGCCCCGACCGGCACCATCGGTCTCGCGATGTCCTGCGACACCACCGGCCTTGAGCCCGACCTCGCGCTGGTCAAGTTCAAGAAGCTGGTCGGCGGCGGGTCGATGCAGATCGTCAACGGCACCGTCCCGCAGGCCCTGCGCCGCCTGGGTTACCAGGAGGAGCAGATCGAGGCGATCGTCGCCCACATCGCCGATCACGGCAATGTCGTCGACGCCCCGGGGCTCAAGCACGAGCACTACGAGGTCTTCGACTGCGCCATGGGCGAGCGCTCCATCTCCGCGATGGGCCACGTCCGCATGATGGCCGCGATCCAGCCGTGGATCTCCGGCGCGCTCTCCAAGACGGTCAACCTGCCGGAGACGGCGACCGTCGAGGACGTCGAAGAGGTCTACTTCGAGGCGTGGAAGATGGGCGTCAAGGCGCTCGCGATCTACCGCGACAACTGCAAGGTCGGCCAGCCCCTCTCCGCGAAGACCAAGGAGAAGGAGAAGGTCGAGGTCACCGCCAAGGCCGAGGAGACCATCCGTACCGCGGTCGAGAAGGTCGTCGAGTACCGCCCGGTCCGCAAGCGCCTCCCCAAGGGCCGTCCCGGCATCACCACCTCCTTCACGGTGGGCGGCGCCGAGGGCTACATGACCGCCAACTCCTACCCGGACGACGGTCTCGGCGAGGTCTTCCTGAAGATGTCCAAGCAGGGCTCCACCCTCGCGGGCATGATGGACGCCTTCTCGATCGCCGTCTCCGTAGGCCTGCAGTACGGCGTGCCCCTGGAGACGTACGTCTCGAAGTTCACCAACATGCGCTTCGAGCCGGCCGGCATGACGGACGACCCGGACGTGCGGATGGCGCAGTCGATCGTCGACTACATCTTCCGCCGCCTGGCGCTCGACTTCCTGCCCTTCGAGACGCGCTCCGCGCTCGGCATCCACTCCGCCGACGAGCGTCAGCGCCACCTGGAGACGGGCTCGTACGAGCCGACCGACGACGAGCTGGACGTCGAGGGTCTCGCCCAGTCCGCGCCCCGCGCGCAGGAACTGAAGGCCGTCGCCGCGCCGAAGGCCGTGGTCGAGGCGGTCAAGCCCGCCCCGCAGCAGGCCCACACCAGCGCCGAACTGGTGGAGATGCAGCTGGGCATCCAGGCGGACGCCCCCCTGTGCTTCTCCTGCGGCACGAAGATGCAGCGGGCCGGCTCCTGCTACATCTGCGAGGGCTGCGGCTCGACCAGCGGCTGCAGCTGATCCGCACCCGCAGTTGATCCACAAACCGTGAGGGGCGGTACGGCCACCGGCCGTACCGCCCCTTCGGCGTGCGTGAGTGCGTCGGGTCAGGACTCCTCGGGGTTGCCCATGATCCTGGCGAAGGTCGCCGGGTCGGCGTCGAAGCCGCGGATGTCCGACTGGAAAGTCCACTCTCCGGAGTCGTCGCGTACGAAGTCCGCGACCGTCGTGGCCGTCGAGCCCAGGACGCTGCCGAAATCGCCCTCGGCCAGGACGTTGTAGCCCTCGCGGATCCGCAGGCCCGGGTTGTGCACGCCGACGAAGGTCGACCGTCCGGAGCGCTGCTGGATGGCGACGCCGACGACCACGCGCGCGTACCGCTTGTCGAGGCGGGTGAGCTCCAGGGTCATCACCTCGTCCCAGCCGAAGCCCTTGCCGTCCTTGCTGTCCCGGTTGAGATAGATCGTGCCGTCGGGCGAGCGGCTGTCGAAGTGCACTACGTAGTCGGGGTTTTTGTACGTGTCGGTCGCGAGGTAGGTGGCGGCGACGATGTCGAGATCGGTGGCCGGTTCGCCGGCGGGACTGGGATCCCATTTCACCGAGATCTCGACCTTGTTGATGCCCTTGTTGAGGCCGTTCACCGGTTCTCCCCTCGTGGTCCCCTGGCGTTGGGCGCCTCAACTGCCCGGCAGGTGAGGCGTGTTGCCCATCGTGCCACGCGCATGGGGGCGCACGGGCGGCCACAGTCGGCCCGAGCGTGACCGACGCCACGTTCCTGGGCCGTACGATGGCGCGGTGCTGGTCAAGTGGATTCGCTGCACCGTGGTGGACCGCCGCGGTTTTGAACGGGGGCAGCGGAAATGGGCGGGACTTCTGGGGGAGCCGGGTTTCCGGGGGCAGGGCGGGGGCTGGAGCCGGGGAAGGCCCGGAGTGGCCCACATCTTCGCCTTCTGGGAGAGCCGTGCCTTCTACGACTCCTTCATGGCGCGCTCCCATGACCGGCTGGCCGCAGCCCAGTCCGGCACCTTCAAGGACGCGCAGAGCAAACTCTTCGATCACCGCTTCGACGTGAAGACCGGCTTCGAGCCGCGCTTCACGGAGGCCGATCTGGTGCGGGTGGCGCACTGTCGCGTCCACGAGGAGCGCGCCGAGCACTTCGCGCTGATGCAGGAGAAGGTGTGGAATCCGGCGATGGCCGGCTCGCCCGGCATGGTGAGGGGCCTCTTCGGCGAGGCGCCCGGCCACGAGTTCATGGTCCTGTCCATGTGGCAGTCGGCCGCCGAGCACGGCAAATACCGGGCCGAGCGTGTGGAGCGGCTCGCCCTGCGGGCCCAGCTGGAGGCGGACGTCGCGGCGCTCACGGGCGACATCGTCCAGTTGGAACCGTCCTGGACGGTCTGAGACGCGCGCGATTCGTGTGACCTGTGCCGTATCGAGCCCGTACGAGTGCTCGATCGGGCGCTACTCGATCTAGGGTCTCGGTATGGCACGTCCACGGCGCATCGTCCTTGTCCGGCACGGCGAGTCGGTGGGCAATGCCGATGACTCGGTGTACGAACGCGAACCCGACCACGCCCTGGCGCTCACCGAGAAGGGGTGGCGGCAGGCGGAGGAGACGGGCACGCGGATCCGAGAGGTCCTCGGCGACGAGCGCGTAAGCGTTTACGTCTCCCCGTACCGCCGCACGCACGAGACCTTCCGGGCCTTCCACCTCGACCCCGGACAGGTACGCGTACGGGAGGAACCCCGGCTGCGTGAACAGGACTGGGGAAACTGGCAGGACCGGGACGACGTACGGCTGCAGAAGGCGTATCGCGACGCGTACGGGCACTTCTTCTACCGCTTCGCTCAGGGCGAGTCCGGTGCCGATGTGTACGACCGGGTCGGCGGCTTCCTGGAGAGCCTCTTCCGGAGCTTCGAAGCCCCGGATCACCCGCCGAACGTGCTCCTCGTGACCCATGGCCTCGCCATGCGGCTGTTCTGCATGCGCTGGTTCCACTGGACGGTCGCGGAGTTCGAGTCGCTGTCGAACCCGGGGAACGCGGAGGTGCGCATGCTCGTTCTCGGGGAGGACGGCAGGTACACCCTTGACCGTCCTTTCGAACGCTGGCGTGATCCGGAACCGTACGGAGTCACCGGATAGAGTGGCAGGGCGATGACCGCTGACTCCTCACCCGACGGGCGCCTGGACCGCGCCCTGGCCAGCCTGCGCGGACTCGCCGTCGGGGACGCGCTGGGCTCGCAGTTCTTCGTGCCCGTGAACTATCCGCTGCTCAAGCACCGCGGGCTGCCACCCGGCTCCTGGCAGTGGACCGACGACACGGAAATGGCCTCCTCCGTAGTGGCCACTCTGGCCGTCCACCGCCGCATCGACCAGGACGCGCTGGCCCGCTCCTTCGCTGAGCACCACGACTTCGACCGCGGCTACGGCCCCGCGGTCAACCGGCTGCTGCGGCAGGTCCGGGAGGGCGGCGACTGGCGCGAGCTGGCCTCGGCCCTCTTCAAGGGACAGGGTTCGTGGGGGAACGGCGCGGCGATGCGGATCGCCCCCCTGGGCGCCTGGTACGCGGACGATCCGGAGCAGGCCACACACCAGGCCGAGATCTCGGCCTACCCCACGCACCAGCACCGCGAAGCCGTGGTCGGCGCCATGGCCGTGGCCGCTGCTGCCGCGCTGGCCGCCGCCCCGGGCGGCCCGCCGAGCCCCGGGGCGCTGCTCGACGGCGTCATCGCCCTGGTGCCGCGCAGTGCGGTGGAAGCGGGTCTGCGGCGTGCCCGGGACATGCTCGACTACGGAGACACGACGACCGTCGCCGCGGTCCTCGGCTGCGGGCGGCGTACGACCGCGCACGACACCGTGCCGTTCGCCCTGTGGTCGGCGGCGCGGGCTCTCGGCGACTACGAAGAGGGCTTCTGGGCGACCGCCCAGGTCGGCGGCGACATGGACACGACCTGCGCCATCGTCGGAGGCGTCGTGGCCGCGGGGAGGAACGGGACGCCGCCCGCGCAGTGGGTGGAGCGGACCGAGGCGCTTCCGGAGTGGTTGTCGGAGAAAGCTGCGGGTTGAGGCCGGCGGCGAGAGTTGTGGGTCAAGGCCGGCGGTGCGCGTCGTCGGCGAAGCTGTGGATGAGGGTCGCGGGGTCAGGGCTTGCGTTCGGCTGTCGGCGAGGGGGCCGTGCCTGCCCGTTTCCTCCCGTCCCAAGCGTCTGCCACTGTCACAGCCCTGCCACAGAGAGCCGGTGACCGGCTGCCCTGCGTGTCCCACGGTTAGCCTTTCCGCCACGCCGCTCGTTGATCATCACGGGCGCGCGCCGACGAGACACCGGTCCCTGGGCTTCCGCGGCGGCCACGAGCCGCGCTGTCCGGACCGGTCGGGGAGGGGGTCCCGTGTCCGACACGCCGTCCGAGGCCGAGCCGAGAGGGTCGGCCTCGAAGGATTCAGGGGTGAAGCCGGGTAACGACACCGGGGAGCCCGAGGTGCCGGAGGCGCCCAGGGACGAGGTGCCTGCGGCCCGCACGGGTGACGCGCTCTCGAAGGGCGACTCCGCGCGGGGTGACTCCGACGGGTCCGGTTCGGGCGGGACCGTTTCGGCCGGGTCCGGTTCGCGCAGGACCGCCGCAAGTGGGACCGATTCCGCGAAACGTGATGTCGACACGCGGGACGTCGACACACAGGGTCTCGACGAGGACGAAGAGTGGGACGGCCCCGTCGTCGAGTCCTGGTTCGCCGGCGTCCAGGTGGAGCCCCCGGCCCCCATCCGCGACGCCTCGCTCTGGGCCGCCCTCGCCACCGGCGTGCTCAGCATGGTCCTGCTCGGCGACGGCCTGGCCCTCAACCTCCTGCTGGTGGCGATACCGGCCGCGCTCGGCGCGTACTACGCGGCTCAGGCAGCGGGCCGGCGACCGCACCGCTGGACGCTGGTGTGGGGCGTGGGAGGCCTTGCCCTGCTGAGCGTGCCCGCGCTTCGCGACGCCGACTGGCCGTCGTTCCTCGCCGTCGTGGCCGCCGTGGCGGCGGGCTCGCTCGCCCTGCACGGCGGTCGCACCTGGACGGGGGTGCTGTTCGGCCCGATCGGTCTCTACACCTCGCTGGTCACCGGTCCCCTCTGGGGCTGGAGCGGCCTGCGGGAGCGGTCCGGCGGGGCCCGGGGCAACATGGGCCCGATGGTGCGCGCGCTCGCCGTCGCCGCGGTCCTGCTGGTGGTCTTCGGCGCGCTCTTCGCCGGGGCGGACGCCGCCTTCGCGGACCTCCTCGGCGGTCTTGTGCCCGACGCGTCGGTCTCGGGAGGGCCCTGGCACGTCGTCCTGTTCGTCATCGGCGTGGTCGGGGCTCTGGTGGTGGCGCACACGGCCGCCGCACCCGTTCAGTGGGACCGCGTCGAGGTCCCGGCGGGCCGCGCTCGCGGACGCGCCGAGTGGGCGCTGCCCCTGATCGTGCTCGCCGCGCTCTTCGCGGTCTTCAACGCGGTCCAGCTCGCCGTCCTGTTCGGCGGCTACGACGCCGTGCTGGAGAAGACGGGCCAGACCTACGCCGAGTACGCGCGCCAGGGCTTCTGGCAACTGCTGCTGGTCACGCTCCTCACGTTGCTCGTCATCGTCTTCGCCCTGCGCTGGGCCCCGCGTGACAGCTCCGGCGACTGGACCCTGGTGCGTGCCGTTCTCGGAACGCTGTGCGTCCTCGCGCTGGTTGTCGTGGCATCGGCGGTGCGGCGTATGGACATGTACGTGGCGGCGTACGGGCTGACGCGACTGCGGATCTCCGTGGTGACCGTGGAACTCTGGCTCGGCCTGGTCATCGTGCTCATCATGGCGGCCGGTGTCTGGGGCGCCCGCTGGCTGCCGCGTGCGGTCCTGGCGAGCGCCGCCGCGGGAGTGCTCGCCTTCGGGCTGATGTCGCCGGACGCTCTGATCGCCGAGCGCAACGTCCAGCGGTACGAGGCGAAGGGCTCGTTCGACCTCGACTACGCGCGCGGGTTGTCCGCCGACGCCGCCCCGGATCTGGACAAACTTGACGAGCCGCTGCGTTCCTGTGCCCTGCAGTCCATCGCGCAGGACCTGGCGGGGGCCGACAAGTCCTGGTACGCCACGAGCCTGGGCGAGGCGCGTGCCCGGGACATCCTCGACGGACGGCCGCTGTCCCCCGACGCCGACTGGAACGTGTGCAACCAACTGGGCACCGAGCTGGCGTACCGCTGAGGCGGGGCGCGCACGGACCGCGTACGCCCCTGAGAGGAATCCGTCGTCGCCGGACTCGTACGAACAGGGACGTACGGTCTCTGATCCGTCGGTCTCTGCTCCGTACGAGCGACGAGGCCGGGCCGCCGTCCCAGTACGGCGGCCCGGCCTCGTCGTGTCGTTCAGCCCGCGCCGGGTCCTGCCGTGCCCGCCAGGGCGTCGAGGTCGCTCTTGCGGACCCGGATCACCAACGCGGCGACGGCCAGGGCCAGCACCGCCATCGCGACGGCCGGGATGAAGGCCGTGGAGATCCCCTGTGACAGCACCTCGTGGCTCCAGGGAGCGGGCAGCTGGTGGGTCTTGGCGAACTCCGCCTTCTGTTCGGCCGAGGCGGTGGCCATGAAGTCGGTGACCTGCTTCTCCGCCTCGGCACGGCTGGCCGTGCCGAAGACCGTGGTCAGGATGGAGAGGCCGAGCGAACCCCCCACCTGCTGCGTGGCGTTGAGCAGGCCGGACGCCGCGCCCGCCTCGTGCACGGCGACCCCCGAGACCGCGGTCAGGGTCAGCGTCACGAAGTTCAGACCCATGCCGAAGGCGAACAGCAGCATCGGACCGAGCACCCCGCCGACGTACGTACTCCCGGTGTCCATGAAGGTCATCCAGCCGAGCCCGAGTGCGACGAGGGCCGAGCCGACCATCATGAACGGCTTCGGGCCGAGCACCGGCAGGAACTTCTGCGACAGACCCGCGCCGACGGCGATCGCGACCGTCACGGGGAGGAAGGCCAGGCCCGCCTCGATCGGCGTGTAACTCAACACGTTCTGCACGAAGAGAACGATGAAGAAGAACATGCCGAACATCGCCGCGGCCAGGCTCAGCATGATCACGTACGTACCGGAGCGGTTGCGATCGGCGAACATCCGCAGCGGTGTGATCGGTTCCTTCGCACGGGACTCGATCAGCGCGAAGGCGGCCAGTAGAACCACCGCCGCACCGAAGGAGCCGATGGTGAGACTGTCCCGCCAGCCCTCTTCCGCGGCCCGGATGAAGCCGTAGACGAGCGACGCCATGCCGGCCGTGGAGGTCAGCGCACCCGCGATGTCGAAGCGCCCAGGATGCCGTTCGGACTCGCTGATGTAGAGCGGCGCGAGCACGGCGATCAGTACACCGATGGGTACGTTGACGAAGAGCACCCAGCGCCAGTCGAGCCACTCGGTGAGCATGCCGCCGGCCAGCAGGCCGATCGCGCCGCCACCGGCCGAGACCGCGGCGAAGACTCCGAACGCCCTGTTGCGCGCGGGCCCTTCGGGGAACGTCGTGGTGATCAGTGCGAGCGAGGTGGGTGACGCGATCGCGCCACCGACGCCCTGGAGGGCGCGTGCGGCCAGCAACTGCCAGGGTTCCTGGGCGAATCCGCCGAGCAGTGAGGCGAGTGTGAAGAGCAGGATGCCGGTCATGAAGACCCGGCGACGGCCGAGGATGTCACCGGCCCGGCCGCCGAGCAGCAGCAGACCGCCGAAGGTGAGCGTGTACGCGCTGATGACCCAGGTGAGGTCGGTGGTGGAGAACTTGAGCGCGTTTTGAATGTGCGGGAGGGCGATGTTCACAATCGTCGTGTCGAGTACCACCATGAGTTGGCAGGCCGCGATGACGGTGAGCGCGATGCCGGGATGCCCCTCCCGGCGGGCCGCTCCCGGCTTTGGTTCCTGTGTCAGCGGAGAGGTTGTCACTATCCAGTCCCCCCGATGGCGTTAGTGAACGCTCGCGTTCGCTGCCGCGTCAAACGGTAGTGAGTCCCCGACAGTGAGCGCAAGCGTTCGCTGAAGTCGCTGCCGCTTTGCCTCACTTGACCCCGTGGGGACCCCCGGTCCGCACGGCACGTCTGTACGCGCGTGCGTGCCGTCTGCCCGCTCAGACGGAGACACGCTCATGGTTACTTCGAGTTGGACGGCCGCCTTCGCTCAGGCGGCCTCCCCCCGCGCCGCCGTGGTGACGTACTCGAACGTGCGATCCTCGAAGCCGCGCAAGATCAGCTCGGCAAGGTCGGCTGGAACGGACTCACGATGGAGGGTGTCGCCGCCGGCGCCCAGACCGGCAAGGCCGCGGTCCACCGCCGCTGGCCGTCGTAAGGAGGACCTGGTCGCGGACGCACTCCGGGCGGGGCTGCCGTCTTTCGACGACGTACCCGAAATGGGAAGTGTGCGGGAAGGCCTGCCGGAGCTGTGCCGGCGGGCACGCGAGGCGATGTTCTCGCGCCCCGGATTCGCGATGCGCTCCGTGATTCACGAATGTGACGCGTCACGGGCTCAGTGCTTCCAGGCTGTGATCTTCGGAGGTGTCGTGGAGCCGACCTTCCGGCTGTTCGGTTAGGTCGTCGACCGTGGAATCCAGCGGGGAGAGATACGGCCCGACGCGGCGAACTCCTATGTCTTCGACGCCATTCCGGCGATGATGATGAATCGGTCCAAGGTGTGCGCGAGTGAATGGAACGAGCGGGACATCGAGGAGGCGATCGACCGGCTGATGGTCCCGCTGCTGCGGCCGACGGGTGCGTGAGCGGTCTCCGCGACGGTGAGGCCGGAGCGCCGAGGCCGACTGGGGAAGCCTGGGTGTCGCGTGGGGTTCCGGGCGGCGTAGGCTGAGGGCGCCATGCCGTACGAACCACCAACCCACACTGTCGAGCGCTCCCTGCGCGCCACGACCGGAGCGAAGGTCATTGCCGGTGTCGACGAGGTGGGGCGCGGCGCTTGGGCCGGCCCGGTCACCGTCTGCGCGGCGGTCACGGGCCTGCGCCATCCGCCCGAAGGCCTCACCGACTCCAAGCTCCTGACCGTCAAGAGGCGCACCGCGCTCGCCGAGATACTGGCGAAGTGGGTGACGTCGTACGCCCTCGGGCACGCCTCTCCGGAGGAGATCGACGACATGGGGATGACGGCCGCGCTGCGACTTGCCGCCGGCCGTGCTCTCGAAGCCCTGCCGGTGCGCCCCGACGCAGTCATCCTCGACGGGAAGCACGACTACCTCGGGGACCCCTGGCGGGTCCGTACGGTGATCAAGGGCGACCAGTCCTGCGTCGCTGTCGCGGCGGCCTCGGTGATCGCCAAGGTCCAGCGCGACAAAATGATGGCCGAACTGGGTATCGACCATGCAGACTTCGGTTTTGCGGCCAACGCCGGGTATCCGTCACCGGTGCACAAAGCCGCGCTGGAGATGCGGGGCCCCACCCCGTACCACCGGATGACGTGGGCGTATCTTGATGCGCTGCCCCAGTGGCGGCATCTCAAGAAGGCCCGCAGTTGGGCGGATGGAAACGTTCCGGAGATCGAAGGGCAGCTCGGCTTCGATTTCTGACGATTCCACTCGCACTCATGTGCCACCCGCCGACGCGACTCGCACCGGCGTTTGATAAAAATCAGCTCATGCCTCTCATTCCCGAGGAGCCTCAGATTCACGAGAGTGTCCAGGGTCCCCGCGCCACTCCGGCCGCAGGCCGTACCGCGCCGACCCCCCGTCCCGTACCCGGACCCCGTCCCGCGGCTCCGCCGCGTCCCGGCCGTCCGGGTCCTGTCCGGCCTGTGCCGCCGGTGCAACGCGCGCCGCACGACACGGCCGTGGCCAAGCCGGGGCCATCCGCCCCGGCGGCCCCCACCGCCCCCTCGACTCCGCAGATCCAGCTGATCCCGGCCTCGGCCGAGGGCGCGCTGGACGCGGCCGAGGAAGCGGTCGACCTGCTCCTCGACTCGGGCCGCGTCCCCGGTGAGGTCCTGGTGATCACCACCGGCGAACCGCACCCGTGGGCCGCGCACGAGCTCTCGTTCGGCGAGGCCGCCTACTGGGCCCAGCACGACGCGGGAGACGACGTCTTCTACGCCGACGCGTCCGCCCTCGGTCGTGCCGCGTCCCGGCCCGTGGTCGTCGTCGCCGTCAACGGCGGACCCGACGCCACTGCCGCCACCGCCCTGCCGCTGGCTCTCGGCCGAGCCGGCACCCTGCTGATCGTCTGCGGGGATCCGCAGCAGATCAACTCGGTGCTGGGCGCGGGGGTCTGAGGACCCCCGTTCTTCTGGGGGTACCTGGGGGGTGGAGTGCCACTGCGGCCCAGGCCGCGGTGGCATCAGCACGGTGGACGGTCCGACGTGTGCCGGTACGGGGGACGTGCCGGCCGCCGGCACGGCTGTCATGGTCCGCCCGATCGGCATGGCCGTTCAGCGTTGTTGTCGTACCTGTCCGAGGGGCCCGTGCGGGTTCGAGGGCGTGTGTGCGTGCCCTGGTGTCGTTGCTTGGGCGAGCTCTCGTACGGGCTGTGGCCCTCCGGTGCGTGCTGATTTCTCGCGTGAGTTGAGGGGTCTGTACGCGGTGAGGGTTTGTACGCGTCGAAGGTTGTACGTGTGCCCCTGTGCGGGTTCGGGGTACCGGGTTGGCCCCTCTCTCGCGGTCTTCCGGCTCCCCTGCAGTTTTCGGACGACCGGTGTTGTGGCCGGTCCTGCTTCAGCGAGGCCGGGGTGGTCCTCTGTGACTGCGCGGCGGCCGCTGGGGCCGGTGCTGAGGGCCGGCCGGACGAACGGCCGACCGGTGCCGCTTGCGGCGGTCACGGGCTCCGCCTCAGCGGGCCGCCGCGCGGCGCAGCACCTCCGAGGCCGAGCCACCGGTGCGTGGCTGAATGCTCTCGACCGCGGCGAGGGCGTCCAGGGACTCCGGCTTCGAGTCCGCGCTCGGCCGACGTCCGCCACGCCCTTCACCGAGCACCTGCCAGCCCTCACGCGTCAGCGTGATGTACGCCCCGCAACGCAGCCCGTGCAGCGTGCAGGCGTCTCGCAACCCCCACATCCACGCGCCGTCCTCCTCGGTCCATCGCCCGTCGCCCTCACGGCAGTAGAGCAGGACGGCCGTACGCACCGGTGTGCGGCGCCGCAGGTCGTGCGGGATGACCCGGCGCAGCTGCGCGAGCAGCGCGTTGCGGAACATCCAGCCGTCCGCCGGGGCCGGCCGCCGGACGAATGAGGCGCTGGCCCTGAGCCGTTCGTCCGGATCGAGGACGGCGACGATCGCGGTGTCCGGCCGGGGCCGATGCCGGGAGTGCAGCCCGCTGACGACTTCCCGGGGATTGCGCAGCAGCGGAATCCCCGCGGCGGCCCATTCGGCGGGTTCGAGCATCCGGGCGAGTGAGTTGGCGGAAGCGGCGGACGTCGACATCGATGCCGCCGAGGACGGAGCGAATCCGAAGGTCACGGTCCTCCCTTCGGCTACGCGCCCATACAACGGGCGGGGGTCGGACTTGGGGGAGCGCACCGCGGCACAGCCCGAACGGGCGGCCCAGGAAGGACCACGCGGGGCGCGAGGCCAATTCTTCCTGTCGAACTTGGTTGCGGCAACGAGCAATTGGGGCCACGGACCGTTATCCGGTGATCCGCCTCATATATCCCTGCCCGATACCCCGGATGTCACGCCTGGATCACCCTTGCACGGCAAGGACCAGCGGCAACACCCCCTGTGCACCGGCCCGCCGGAGCAGGCGCGCGGCCACCGCCAGCGTCCAGCCGGTCTCGGTCGAGTCGTCCACGAGCAGGACGGGTCCCTTGGCCTCGGCCAGCGTGGTGGCCAGACCGGGCGGCACCACGAGCGCCCCGTCGAGGGCCTTCAACCGCTGCGCGCTGTTGCTCCTGGAGACCTGCGCAGCCTCGTGTCCGGGGGCGTACTCGATGGAACCCAGCAGGGGCAGGCGTCCGACCTCCGAGATCCGCGTGCCCAGCGACTGGATCAGACGCGGCCGGCCGTGTGAGGCCATGGTGACGACACCGACCGGGCGCGGCTGTGCGTCGGGGCTCCCCGAGGCCCAGCCGCCAGGCCCCTTCGCCCAGTCGGCCAGCACACCGACCACGGCCTTCGCCACATCGTCCGGAACGGGCTCGTCAGGGGCCTGGGGCGAGAGCATCGGCCGCAGCCGGTTGCCCCAGCCGATGTCCGAGAGCCGTCCCAACGCCCGCCCGGACGCGGCCTGTTCACCGGCCGGAATGCGCCCCTTCAGGTCCACGCCGACCGCCGGCAGGCCCGTCGGCCACATCTTCCGGGGCTCGACCTCGACACCCGCCCGGCCCAGCTCACCACGCGCGGAGTCCAGGGACGACGAGGACACGGCGTCGGTGAACCGGGGCCCCGCGCACATGTCGCAGCGACCGCACGGAGTCGCTCCCTCGTCGTCCAACTGGCGCCGCAGGAACTCCATTCGGCATCCGGTCGTCGTCACATAGTCACGCATCGCCTGCTGCTCGGCCGCACGCTGCTTGGCGACCCAGGCATAGCGCTCGGTGTCGTAGGTCCACGGGTCGCCCGTGGAGATCCAGCCGCCCTTGACGCGGTGCACCGCGCCGTCCACGTCCAGGACCTTGAGCATCGTCTCCAGGCGTGACCTGCGCAGCTCCACCAAGGGTTCGAGCGCGGGCAGCGACAGGGGCCGGCCCGCCTGGGCGAGGACGTCCAGGGTGCGCCGGACCTGCTCCTCCGGAGGAAAGGCGATCGACGCGAAGTACTGCCAGATCGCCTGGTCCTCCTTGCCGGGCAGGAGCAGCACCTCGGCATGCTCCACCCCGCGCCCCGCACGGCCGACCTGCTGGTAGTACGCGATGGGGGAGGACGGGGACCCCAGATGCACCACGAACCCGAGGTCGGGCTTGTCGAAGCCCATGCCCAGCGCCGACGTCGCCACCAGTGCCTTGACCCGGTTCGCGAGCAGATCCTCCTCGGCCTGCTGACGGTCCGCGTTCTCCGTCTTCCCGGTGTACGAGGTCACTGTGTGCCCGCACTGCCGCAGGAACGCGGTGACCTCCTCGGCCGCGGCCACCGTGAGCGTGTAGATGATTCCGGAGCCGGGCAGCTCGCCCAGATGCTCGGCCAGCCAGGCCATCCGGTGTGCGGCATCGGGCAGCTGCAGCACACCGAGGCTCAGGCTCTCCCGATCCAGCGGGCCGCGCAGGACGAGAGCGTCCGTGCTGCCGCCGGTGCCCAGTTGTTCGGCGACATCGGCCGTCACGCGCGCGTTGGCCGTGGCGGTGGTGGCGAGGACCGGGACGCCCGGCGGGAGATCCGCGAGCATCGTGCGCAGCCGGCGGTAGTCCGGCCGGAAGTCGTGGCCCCAGTCGGAGATGCAGTGTGCTTCGTCGACCACGAGGAGGCCGGTCGCGGCGGCGAGCTTGGGCAGCACCTGGTCGCGGAAGTCCGGATTGTTGAGCCGCTCGGGGCTCACCAGCAGGACGTCCACCTCGCTCGCGGCCACCTCGTCCTGGATCGTGTCCCATTCCTCCGTGTTGGACGAGTTGATGGTCCGCGCCCGGATGCCGGCGCGTGCGGCCGCCTCGACCTGGTTGCGCATGAGGGCGAGGAGCGGGGAGACGATGACGGTGGGGCCCGCGCCCTGTTCCCTCAGCAGCGCCGTCGCGACGAAGTACACCGCGGACTTGCCCCAGCCGGTGCGCTGCACGACCAGGGCTCTGCGCTTGTCGGCGACCAGTGCCTCGATGGCGCGCCACTGGTCCTCGCGCAGCCGGGCATCACCCGCCGGGGCGCCGACGAGGCGGGCGAGGACGGTGTCGGCCGCGGTGCGCAGCTCTGCGTTGCTCATGGCCCCATGCAACCCGATGGGTCGGACATCACGCGAATGAGGCGGTCAGCCTGTGGACAAGTTCTGACGTGATCATGGTCGTGGTTATCCACAGGTCAAAGCGGAATATCGGGATCCGCGGGATGGTCACGGCATGACGAATCACAGCGAAGCGGCCGGGAACCTCGGCGACGGTGACATGAGCGGGTGCGGCGGGCGTCGTGAGGGCGACGGGATTGGAGGGCTCGACGGGTTTGGAGGACTTGGAGAGTTTGGAAGGAGTGGGGGCGCGGGTGGTGAGCATCGCCAGGTCGATGGCGGTGATCGCGAAGTGAGTGGTGGGCAGGCCGAAGCTTGTGGTGGACGCGGCTCAGGGCGTGGCGGACACGGGTCAAGGCAAGGCGGACAGGGCTCGGCGCATGGTGGAGATGATCCAGGCAGTGATGGGCGCGGTTCAGGGAGCGGGGGACATGGCTCGGGGAGCGGAGGGCACGGCTCGGGACCGGGTGCACGAGGTGGGGGCCGTGGAGGTGAGAGCCGTGGCGGCCCCGCACACGGCGCGTCGGGCGTCCCGTTCGCCGAGCATCAGGTAACCCTCCGCACTCCCGCCGAACTGGCGGACGCACTGCCGTACCTGCTCGGATACCGGCCCGAGGACAGCATCGTGCTCGCCGCCCTCCACGACAGGGACGGGCGTGGCAGGTTCGGCGGACGGGCCCGGCTCGGCATCCCCGGCAACGCGGACGACTGGGCGTCCGTCGCCCGACAGCTGACCGAGGGACTTGTGAAGGGCAGTGAACGCAGGGGCGCGGTGCCCGAGAGCATGGTCGCCTTCCTCTGCCAGGACCCCAAGGACGGAGAGTCGGCCCGGGAAGTCATGGAACGACTGCGCCCACTCGCACAGTTCCTGCGCACGGCCTGCGGTGCCCTGGACGTGCCCGTGATCGAGGCCCTGTGCATCTCGGACGGCCGCTTCTGGTCGTACTGCTGCCCCAGTGCGCAGTGCTGCCCTTCCGACGGGACACCCATGGGGCTGCCCGGCACGTCCGTGCTGGCCGCCGCGGCGACCTACGCCGGCCTCCAGATCCGGGGATCCCTGCGGGAGTTCAGGGCGAGGCTCATTCCGTGGGAGACGGCGGCCGCGCTGGAGCAGGAGTCCGCGCTCGATGCGGTGAGCATGGCGCTGATCCCGCGAATCCTCGACGACGAGAACCGCACAGCGGTGGCTTCCGAGACCTTGGACCTGGCTCATCGGGTCATGTGTCGGTTCGCCGACTCCACGTCTGTGGCCGGTGTGTCGGGTGTTTCCGGTGTACCTGCTGTGTCCGGCTCGGCAGGTGTGTCCGGTGCGGCGGGTGTGTGCGGCGCATTGTCGGCGGATCTCCGGGACGACGAACTCCTGGGCCACGACGAGGCAGCCACCTTGATTCTCGGCCTCCAGGACCGCACGACGCGCGACCGGGCGGCGCAGTGGATGGAGGGCGACGAGGCAGGCCCCGCCCTCCGCCTCTGGCGGGCTCTGGCCCGCCGCTGTGTCGGCCCGTACGGCGAACACGCCGCGGCGCCGCTCACTCTTGTGGGATGGGTCGCCTGGTCCTCCGGTGACGAGCTGGAGGCCCGTGAAGCCCTGGCGATGGCGCTCGGAGCGGATCCGGGATACCTGTTCGCCCGTCTTCTCCACCAGGCGTGCAACGAGGGCCTGGACCCGGAGTCGATTCGCCGCTGCCTCCGCAAGGAGCGTGTGGATCGTGCCGACGCGGAGGTGATCGCGTCGTCGGTGTCCGCGGCGCCCTCGGCGTCCCCGGTCGACGCCGACGGACCGTCCGGGCCCGCCTCGACATCGTCGACCCGGGTGGCTTCCCGTCGCCGACGCAAGCCGCGGTCGACGGGGAGCGCGGCGAGCCGACCGGGTTCCCGGCCCTCCGGGACCGCGGGCACACGCCGTCCCCGGTCCACCGCCGACGGCTCTCCGGCGCCGGAAGCACCCACCAGGGCCGGTGACGGTACGAGTGGCGGCACCCGGTCCCGCCGAGGGGACGGCCGGCCTGGGACGAAGCACGGCGAGACATGAGGGCGGGTGAGTGGTGCCGAGCGAGTTGGCCGACTCGGTTCGGATGGTCGGCCTGGCTGCTTCGGGTGGCGGTTTGGGGGTTGGCGGGGCTTGGGTTGGTGTGGGGGCCTTTCGGACTCGGGGCGATGTGGCGCGGGGTGCGTGCGCGGGTCCTGGGAGCGATTGCGCCCTGGAAGGGCGGGACTTCTGAGGACACTCCGGGGGCGGCTGGCTGGGTGGAATACGCCTCCGCCCCGGGTCGGCTGTCGGAAGAGACGTCAGGCGGTCGGGGCCGGGCGTTGGAAGGCGCGTCCGGCCCGGGCAGATTGCCGGTAGGTGCGTCCGATCCGACTCGGCCGTCGGCAGGTGCGTCCGACCCGAGGCGACCGTCGGAAGGCACGCCCGACCCAAGTCGTCGGCCGGAAGATGCGGCCGACCCGAGCCGCAGGCCGGAAGACGCAGGTGGTCCGAGCGACCTGCCGGAGTCGAGTGGCGTAGCGCTCCGTGAGGCGGGAGGCATTGCCCGGCTCCGGGCCGCCGGATACGGCGAGGGTGACGAGGCGGTTGTTGTGCCACTCGCCCCCGTCGTTCTCTGCAGACGCCTCCTCCCTGCCGGAGCGCCTGGCTGGGATGGCACCCATGCTGCGACAGCGGGTCCGCGCGTGTGCGACCCCCAGGCCGGCGTCATCCACGTACGCCACCCCCAGAGCGGCGTGATCCACGTACGCCACCCCCAGACCGGCGTCGCCCCGGCTCTCGGCCGTACCTGCCCAGGCAGGCCGTCAGAGCAGCCCGTGCAAGCCCACCCCGCTCCGCGGAGCAGCCGCGACCGCGCTTCGGAGCCCCCGGCTCACCGCCAATCGGTCGGCTTCCGTGAACCGGGGCGTGACCCGGGACAGGCCCGTTCCGTTCACCTGAGTGGCGCAGCCCGCGGCCGGGCCGTGCCATCGCATCGAACCCGCCCTTCCGGAGCCCCTCACACGCAGCTGAGTGCGCACTCAGCGCACGGAGCGCAGAAGAAGCCGCCCCATGCCCCTGCCCACCCAGTCCTCCATTCCGCACGACAATCACCCTCTGCTCCGCAGGCCCGCACAGCTCCCCATAGCCCCCGGCGGTGCCACAACTCCGAAGGCACCCCTGTCCCTGCCGCACGCGACGGCGAATCTGCCTCCCACGCACAACGCGCTGATCTGCGTCGCCCTGCCCGGACTTGCGATCTCCCCGGAGCACGGCCAGCTGACCGGACAGGGACTGGAAGGCTTCTACCGCGCGGGCCGACGCATGCTCTCCCGATGCCGACTGCGCGTCGCGGGGCGGGAGCCTCTCGCGATCCAGGCCCGGATGATCGCGGCCGACCAGGCCCGTTTCGTGGCGACCTTGAGCCTGTCGGCCGACGGTGGCCCCGACCCGGATGTCATCGTCGAACGGACGCGATACGCGGACGGCACGGAACGGATCACCCTGCGCAGCGCGGCCCACCGCCATCTGCGCCTGCCCGTCGAGATGTCGCTCGGCACGGACCTGGCGGAACTGGGCGCGGTCGCCTCCGGGCAGGCCGGTCCCGACCTGCCTGCCAGCGTCCATGACTCGGGCATGCGGTGGTCCTGCGCCACCGGGCACTCCGTCGTCACGGCCCACCCGCCGCCCTCGGACGCGCTGGCCTCGGCGGGACTGCTCCGATGGGAACTCGAACTGCCGCCCGGCGACACCCGAAGCGTGGAGCTGAGGGTACGGCCGACCGGTGCGGGTCCCATCCGGGCCGTCGCGCGCGCTGCCACGAGCCCGCTTGCCCAGGCACGGGCGGTGAGCGACGACCCAAGGGCCGAGGCGCTCCTGCGCACGAGCATCGAGGACCTCCAGGCCCTGCTGCTGCGTGACCCGGCCTATCCGTCCGACAACCACCTCGCGGCCGGCGCGCCCTGGCGCTGCGGCATGGCGCCGGCCGACGCGCTGGCGGCGGCGCGCATGACCCTGCCGCTGGGCACCCGCCTCGCCGCGGGCACCCTGCGCTCCCTGGCGCGCACCCAACTGGTGGGCGCGGGGCCGCGATCCGGACTGCTGCCCGGGCCGCGACGCCACGCCGGTACGTATCTGCCACCGAGCTGCACGGGCGAAGAGGCGACCCTGCTGTTCCCTGTCGTTCTCGCGGAAGCCAGGCGTTGGGGGCTCCCTGAACAGGAGACCGAGGAACTGCTTCCTGTGGCCGAGCGCTGCCTGCAGTGGCTGCGGACGGCGACCGGCGACGGTACGTATCTGCCCGACCCGCGCCCCGGCGGACCACGGCGCTGCGAGACCCAGGCGCACGCCCACCGGGCCGCGCTGCTGGGCGCCGATCTCCTTGACGCGTACGGCAGGGGAGGTGGCCCCGAGTTGCGGGGATGGGCTCGCGGAATGAGGGCCGCGTTCCAGGAGGACTTCTGGATCGAGGACAGGGGAGGCGGCAGACCGGCCGCGGCCCGTCTGCCGGACGGGCGGATCGTGCCGCACCTCGGCGCGGCCAGTGCGCACCTCCTCGACACCGGGCTGCTCGGCGTGGGTGCCCCGGCCCAGGGGCTGCTCGACAAGGTGCAGACGGAGCAGCTCGCGCGGCTGCTCGGCGGGCCCGCCATGGACTCGGGCTGGGGACTGCGCAGCCTCGGCGCGAAGGAGGCGGCGTACAACCCGTTCGGGCACCGAGGCGGGGCCGTGCGGGTCCACGAGACGGCTGTCGCCGTCGCGGGACTGGCCGCCGCGGGCTACGAAAAGGAGGCGAGCTCACTCCTGCGGGGTGTGCTGTCGGCGGCAGAGGCCTTCGGGCACCGGCTGCCGGAGATGTACGCGGGGGAGCAGCGCACGGAAGGAGGTGCCCCGCTGCCGCATCCGGCGGCTTGTCGGCCTGCGGCCACGGCCGCGGCGGCAGGGATCCTTCTGCTCACCACCCTCGCAGGAATCCGCCCCGACGCCCCTGCCGGAACGGTGACGCTGCGGCCCGTCCGCGGCGCACCCCTGGGCGAGCTCGGGCTGACCGGCCTGCGCGTCGCCGGCGCCCCCTTCTCCGTACGTGTCAGCAGGCTCGGCCTCGCCATGGTCGAGGAGGCTGCCGACGGGCTCCAGCTGGGAGTGTGAACGGGCGGAAGCCGGCGAGGGGAGGGGCGGAGCAGGCCCCGGCGTCCGTACCGGAGAGCAGTGGATCAGCCATTGAAGCGACCGACGAAGGGAGTGTTTATCGTCAGGCAGACGACTATGATCTCGACATGCCCTACGACCCGTCAGCCTTCCCGCCGTTCGCCGTCACCGTTGACCTGGTCGTGCTGACCGTGCGTCGCCATGCTCTGTGCGCGTTGGCGGTACGGAGGGGTGAGCCGCCCTTTCAGGGGCGGTGGGCGCTGCCCGGCGGCTTCGTACGGCCGGACGAGGACCTGGCGCAGGCGGCGGCGCGGGAACTGGGCGAGGAGACCGGGCTGTGCGCCCATGACCCTGCCGCGCCCGCGCAGGCCAACGGCGCGCACCTGGAGCAGCTCGCGACCTACGGCGATCCGAAGCGCGACCCGCGGATGAGGGTCGTCAGCGTCGCTCATCTCGCCCTCGCCCCCGATCTGCCCGCGCCCAGGGCGGGCGGAGACGCGAACAGCGCGCGCTGGGCCCCCGTCGAGGAACTGCTTCAGCGGGGCGGCTACGGCCGTGACGGCGAACAGGCCGCGCCGCTGGCCTTCGACCACGCGCAGATCGTGGCGGACGGTGTGGAGCGCGCCCGCTCGAAGATCGAGTACTCGTCACTGGCGACCGCCTTCTGCCCGACTGAGTTCACGGTCGGTGAACTGCGCCGGGTGTACGAGGCGGTGTGGGGCGTGGCGCTCGACCCCCGCAACTTCCACCGCAAGGTGACCGGCACGCCGGGATTCCTCGTCCCCACGGGCGGTACGACGACCCGCCAGGGCGGTCGCCCGGCCCAGCTGTTCCGCGCGGGCGGTGCCACGCTGCTCAACCCGCCGATGCTCCGCCCCGAGGTCTGACACCGCTCCTGGAGCGGCGCCGGGACGGAACCGAGCCAAGAGGGGCGCGGCCTCGCGATCCGTGCCGAGACCGGGCATGGCCCCGAGAACCGTGCCGAGACCCGAGGTCACCCGGGATCGGCCGTCAGGCCAAGTGGTCGGACAGGCGCGGGGCATACCGTTCAGCCCGCCCAGAATGCCCGAAAAACCGTACATATCGCGCTATCTTGCTTCGGGTGATCCAGGCCATCGGACTGACCAGCAACGCCCGCAAGGAGCTTCCCCCCGCCGTCGACGACGTCTCCTTCGAGGTGCCCGCGGGCCGCGTCACAGCGCTCCTCGGGGCCCCGGGCGCGGGCAAGACGACGGCGCTCAGGCTCATGCTCGAACTCCAACAGGGCCGCGGGATCACCTACTTCAGAGGTCGTCCGCTGCATCGCATCGCCCATCCCTCGCGCGAGGTCGGCGTGCTCCTCGGGGAGGTCCCCGGTCATCCGGCACGCACGGTCCGCGGTCAACTCCGCATGCTGTGCGCCGCGACAGGCGTGCCGGCCCGGCGCGCCGACGACGTCCTCGAAGTGGTGGGCCTGGTCAGCCTGCGCGACCAGCGTCTGAGCGCGCTCTCGCGCGGCATGGACCGTCGCCTGGGTCTGGCCTGCGCACTGCTGTCAGACCCGCACACGCTCGTGCTCGACGACGCCGCCGAGGGACTCTCCGCCCGAGAGGGCCGCTGGCTGCACGGGATTCTGCGGGCCCACGCCGCCGGGGGCGGCACCGTGCTGTTCGCCACGGGCGACCCGAAGGAGGCCGCGCGGACCGCCGACCGTGTCGTCACGCTGGAGGAGGGCAGGCTCGTCGCCGACCAGGACGTCACCGACTTCGCCCGCACCCGTCTCCGGCCCCGCGTAGCCGTCCGCAGCCCGCACGCCGCCCGGCTCGGCGCCCTGCTCACCAAGGAGGCCCGCACCACTCGACGCTCCGTGGAGGTCGTACGGGAGGACGGCAACCGCCTCTCCGTGTACGGCAGCACGTGCGCCGACATCGGCGAAACCGCTTACCGCCACAGCATCCTCGTACACCAACTCGCGGACGAGATCGGCGACATGGGGCCCGTCCCCGCGCGGCAGTCAGCGAGTGACCCCCAGGGGGCCGAGCAGCCGGCACGCACCCCGGAGGCGGAAGGCGCGAGCGAACTGTCTCCTCTCCCGCCGCCCATCACCGCCAGGCCGGGCTCCAGCCCCTTGCGGCCGCTGCGCTACGAACTGCGCCGTGCGGCCGGGGTCGCCACCGGCTACCTCACCGCTGTCGCCGTGCTCGTCGCCTCCGCCCTGGTCTCCGTGCTCCTGGCCAGAGCGGGGCACACCCCGCAGCCGCGTCTGCTCGCCGCGTGGCCGAGGGAATTTCCTCTGCCGCCCGCGGCGCTCGGCGCGGGGCTGCTCGGTGCCATCGCCTTCGGCGATGAGTTCCGTCATCCCGCCCTGGCCGCCGATCGCGGGAACGTCCCCCGCCGACTGGGGCTCCTCGCCGCCAAACTCCTCGTCGCCGCCGCCACCGCGCTGCTGCTGGCCCTCCTCGCGGTGGGTGTGGACGCCGAACTGCTCTACCTCGTCTACGGACGGGAGCTCGCGGGAGTTCCCGAGGACTGGCTTTCGCTGAGCGCGAGTTGGATCGGTCTCGTCGTGGGCTGCGCCTGGGCGGGCGTCCTGGCGGCCGGTATCTTCCGGTCGACGACCGCCGGACTCGCGGCGGTACTGGCCGTACCGGTCCTCGTCGTACCGCTCGTGCAGAAGGTCCTGGAGGGACCGTCCGTGCGGACCGCCGCCGGGTTCTCGACCCGGCTGCGCGAGCTCGTGCTGGTGCAGTGGCCGTTCGGAGGCGAGCGCTATGTGGCTGCTGTGGCGCGAGTGATCGCCCAACCCGTCGGCGGCGCACTGATGTTGTCGATCAGCGCCCTGCTCTGCGCATACCTGCTCACCACCCTACGGAGCAGGGTCCGATGACGACCGCCCGTGCACATGCGTTCCCTTCGTGTGCGCAACTCCACGCAGAACGCCCATTTCTTTCCGATAAGGCGTCAATTGCGACGGGGTGAGCGATCACCCTTTCGTGTGCTTTTCACCAAAGACCTCAAGGGAGTTGGAGACGGAGCCGACAAAGGATCCGTGAGTACCCTTGCGCACACCATGATGACCGCCGCTCGTTCCGCAGACTCCGGCCTCGCCGGTCCGGGCGAACTCGACCGCTACCCCTACGGGGAGGTCCCCGGCGCAGACCGCGTCAGCGCCTCCGTGTGGGACAGCACGGACCCGGATCTGGGCCGCATGGGCCGACGTGCCGCCGGCAGCCGCGGCCGCGGCCTGCATGGCCAACTGGTCCAGCAGCTGGGGCAGATGATCGTCTCCGGCGACCTGGGCGCGGACCGCCCGCTGGTGCCCGAGGAGATCGGCCAGCGATTCGAGGTCTCCCGTACCGTCGTCCGTGAGTCGCTCCGCGTTCTTGAGGCGAAGGGCCTGGTCAGCGCCCGCCCCAATGTCGGCACGCGCGTGCGCCCGGTCAGTGACTGGAACCTCCTTGACCCGGACATCATCGAGTGGCGGGCCTTCGGGCCGCAGCGCGACGACCAGCGCCGCGAGCTGAGCGAGCTGCGCTGGACGATCGAACCGCTCGCCGCCCGCCTCGCCGCCGGACACGGCCGGGAGGAGGTGCAGCAGCGCCTCGCCGACATGGTCGAGATCATGGGCCACTCCATGGCGCAGGGTGACGCGCTCACCTTCTCGCGCGCCGACGCGGAGTTCCACTCGCTGCTCATCCAGGTCGCCGGCAACCGCATGCTGGAGCACCTCTCCGGCATCGTGTCCGCTGCGCTCCAGGTGTCCGGCAACCCGGTGACGGGTTGTGACCGGCCGACCGAGGTGTCCCTCGGGTGCCATGCCCGCATCGTCGACGCCCTCGCCGCCGGCGACGGGTCGGGTGCCGAGACGGCCATGCGCCAACTGCTCACCGTCCACCCCGAGGTGGAGCGCGTCGTGCCCGCGCCGCGCGAGCACTGACCGCGCACCGAGGGCGGCGCGGTCGGTGGCGGGTGCCCCGTGTGGCATCGCTTGGCCGGCGAATCATCTGCCGCCGGACCCCCTGGATGCTTCTGGAATCCGGCGGGGTCCGGCGGTGTGATGGGGTACTGAGGTCATCGGCTGACCACCTCTGACCGCATCTGGGAGCTTTTGATCACTTACGGGGTGTGACTCGGGCCACGCAGATTGGGCGTAACGCTCCACGGGGCAGCGCGATGACCTAAGAGGTGACAGCCGAGTAGGGAATACAGCCGCCGTTCAAGGCGCTGTGACTCTTCCCGGCCCTCGCCCGCGCCGTCGGCCCATCCCCAAGTCGGCGGTCGTCGGCTCCTGTCCGTACCGGACGGGGCCGGAAGCCGTTTTCCAACGTTCCGAGAGGTTGTTCGTGTCGGCCAGCACATCCCGTACGCTCCCGCCGGAGATCGCCGAGTCCGTCTCTGTCATGGCGCTCATCGAGCGGGGAAAGGCTGAGGGGCAGATCGCCGGCGATGACGTGCGTCGGGCCTTCGAAGCTGACCAGATTCCGGCCACTCAGTGGAAGAACGTACTGCGCAGCCTCAACCAGATCCTCGAGGAAGAGGGTGTGACGCTGATGGTCAGTGCCGCGGAGCCCAAGCGCACCCGAAAGAGCGTCGCAGCGAAGAGTCCGGCCAAGCGCACCGCCACCAAGACCGTCGCGGCGAAGACGGCGACGGCCAAGAAGGCCACCGCCACCGCCACTCCGGCGATGCCTGCCGCAGACGCTCCCGCCGAGGACGCAGCCGAGAAGAAGGCCGCTGCCAAGAAGGCGACGGCCAAGAAAGCCGTAGCGAAGAAGACCGTCGCGAAGAAGGCGACGGCGAAGAAGACCACCGCCAAGAAGGACGACGCCGAGATCGTCGACGACGAGGCGGCCGAGGAGACCCCCGGTGCGGCCAAGGCCGGTGGCGAGGAGACCCCCGAGGACGGCGCCCAGGGCTTCGTCCTGTCCGACGAGGACGAGGACGACGCGCCCGCGCAGCAGGTCGCCGCGGCTGGTGCCACGGCCGACCCGGTCAAGGACTACCTCAAGCAGATCGGCAAGGTCCCGCTGCTCAACGCCGAGCAGGAGGTCGAGCTCGCCAAGCGCATCGAGGCCGGTCTGTTCGCCGAGGACAAGCTGGCCAACGCCGACAAGCTCGCCCCGAAGCTCAAGCGCGAGCTGGAGATCATCGCCGAGGACGGCCGCCGCGCCAAGAACCACCTCCTGGAGGCCAACCTCCGTCTGGTGGTCTCCCTGGCCAAGCGTTACACCGGCCGCGGCATGCTCTTCCTGGACCTCATCCAGGAGGGCAACCTCGGTCTGATCCGCGCGGTGGAAAAGTTTGACTACACCAAGGGCTACAAGTTCTCGACGTATGCCACGTGGTGGATCCGTCAGGCGATCACCCGCGCCATGGCCGACCAGGCCCGCACCATCCGTATCCCGGTGCACATGGTCGAGGTCATCAACAAGCTCGCGCGCGTGCAGCGTCAGATGCTCCAGGACCTGGGCCGCGAGCCCACCCCGGAGGAGCTGGCCAAGGAACTCGACATGACCCCGGAGAAGGTCATCGAGGTCCAGAAGTACGGTCGTGAGCCGATCTCCCTCCACACCCCTCTGGGTGAGGACGGCGACAGCGAGTTCGGTGACCTCATCGAGGACTCCGAGGCGGTCGTCCCGGCCGACGCGGTCAGCTTCACGCTCCTCCAGGAGCAGCTGCACTCGGTCCTGGACACGCTGTCCGAGCGTGAGGCGGGTGTCGTCTCGATGCGCTTCGGTCTCACCGACGGTCAGCCGAAGACCCTCGACGAGATCGGCAAGGTGTACGGCGTGACGCGCGAGCGCATCCGCCAGATCGAGTCCAAGACGATGTCGAAGCTGCGCCACCCGTCGCGTTCGCAGGTGCTGCGCGACTACCTCGACTAGGTCTCGGCCGTACGTCACCGAGGGCCCGGTTTCCCGCTCAGGGAGCCGGGCCCTCGGTCTGTGCGGAGTGCGGAGTGCCGCCATCTGGATCACGCTGGGTGTCTCATGACAACCCCAGAGTGAGGAGCGCGCATGCCTCGTCCCTTTGCCCGAGTGCTGGCCGTCGCGGCCACGGCGGCCGTCATACCGTTGGCCTGTCCGGCCCCCGCGACGGCCGATGTCATCATCGGCGGCTATCCGGTCGAGATTTCCGAGAGCCCCTGGACGGTCGCCGTGTCCAGCCGTGACCGGTTCGGGGGTACGCGTGCCGGACAGTTCTGCGGGGGTGTGGTGATCGGCCGCTCGACAGTGCTGACCGCGGCCCACTGTTTGAGCAAGGAGGTGCTGGGCACGCCTCCGCAGCAGGTTCGCGATCTGAAGGTGATCGCGGGCCGCGGGAATCTGCTGTCGGCCGAGGGCAGGGAGATCGCCGTACGCGACACCTGGATCAACCCGCGCTACGACAGCTACACGAACGCGGGGGACTTCGCCGTACTCACTCTCGCGGAGCCCCTCGCCGCGAGCGCGGTCATCCCCATGGCGGGCCCCGGTGACGCCGCGTACAAGCCCGGCCCGGGGGCCGTGGTCTACGGCTGGGGCGACACCACGGGGAGCGGCGACTACGCGACGGCTCTGCGGGCCGCGCGTGTGCAGGTGTTGCCCGACGCACTCTGCGAGGAGGCCTATCCGGGGAGCGCTGACGGAACGTACGTGGCCGCT
The DNA here is from genome assembly GCF_044334695.1 of Streptomyces sp. NPDC020747. Lineage (NCBI taxonomy): Bacteria > Bacillati > Actinomycetota > Actinomycetes > Kitasatosporales > Streptomycetaceae > Streptomyces > Streptomyces sp. NPDC020747. Next base: position 472,691 of record NZ_JBIRTJ010000004.1, on the reverse strand, counting down.
TCGATGCTGTGCGCGGGGGAGGAGGAGGGGGGCCTGGACGCCTGTCAGGGGGACAGTGGCGGGCCACTGGTCGCTCAGGGGCGGCTGATCGGCCTCGTGTCGTGGGGGAGCGGCTGTGGGCGGGCCGGCAGTCCCGGCGTCTACACACGGGTCTCGGAGGTCGTCAGGACGCTCGGAGCGGGCCGCTGAAGGCCCTTCTGTGCCCCTGGGAGGCGTGAGCCGTCCACGGGCTTCAGGGAGCACGAGCGCGGGCGGCCACCCCTGGACAGGGGCGGCCGCCCGGTCACCGGCCTGTGCCGGAGATGGCTCGTCGTCTGCGCGAAGTGTCAGTGCTCTTCGTCGTTGGCGCTTGCCGGGGCGGCAGTCAACCGCTCCGTCTCGTCCTGTATCTCAGCGGCGATCTTCTTGAGTTCCGGCTCGAACTTGCGCCCATGGTGGGCACAGAAGAGCAGCTCACCACCGCTGAGGAGGACGACGCGCAGATATGCCTGGGCGCCGCAACGGTCGCAGCGGTCAGCGGCCGTCAGCGGGCTCGCGGGGGTCAGAACAGTAGTCACGTCGCCTCTTCTCTAGCTCGACGAGCTGTCGTACCAGGGTCAACATCCAACCAGGCCGAAAACGTTCCCGCTCGTGGCTCTTCCTCGAAAAAAATCTTTCGAGTCGGCTGTCTGCTGCCGGTTGGCGGCGAATGAGCCGTATTGCGTGTCTTCGTGTCTTACGGGTTCGCGCTCTGTCAGGTTCAGTCCTCCCGGCTGGCTTGCCGGTTGTTCTTGAGGACGTGCCCGGAGCCTAAATGGTTCATGCCTGGAAGGGAACGTGATATGTACTTCACTCCAACGAGGGATCGAACAAGCATGCGACGCTGGTCTAGTCTGAGTTTCGGACGAGGGTGGCGTTACAACGGCTCTACCAGGCCTCGGTACCCTCGGAGCGGCGACCGAAGCCGGGCCCTTACCCAAAAGGGCCACACCTGAAATTCAGCGAGGAGCGAACCGCGTGACCGCCGAGACGTCCGTGCCGTCCACAGCGCTGCTGACCGGAGCAGACCGGGACGGTTCCAACTACACCGCGCGGCACCTGCTCGTCCTCGAAGGACTCGAGGCCGTGCGGAAGCGCCCGGGCATGTACATCGGGTCGACCGACAGCCGCGGTCTGATGCACTGCCTGTGGGAGATCATCGACAACTCCGTGGACGAGGCCCTCGGAGGCTACTGCGACCACATCGACGTGACCCTTCACGACGACGGCTCGGTCGAGGTGCGCGACAACGGCCGGGGCATCCCGGTCGACGTCGAGCCCAAGACCGGTATGTCCGGCGTCGAGGTCGTGATGACCAAGCTGCACGCCGGCGGCAAGTTCGGCGGCGGCTCGTACGCCGCGTCCGGCGGCCTGCACGGCGTGGGTGCCTCCGTGGTGAACGCGCTCTCGGCCCGTCTGGACGTCCAGGTGGACCGCGGAGGCCACACCCACGAGGTGAGCTTCCGCCGCGGCACCCCTGGAGCGTTCAAGGGGGACGGGGCCGACGCCGCCTTCGACGCGTCCGCCGGGCTGCGCAAGCTCAAGAGGGTCCCCAAGAACCGCACCGGCACGCGCGTGCGCTACTGGGCCGACCGGCAGATCTTCCTCAAGGACGCGAAGCTCTCCCTGGAGCACCTGCACCAGCGCGCCCGGCAGACCGCCTTCCTGGTGCCCGGCCTGACCATCGTCGTCCGCGACGAGTACGGGCTCGGCGAGGGCGGCAGCAAGGGTGAGGAGTCCTTCCGCTTCGATGGCGGCATCAGCGAGTTCTGCGAGTACCTGGCCAGCGACAAGCCTGTCTGCGATGTCCTCCGTTTCTCCGGACAGGGCAGCTTCAAGGAGACGGTCCCGGTCCTGGACGACCACGGGCAGATGACACCCACCGAGGTCACCCGGGAACTGGGCGTCGACGTGGCGATGCGCTGGGGAACGGGCTACGAGACGACCCTGAAGTCGTTCGTGAACATCATCGCCACGCCCAAGGGCGGCACTCACGTCGCGGGCTTCGAGCAGGCCGTCGCGAAGACGATGAACGAGGTGCTGCGCACCAAGAAGCTGCTGCGCGTCGCCGAGGACGACATCGTCAAGGACGACGCCCTGGAAGGACTCACGGCTGTCGTCACGGTCCGCCTCGCCGAACCGCAGTTCGAGGGTCAGACCAAGGAGATCCTCGGCACCTCGGCGGCCCGCCGGATCGTGACGAACGTGGTCTCCAAGGAGCTCAAGGACTTCCTGACCTCCACGAAGCGGGATGCCGCCGCGCAGGCCCGGGTCGTCATGGAGAAGGCCGTCTCCGCCGCCCGTACGCGCATCGCGGCCCGTCAGCACAAGGACGCGCAGCGCAGGAAGACGGCCCTTGAGTCCTCCTCACTGCCGGCCAAGCTCGCCGACTGCCGCAGCGACGACGTGGACCGCAGCGAGCTGTTCATCGTCGAGGGGGACTCCGCGCTCGGCACTGCCAAGCTCGCCCGGAACTCCGAGTTCCAGGCGCTGCTGCCGATCCGTGGAAAGATCCTCAACGTCCAGAAGGCGTCCGTCACGGACATGCTGAAGAACGTCGAGTGCGGCGCGATCATCCAGGTCATAGGAGCAGGGTCGGGCCGGACCTTCGACATCGACGCCGCGCGCTACGGGAAGATCATTCTCCTCGTCGACGCCGATGTCGACGGCGCGCACATCCGCATCCTGCTGCTGACGCTCTTCCAGCGCTACATGCGGCCGATGGTCGAGGCGGGGCGGGTGTTCGCGGCGGTGCCGCCGCTGCACCGCATCGAGCTCAGCCAGCCCAAGAAGGGCCAGGACAAGTACATCTACACGTACTCCGACCGCGAGCTGCGAGAGACCGTGCTGGAGCTCCAGCGCAAGAACGTGCGGTACAAGGACTCGATCCAGCGCTACAAGGGCCTTGGCGAGATGGACGCCGACCAGCTGGCCGAGACGACCATGGACCCGCGCTTCCGTACGCTGCGCCGGATCAACATCTCCGACCTGGAGGCCTCCGAGCAGGTGTTCGACCTGCTGATGGGCAACGACGTCGCCCCGCGCAAGGAGTTCATCTCCAGCTCCGCGGCGACGCTGGACCGCTCGCGCATCGACGCGTAGACGGTCGCGCGGCCGGTTCGGCCGAGTGAGTCCGTCGGGACCGCGAGAGGTCCCGTCGGGCGTCGGGCCGGGAGACGTCCGTGCGCCCCGTCTCCACCCGCGGGTGGAGACGGGGCGTTTTCGGGATCCACCCATGATCCACCCTGGCTCCGATCTGCCGACCTGCCCGTTTCCGTAGCGTCGAAGGCGTCGACAGCGCCCGCTGCCGGCACCCGCCCTTCCTCGCTACACGGAGGCCGCGATGTCCGGGCTTGTCGATGCCTTGGTGATCCTCGCCGTTGTCGTCCTGGTGATCGCCCGCCAGTTCCGCACCCGTCGGATAACGACGGACAGGAGCTGGTGGGCCGTGCCCGCGGTCCTGGTCTTCCTCGCCCTGCGCAAGCCGGGTCTGCTCGACCCCGACCACCGGACGCTGTCGGTCCTCCTGCTCGGCACCGAACTCCTTGTCGGCCTGGCCACCGGCGTCGGCTGGGCCTGGACCACGCGGATGTGGAGGACACCGGACGGCACGGTGTGGAGCAGGAGCAGCAAGGCTGGCGCTCTCGTCTGGACCGTCGGGATAGCCCTGCGGGCGGGCTTGTTCGGCATCGGTGCCGTCCTCGGCCTGCACCAGGACAGCTCCGCCCTGCTCCTCGCACTCGCGGTGACGCTGCTGGTGCGCTCCGGGATCATGGTCCGACGGGCGCAGACACTGCCCCCGGCGAGCGGGCAGAGCACGGCGTACGGTGACGGCATGCCCCAGCCCTCGCGGAAGGAGCGTGTATGACGGAGAACGTCTGGATGCTCTGGCCCTCCCGCGAGGCACTCTCCCGAGTAGGAGTGCACAGGGCCCGGCGCGCGCTCGCCGGGGCCGCGCGCGTCTTCGCCGTCGGGGTCCTCCTGGTGACGACCTTCACGGACAGCGACCTGCACGGCTGGGGTGTCGCAGGGGCCGCTCTGGGAGTCCTTGTCTGCGGACTCGGGGTCTGGGGCTTCTGGAGGGCCACGCTCGAGCATCGCCTGCTTCCCTCCTTGGGGTTGCTCGTGCTGCTCTTCGCCGTCGCGACGGCGGCGCAGAGCGCGGGGTTGCGGGTTCCTGCCCTCGTCGTGTGGTGCGTCTGCGCCGTCAGCGCCATGGAACGGCTGCCGCTCGCGGCGGCACTGCCCGCAAGCGCCGCGGCTCTGGGAACGTACGCGGCGGTGAACAACGACGCCTGGCTGACCACCCTGGCCACGACCGTGGGGCTCGCTCTGGCCGGATACGTGCTGCGGCTGGACGCTGAGGCCCGGGGCAGCGCCCAGCGGCTTCTCGCCCAGGAGCGGGCCGCACGGGCGGCCGAGGCGGAGTCGGCGGCGCTCGCGGAGCGGGCCCGGATCGCGCGGGAGATCCATGACGTGCTGGCGCACAGCCTCTCGGCGCAACTCGTGCACCTGGAGGCGGCACGGCTGATGATCGAGAGGGGAGCGGAGCGGGACAAGATCCTCGATCGGGTCGTGGCGGCACGGGGAATGGCCCGCGAAGGCCTCGCCGAGACCCGGCAGGCACTCTCCGCGCTGCGCGGAGAGCTGTCCCCGCTGGAGGAGTTCCTGAGCGAACTGGTCGCTGACACCGCCGGCGCCGATGTCACCGTCACGGGTGAACGGCGGCTGTTGCCGGCCGAGGCGTCGCAGGCCGTGCGCAGGGTCGCCCAGGAAGCACTGACGAACGTCCGGAAGCACGCCCCCGGGGCCAAGGTCCGCATACGCCTGGAGTACGGCGAGCGCGAAGTGATGTTGAACGTAAGGGATTCGGGAGCGCCGCCGGGCGAATTTACACACTCTGGTGCCGGATACGGTCTGCTCGGAATGAGGGAGCGGGCCGAGCTGCTGGGCGGCTCGCTGGAGGCCGGGCCGTACGAGGAGGGGTTCGTGGTGACGCTGAAGGTGCCCGTATGACGGAGGTGGGCGGGGCGCCGGCCCGTGTCGTCGTGGCGGACGATCAAACCGTGGTGCGCGAGGGCATCGTGATGCTGCTCGGGCTGCTGTCGGGGATCGAGGTCGTCGGGGCCGCCGCCGACGGGCACGAGGCCGTGCGCCTGGTCGCCGAGCTCGACCCGGACGTCGTGCTGATGGACCTGCGCATGCCCCGCTGCGACGGGGTGGAGGCGACCAGACGCATCCGGGCCGAACACCCCAGGACGCAGGTCGTCGTGCTCACCACGTACGCGGACGACGCCTCGCTGTTCCCTGCGCTCAGAGCTGGGGCCCGTGGCTATCTCACCAAGGACGCGGGCGGCGAAGAGATCGTACGGGCCGTGCGGAGCGTGCTGTCCGGGGATGCCGGGCTCTCCCCGGGCATTCAACGGCGCCTGCTGGAGCGGCTGTCCGATCCGGAACCCGCCGTTCCCGCGGAGGGTGCCGGGGCGCCGGACGGGCTCACCGCTCGGGAGACGGAGGTGCTTGTGCTGATCGCCGACGGTCTGACCAACCAGGAGATCGCCCGCAAGCTCCATGTCTCGACGGCCACCGTGAAGACCCACATCAACAACCTGTTCGCCAAGACGGGGCTCAAGGACCGTGCGCAGGCGGTCCGTTACGCCTTCGGGAAGGGACTTGTGCGGCCACCAGGGGGGTGAGTCACCTGATGGGGTGAAGAGCGCGGAGAGAAGAGTCTGGGATCTTCCCGATCTGTCCATCCTTGGGCACGCGGCCGAAACGGGCAGCGGACAAGGAGAGTTCGGTGGAGAAGCACGACGGTCCCGACTCCGGAAAGGTCCGGTTCGACGACCCCTGGTACGACGCGCTCGCCTCCGGCTGGGGCGAGTTGGACAGCACGGGTGCGCCCGCTCCCGCCGTGCCGCCCGCGCGCGGGGAGCAGGAGGACCGGACAGCCCGTGCGGCCGACGTCTATCTGGAGGTGCAGCGCAGCGCGGCCTTCCAGGAGGTGCGCAGCCGGTACCGGAGGTTCGTGATCCCGGCCGTCGCCGTCTTCTTCACCTGGTATGTGGGCTATGTGGTGACGGCGACGACGGCTCCGGAATTCATGGCGCAGCCCGTCGCCGGCGCGGTGAACGTGGCGATGCTCGCGGGGCTGGGGCAGTTCCTCACGACGTTCCTGTTCACCTGGGCGTACGCACGGCACGCCCGGCTGCGCAGAGACCGGGCCGCGCTCGATCTGCGCTGGGACACACAGGAGCTGACGCGAAGTGTCGCGGGTGGTGACCGGTGACCGGGAACCATCAGACGCTGGCGCTGTTGCTGTTCAGCGTGTTCGTCGCGGTCACCCTGGGGATCACGACCTGGGTGAGCCGCCACCGGCATGGTTCGGCGGAGGAGTTCTACGCGGGCGGACGGCTCTTCTCGCCCATGGAGAATGGTTTTGCCATCGCGGGCGACTACATGTCCGCCGCTTCCTTCCTCGGTATCTCGGGGCTGATCGCGCTCTTCGGCTACGACGGGCTGCTGTACTCGGTGGGCTTTCTCGTCGCCTGGCTCGTCGTGCTGTTCCTCGTCGCCGAACTGGTGCGCAACTGCGGGCGGTTCACGCTCGCGGACGTCGTCGCGGCTCGTATGAGTGAGCGCCCGGTGCGGATCGCGGCGGGGACGTCCTCGGTGACCGTGTCCGTGCTGTACCTGGTGGCGCAGATGGTAGGCGCGGGCAGCCTGGTCGCGCTGCTGCTGGGAGGTACGAGCGAGGCGGCTCAGGCCTGGACGGTCATCGGCGTCGGGGCGCTGATGGTCATCTATGTGTCGATGGGAGGGATGCGGGCCACCACGTGGATCCAGATCGTCAAGGCGGTCCTGCTGATGGGCGGGACGATCGCGCTGACCGTGCTTGTCCTGATGCGGTTCCAGGGGGACTTCGACCAGTTGCTGCGTACGGCGGCGGATCGGAGCGGGCACGGGAAGTCGTTCCTCGCGCCGGGGCTGAGGTACGGCGGGGACTGGACCGCGCGCCTGGACTTCATCAGCCTGGGACTCGCGCTCGTGCTGGGCACTGCGGGGCTGCCGCACATCCTGTCGCGCTTCTACACCGTGCCGACCGCGCGAGCCGCACGGCGCTCGGTCGTCTGGGCGATCGGTCTGATCGGCGGGTTCTACCTGATGACGATCGTGCTGGGGTTCGGGGCGGCGGCGATCGTCGGGCCCGATGCCGTGCGCGGGTCGAACGCGGCCGGGAACACGGCGGTTCCGCTGCTGGCGCTCGATCTGGGCGGTGGCGCCGGTTCCACCGGAGGAACGGTTCTGTTCGCGATCGTCGCCGCGATCGCCTTCGCCACGATCCTTGCGGTGGTCGCCGGAATCACGCTCGCCTCGTCGGCGTCCGTGGCCCACGACCTCTACGCGTCGCTGCGACGGCGGCGGGCGAAGCCACGCAGCGAGGTGGCCGTCGCGCGGACAGCCGCGGTCGGCATCGGCGTCGTCGCCATCGCGCTGGGCCTGCTCGCGCGCGACCTCAACGTGGCCTTCCTGGTGGGGCTCGCCTTCGCCGTCGCCGCGTCGGCGAATCTGCCGGTGCTCATGTACTCGCTGTTCTGGCGGAACTTCACGACGCGCGGCGCGGTGTGGTCCGTGTACGGGGGCCTGGTGCCGGCCCTGGTGCTCGTCGTGCTGTCCCCGGTGGTGACGGGCAGCCCCGCGTCGCTGTTCCCGGGAGTCGACCTCCAGTACTTCCCGCTGGAGAACCCGGGCCTGGTGTCGATCCCGCTCGGCTTCCTGGCGGGCTGGCTCGGTACGGTCACCTCGGCGGAGCCGCCGGACGAGGCCAAGCACGCCGAAACCGAGGTACGGGCGCTTACGGGGGCGGGAGCGGTCTGACCGACGGGCGGGAGGGAGGCCTGGCGCGACGCCCTCAGGCGGGGCCCACGAAGCCCGTATGGCGGTCTGGCAGGGCTCACTGGTCCGGCGGGGCTCACCGGCTCAGGGCGCAACCCACGCGTAGCGGTGTTCCGGGCGCCCTGTGTCCCCGTACTTGAGTGAGAGCCGGAGACGGCCCGCCTGTTCCAGGTGGCGGAGGTAGCGCTGGGCGGTGGAGCGGCTGAGGCCCGTTTCGGCGGCGACCTCGTGGGCCGAGAGAGGGTGGTCGGCCTGGTGGAGGACGGTGCAGATCAGGTCCGTCGTCGGCTCCGAGTGACCGGTGGGCAGACCCGGCGCGGACGGGGCGGGCGTCGTACGCAGGGCGCCGAACATGCGGTCGACTTGCTCCTGCCCCGCCACGCCCTGGTCGCTGACTCTGTCGACGGTGCGGCGCAGTGCGGCGTACGACTCGAGCCGCGTTCGCAGCGCTGCGAACGTGAACGGCTTGACCAGGTAGTGCAGAGCGCCCAGACGCATCGCGGCCCGCACGGTCTCCACGTCGCCGGCCGCGGTGATCATGATGACGTCCGCGCCCATGCCCAGTTCCCGCATCTGCTGGACGAGTTCGAGGCCCGTCCGGTCGGGCAGATAGTGGTCGAGCAGGATCAGGTCGACGGGCTCCCGGCCCGCCGCGTCCAGGGCCTGGGCGGCGCTGTGCGCACGGGCGGCCACCCGGAAGCCGGGAACCTTCCCCACGAACTTGGCGTTGATTTCGGCGACACGGAAGTCGTCGTCCACGACCAGGACGTCAATCATCGGGCCTCTCTCCCCGAGCCGGGCGAGCGGTGAGCCCGTGCTGTCGGCCCCAGTGTTGTGGAGTGAGCAGAAAGAGCACAACACCCTTCTGTAATCAGAAGAACGCCTTGCGCACACAAGACTGATGCCGTGGCGCGGGCCACGGCTACGGTCGCGGGGCATGAGCGCAGACACCGGCCCCGCCATCGCACTGCGAGGCGTGCGCAAGGTCTTCACAACCCCGCCGGGGGAACTGCACACGGCTGTCCGCGGACTCGATCCGACCGTGGGACGCTGCGAGTTCACGGCCGTCGTGGCCCCCACGGACCGCGGCGGGTCGACCACATCGACCCTCGTCAGCGGTCTCGAAGAACTTACGGAGTGCGAAGCCCTGGTGCCGGACGAACCGCTCGACCCCCGGGAAGACACACGCGGCTTGGTCGTATTCGGCGCCCGCGCCCTCAATGAGCCCATCGCCCGCGTCGGCAAGGGCGTCGCGTTGACGGCGGGTCCCGTCACCGGGAAACGGGTCTTCGGCACCGGTCCGGCGCGACCGCACAGGGCGGCGTCGGTGAGTCCGCGGACATGGCCATCGAGGTCTGCCGCGAGTTCCGGGAGGCCCTCAGCGAAGAGGTCCGCATCATCCGAGAGGGGGGCTGCCGATGCGGCCTGACGTCATCCCTTGGATGCTCACCGCGCCAGCTGCCGCCAAGGTCACCGAGGCCGCCAAAGCCGTCAAGGTCACCGAGGCCGCCAAGTCGCCCCGTACGGCCTCCCGCGTGCGCGCCGCCCGCGCGAGCAGGACCGTTGTCGCCGTCCCCCGCCTGCTGCCCCTGGCAGCCGGCACGCGGTCCCTGGGGACACGCGGTCGCCGGGTGACGTGCCAGGAGGAACTGCACACGTTCGCCGAGCGCCGTATCTCCCGGTGGACGCCGTTGTAGACCGAGAGCCGAGCTGCCTGCTCAGGGCACGCACAGGACCGAATGCCCCTCCTAGGACCCCGTTTTTCGTTGAGCGCCTCCCTAGGAGGCGCATTTCGTAGACAGCCCTCTCCAGGACACCGGTTTTCCTTCGGCGCCGGTCTCTCGGTGGAGCGGCCGGTTCCCCCGTCACCGGCCGCTCCAAGGCACCCGTTTTCCCGCACCGCCTTCTTCACAAGGACGTGAACGAACATGCCCAAGACCCTCAGACACGGGTCGCTGGCAGCCGCCGGCCTGCTTGTCCTCTCCTCGCTCACCGCCTGTGCCAATGACGTGACCGGATCGGCGTCCGCCGCCGACCAGGCGGACGGCAAGGGAGAGAAAGTCAAAATCATGGTCGGCGGCCTGGACAAGGTCATCTACCTGCCCGCGATGCTCACCGAGCGGCTCGGCTACTTCGATGACGAGGGCCTCGACGTGGAGTTGCTGGGCGAGCACGCCGGTGTGGAGGCGGAGACCGCGCTCGTCGCCGGGCAGGTGCAAGGAGCCGTCGGTTTCTACGACCACACCCTCGATCTGCAGGTCAAGGGCGAGGAAGTCCAGTCGGTGGTGCAGTTCTCGCACGCGCCCGGTGAGGTCCAGATCGTGTCCGACAAGGCGGCGACCGAGATCAGTTCACCGGAGGACTTCAAGGGCAAGAGGCTCGGCGTCACCGGCCTCGGCTCCTCGACCGACTTCCTCACCAAGTATCTCGCCGTCAAGAACGGTGTGTCCGTCAGCGAGTTCACGACCGTCGCGGTCGGCGCGGGAGAGAGCTTCATATCCGCGCTCAAGAAGGGGTCCATCGACGGCGGTATGACGACCGACCCGACCGTCGCCACGATCCTGGCGGAGAACAGCGGCAAGGTGATCCTCGACATGCGTACCCCGCAGGGCTCCGACGAGGCGCTCGGCGGCGCGTACCCGTCGTCCAGCCTCTACATGCAGACGGACTGGGTGAACGACAACAAGGAGACGGTCCAGAAGCTGGCCAACGCCTTGGTGAAGACCCTCAAGTGGATGGCCGGGCACAGCGCCAGTGAGATCGCCGACGAGATGCCGGACGACTACGCGAAGGGCAACGGGACGCTCTACGCCAGCGCGATCCAGAGCACCATGCCGATGTTCACCCAGGACGGTGTGATGCCCGCGGACGGTCCCAAGACCGTCGAGAAGGTCCTCAAGGCGTTCAACCCCGAGATCAAGAACGCCGACGTGGACCTCGACAGGACGTACACCACGGAGTTCGTGGACAACGTCGTGGACTGACCCGCCGACCGGTGTGGACCGAACCCCCGGACCAGCGGTCTTCCCCGACCGCGGGCTGAGCTCCTGTGTACTGCTGAACTCCCCTGACAGCCGTACACAGGCGGGTGCGGTCGCTTCCCCCGTACCGCGGTCGTGTCCTCAGGCGCGGGTCGCCCAGACGTAACGGTGCTCCGGGCGGCCCGCGTCACCGTATTTGAGGGTCAGCGTGGCCCGTCCCGTGCGTTCCAGGAGCTTCAGATAGCGCTGGGCGGTCTGGCGGCTCAGTCCGGTCCGGTCGGCGGTCTCCTGGGCCGACAGAGGGCCTTCAGCGGTCATCAGCGCCCGGCGTACGGCCTCCGCGGTGGTGGGGGAGTGCCCTTTGGGCAGACCGGGCTCCGAGCCCGCCGAAAGGGCGCCGAAGATGCGGTCGACCTCGGCCTGTTCGGCCTCGCCGCCGCCGTCGAGGGTGCGGCGCAGGTCCGCGTACGCCTCCAGCTTGGCGCGCAGTCCGGCGAAGGCGAACGGTTTCACCAGGTACTGGAGCGCGCCCTGTCGCATCGCCGCCTGGACCGTGGAGACGTCACGGGCCGCGGTCACCATGATCACGTCTGCCTGGTGGCCGCGTCTGCGCATCTCCTGGACGACCGCGAGGCCCGTCTCGTCCGGCAGATAGTGGTCGAGAAGGACCAGGTCCAGCCGGGGCAGCGTCTCCAGTTGCCGCAGTGCCTCCGCCGCGGAGTGTGCCTCGCCCGCGACATGGAAGCCCGCGACCTTCTCCACGTAGGCGGCGTTGACCCGGGCGACCCGGATGTCGTCGTCCACGACCAGTACCTCGATCATCGCGACTCCTCTTTGACGGTCGTGGCGGCACTCTTCAGTACGAGGCCGGGCGTGGGCTCCGGAGCGAGACCCGGCTCCGCCAGTGCCTCCGGCAGCACGATGACGAACTCGGCGCCTCCGCCGTCCGCCTCCGAGACCCGGGCGCTGCCACCTTGCCGCTCGGCGAGCCTGCGCACCAGGGAGAGACCGATCCCGCGCTTTCGGTGGGCCGGGGGCTTCTTGGTGGACCACCCGTCCGTGAAGATCAACTCCCGTTGTTCGGCAGGAATTCCAGGACCTGTGTCCCGCACCCTCAGGACCGCCGTACGCCCTTCCGCGCGCAATTCGACCTCCACGCGCGCGTGGAGGGTGCCCGCGGCGGCGTCGAGCGCGTTGTCGACGAGGTTCCCGACGATCGTGACCAGCCCCCTGGGGTCGATCAACCGGTCCGGGAACAGTGTCGTGTCCGAGATCCACAGGGCCACTCCGCGCTCCGCCGCGACGGTGGCCTTGCCCACCAGGAGGGCGGCGAGCAACGGGTCATGGATCTTCTCCGTGACCTGTTCCGCGGTCGCCCTGTGGTCACCGACCACCTCGCCGACGAACTCCACCGCGTCGTCGTACATCTCCAGTTCCAGCAGCCCGAGCAGCGTGTGCATGCGGTTGGCGTGTTCGTGGTCCTGGGCGCGCAGGGCGTCGATCAGGCCGCGGGTGGAGTCGAGTTCGCGGCCCAGCTGCTCCAGTTCGGTGCGGTCGCGCAGGGTGGCCACGGCACCGCCGTCGTCGGTGGGCATGCGGTTGGCGACCAGGACACGCTGACCGCGGACGGTGAGCAGATCGGTTCCGGTGACGGTCCCGGCCAGTACATCGGTCGTACGGCCCTCTCCGAGCGCGGTGTCGAGAGGCTGCCCGACGGCCTCGTCGCCGATCCCCAGCAGGCGCCGGGCCTCGTCATTGAGGAGCCGGATCCTGCCCTCGCGGTCCAGCGCGACGACGCCCTCCCTGATGCCGTGCAGCATCGCCTCGCGCTCCGCAAGGAGGCCGGCGATGTCCGAGAAGGCCAGGTCACGGGTCTGCCGTTGCACCCGCCGTGAGATCAGATAGGCGGCCAGCGCGCCGACGGCCAGGGCTCCTCCGGCGTACGCGAAGAGCCCGGGGATCGCGTGGATGAGGCGGGCACGCACGCTGTCGTACTCGATGCCGACCGAGACCGCGCCGACGATCCGGCCGTCGGTGTCGCGCAACGGCACCTTGCCGCGCGCCGAGCGGCCCAGGGTGCCGCTGTCGATCTCCATGACCTCCCGGCCGGACAGGGCGGACCTCGGATCGGTCGAGACGTGCCCGCCGATCTCGGCGGGGTTCGTGTGCGACCAGCGGGTGCCGCGGACGTTCATCACGACGACGTACTCGGCCCCGCTGGCCTTGCGGATCCGCTCCGCCTCGGCCTGCACGGGCCCGTCGGCCGAGGCCGGTGTCGACTTCAGCTCCTCGGCGAGCCTCGGCTGCGCCGCCGTGGTCTGCGCGATCGCGAGAGCTCGGCGCATCGCCTGGTCGTCCAGCTGTTCGCTCAGCGGAGCGAGGAACAGCCCGGTCGCGAGGACGGCGACCCCGGCGGCGATCGCCACCTGCATCAGCAGCACCTGCGAGAACATCCGCTTCGGCATGCCCAGGCGGAGTCGTCGAGGGGGAGTGGGGCTCATGCCTACGACGGTACGGGGAGGGGCGCGCGGTGCCGTAGGGGGTGTGGCGTGGATCTCGTTCGGAAGGGGCGGTCAGTGGGAAGCGGGGCGCGCGGCAGCCGTAACGGACAGCTCGCGCACCGCCATCACGTCCATCCGGGCCGGAGAGCCGAGAGCCGAGCCGCAGCTCTCCGGGCGGGGCGGCAGGGCCGCGCCCCGGGCGACCGTGACGAGCCAGTGGCGGCCGTCGGTGTGGGCGACCGTCACCTCCCAGCGGGGCGCCGAACCCTCCGTACGGACGACGCTCAGAGCGCCCGCGGCGTCCTCGTGGGCCGCCGTGCGCACGGCCAGTTCGGCGGCCTGCCCGGGACGTTCCCAGGCGGAGCTCCCGCGGCATCCTTCGGTGACGACACGGCCCTCGCGTACGCCCTGGAGGATCTCCTTGACGGCATGGGCCTCGGCTCGCCCGTACGCGTATCCGAACGGCAGTACGAGGAGGGTGGGGGAGAAGCGGTGGCCCCCCAGGTGCGTGACCTCCCAGATGCCGTCCACTCCGGAGGCGGCGAGTTCGGCGGCGAGAGGACGGCCCAGTAGGGCGCAGCAGCGGTCGCGCTTGCCGTTCGTGCACACGAGCGCGAGCGGGTCGCCGGTGTGCGGGGCGCCGTCGAGGGTCGTGTCGAAGGTCCCGGGCAGGCCCTCGCCCAGCTCGGAGAAGTCAAGTTCGAGCAGTCGTTCGGGGGCAGACGTGGTGGCCTTGTGCAGCCATACGTTTCCCGGGGTGATGTGGGCCGCGTACACCTGGCGCTCGGCGACCGTGTGGCAGTCGGCGTGGCGGCCCGGGCGCCGGATCAGCGCGATACGCACGCCGGTGCCCTCGGCGGCCCGGTCCAGCGCTCGGCCCAGTGCGGGGTCCAGGTGGCTCGATGTCAGCGCTTGGGCGCCCCAGGGGCCGGGCTGTTCGACCAGCAGCCACGTCCTCGCGGTGGCGGCGGTCCCCGCGAGGGGCTCCTCCAGGTCCCGTGAGACCTTCGCGCACGTACTCACAGAGGTGAGCCTAACCTGACTTGGCCGGGGTGACTTCCGGGGCGGGTGGTGTCACTGCTCCGGAAGTGGCTGAGGGGGCCGCGGGCCTACGTAGTGTCCGCTCGGGCGCATGCGCAGCGGGGCCTCGTCGTACTCCTCCAGCACATGGGCGATCCAGCCGGCCGTGCGGGCCACGGCGAAGATCGTCTCGCCTGCTGAAGCGGGCATGCCGGACGAGGCCGTGAGGACGGCGAGGGCCAGGTCGACGTTGGCGTGCAGAGGCGCGTGGCGGGCCGTGGTGTCCACGATGTCGCGGGCCGCGGCCAGGGCGGGGGCGGCACGGGGGATCTCCTCCAGGAGGCCGAACAGCACGCGCGCGCGTGGGTCCTCGCCGGGGTAGACGCGGTGACCCAGCCCGGGGACGCGGCGCCCGGCCCGCAGCTCGTCCGCGACCACCGGGGCCGCCGTGCCCCTGTCCAGGACGTCGAGCAGCATCCGGTGCGCCAGGCCGCTGGCCGCTCCGTGCAAGGGGCCTTCGAGGACGCCGAGGCCCGCCGAGACGGCGGCGTAGGTGTGGGCGCGGGCCGAGGCGGCGACCCGGACCGCCAGTGTCGAGGCGGCCAGGTCGTGGTCGACGAGCAGCGCGAGCGCGGTGTCCAGGGCGCGCAGGGCCGCCTCGTCGGCTTCGCGGCCGCTGAGCCTGGCCCACAGGCGGTGCGCGAGTGAGTCGCCGTCCCGACGGTCGTGCGTCTTGGTCGGCAGGGCGGCGACGAGGGTGGGGATCAACGTGCGGGCCGTGCCGAGCACGGCCTGCTCGGAGAGGTCGAAGCGCAGCGGGTCGGCGGTCGCCGCGGCGATGGCCGCGACACGGAGCCGGTCGGTCGGGCCGGTGTGCTCGGGCAGCGCGTCGACGGCCCGACGGGCGACTGCGACGGATGCCTCCGGTGCCGTGAACGTGGCACCCGGGAGCAGGACGCCCGTCCACAGCCACTCGGCGACCTCTTCGTAGGAGTGGCGTACGGCCAGCTCGGTCGCGTCGACCCCCCGGAAGTAGTACCGGTCCTTGTCGATCAACGTGATCCGGGTGCGTACGGAGAGCTTGCCGGCGGCCGGTGAACTCTCGGCCGGCTCACGCCTGTTGCGACGCGCGAGCGCCTCCACCTCCTTGGTGTCGAAGGTGCTGCCCCGGCCGCCCGTGCTGCGGCTGCTGCTGAGCTGGCCGCGGCTCACATACGCGTACACCGTCTCGGGCTTCACTCCGAGCAGTTCGGCGGCTTCCTTGGTGCTGATCCGCCGCGCTCCGTACGCGAGGGCCGGTTCTTGATCCGTCATGAGCATCACCGTATCTGTGGAGTCGAGTATTGATTCAATCAATATTGACAGGGATTGAGTCAAGCATGGACAGTCAAATCAAGTCCAGGGAGGAAACATGCCGATCAACCGGGCCGCGACCGCCTCTGTCGACGTACCGCGAGGACTCGCGGGCGTCGTCGTCACCGACACCGTGCTGGGTGACGTCAGGGGGGTCGAGGGGTTCTATCACTACCGCCAGTACTCGGCCGTCGACCTCGCGCGGAACCGCAGCTTCGAGGACGTCTGGCATCTGCTGGTACACGGTGAACTGCCGGACGCGGCGCAGAGTTCCGCCTTTGCCGCGCGGACGGCGGAACTGCGGAAGCTGCCGGTGGAGGTGCGGGCCGTACTGCCCGCGATCGCCGCGGCCGGCGGGAGGTCAGGGGCGCTCGCCGGGATGCGGACCGCTTTGTCGCTGCTCGGTGCGGCGCGGGGGTTCCGGCCGGTGTACGACATTGACCCCGAGCAGCGTCGGGCGGACACGCTCGCCGCGTCGGCGGCTGTGCCGACGTTGTTGACGGCACTCCACCGGCTCGGGCAGGGCCTCGAACCGATCGAGCCGCGTGACGATCTGCCCTACGCCGCGAACTACCTCTACATGCTGACGGGTTCGGAGCCGGATCCGGAGCGGGCGCGGGCCGTCGAGCAGTACCTGATCTCCACCATTGACCATGGATTCAATGCATCAACATTCACCGCTCGGGTGATCACGTCGGCCGGGGCGGATGTGGCGGCCTGTCTCGTCGGTGCGGTGGGAGCCCTCTCCGGTCCGCTCCACGGTGGCGCCCCGAGTCGTGCCCTGGACACCCTCGACGCGATCGGGACTCCCGACCGCATCGACGCCTGGATCCGCGAACGTGTCCTCGCCGGCGACCGCATCATGGGCTTCGGTCACCCCGTCTACCGCACTGAGGACCCCCGTTCGCGCATGCTCCGCGGCATCGCCCAGCAGTTCGGCGGCCCCCTGGTCGACTTCGCGGTCGAGGTCGAACGCCACGTGGAGGCGATCCTCGCGGAGCTCAAGCCCGGCCGGGAACTCCACACGAACGTGGAGTTCTACGCGGGCGTCGTCATGGAACTCTGCGGCCTGCCGCGCGAGATGTTCACGCCGACCTTCGCCGCGGCCCGCGTCGTCGGCTGGAGCGCCAACATCCTTGAACAGGCAGAGGATCCGAAGATCATCCGCCCGGCGGCGCGGTATGTGGGGCCGGGGGCGCCGGTTGCGGTGCCTGCCATGACCTGACATACCGACGGCCCGACGTCGCGTGAGGCAGTGTCGGGCCGTTCGGGAGCCGGGCTCAGGCGTCGGGAATATCGGCCTTGGCCTGGATGAGAGTCTCGCGAGTGATGACAACGATGCGCTCGTAGTCGGCGCGTGAGGCATCGGAGGGGAGGCCGGGGTCGAGTGAGTCTGTGGCGTCCGTGCCGATGACCGCGAAGTTGCCATCGGCCAATTCGAAGATGTCGGGACAGTTGGCTCCACTCACGCTGCCCCGAGCGCGCGGAGATGCACCGATCCGACGGATGATGTGACTCACTGTTGATTCCCTCTGGTTCTCACGTCTGAAGAGCTTGCGCACAACGGCTGCGGGCAGGAAGGCGCCCTGTGGGTGCGCTCGTCCGTCCGGCGGTGTGAGCAACGGTCTTGTGGAGTCGCTCGACACGATCAGGCGTGAGTCAACCCCAGTGACGCCTGAGACAACTGGGAATGTCACCTGTTCGTTATGGGCCGAGGGTGTGATTTCCGCGCCACCGGGCGCGAGCCGGACGGCGCGAGACCGCGGACACCGCAGTGCGCGAGGGTCACGAATCCGGCGGTTCGCCGACAACCCACCACTCTTCCGTGTCCGACTCCTCCAGTTGGATGAGGAGTTCGTCCACCATGCGTCCGAACTCGGCTTCGTCCGAGTCCTCGGCGATGGTCGCCCGTTGATGCCGGGTTGCGTGCCAGTAGTCGCGAACGATGGGGTTCTGCAGGATTCCTCTGATGTACCCGAAGAACTCTTCGCGGCTGATGTTGCCGATCCGGTAGTAGAAGAGCGCGTTCGTGTAGAGAACGTTGGCAAAGAGGTACTGGCGCCGCTGTTTGGGCGATACGGGTGCCTCGTAGAGGTCCAGGACTTCGGACAGGTCGGGGTCGTCGATGGCCTTGCTCAGCAACTCCCAGTGAAGACGCTGCTGATTGGCCAGATTGGCGTGCCGCTGGGTGTGCGCGGCCTGTTCCACGCGCTCCAGGCGTGTTCGCAGGAGCTCGAGCGCGTGACGGTGCGCGGTCATGTTGACGAGGATCCCCGCCACCATGCCGATGCCGGCCGCCGCGGCGCAACCCAGTCCGTGTATCCCAAACTTCCGTGTGGCCATGTCAACCCCCGAGTCAGGCGACCGTCCGCCGGTCGTCGGTGCGGTTCGTCGGTGCGGGTCGACGGGGAGCAGACCGGCGAGCGGTGGGCGGCGCGCTTGCCGTCTCCCAGGGTGCCGAGCGGCTCTGATCGGCGGGGAGGCGGAGAGGAGGCGCACGGAGGGAAGCGCGGGTCGCGCAACTCGGCGCCATGCCAGACGTGTGCCCCGCGAGCGCCGCTAACAATCGTTCACTCCGAGGGCTTTCCACCGGCTCGTATCCTGGTTCGGCATTCGTCTACCGTCATGAGAGCCGGTCCGTGAGCCGGTGTACGCATAGGTGAGAGAGGTCGCGCGTTGAGTCAGGCGAGCCCCCAGCAGATCCCGGTCGTCGTCCTCGCCGGCTTCCTGGGCTCCGGCAAGACCACCCTGCTCAACCATCTCCTGCACCGCAGCGGTGGCAGCCGAATCGGGGCGATCGTCAATGATTTCGGTGCCATCGAGATCGATGCGATGGCCGTGGCCGGGGCGCTCGGCGACTCCACCGTCTCACTGGGCAACGGGTGTCTGTGCTGTGCGGTGGACGCCAGTGAGCTCGACGTCTTCCTGGACCGGCTCACTCAGCCCGCCGTCCGGATCGACGTCATCGTCATCGAGGCGAGCGGACTGGCCGAGCCCCAGGAGCTGGTCAAGATGCTCCTGGCCAGCGAGAATCCGCGCATCGTCTACGGCGGCCTCGTGGAGGTCGTCGACGCCGCGGAGTTCGACGCCACCCGCCGGAAGCATCCCGAGATCGACCGGCACCTCGCCATCGCGGATCTGGTCGTCGTCAACAAGGCGGACCGTGCGCCGGATCCCGACCGTGTGATCGGCCTCGTACGGTCCCTCGCAGACCGTTCCGCCGTCGTCGTGTCCGCCTCGTACGGGCGGATCGACCCCGAGATGCTCTTCGACCGCAGGCCCACGGAGGAGCGCATCGGGCAGCTCTCCTTCGACGACCTGCACCGGCACGAGGAGGGTGAGCCCGACGGCCGTCCCGAGCCGCACGGCCTTCCCGACCCCAGTGACCATCACGGCCATCTGCACTCCGCCTACGAGTCCGTCGCCTTCACCTCCGAAGTGCCCCTCAGCCCCCGGCGGTTGATGGACTTCCTCGACAGCAGGTCCGAGGGTCTCTACCGCATCAAGGGGTACGTCGACTTCGGAGCCGCCGACCCCCGCAACCGGTACGCCGTGCACGCCGTCGGCCGTTTCCTGCGTTTCTACCCGGAGCCCTGGGCCCCGGGCGAGCGCCTCAGCCAGCTCGTCCTCATCGGCTCGGGCATCGACGCCCCCGCCCTCGGCAAGGAACTGGAGGCGTGCAAAGAGGACGCCCCACACGCCGACGAGCACGGCATGTGGGGCGTCCTCCGCTACGTACAGGAGTGGGAGCAGGAGCCGGAGGCGGCGCAGGACCCGGACGGTCGGGCTCAAGGCGCCGACCTGCCGGGTGCCTACGACGTCTAGACCGGGCCCGCCACCACCGAAACCGTCTTCGCCAGTGAGACGCCCGAGCCGTCCCGGCGCGGGTCCATCTCGGGCAGCTCCGCGGGCGTGCCGTCCTTCTGCGCGGCCCGGGCTGGCGCGGGACCCGCCCACGCGAGGCTCAGGCAGTCCTCGCCCTTGAGGAACCGCTGGCAGCGAACGCCGCCCGTGGCGCGGCCCTTGCGCGGGTACTGGTCGAACGGCGTCAGCTTGGCCGTCGTCTGGACCGAGTCGTCCAGCGTGCCGCGCGAGCCCGCCACCGTGAACACCACCGCGTCCACCGCCGGGTCCACCGCCGTGAACGAGATCACCTTGGTGTTGTCCGTGAGCTTGATGCCCGTCATACCGCCCGCGGGCCGGCCCTGTGGCCGGACCTGGGAGGCCTGGTAGCGCAGCAACTGGGCGTCGTCGGTGATGAAGATCAGGTCCTCCTCGCCCGTGCGCAGCTCGGCCGCGCCGACGATCCGGTCACCTTCCTTGAGCGTGATGACCTCCAGCTCCTCCTTGTTGGAGGGATAGTCGGGCACCACACGCTTGACGACACCCTGCTGCGTGCCGAGCGCGAGCCCCGGCGAGGACTCGTCGAGCGTCATCAGACACACGATGTCCTCGTCGCCCTCCAGGGTCAGGAACTCCGAGACCGGCGCGCCTCCCGAGAGGTTGGGCGCCGCCGTGGTGTCGGGCAGCTGCGGAAGGTCGATGACGTTGATCCGCAGCAGCCGGCCTGCGGACGTGACCGCGCCGATCTCGCCCTGTGCCGTCGCCGGGACGGCGGAGAGGATCAGGTCGTGCTTGGCGCGCTTGCCGTCGCTCTCCCCGAAGGGGTCACCGTTGGCCGTACGCGCGAGGAGCTTCGTCGACGACAGGAGCACGCGGCACGGGTCGTCGGCCACCTGGAGCGGCACGGTCGCGGCGGCGGAACCGGCGGACTCCAGCAGGACCGTACGCCGCTCGGTGCCGAACTTCTTGGATACCGCGGCCAGTTCGGACGACACCAGCTTGCGCAGCTCGGAGTCCGACTCCAGGATGCCGGTCAGCTCGTCGATCTCGCCGTTGAGCCGGTCGCGCTCGGTCTCCAGCTCGATGCGGTCGAACCTGGTGAGCCGGCGCAGCGGCGTGTCCAGGATGTACTGCGTCTGGATCTCGCTCAGCGAGAAGTGCTCGATCAGGCGCTGCTTGGCCTGGGCCGAGTTGTCGCTGGAGCGGATGAGACGGATGACCTCGTCGATGTCCAGCAGGGCGACGAGCAGGCCCTCGACCAGGTGCAGCCGGTCGCGCTTCTTGGTGCGGCGGAACTCGCTGCGGCGGCGCACGACCTCGAAGCGGTGGTCGAGGTACACCTCCAGGAGTTCCTTGAGGCCCAGCGTGAGCGGCTGGCCGTCCACCAGTGCCACGTTGTTGATGCCGAAGGACTCCTCCATCGGCGTCAGTTTGTAGAGCTGCTCCAGGACGGCCTCCGGCACGAAGCCGTTCTTGATCTCGATGACCAGGCGCAGGCCGTGCGTACGGTCGGTGAGGTCCTTGACGTCCGCGATGCCCTGCAGCTTCTTCGAGCCGACCAGGTCCTTGATCTTGGCGATCACCTTCTCCGGGCCGACGGTGAACGGCAGCTCGGTGACGACGATGCCCTTGCGGCGCGCTGTCACGTTCTCCACGGCCACCGTCGCGCGGATCTTGAAGGTGCCGCGGCCCGTCTCGTACGCGTCCCTGATGCCGGTGAGGCCCACGATGCGGCCGCCCGTGGGCAGGTCGGGGCCCGGGACGTGCTTCATGAGCGTCTCGAGATCGGCGCCGGGGTGGCGGATCAGGTGACGGGCGGCGGCGATGACCTCACCGAGGTTGTGCGGCGCCATGTTCGTCGCCATGCCGACCGCGATGCCCGACGAGCCGTTGACCAGGAGGTTCGGATAGGCGGCCGGGAGGACCGACGGCTCCTGCTCCTGACCGTCGTAGTTCGGGGAGAAGCCGACCGTGTTCTCGTCGATCGACTCCGTCATCAGGGAGGTCGCGTCGGCCATCCGCGCCTCGGTGTACCGCATGGCGGCCGGCGGGTCGTCGTTGCCCAGCGAACCGAAGTTGCCGTGGCCGTCGACCAGGGGCAGGCGCATGGAGAAGGGCTGGGCCAGCCGGACCAGGGCGTCGTAGATCGACGCGTCACCGTGGGGGTGGAGCTTACCCATGACCTCGCCGACGACGCGGGCGCACTTCACATAGCCGCGGTCGGGGCGAAGCCCCATCTCGTTCATCTGGTAGACGATGCGGCGATGCACCGGCTTGAGGCCGTCGCGGGCGTCCGGCAGGGCTCGGGAGTAGATGACCGAGTACGCGTACTCGAGGAAGGAGCCCTGCATCTCGTCGACGACGTCGATGTCGAGGATGCGCTCCTCGAAGTCGTCTGGCGGCGGGGTCTTCGTGCTGCGGCGGGCCATCGCTGCTGCGACTCCTTCACAGTCTCTGCCGGGGCATGAACGGGTTCTGACGGGCTCCATTGTGGACCGGCCCACTGACAACGCGGACCACGACCCGTCCGTACGGGCCTCCCGAGCCGAGTCTCCGGCCGCCCCAACAGGCGTGGCGGGCCGCCTTCTCGGCCTTTTCCACAGGCCGCGGAAGCGGTGAATCCGCGTGTCCGCACAGGGCTTCGGAGGCCGTGCGGCCGCACGAGCGTACGGGCTCCCGGCGCCG
The DNA here is from genome assembly GCF_044334695.1 of Streptomyces sp. NPDC020747. NCBI lineage: Bacteria > Bacillati > Actinomycetota > Actinomycetes > Kitasatosporales > Streptomycetaceae > Streptomyces > Streptomyces sp. NPDC020747. The sequence goes on along the minus strand of NZ_JBIRTJ010000004.1, from coordinate 450,394 downwards.
CCCGCGTGCTCGCTCTCGGCGTACGCGCCGCGGGAACTTCGCCAGCTGTCCGCGCGCTTGCATACAGTGGCACGACTAGCAGGAATTGAGCAGTTTTCCGCGATCGAAGGGACGTACATGCCCATGGGTCACACGGCCACAGCTGAGGCCGGTTCCGGCGGCCTGACAGCGACCGAGCACCGCCTGGCCAACGGCCTGCGTGTGGTGCTCTCCGAGGACCACCTGACCCCGGTCGCGGCGGTTTGCCTCTGGTACGACGTCGGTTCGCGCCACGAGGTCAAGGGCCGCACCGGACTTGCCCACCTCTTCGAGCACCTGATGTTCCAGGGCTCGGGCCAGGTGAAGGGCAACGGTCACTTCGAACTGGTGCAGGGCGCGGGCGGTTCGCTCAACGGCACGACCAGTTTCGAGCGCACCAACTACTTCGAGACCATGCCGACCCACCAGCTGGAGCTCGCCCTCTGGCTGGAGGCCGACCGCATGGGCTCGCTGCTCGCCGCGCTCGACGACGAGTCCATGGAGAACCAGCGGGACGTCGTCAAGAACGAGCGCCGGCAGCGTTACGACAACGTCCCCTATGGCACCGCTTTCGAGAAGCTGACCGCCCTCGCCTACCCGGAGGGCCACCCTTATCACCACACTCCGATCGGCTCGATGGCGGACCTGGACGCGGCCACGCTGGAGGACGCGCGCGCGTTCTTCCGCACCTACTACGCGCCCAACAACGCCGTTCTCTCGATCGTCGGAGACATCGACCCGGAGCAGACGCTCGCCTGGGTCGAGAAGTACTTCGGCTCGATCGCGGGCCACGACGGCAAGCCCGCCCCGCGCGACGGCGCGCTGCCCGAGACCATCGGTGAGCAGCTCCGCGAGGTCGTCGAGGAGGAGGTCCCGGCCCGCGCGCTGATGGCCGCCTACCGGCTGCCGGAGGACGGCACGCGCGCGTGCGACGCGGCGGACCTGGCCCTGACCGTGCTCGGCGGCGGCGAGTCGTCCCGGCTCTACAACCGGCTCGTACGCCGCGACCGCACCGCCGTCGCGGCCGGGTTCGGCCTGCTGCGTCTCGCGGGAGCGCCCTCCCTGGGGTGGCTCGACGTGAAGACGTCCGGCGACGTCGAGGTGCCGGTGATCGAGACCGCCGTCGACGAGGAGCTCGCCCGGTTCGCCGAGGAGGGTCCCACCGCCGAGGAAATGGAGCGCGCCCAGGCCCAGTTGGAGCGCGAGTGGCTGGACCGTCTCGGCACGGTCGCGGGCCGCGCCGACGAACTGTGCCGGTTCGCCGTGCTGTTCGGCGACCCGCAGCTCGCCCTGACGGCCGTCCAGCGCGTTCTCGACGTCACGGCCGAGGAGGTCCAGGAGGTCGCCAAGGCCCGCCTGCGCCCCGACAACCGCGCGGTGCTGGTCTACGAGCCGACCGTCGCCGAAGAGGCCCAAGAGACCGACTCCGCTGACGACACCGACGAGGAGGCGGCCAAGTGACCGAGCTCGCCACGATGGAATTCCACCCGCAGCCCCAGGCCGGCGAGGCCAGGCCCTGGGCCTTCCCGGCCCCCGAGCGAGGCGCGCTCGGCAACGGCCTGACGCTGCTGCGCTGCCACCGCCCCGGCCAGCAGGTCGTCGCCGTCGAGATCCTCCTGGCGGCCCCGCTGGAGGCCGAGCCGCAGGGCCTGGACGGCATCGCCACGATCATGGCGCGTGCCTTCACCGAGGGAACCGACAAGCACTCCGCCGAGGAGTTCGCCGCCGAGCTGGAGCGCTGCGGCGCGACCCTGGACGCGCACGCCGACCACCCCGGCGTACGGATCAGCCTCGAAGTCCCCGTCTCCAGGCTCCCCAAGGCGCTCGGTCTGCTCGCCGACGCCCTCAGGGCACCCGCCTTCGAGGACAGCGAGATCGAGCGGCTGGTGCGCAACCGGCTCGACGAGATCCCGCACGAGACCGCCAACCCGGCCCGCCGCGCGGCCAAGGAGCTCTCCCGGCAGCTCTTTCCGGCGACCTCGCGCATGTCGCGCCCGCGCCAGGGCACCGAGGAGACGGTCACCGCGATCGACTCGGCGGGCGTCCGCGCCTTCTACGAGAAGCACGTGCGCCCCGCCACCGCGACCGCCGTGGTGGTCGGCGACCTCACCGGCGTCGACCTCGACGCCCTGCTCGGGGACACGCTCGGCGCCTGGACCGGTTCGCAGGCCGAGGCCCGGCCCATTCCGCCGGTGACCGCCGACGACACGGGCCGCGTGATCATCGTCGACCGTCCCGGAGCGGTCCAGACGCAGCTGCTCATCGGCCGTATCGGCGCCGACCGGCACGACCGCGTGTGGCCCGCCCAGGTGCTCGGCACGTACTGCCTCGGCGGCACCCTCACCTCGCGCCTGGACCGCGTCCTGCGCGAGGAAAAGGGATACACCTACGGTGTGCGGGCGTTCGGCCAGGTGCTGCGCTCCGCGCCGGACGGGACGGGCGCCGCGATGCTCGCCATCAGCGGCTCCGTGGACACCCCGAACACCGGCCCGGCGCTCGACGACCTCTGGAAGGTGCTGCGCACCCTCGCGGCCGAGGGCCTCACCGACGCCGAGCGCGACATCGCCGTACAGAACCTCGTGGGCGTGGCGCCGCTGAAGTACGAGACGGCCGGCGCCGTCGCGGGCACCCTCGCCGACCAGGTCGAGCAGCACCTGCCGGACGACTTCCAGGCGACGCTGTACCAACAGCTCGCCGCGACCGGCACCGTGGAGGCCACCGCGGCCGCCGTGAGCGCCTTCCCGGTGGACCGTCTGGTGACCGTCCTCGTCGGTGACGCCACACAGATCGAGGAGCCGGTCCGGGCCCTCGGAATCGGCGAAGTCAGCGTCGTGACAGCGGAGTAGAGCGCGGAGCGGAACGCGGAGTGGAACAGCGCCGCTCCGTCGGGAACCCAGGTGACCGAAGGGTCGCCTGGGTTCTCCTTTTGCCCGGGCTTCGGCACCAGAACGGCGGGTTGTCCGTATTGATAGGGAGGTTGCCTGTCTGGCCTGTGGCGTGCGCTACAAAATCCTTGATCCGTTTGTTGATTGAAAGACGCCACGCTTAGCTTCGGTTCGGCTGTTCGTCAGGCAGTGCGCCGCGCCCGCGGCACCGGACAGTCATCGCCGAGTCCCCGTACGGTGCGAGCCAGGGGAGCCGGGGACCCGTATGCAGTCCCTGGGGTGAATCGGACGCCCTTCCCGAAGGGGGTCCGTAGGAGACCTTCCTGCTCCGAACCCGTCAGCTAACCCGGTAGGCGAGAAGGAAGGAAAGGACCAGCCACTTCATGGCGTTCACTCGCCCCGCCGGGAAGCACCGTCGTCCCAGCCGCATGAAGCGCACGACCAACCGGACCGTCGGCGTCGCCGCACTCGCCACCACCGGTGTCGTCGGCACCCTGGCTGCTCCCGCACTCGCCGCCGAGAGCCCCGCCGAGCAGACCCTGACCCAGGCGGTCATCATCGGCGACACGGTCGCCGACCAGGCCGACCAGATCGACGCGCAGGCCGCCGCGCAGCAGCAGGCCGCCGACGAGACCGCCGCCCGCGAGAAGGCCGAGGCCGACGCCAAGGAACGTGCCAAGGAAGCCGCGGAGAAGGCCAAGAAGGAGCGCGAGGTCAAGGTCCGTGCCGCCCGCGCGGCCGAGCGTGAGCGTCTGTTGAACTCGTACACCGCGCCCATCTCCGGCTCGTACGTCTCCACCGGCTACAAGACGGGCGGCGCCGTCTGGTCCTCCGGCAGCCACACCGGCATCGACTTCCACGCCGCGAGCGGCACCGCCGTGCACGCGGTGGGCGCCGGCACCGTCGTCGAGGCCGGCTGGGGCGGCTCGTACGGCAACGAGGTCGTCATCAAGATGGACGACGGCACCTACACCCAGTACGGGCACATGTCGTCCCTCGGTGTCTCGGTCGGCCAGACGGTCACGCCCGGCCAGCAGATTGGCCTCTCCGGGGCGACCGGCAACGTCACCGGGGCGCACCTGCACTTCGAGGCGCGGACGAGCGCGGAGTACGGCTCGGACATCGACCCGCTCGGGTACCTCCGCCAGCACGGCGTGAACGTCTGACGGCAGGCGACAGCCCTCCGACGCGGCAGCTCTCCCACGCGACAGCCCTCCCGCGCGGACCTCTCTCCCGAAGGCCCCGGCTCACCGAGCCGGGGCCTTCGCGCGGTTCTGATCACTTCCCGATGGAGTCCCGACCACTTCCCGACCGACTTCGTACCGGACGACTGCCTGTTCAGAAGCGAGGTGTGTCCAAAAAATATCCATGGATTCCGGTCCGCCATCGGAATTTCCCGCTCTCTGCAATAGAGTCACCGAACAAGCGTCAATCGACCGCGTTTCGCGGGGGTTAAGGCGGAGGTCCGGTCATGCGTATTCCCGCGCACTCGGTATGCACGGCGATCCGTGACGACATCGTCGCGGGTGTCTACGAGCGCGGCAGCCGGCTCACCGAAGAACTGCTCGCGCGCCGGTACGGCGTCTCGCGGGTCCCCGTGCGGGAGGCCCTGCGCACCCTGGAGGCGGAGGGCTTCGTCCTCACGCGCAGGCACGCGGGCGCGTGCGTCGCGGAGCCCACCGAGCAGGAGGCCGCCGACCTCCTGGAGATGCGCATGCTGCTGGAGCCGCTGGGCGCCGCGCGCGCGGCCCAGCGCCGCACCGAGGCGCACCTCAAGGTGCTGCGCGGCCTGGTCAGGCTGGGCCAGGAGCGGGCCAGGAGGGGCAACAGCGAGGATCTGCGCTCGCTCGGCGGCTGGTTCCACGAGACGCTCGCCCAGGCCTCCGGCAGCCCCGCGCTGACCTCCACGCTCGCCCAGCTGCGGCACAAGATCGCCTGGATGTACTCGGTCGAGGCGCCCGCCCACCCCGCCGAGTCCTGGACCGAGCACGGGGCCATCGTGGACGCCGTCGCGCGCGGCGACAACGACCGGGCCAGGGCGATCACGGCACTGCACACCGAGCGGGCGATGGCCGCACACCGGCTGCGCTTTCCCGGCGGCGGTGACCGCGCGGAGCGTGTGAGGACTTCGCAACATCCTGTAAACACGGCAGGCCTGCGGCATTAACAGGGGCACCGTATACAAAGAGATGTAATTCGCGGGGGATTATTTCTGTTGCCCATAATCGGGAAAAGCAAAGGGCCCGCCTCATTTGTGAGGCGAGCCCTTCGTCGTGTGAGTGGGACGGGTCTCGAAGCGAAGAACACCGTCACCGTCAATTGGGGAACCCCGACGCGCGTAACCAGGTCCGCGAGAGCGGCGCCGGTTTGGACGAAGGGGTGCTCAGACGGTCTCGGGGAGCTCGTCGAGACCCTCGGCGACCAGCTTCGCCAGGCGGTCGAGTGCGACGTCCGCGCCCTCGGCGTCGGAGGCCAGGACGATCTCCTCGCCGCCCTGGGCGCCCAGGCCGAGAACCGCGAGCATCGAGGCGGCGTTGACGGGGTCGCCGTCGGCCTTGGCGATCGTCACGGGGACGCCGGAAGCCGTGGTGGCCCGGACGAAGATGGAGGCGGGACGGGCGTGAAGGCCCTCGGCCCAGCCGACGTTGACGCGGCGCTCAGCCATGTGATGCTGCCCTTCAGGTGTCTCACGGTTGTCTAGACCATTGTTTCATATCGCGATGCGTGGCCCCGAGCGGGTGCGGATTCCGGGCCCGGGGCGGCTTCCGTCCCCCAAGACTGCCTCGCGCCCCTGCCGGACGCGAGCCCGCCGTCGCCGGTACGTGAACGCCCGGGGTGTGACCCCTGGAGCACGAACCCCCGGACATGTACCGGGCCATGAACCCTCGCGACCAGGACCGGCCGTTGTCGGACCCGAGCCGTACTCTGGGCCCCATGCAGACCTCGCCGGACCGGCACGAGTACCCCGCTCACTGGGAGGCCGACGTCGTGCTGCGCGACGGGGGCACCGCGCGCATCCGGCCGATCACGGCCGACGACGCCGACCGCCTGGTCAGCTTCTACGAGCAGGTGTCCGACGAGTCGAAGTACTACCGCTTCTTCGCGCCGTATCCGCGCCTGTCCGCCAAGGACGTCCACCGCTTCACGCACCACGACTTTGTGGACCGGGTGGGACTCGCGGCCACCGTCGGCGGCGAGTTCATCGCCACCGTACGCTACGACCGCATCAACGCCGACGGCCTGCCCGCGTCGGCCCCCGCGGACGAGGCCGAGGTCGCCTTCCTCGTGCAGGACGCCCACCAGGGCCGCGGCGTGGCGTCGGCCCTCCTGGAGCACATCGCTGCCGTCGCCCGCGAGCGCGACATCCGCCGCTTCGCCGCCGAGGTGCTGCCCGCCAACAACAAGATGATCAAGGTGTTCACGGACGCCGGGTACCAGCAGAAGCGCCACTTCGAGGACGGCGTCGTACGCCTGGAGTTCGACCTGGAGCCCACCGACCGCTCGCTCGCCGTGCAGCGCGCGCGGGAGCAGCGGGCGGAGGGACGCTCCGTGGCCCGGCTCCTCGCGCCGGGCTCGGTCGCCGTCATCGGCGCGGGCCGCACCCCTGGGGGAGTGGGCCGCAGCGTCCTGGAGAACCTCCGCGAAGCGGGCTTCACCGGCCGCCTGTACGCGGTGAACGGGGCACTTCAGGAGAAGGAGCTCGGCGGAGTGCCGGCGTACGGCTCCGTCCGCGACATCCCCGAGCCCGTCGACCTCGCCGTCGTCGCCGTCCGGGCCGAGCGCGTCCCCGAAGTCGTCGCCGAGTGCGGTGAACACGGGGTGCAGGGACTCGTCGTGGTCTCCGCGGGGTACGCCGAGAGCGGCCCCGAAGGCAGGGAGCGCCAGCGCGAGCTCGTGCGCCAGGCGCGTACGTACGGGATGCGGATCATCGGGCCGAACGCCTTCGGAGTCATCAACACCTCCCCGGACGTGCGGCTCAACGCCTCGCTCGCACCGGAGATGCCGCGCGCCGGGCGGATCGGTCTGTTCGCCCAGTCCGGAGCCATCGGCATCGCGCTGCTGTCCCGGCTGCACCGGCGCGGCGGCGGGGTCACCGGCGTGACCGGCGTGTCGACGTTCATCTCCTCGGGCAACCGCGCGGACGTGTCCGGCAACGACGTCCTTCAGTACTGGTACGAGGACCCCGACACCGATGTCGCCCTCATGTACCTCGAATCCATCGGGAACCCGAGGAAGTTCACCCGCCTCGCGCGGCGCACGGCGGCGGCGAAGCCGCTGGTCGTCGTCCAGGGCGCACGGCACGGCGGGGCCGCCCCCCAGGGGCACGCCGTCCGGGCCACCCGGCTGCCGCACGCGACGGTGTCCGCGCTGCTCAGGCAGGCCGGCGTCATCCGGGTGGACACGATCACCGAGCTGGTCGACGCGGGCCTGCTCCTGGCACGCCAGCCCCTGCCGACCGGGCCGCGGGTGGCGATCCTCGGGAACTCCGAGTCCCTCGGGCTGCTGACGTACGACGCGTGCCTCGCCGAAGGCCTGCGACCGCTGCCCCCGGTGGACCTGACCACGGCCGCCTCGGCCGAGGACTTCCGCGCCGCGCTGACGCACGCGCTGGCCGACGACGCCTGCGACGCCGTCGTGGTCACCGCGATCCCGGCGGTGGGGGAGACCTCCACGGCCGACGCCGCCCTGGCGGAGGCGCTGCGCTCGGCCTCCGCCGCCGCTCCCGCCAAACCGGTCCTCGTGGTCCACGTCGAGCTGGGCGGCCTCGCGGAGGCGCTCTCCGCGGCCGCCAGCACCGCGCCCCAGGCGGCTCCCGCGGCGCCCCCGTTCTCGGGCAGCAACCACCCCATCCGCCCGGCGGACCGCCCGCCGGTGGTCGAGGAGGTCCCCGAGGCCGAGGTGGACTCCCGCCTCATCCCCGCCTACCCCGCCGCCGAGCGAGCCGTCCGCGCCCTCGCCGAGGCCGTGAGGTACGGCCAGTGGCGGCGCGAGGCCGCCGACCCCGGTCGAGTCCCCGAGTACGAGGACATCGACGAGAAGGGCGCGGCCGAGCAGATCGCCGGACTCCTCGGTGACGGTGGCATGGGCGGCCTCACCCTCGGCCCCGACGACACCTGCGCCCTGCTCGGGCGGTACGGCATCGACGTACGCCGCGCCCTCCCCGCGCGCACACCCGACGAGGCCGTCGCCGCCGCGGAGCGCCTCGGCTACCCCGTGGCGCTCAAGACCACCGCCCCCCACCTGCGCCACCGCGCCGACCTCGGCGGCGTCCGGCTGGATCTGGCGGACGAGGAGCAACTGCGCCGGGCGTACGCCGAGTTGACAGGCCTCTTCGGGACGCCCGAGGAGCTGCGCCCGGTGGTGCAGGCGATGGCACCGCGCGGCGTGGACACGGTCGTACGGGCGGTCATAGACCCGGCGGCCGGAGCGGTGCTCTCATTCGGGCTCGCCGGAGCCCCGTCGGAGCTGCTCGGAGACACCGCTCACCGGCTGATTCCGGTCACCGACCGGGACGCGGCCTCGCTGGTCCGGTCGATCCGGACCGCGCCGCTCCTCTTCGGCTGGCGGGGCTCCGCGCCGGCGGACGTCGTGGCCCTGGAGGAACTGCTGCTGCGCCTGTCACGCCTTGTCGACGACCACCCCGAGGTCGTCTCCGTGTCCCTGGAGCCCGTCGTCGTGGCCCCGTACGGGCTGAGCGCGCTCGGCGCCTCCGTGCGGCTCGCGCCGCCGCCCGCCCGCGACGACCTCGGTCCGCGCACGCTTCCTGTGTACTGAGCGGTGCCTCGCAGTCAGTGCGCCCCCGTAGGATGGACGTCATGGCCAAGACCAGTACGACGACCCAGGGGCTGCGATCGGCGATCGAGCGCAGCGGCTACTACCCGGCCCTCGTGGCCGAGGCTGTGGAGGCCGCTGTGGGCGGCGAGCCCATCCGGTCGTATCTGGTCCATCAGGAGACGACGTTCGACGCCAACGAGGTGCGTCGGCACGTGACGGTGCTCGTCCTCACGGGCAACCGTTTCATCGTGAGCCACACCGACGAACAGGCGGCGGACACCACGTCCCCGACGCCGTACGCGACCACGTCGACCGAGTCCGTGAAGCTTGGCCGGATCTCGTCGGTGGTTCTCAGCCGGGTTGTCGCCAATCCGGAGAAATACGTCCCGGGGACGCTGCCGCGCGAGGTCGTCCTCACCATCGGCTGGGGCGCGGTCGCCCGTATCGACCTGGAGCCGGCCGCCTGCGGCGACCCCAACTGCGAGGCGGACCACGGGTACACGGGCAGTTCGACGGCGGACGACCTGAGCCTGCGCGTCAGCGAGGCCGGGGACGGACCGGACGCCGTGCGGCAGACCCTCGCCTTCGCGCAGTCGCTCTCCGAGGCGACCGCGGACGTCACCCGCTGATGTCCCAGCAAGTCTGGGACCACCCGGAACCGCTCTCCCTCGACTCCGCTCCCGTGCCCGAGTACGGGGCCGGTTCGCTCGCCGACCTGCTGCCCACCCTGGCCGCGGGCATGGACGTCCCGGACGTCACCGCCTCGCTCACGGAACTGAGCCCGGCCGACCGGAACTGCGTCTTCCTGATCGACGGCCTCGGCTGGGAGCAGCTGAGGACGCATCCGGACGAGGCCCCGTTCATGACCTCCCTCCTGGGCACCTCACGCGGCGGCACCGGCCGCCCGATCACAGCGGGTTACCCCGCGACCACCGCGACCTCCCTGGCCTCGGTCGGTACGGGCCTGCCGCCGGGCGCGCACGGCCTGCCCGGCTACACCGCGCGCAACCCGGAGACCGGCGAGCTGATGAACCAGCTCCGCTGGCAGCCGTGGACGAAGCCGGGCAAGTGGCAGCCGTACCCCACCCTGTTCCAGCTGGCCGACGCGGCGGGCGTGCACACCGCCCAGGTGTCGTCACCGCACTTCCAGAACACCCCGCTGACCAAGGTCGCCCTCAGCGGCGGCACGTTCCACGGGCGGCTGACCGGCGAGGACCGCATGGACCTGGCGGCCGAGCAACTGGCCGCCGGTGACCGCTCGCTGGTCTACACGTACTACGCGGAGGTCGACGGCAAGGGCCACCGCTTCGGCGTCGACTCGGACCCCTGGCGCGGACAACTCATGTACGTGGACCGGCTGGTCCAGCGCCTGGCCGAGCAACTGCCCCCGCGCACGGCCCTGTACGTGACGGCGGACCACGGGATGATCGACATCCCCTTCGACGAGCAGCACCGCATCGACTTCGACGAGGACTGGGAGCTGCGTGCCGGAGTCGCCCTTCTCGGCGGCGAGGGCCGCGCCCGGCACGTCTACGCGGTCCCGGGCGCCGAGTCGGACGTCCTGACCTGCTGGCGCGAGGTGCTCGGCGAGCAGTTCTGGATCGCCTCACGGGACGAGGCGATCGCGGCGGGCTGGTTCGGCCCGCACATCGACGAGCGAGTGTACGCGCGCATCGGCGACGTGGTCGCGGCCGCCCGCGACGACGTGCTGATCATCGCGTCCGAGCGGGAGCCGAAGGAGTCGGCGATGGTCGGCAACCACGGCTCGATGACACCGGTCGAGCAGCACATCCCGCTCCTGGAAGTACGTTCCTGACCCTCCCCGCCCGCCCAGCGAACCTCTCATGCCGAAAGGTGCTCAACTCCCCATGCCCGAGCTGGTGTTCTTCTCCGGAACCATGGACTGCGGGAAGTCGACACTGGCTCTCCAGATCGAGCACAACCGCTCGGCCCGCGGTCTGCAGGGCATGATCTTCACCCGCGACGACCGCGCGGGCGAGGGCAAGCTGTCCTCCCGCCTCGGCCTGGTCACGGACGCGGTGGAGGTCGAGGACGACCAGGACGTGTACGCGTACGTCGTCGACCACCTCTCGCGGGGCGGCCGCGCGGACTACGTCATCGCGGACGAGGCGCAGTTCCTCGCCCCCGAGCAGATCGACCAACTCGCCCGTGTGGTCGACGACCTGGGCATCGACGTCTTCGCCTTCGGCATCACGACGGACTTCCGCTCCAAGCTCTTCCCCGGCTCCCAGCGCCTTGTCGAACTCGCCGACCGGGTCGAGGTCCTCCAGGTCGAGGCCCTCTGCTGGTGCGGCGCCCGCGCCACCCACAACGCCCGCACCATAGGCGGCCGGATGGTCGTCGAGGGGGCGCAGGTCGTCGTCGGTGACGTCGACCAGTCGGAGGACATCGGCTACGAGGTCCTGTGCCGCAGACATCACAGCCGCCGGACGACCGCGGCCAGCGCCCATGCGGGCGTGCTCTCCCCGGACGTGCTGCCGGTGGACGCGGTGTCCCGGACCTGAGGGGACTGTTCGCGAGAGGTCTGCCCGGCCCTGAGAGGGCGCTGGGCCGCCCTCAGGGGGTCGTCCGCACCACCGAGAACACCGCCCCCTCCGGGTCCGCCACCGTGGCGATACGGCCGTGCGGGGTGTCACGGGCCGGCTTGAGGACATGGCCGCCCAGGTCGAGCAGATGGGCGAGCGAGGCGTCCACGTCGGCGACCTCGAAGTACGTCATCCAATGGGGTCCCCGGTCGCGGGGCAGCGAGTTGCCGACGCCGTGGATGCCCGCCACCGGACGCCCCTTGATGTGCAGGGTGATGTAGTCGAAGTCGGCGGAGACGACGGGCTCCTCCTCGAAACCGAAGACCGTCTCGTAGAACTTGGCGACGCCGGAGGAGTCGCGGGTCATCAGCTCGTTCCAGGTGGGGGTGCCCGGGACGTCGGTGATGCCCGTGCCGAGGTGGGCCGCGGCCTGCCAGATACCGAAGACGGCGCCCGCCGGGTCCGAGGCGATCGCCAGCCTGCCGGCGTCCTCCGCGTCGAGCGGGCCGACGCCGACCGTGCCGCCGCAGTGCCGGACCGTCTCCGCCGTCAGGTCCACGTCGTCCGACGCGAAGTAGGGCGTCCAGGCGATGGGCAGATGACGGTCGGGCGGGAGCTGGCCGATACCCGCCACCTCCTGGCCGTCGAGCTGCGCCCGCACGTACGAGCCGAGGTGCTGGGGGCCCGGCTGGAACTCCCAGCCGAACAGCTCCCCGTAGAACTCCTGGGTCGCGGCCATCCCGTGCACCATCAGGCTCACCCAGCAGGGCGTGCCGGGCGTGTACGCACTGCCGTTCAGGTCGGCCGACCCCCGTGCCTCGGTCATCGTCACCCTCTCCTCGGCGCCTCGTGGGGCCGCTTCACTTCCACTACCGAACCGCGTGTTCCGCCGCCGTGCGCGTTCCGCGCCCGGTGCCGATGTTCGCACCGCCAGGGGCACGACGCGCCCCGGCCGGGTGGCCCATGGCGGGAGGATGCCCGAATTGCCGGTCCCCATCCGTTTCCCCGCCATTGCCTGCTGATGTCCATCAGGCATACAGCGTGTGGCCGAGCCCGCACGCCGAGTGGTCGGGGCGGCCCGGCCGAGCACAGTAGCCGGACCTGGACGATGCGGCCACCCCGTGCGCAAGGATGGTGGCCATGAACGCCATCATCTCCGCACCCGAACTCGCGAGCGACCTGGCAGGTCCGAACCCGCCGGTCGTCCTGGACATCCGCTGGCAGCTGGGCGGCCCGAACCTGCGCTCCGCCTACGAGGAGGCGCACATTCCGAGGGCCATCTACGTGGACCTGGACTCGGAACTCGCCGCCCCCGCAGGAGCGGCCGGCCGCCATCCGCTGCCCGACATGGAGGTCTTCGGAGCGGCCGTGCGGGCGGCCGGAGTGTCCGAGAACCGGGACGTGGTCGTGTACGACGGAGGGCTCGGCTGGGCCGCCGCGCGTGCCTGGTGGCTGCTGCGCTGGACGGGTCATCCGTCGGTGCGTGTGCTTGACGGCGGCCTCGCGGCCTGGAGCGGCCCGGTCGAATCCGGCCACCCGGCCCCGGCCGCCGGCACCTTCGTACCCGCCCCCGGCGCGCTGTCCCTCCTGGACGCCGACGGCGCCGCGGCGCTGGCCCGCACCGGTGTGCTTCTGGACGCCCGGGCAGCCGAGCGCTACCGGGGCGACGTCGAGCCCATCGACCGGGTCGGCGGGCACATCCCCGGGGCGTTCTCCGCCCCCACCACGGAGAACGTGGCCGAATCCGGCCACTTCCGCCCCGCCGCGGACCTCGCCGACCACTTCAAGTCGCTGGGCGTGACCGGCACTTCCGAGGTCGGCGTCTACTGCGGCTCGGGCGTCTCGGGCGCGCACGAGGTGCTCGCACTCGCGGTCGCGGGCATCCCGGCCGCGCTGTACGTGGGTTCCTGGTCGGAGTGGTCCCAGGACGACGACCGCCCGGTGGCCACGGGCCCGGACCCGCAGTAGCTCCGTCGTGGCTGTGGCTGTACGGGTCCGTGAGGAACGGCGCACGGCAGCGGAAAGGGCTCGCACCAAGGTGGTGCGAGCCCTTTCCGGCATGTCCTAGTCCTGCTTCTTCCTGCGTGTCCCGAAGACGATCTCGTCCCAGCTCGGTACGGCCGCTCTGCGCCCGGGACGGACCCCGTCCGCCTCGGCCTGGCGGTCGGTCGCACCGATCAGCCGGTCGCGGTGACTGGCCACCGAACGCGGCATGAGCACGTCCGCGTACGCGGAACCCGCCGAGGCCGCGGGAGCCGGGGGCTCCTCCGCCTCGGGCTCCACGTCGAGCGGTTCCTCGACCTCGGGACGCTCCGTGGTGGAGGTCGTCGAGGCGGCGGGAACGGGAGCGGTCGACGGACGCTCGGGCACCACCATGTCGCCGCGGAAGCTGGGCACCGCCTCCAGGAGACTGGTGAGCGAGTCGCGCTCGCTGGCGGTCTCCTCCAGGTCCGGCTCGGGCGACGGCGAGGGCAGGCTCGGCCGCTCCGTCTGCCGGTCCAGGGCGCGGTCCATCGGACGGTCGCGCGGCAGCCGGGCGATGCGCGGCACGAACGGGAAGCTGGGCTCGGCCGCGGCGAGGTCGTCGGACTCGCCGATCAGCGAGCGCGCCTCGTCGTCCACGGCCTGGACGAGCCGCCGGGGCGGGTCGTACGTCCAGCTCGCCGAGTGCGGTTCACCCGCCACCAGGTAGACCAGCAGGACTTCCCAGGTGCCGTCGTCGCGGCGCCAGGAGTCCCACTGGACGGTCTCCTTGTCGGCGCCGCGCAGCAGAAGCCGCTCGTGCACCGCCTCGCCGAGCTGGGGACCGGTGGTTTCGCCTGGGCGGCGGACAGGGGTCTTCCGGGCACGCTCCGCCATGAAGGCACGCTCGGCGAGTACCGGTCCCTCGAAGCGACGCACCCGGTCGACGGGGATACCGGCGAACTGGGCGACCTCTTCGGCGGACGCTCCCGCACGTATACGTGCCTGGATGTCTCGGGGGCGGAGATGGCTCTCCACCTCGATCTCGATCTGGCCGAGGCGGGGACGGTCGCCGCGTACGGCGGCGCGCAGACGCTCATCGATCGGAAGCGTGTACTCCGTGCTGTCCGCAGCCTTCAGCACCAGCCGTGTGCCGTCGTTAGAGACGGCCACGACACGCAGTTCGGGCATGGGGACCTCCCGGGTGGTGCCTGCCGACGTCACGTGCGTCGCTGCTTCCGCTAGTCGAGTGTGGCCTGCCCGGGTGCAGCCTGCCACAACCTTGCCGAGTTGCCCGGCGTGTCGGGCGGTGGCCCGGGAGCGCCGTTATGGCACGGTTACCTATTCGCAACGCTAAGTGACGAACTCCATCACCCTGTGCAACGAGCCCCCTCCCGGCGGTCCTGGAAGGCCCCGGACGCCCTGGCGAGTGTCCGGACCCAGGGCTCGCAACAGTACTCCATTCGGGCCACTTGCGTGGATCGGCACGCGGCCGAACTTCTGTCCGGGGACGGGAGTTGGCCACCAGGGGTGACGTTCCGGTGATCATGGCGCGCGGCACGCTTCGTGGAATCCCCGCAAACGGAACTAATCGTTTCGCCTGTACGTCCTCTTCTCGCGCGGGCGTCTCGAAGCCTCGTGCAAACGTCCGCGTCTACTCGCCCAGTACACGGCGCAAGTAGTCGTTCCCGAACCGCCGTTCCGGGTCGAGCCGGTCCCGCAGTTCGGTGAACTCGCCGAAGCGCGGGTAGACATCGGCGAAGTACTCCGCGTCACGCGTGTGCACCTTGCCCCAGTGCGGACGCCCCTCGTGCGCGGTGAAGATCCGCTCGGCGGCGCTGAAGTACGCCTGGTACGGGGTGCCCCGGAACATGTGGACGGCGATGTACGCGGTGTCCCGGCCGGACGCCGTGGAGAGCGTGATGTCGTCGGCGGGCGCCGTACGCACCTCCACCGGGAAGCTGATGCGCAGAGGAGAACGGTCGACCATGGCCTTCAGTTCGCGCAGCGTCTCGACGAGGGCCGCGCGCGGGACGGCGAACTCCATCTCCGTGAAGCGGACCCGGCGCGGGGAAGTGAAGACCTTGTAGGGAATGTCGGTGTAGGTGCGCGCAGACAGGGCGCGGCTGGAGATCCTGGCGATCGAGGGGATGGCGGCGGGCACGGCCCGGCCCACGTAATTGGCCACCTGGAAGACGCCGTTGGAGAGGAACTCGTCCTCGAAGAGGCCGCGCACCGTGCCGACCGGCCTCTCCGGGCCCGCGCTGCGGTTGTTGCGCTTGGTGTTGCAGTTGCCGGTGTGCGGGAACCAGTAGAACTCGAAGTGCTCGTTCTCCGCGAACAGTTCGTCGAAGGAACCCGTCACCTCGTCGAAGCTCATCGGCTCCTCACGGGCCGTGAGAAGAAAAGTGGGCTCTACGGAGAAGGTGATCGCGGTGATGATCCCCAGCGCGCCGATGCCGACGCGGGCCGCCGCGAACACCTCGGGGTTCTCTTTCTCCGAGCAGCTGAGCACCGAGCCGTCGGCCGTCACCAGCTCAAGTGCCGTGATCTGGGCGGCTATCGAGGCCGAGTCGCGGCCGGTGCCGTGCGTCCCGGTGCTGACCGCCCCCGAAACCGTCTGCTCCATGATGTCGCCCATGTTCGTGAGAGACAGCCCCTCGCGTGCGAGAGCCAGGTTGAGACGCTTGAGCGGTGTGCCCGCCTCGACGGTGACGGTGCCTGCCTCACGATCAACCTTGCGGATCCCGGTCAACAGTTGAGGATGGATCAACACGCCGTCGGTGGCGGCGGCCGCGGTGAAGGAGTGACCGGTGCCGACGGCCTTCACTCTGAGTCCGTCCTCCGCGGCCTGGCGCACGGCGGCGGAGAGTTCCTCGACGGAAGCCGGAGTGACTTGCCGGGCCGGCCGGGCGGTGACGTTCCCCGCCCAGTTACGCCAGGTGCCGCTCTTCCCGCTCACTGTGCTGTTCATGGGTTCCTCCCCGCTGCGGAACCGGCCTGCTGAGCCGGCGATACCCCAGGAAACCCACCGCGACCGCGACGGCTCCGGCCGCGACCGGAACCCCGTACCCGGCCCGCGCCCCGGCCGTGTCGATCACCCAGCCGGACAGGGAGGAGCCGAGCGCGACCCCGACCATGAGCCCGGTGCTCACCCATGTCATGCCTTCGGTCAGTTTCGCGCGAGGTACGTGCAGTTCGACGAGGGCCATCGTCGTGATCATCGTCGGCGCGATGGACAGGCCCGCAACGAACAGCGCCACGGCCAGGAACGGCAAGTTTCCGACCAGTAGGAGGGGGATCATACTCACGGCCATGGTGCATACGCCCAGCACCCACCTGCGGGCGGGCGCTCCGCCGAGGCGCAGCAGCCCGAACACGGCACCCGCCAGACAGGAGCCCGCCGCGTACACGGCCAGGACGACGCTCGCGGCCCCCTTGTGACCCTGCTCGTCGGCGAAGGCGACGGTGACCACGTCGACCGCCCCGAAGATCGCCCCCGTCGCCACGAAGGTGGCCACCAGGACCTGCAGTCCGGCCGAGCGCAGGGCCGAGCCGCCCGTGTGGTGCTCGCGCGGATGCGGCGGGGGTTCGGTGGCGCGCTGGGAGGTCAGCCAGAAGACGCCTGCCCCGAGGAAGCAGGCCGCGAGCAGCGGCCCGGCCTCCGGGAACCAGACGGTGGACAGGCCGATGGAGATGATCGGCCCGAAGATGAAGCAGACCTCGTCCACGACGGACTCGAAGGCGTACGCGGTGTGCAGTTGAGGCTTGCCCCGGTACAGGTACGCCCAGCGCGCCCGGGTCATCGCGCCGATGCTCGGTACGCACCCGATGCCGGCCGCGCAGAGGAACAGCACCCAGTCCGGCCAGTCGAAGTGTGTGGCCAGCAGCAGTCCGGTGGCCGCGGCGAGTGCGACCAGTGTGGCGGGGCGCAGCACCCGCCGCTGCCCGTGCCGGTCCACCAGGCGGGATATCTGCGGGCCGAACACCGCGGCGGACAGCGCCATGGTCGCCGAGAGCGCGCCCGCGAGCCCGTACCGTCCGGTGACCTGCGAGATCATCGTGACCACGCCGATGCCCATCATCGACAGCGGCATCCGGCCGAGGAGGCCCGCGGTGGTGAAGCCCCTGGAGCCGGGGGCTGCGAACAGGGCGCGGTAGGGGCTGGGCACGGGGGTCTCCGGGAGCGGTCCGGTAAGGCGCGAATGCGGCCGATACAGCTTACGAGTCAGGTGACCCTAACGCATACGCGGATGTCGGCCATCCCGCTGTCCGCCGGCTGTCCGGCACCCCGCCGTTGTCCGGCTGTCGGAGCCGGGTGGCAGGATCGAGACATGCGAGACGCGCTCGATGCCACCCCCTACGACGCCCTGCTCCTGCTCTCGTTCGGCGGCCCCGAGGGCCCCGACGACGTGGTCCCGTTCCTGGAGAACGTGACACGTGGACGGGGCATCCCCAAGGAACGCCTCAAGGAAGTGGGGCAGCACTACTTCCTGTTCGGCGGGATCAGCCCCATCAACGACCAGAACCGCGCCCTGCTGGACGCCCTCCGCAAGGACTTCGCGGAGCACGGGCTCGACCTGCCGGTGTACTGGGGCAACCGGAACTGGGGCCCGTATCTGACGGACACCCTGCGCGAGACGGTCGCCGACGGCCGCCGCCGGGTCCTGGTCCTCGCCACGAGCGCGTACGCCTCGTACTCGGGCTGCCGGCAGTACCGCGAGGACCTCGCCGGGGCCCTGGCCACCCTGGAGGGGGAGGGCCTGGAGCTGCCGCGCATCGACAAGCTGCGGCACTACTTCAACCACCCCGGCTTCCTGGAGCCCATGATCGAGGGCCTCCTGAAGTCCCTCGCGGAACTCCCCGAGGACGTCCGCGCGGGCGCGCGCATCGCCTTCACGACCCACTCGATCCCGAACGCCTCGGCGGACACCTCGGGCCCGGCCGAGGACCACGGCGACGGCGGGGCGTACGTGAAGCAGCACCTGGACGTCGCGCGGCTCGTCGCCGACGCCGTGCGTGAGCGGACCGGCATCGACCACCCCTGGCAGCTCGTCTACCAGTCGCGCTCGGGCGCCCCGCATATCCCCTGGCTGGAGCCGGACATCTGTGACCACCTGGAGGAACTGCACGGCGCCGGCGTCCCGGCCGTCGTCATGGCACCCATCGGGTTCGTGTCGGACCACATGGAGGTCCTGTACGACCTCGACACGGAGGCCACGGCGAAGGCCGCAGAGCTGGGACTGCCGGTGCGCCGCTCGGCCACCGTCGGCGCCGACCCGCGGTTCGCCGCCGCGATCCGCGAGCTGGTCCTGGAGCGGGCCGCCGCGGAGAGCGGCCGGGCCGTGACGCCCTGCGCCCTCGGCGCCCTGGGCCCGAGCCACAACCTGTGTCCCGTGGGCTGCTGCCCGGCCCGCGCCCCCAAGCCCGCAGCCGCGGGCGCCGACAGCCCGTACGCATGAGGAGCACCGTGACCGCCACAGCGAACGACGAGCTGAAGGCCGAGCTACTGGAGATCGCGCTCGACGCGGCCCACCGCGCGGGCGCCTTTCTGCGCGACGGCCGCCCGGACGACCTCGGCGTGGCCGCCACCAAGTCAAGTGCCGTCGATGTCGTCACCGAGATGGACATCGCCTCCGAGAAGCTGATCACCGGTCTGCTGGCCGACCGCAGGCCGGACGACGGCGTGCTCGGCGAGGAGGGCGCCAGCGTCGAGGGCACCAGCGGCGTCCAGTGGGTGATCGACCCGATCGACGGCACGGTCAACTACCTGTACGGACTGCCCAGTTGGTGCGTCTCCATCGCGGCCCTCAAGGACGGCGAGACCGTCGTCGGAGTGGTGCACGCCCCACTGCGCGCGGAGACCTACCGGGCCGTCCTGGGGCAGGGCGCGTACGTGAACGACCACCCCGCGCGCGTGCGGCCCGCCCCCGCCTTCGGACTGGCCCTCGTCGGCACCGGCTTCGGCTACCTCGCCGAGCGCCGGGCCCGGCAGGCCGAGGTGGTCGGACACCTGATCCCCCAGGTCCGGGACATCCGCCGCGGCGGCTCGGCGGCGATCGACCTGTGCGACGTGGCGACGGGCCGCCTGGACGCGTACTACGAGCGGGGCCTGAACCCCTGGGACTACGCCGCCGGCGACCTGATCGCCCGCGAGGCGGGCGCCCTGACCGGCGGACGCCCCGGAGAGCCCCTCTCCACGGACCTGACCATCGCGGCCCCACCCGGCCTCTTCGAACCGCTCCAGGCCCGCCTGGAGGAGCTGGGCGCCTGGCACGACTGAGCACGCGGGGACACCCGGCGCGACTGACGCCGAGCAGAGCAGCGGCGACAAAAAAGCAGGCCCCGGCACTGGATCGATGCCGGGGCCTGCTTTCGTGCGAGCTGGTCAGACGTGTGACGCGCCGACCTGCACGCCGTGCTCTGCGGCAAGGCGGTGCAGATCGTCGAGCTCTGCCTGCTCGACCTCGGCGAGGAAGTCGTCGCCGGTCTCGCGAGCCATCGTCAGGTCGGACTCGGTCGCCCTTATGCGCTGCAGAAGTCCTGCGGTGAATGCGTCCATGCTGCGCCCCCTCGTCCTGGGTCGTGGGTCGGTGGCACGGGGGTGTGCCGTTCGGAAGGGGCGATCACGTCTCCAGGGTGCCCAGCGCTGCCCGCACTGGGCGGCGACGGTGCCGGACACCCACGCCCGCCCTGCGGAAGCGGACCGTGACGTACCGCATGGTGGTGCGGCACAAGCAGAGCGTGATCGCGGGGTGTAAAGCCGTCCTCCCCCCGCTCCCTTCCACGGAAACCTCAACCGCACGAGAAAATCTGGCATTCCCTGGCCCCCGCACCCGCCTTACAGCCGACTTATGGCCGAAAAGGGCAGGATGGAGACTCAACCCGCGACAGACCCTGCCCGCGTGCGCCGAAGAGGCGCTACGCGGGTGGACAGAGGAAGGAACAGCGACGTGCGCGTACTCGTCGTCGAGGACGAGCAACTGCTCGCCGATGCGGTGGCCACCGGACTGCGCCGGGAGGCCATGGCCGTCGACGTCGTGTACGACGGCGCGGCCGCCCTGGAGCGCATCGGCGTCAACGACTACGACGTGGTCGTCCTCGACCGTGACCTCCCCCTCGTGCACGGCGACGACGTCTGCCGCAGGATCGTCGAACTCGGCATGCCCACCCGCGTGCTGATGCTCACGGCCTCCGGAGACGTCAGCGACCGCGTGGAGGGCCTGGAGATCGGCGCCGACGACTACCTCCCCAAGCCCTTCGCGTTCAGCGAGCTGACGGCACGCGTGCGTGCCCTCGGCCGGCGTACGAGCATGCCGTTGCCGCCCGTCCTGGAGCGCGCCGGGATCAAGCTCGACCCCAACCGCCGTGAGGTCTTCCGGGACGGCAAGGAGGTCCAGCTCGCGCCCAAGGAGTTCGCCGTCCTGGAGGTGCTGCTGCGCAGCGAGGGCGCCGTCGTCTCCGCCGAGCAGCTCCTGGAGAAGGCCTGGGACGAGAACACCGACCCGTTCACCAACGTCGTGCGCGTCACGGTGATGACCCTGCGCCGCAAGCTCGGTGAGCCCCCGGTCATCGTCACGGTGCCCGGTTCCGGCTACCGGATCTGATATCCGATGACAACGACACCCGCTCCTCCCAAGGCGCCCCCGAAGCCCACCTGGGACCCGAGGAAACCGGAGCCGCCGTTCCCCTGGCTGCGTCCGACCATCCGGATACGGCTCACGCTGCTGTACGGCGGCATGTTCCTGATCGCCGGGATCCTGCTGTTGTCGATCATCTACCTGTTGGCGGCCCAGGCCCTCCGCGAGGGCAGCAGCGTCTCCTTCCAGGTGACCGGCAGCAACCTCAAGCTCTTCAGCGAGAACTGCCCCCAGCTGAGCGACGCCGGGAGCAACCAAGAGCTGAACGCGATGCTCAAGGAGTGCACGGCCACCCAGCAGCAGCATGCTCTGGACGGCCTCCTCAGCCGCTCACTGCTCGCCCTCCTGGGTCTCGCCGTCATCGCGTTCGCCTTCGGCTACGCGATGGCAGGCCGGGTGCTGTCGCCGCTCGGGCGGATCACGCGCACCGCGCGCGCGGTGGCGGGGTCGGACCTGTCACGGCGGATCGAGCTGGACGGTCCCGACGACGAGTTCAAGGAGCTGGCGGACACCTTCGACGACATGCTGGAGCGGCTCCAGAGAGCCTTCACGGCCCAGCAGCGGTTCGTCGGGAACGCCTCGCACGAGCTGCGGACGCCGCTGGCGATCAACCGCACGCTCCTTGAGGTGCACCTGTCCGATCCGGGAGCGCCCGTGGAGCTCCAGCAACTCGGCAAGACGCTGCTCGCCACGAACGAGCGCAGCGAGCAGCTCGTCGAGGGCCTGTTGCTTCTCGCCCGCAGCGACAACCAGATCGTCGAACGCAAGCCGGTCGACCTCGCCGAGGTCGCCTCGCAGGCCATCGACCAGGCCCGTGGCGAGGCGGAGGCGAAGGGCGTGGCGATCCGCGGGAAGCGCGATGCCGCGGTCGTCCAGGGCAGTGGCGTCCTCCTGGAGCGGATCGCCCTGAACCTCGTCCAGAACGCCGTGCGGTACAACGTGGCGGAGGAAGGCTGGGTCGAGGTGACCACAGAGGTGCAGCACGGCCAGGCGGTTCTCGTGGTGTCCAATACGGGGCCCGTGGTGCCCGCGTACGAGATCGACAATCTTTTCGAGCCTTTCCGGCGACTGCGTACGGAGCGGACGGGAAGTGACAAGGGGGTGGGTCTTGGCCTGTCGATTGCCAGGTCGGTGGCCCGTGCCCACGGCGGTCATATCGCCGCGGAACCGCGTGAGGGGGGTGGACTGGTGATGCGAGTAACCCTGCCTGTCTGAGACCATGTCGCCGACACGCGAGGATGTTCGCTTTGCGCGGAATTTTCTGGGCATGCGGCGAGCTGTCTCGTGTGTGATCGATCACAAGGGCGAATTTCCGGCCATCTACTCTCCGTGATCAAGAAGGCTGTCGTAAAGCCGGGATAATCCGGGTTTTCGGGGGTCGAGATCACGGGAAGTACACGGTGAGACGCCTTTGAAGTGCGGCATTCGGACCGTGTACGGTCCCGTTCGCCATCCAAGCCGATCACTCTTGAGGGGTCCGATTGGGTGTCGATTGAGTAACAGACCTTGATGTGAGGCAAAATCTCCGCCTCGGGTCGGGCACAAGTCCGGCCTCTCACGCGTTACGTGCGCTGGAGACACTGCAGACACCCAGAGGGGGAGAGCGACATGGCAACGGATTACGACACCCCACGCAAGACCGACGACGACGTCGATTCGGACAGCCTTGAAGAACTGAAGGCTCGCCGGAACGACAAGTCGACTTCGGCGGTCGACGTGGACGAGTTCGAGGCCGCAGAAGGCCTGGAACTGCCCGGCGCGGACCTCTCGAACGAGGAGTTGGCCGTCCGGGTCCTGCCGAAGCAGCAGGACGAGTTCACCTGCATGAGCTGCTTCCTGGTCCACCACCGCAGCCAGCTGGCCCGCGAGAAGAACGGCCAGCCGATCTGCCGCGACTGCGACTGAGGCAGGGTCGGCCGTGACAGGCTCGACCCCGCCCTGGAAGCGCCGCTTTCGTGACCAGGGAGCGGCCGGTCCGTCCTCGGACGGCATGCATGACGACGAGCGGGGCCACCCGGCCTCGCTCGAAGCAGTGGACGCGACAGGCGCCTCCGGTGCCCTGGAGGTGCCGGTTCCGAAGGCGTCTGTCGCCAAACGCAGGGCCGCCGCAGTCGGCCACGGGGTCAAGGAAGGTGTCCGTAAGGGCGGCAGCCGCGCCAGGGCGGGCCTGGCGTACCTCACCGACCGCATCATCGAGAACGCCCCGCGAATCCCCGTACGCGACCTCGCGACCCTCCGCAGGCAGTTCCCGGCCCTGGGCCCCGAGCAGCTCGCGGACAAGCTCGTGGCGGGCGCGTGCAACGCGACCTCCACGGTGGGCGCGGGAATCGGCGCGGCCGCGATGATGCCCGTACCCCCGGCGATGCCCACGGAACTGGCCGCCGAGATCACCGGCGTGGCCGCGATCGAGATGAAGATGATCGCGGAGTTGTACGAGGTCTACGGCCTGCGGCCGCCGGGCAGTCTGAAGCAGCGCTCCACCACGTATCTGAGTTCGTGGTCGGAGGAGCGCGGAATCGACGTGACCAAACCGTCGACGATCAACGCGGCCCTCGGAGGCCAGCTGAAGCGCGAGCTGCGCCAGCAGATCATGAAGCGCATGGTCAGAAACCTGCCGAACCTGATGCCGTTCATGGTCGGCGCCGCCGTCGGGGCGGTCATGAACCGCCGTGACACGAGAAAGCTCGCGGAGCGCATCCGCAAGGACCTCCGCAAGGCGCAGGTGCCGTGGGACGCGCTGCCGGCGCTGCCGCCCCTGGAGAAGCCGGCCGATCCGCTGCGCGTCGGGGAGATTCCCAAGGAACTGGGGCGCTGACCCCCGCTGACCCTCTTCCCCCGGCCCTGGCAGGCAAAGTTCTGACCCGTGGAAGGGAAAGTTTCCGTACGGGACATGAGTGCGAGCACGGCCGGAACTCGGCCGCGAGCCGGTCCGGGACCGGGAGTGGATCCGGCCGGATCCACGCCGTCGCCGTCATCTACGCCGTCGTCGTCCGTGCCGCTTCCAGTGCCGCCGCCAGGCGCTCCGGGTCGCGGGTCGACAGGTACAGGTACGGGGTCGGGTCGGCCGGGTCGGTGACCTCCACGCGCAGCGCCGTGGGGATGTAGGAGCGCAGGAGCATGAAGGCGCGTGTGTCGGCCTTGAACGTGCGCCAGGCGCGCGTCTCCTCCGGGTCGAGGACATGGGCCTCGCCGAGCGCCGAGACCGGGATCTTCGCGTCGCCCGCGATCAGGGAACCGGCCACCACACGGATCCGCACCGAGCCGTACGAACTGGCCGCCACCGCCGCGACCGCCGTGCCGCCGACGAGGCCTCCCAGCAGGGGAAGCGTGCCGAACGGCAGCAGGATCAGGGCCATCGAGAGGCCCACCAGCAGGCTGATGAACCACCAGGAACGGGGCGCGGTCAGACGTTCTTCGTACGGCGAGGCGGAAAGCTGCATACGGCCTAGCCTGCCACGGTGCGTGCGCGGCGCTGACGCGGAGGTAAGGTCTGCGCCTGTGAGTGGTACATCTTCAGCTCTGCGGCCCCCGGCCGACGCCGTGGCGCCGGTGAGGCATCCCGACGCGCCCGCGCCCGGCGAGCTGCTCGGCGCGCACTACGGCGAGTGTTTCGGCTGCGGCGGGGAGCAGCCGCACGGACTGCACCTGGAGGCCCGCGCGGGCGACGGGGTGCGGATCACCGCCGAGTTCACCGTGAAGCCCGCCCACCAGGGCGCTCCGGGCCTCGCGCACGGCGGAGTCCTGGCGAGCGCCCTCGACGAGAGCCTCGGTTCGCTGAGCTGGCTGTTGCGCGCCATCGCCGTGACCGGACGGCTGGAGACCGACTTCGTACGGCCCGTGCCGGTCGGCACCGTGCTGTATCTGGAGGCCGAGGTCACGGCGGTGGCGGGGCGCAAGATCTACTCGTCCGCCACCGGACGGATCGGCGGCCCGGACGGGCCCGTCGCCGTCCGCGCGGACGCCCTGTTCCTGGAGGTGAAGGTGGAGCACTTCATCGACAACGGCCGCCCGGAGGAGATCCGTGCGGCCATGGACGACCCCGACCAGGTCCGCCGTGCCCGTGCCTTCGAGGTGAACCCGTGACCCCGACCCCGACCACGACTCCCGTGGGCGTGCTGATCAAGCGCGTCGATCCGGACGTACCGCTTCCGGAATACGCGCACCCCGGTGACGCCGGCGCGGACCTCCGGACGACGGAGAGCCGCGTACTGGAACCGGGCGAGCGGGCCGTGCTGCCCACGGGAGTGTGCATCGCGCTTCCTGAGGGGTACGCGGCCTTCGTGCACCCGCGTTCCGGGCTCGCCGCCCGTTGCGGTGTCGCCCTGGTGAATGCCCCGGGGACGGTTGATGCCGGGTACCGTGGGGAGATCAAGGTGATCGTGGTGAATCTCGACCCGCGCGAGTCCGTGCGGTTCGAGCGCTTCGACCGGATTGCCCAACTGGTCGTCCAGCAGGTCGAGAAGGTGCGCTTCCAGGAGGTGGCGGAGCTTCCCGACTC
The DNA here is from genome assembly GCF_044334695.1 of Streptomyces sp. NPDC020747. NCBI lineage: Bacteria > Bacillati > Actinomycetota > Actinomycetes > Kitasatosporales > Streptomycetaceae > Streptomyces > Streptomyces sp. NPDC020747. Next base: position 425,070 of record NZ_JBIRTJ010000004.1, on the reverse strand, counting down.
GGCGCGGGCCGCAGGGGGCTTCGGGTCCACCGGCGGGCATGCAGCCGTGGGCGGCACAACGGGTGGGAATCGATACGCTTCGGTCGTATCCGACCGGGAAGGACAGTGACGTGTTCGGACGTCGCAAGAAGGGCAGTGCCGCCGAGGACGCGGCGGGCGAGGCCGAGCAGGTCGCCGACAGTGTCGGCGCTGAGGCGGACGACGCGGAGCGCGAGCGCGTGAGGCTTGAGCCCGAGCCGCGCCCCGACGGCCCCTGGGACAGCACAGAGGTCCGGGATCCGGCCGAGGGCCGGGTCGACCTGGGCGGTCTCTTCGTGCCCGGGGTCGACGGCATGGAGCTCCGGGTGGAGGTCGCGGGCGACGCCATCGTCGCGGCGACCGTGGTGCTCAAGGACAGCGCCGTCCAGCTGCAGGCCTTCGCCGCCCCCAAGCGCGAGGGCATCTGGGGCGAGGTGCGCGAGGAGATCGCCACCGGCATCACCCAGCAGGGCGGTGTCATCGACGAGGTCGAGGGCCCGCTGGGCTGGGAGTTGCGCGCTCAGGTACCGGTACAGCTGCCGGACGGGACGGGCGGCTTCCAGGTCGTCCGGTTCATCGGCGTGGACGGGCCCCGCTGGTTCCTGCGCGGAGTGATCTCCGGCCAGGGCGCCGTGCAGCCGCAGAGCGGCGGTCTGCTGGAGCAGATCTTCCGCGACACCGTGGTGGTCCGCGGTGAGGGCCCGATGGCTCCGCGCGACCCGATCGTCCTGAAGCTGCCGGACGACGCGCAGATGGTCGCCGAGGGCGTCCAGCAGGAGGAGCAGGCCGGTTCCCGCTTCTCCGGCGGCATGGGGCAGTTGCAGCGCGGACCGGAGATCACCGAGGTCCGGTAGCCCCATACACGAAAGCGCGGCCACGGAAATAGGGCCACGGAAGCAGGGCGTTGGGCCGCACTCCCCTTCGAAGGGGAGTGCGGCCCAACGCCGTTTCCCGGGATCTCCCCTCAGGCGGCGTCCGGGATCCACGAGCCGTGGATCATCGCCGGTACACGGCGCGGCAGACGGACCGTCGCGACCGGCGCTCGGTGTGGGGCTGTGCCGCGAGGCGGCGGGACAGGAGGGGAGTCAGCGCGGCGCCGACGGCGAGTGCGGCCGCCGAGAAGGGGAAGGCGAGCCGGTAGCCCTCGGTGAGGGCCGCCGCGGGGGAGTGGTGGTGCGCGGCGGCCGTACGGGAGGCGGCGAGGGTGCCGAGGACGGCCAGGCCCACGGCTCCGCCGATCTGCCGGGTGGTGTTGACCAGGCCGCTGGCCAGACCCGAGTCGGTGGGCCGTACGCCGGTCACGGCGGCCCCGGTGAGCTGGACGAACGCCGTGCCGAGGCCGAGGCCGATCACGAGGATCGGGCCGAGCAGGTCGGCCGGGTAGCTGCCGTCCGCCGTGATCCTGGACAGCCACAGCAGTCCGGCGGCCTGGGTGAGCAGGCCCGCGGCGAGCGTGACGTGCGGCCCGAACCGGCGGGCCAGCCGCGGGGCGAACCAGGAGCCGAGCATGTTCGCCGCCGCCAGGGGGAGTTGGGAGAGGCCGGTCTCCAACGGTCCGGCGCCGAGGACCTGTTGCTGATAGAGCGGCAGGAAGAAGAACAGGCCGACCCACACGGCGCCGAGCAGTGTCATCACGAGGTTGGCGGGTGCGACCAGCCCCTCCGACGACAGGCGCGGTGGCAGCAGCGGAGCGGGGTGGCGCCGCTCGACCAGGAGGAACAGCGCGAGCAGCACGGCCGCGGCGCCCAGGGAGCCGAGCACTCAGGGGTCGGTCCAGCCGGAGCGTCCGGCCGACGTGAGCCCGTACACCAGCGTGACCAGTCCGGCCGTGACGGTGAGCGTGCCGACGAGGTCGAGCCGCCCGGGAGCGCCGTCGTCGGGCGGTGAGGCGGGGACCAGCACCAGGGTGGCCGACGAGCACGGCGGCCGCGCCGAGCCCGGACACGTGGAAGACCCACGGCCGGCCCAGGCCCTCGGTGAGCACCCCGCCGAGCAGGACTCCGGCGGCTCCGCCGGCGCCGGACACCGCGCCCCAGACCCCAATTGCCTTGGCGCGCCCGGGTCCTGGCGGGAAGAGCCGCATGACCAGGGAGAGCGCGGCGGGCGCCACGGCGGCGGCTCCGACGCCCTGTGAGGTGCGCGCGGTGATCAGCGTCCACGGGCCGGTGGCGAGGCCCGCGGCGACCGATGCCGCGGTGAACAGCGCGAGGCCTCCGAGGAGGACGCGGCGTCTGCCCACCAGATCGGCGGTCCGTCCGCCCAGCAGGAGCAGCGCTCCGAAGGCGAGGCCGTAGGAGTTCACGACCCAGGACATGCCGGTGTCCGACAGCCCGACGCCGTCACGGACCGCGGGCAGGGCGACGTTGACGACGGACGTACTGAGCGCGACGGCGAACTGGGCGGCGGCGAGGACCGCGAGTGCGGCGCCGGGGCGCACCGCCCTTGCTCCCTTTCGCGTGCTGGACATCGGGTTCCCCTTCTCGCGGGTTGCTGTGAGGTCCTGTGAGTTCTTGGGCGTGACGAGTGTGTGTGGCTGACCACTCACTCTTTGACTCGAAAAGAGGCGGAGCTGTCGGGTCGGGTGTGAAAGGCGACCCCTTGCCCCGCCGCGGTGGGCTCGTCAGTAGTGCCGGATGCCCGCCGTGAGTGTGCGCGTCCATGGGGCGTCCACTTCCTGCGCCTCCATCGACACCACGAGATGGCAGAGCATGCCGACGGCGAAGAACTCCTGGACCTGCCGGTCGTCGCCCCCGGAGGCGCCGCGCACGTACTCCACCGTGCGGGCGTACCCCGCTCGCACGGCGTCCCGGATCGCGGGGACGGAGACCGCGGCCGCCTGGGCGTGCAGCTGGACGAGCAGTAGGTCGTTGTCGCTGATCAGGCGGGCGTAGGCGTCGCCCATCGACGAGAGCACCGCCTCCGGTGAACTGCCCTTCGCCTCGGCCGCGCCCCCTTCCAGGCTCTCCCGCACCCTGACGAAGCAGTGCTCGACGACCGCGGCGAACAGGGACTCCTTGTTCGGGAACAGTCGGTAGACGTATGCCTGGGAGATGCCGGCGGCCTTGGCCACCTCCGTGGTCGTCGTGCCGAAGTAGCCCCGCGAGGCGAAGGCGCCGATGGCGGTGCGGAGCACCGTCTCGCGGCGCTCCTCGGCGGTGGACAGGTGGCGGCGTCGTTCCGTCTGCATGTGAGTACTCAACCACTCACACTTTTTCGCCGTCAAGGGCGGAGTCGCTCGTCACGCTGAAGTAAGTAAAGAAACGTCCGAATCGGAACCCGCGAGTGGCTACGCTGCGTCACCCAGGGCGGAGCTGGCGCCGAGCCGTCAACTCGCCTGTATCACCCACGACTTGCCGACCGACCTACGTAACAGAGCACGGGAGCCCGGATGGGTACGAACTGGATCGAGAAGGCGCAGCGGCTGGGCGACGGGAGCGTCGGAGGCGCGATGGATCATCCGTCGGTCCCCGGCCGTGTCGTCTGGCACACCACGGAGAGCGGCGCTGGCGACGCCGCGTTCCGTTCCGTGACGGCGCACCTGATCAGCGTCGCCGCCGAGCCGCACCTGCTGTACGACCCGACGACCGACCGGCTCGGCCAGTTCGGCCCGCTGAACGCGAGCGCCCGCGCGCTGCGCAACGACGGTTCGACGAGGACCAACCGCGTCGGGAAGGTCTGCATCCAGATCGAGGTGCTCGGGCGGGCGGGCAAGCCGTTCACCGCCACCTGGAAGCCGGGGCCCAACTACCGGGCCATGATGGCCGCGATCCGCTCCTGGAAGATCCCGGACACCTTCCCGGCCGGCCGTCTCGCGACCTCGGGCGCCGACGCGACCAACCGCCCCCGGACGATCTGGATGAGCAAGGGCGGCCACTACGGCCACGCCAACATCCCGGGCAACGACCACTGGGACCCGGGCGACATCGACAAGTCCGCCCTCTTCGAGGCGGCCCCGGCCGGACAGCCCGGGGCGGGCGGCGGTACGCCGTCGAAGCCGGTCGTCGACCTCAGCAACGTCGTCGCCGCCGCGCGTCGCGACCCGGGGCTGCCCCAGGGCGGCATGACCCACAAGGCGGACGTCCTCGTCGTCGAGAAGGCCCTCGTCGCCGAGGGGTTGCTGCCCGCCCAGTGGGCCGACGGTTCCTTCGGCAGCAGGACCGTCGAGGCGTACGCGTCCCTCCAGCGCCGGTACGGCTTCAGCGGTGCCGACGCCAACGGCATCCCGGGCCGGACGACGCTGAAGAGGCTCGGCAAGGAGCAGGGCTTCACGGTCAAGGACTGACTCCTGGCGCGCGGCCCGTGGGGCTCCGGACGTCGTCCGGAGCCCCACGGGCCGTTGTCGTTCCCCGCCTCTTCCCCCGCCTTCCTCCGCTCCTTCCCGCGCTTCTTTTCTGCTGCCTTTTCTCTTGACGTGAAATTGGTCCGTACCTATGGTCACGGCCAACGCCTGTGTTCATAAAGGCATTCCGTGTTCACATACGAGAACGGATGTCCCCACAATGCCGAACACCCCGGTACCCCCACGTCACAGCCGCAGATCCCGCCTCGCGCTCCTCGCGACCGTCGCCGCACTCCTGGCAGGCGCCCTCGCCTGGCCCGCCGCCGACCGAGCCGAGGCGGCTCCCGCCACCTTCGCGCACCCCGGAGTCACCGTCTCCCGCGGCCAGTTGGACTTCGCCCGGCAGCAGGTCAACGCCGGCGCACAGCCCTGGAAGGGCGCGTACGACCAGATGCTGGCGAGCAGGTACGGCTCGCTCACGCGAACTCCCAAGCCCCGGGCGGTAGTCGAGTGCGGCCCGTACTCGAACCCCAACAACGGCTGCACCGACGAGCGCGAGGACGCGATCGCCGCGTACACCCAGGCCCTCGCCTGGTACGTCACACGGGACGCGCGGTACGCGAAGAAGGCGATCGAGCTGATGGACGCCTGGTCCGCGACGATCCGGGACCACACCAACAGCAACGCCCCGCTGCAGACCGGCTGGGCGGGCTCGTCCTGGCCCAAGGCCGCCGAGATCATCAAGCACACGTACGACGGCAACTGGGCGAACTCGGGCCGCTTCGCGACCATGCTGCGCACCGTGTACCTCCCCGAGATCATCAACGGCTCGCACTCCAACGGCAACTGGGAGCTGTCGATGATGGAGGCCGCCGTCGGCATCTCCGTCTTCCTTGAGGACAGGGCGTCGTACGACAAGGCGATGGCGAAGTTCCGCACCCGTACGGCCGCGTACGTGTATCTGTCCTCCGACGGCGCGCTGCCGAAGACCGTGCCGAGCCAGAACCTCGACACCGCACAGAAGATCATCAACTACTGGCAGGGGCAGTCGACCTTCGTCAACGGGCTCACGCAGGAGACCTGCCGCGACCTCACGCACACCGGATACGGCATCTCGGCGATCTCGCACACCGCCGAGACCAGCCGTATCCAGGGCCAGGACCTGTACGGCACCGACGTCGGGGAGCGGCTGCGGCACGCGCTCGGCTTCCAGGCCAAGTATCAGCTGGGCGAGGTGCCCCCGAGCTCGCTGTGCGGCGGTTCGCTGAATCTCGGGCTCGGGCCCGTCACGGAGGTGGGCCACAACGCCCTGAGCAACCGCCTCGGCCATGCCATGACCAACACCGATCGGCTGACGCGGCAGAACCGTCCGGCGGGGAGCAACAACCTCTTCGTCGCCTGGGAGACGCTCACGCACGGCGACAACCCGAACTGAGACGTTGCCCGACCGGGCGCCGGACGGTGATACTGGCGCCCGGTCCACGGGGGAGGGTCATGAGCCAGGTCGTCACCGAAACGATGGTGCGCGTCGAGAACGTCCACCGCTCGTACGGCAGCGGAGCCACCGCCGTACACGCCCTGCGCGGCGTCTCGTTCGACATACCGCGCGGTGAACTCGTCGCCCTCAAGGGGCGGTCGGGGTCCGGCAAGACCACACTGCTCAACCTCGTCGGCGGGCTCGACGAGCCGGACGACGGTCGGATCACCGTCGACGGGCTCGACCTCTCCGGGCTCGGAGAGAACGGGCTGCTGGAGCTGCGCCGGGACCGTATCGGCTTCGTCTTCCAGTCCTTCGGTCTCATCCCGATCCTGACGGCCGCCGAGAACGTGGGCGTGCCGATGCGGCTGCGCCGGGCCGACCCCCGTGAGCGCGAGGAGCGTGTCGAGCTGCTGCTCTCCCTGGTCGGGCTCGCCGACCACGCGGCGCAGCGGCCCGGCGAGCTGTCCGGCGGGCAGCAGCAGCGCGTGGCCATCGCCCGCGCCCTCGCGAACGAGCCCGCGCTCCTCATCGCCGACGAGCCCACCGGCCAGCTCGACGCCGAGACCGGTATCGCGGTGATGGAGCTGTTGCGGGCGGTCGTCCGCAGTGAGCGGGTCACCGCGCTCGTCGCCACCCACGACGCGGCCCTCCTGGACCTCGCCGACCGGGTCCTGGAGCTGAGCGACGGCGAGATCGTCGAGCACTGAGGCCCGGAGGGATCGGCGGCGCGTCAGGGCTCTGTCAAAGACGTCCCGCGTACCACTCCTCACCCCATTTGTCAGGATTGTTGGCCGTAAGGTCGACGCAGCGTGCGCAGTGCGTTTTGGGAAGACAATGGGGCCATGGGACGCGGCAAGCTTCGGATCTACCTCGGTGCGGCACCGGGCGTCGGCAAGACGTACGCGATGCTGTCCGAGGCGCACCGCCGCGTCGAGCGGGGCACGGACTGCGTGGTGGCCTTCGTCGAGCACTACGACCGGCCGCGCACGGAGGTCATGCTGCACGGCCTGGAGCGGATCCCCCGCCGGGAGATCCCCTACCGGGACACGGTCTTCACCGAGATGGACGTCGACGCCGTCCTGGAGCGCGCCCCGGCCGTCGCCCTGGTGGACGAACTGGCCCACACGAATGTTCCCGGCTCACGGAACGCCAAGCGCTGGCAGGACGTCGAGGAACTCCTCGCCGCCGGAGTCGACGTCGTCTCTACGGTCAACATCCAGCACCTGGAGTCGCTCGGCGACGTCGTCGAGTCGATAACGGGAGTACGGCAGCGCGAGACCGTCCCGGACGAGGTGGTGCGCCGGGCCGACCAGATCGAGCTGGTCGACATGTCTCCGCAGGCGCTGCGCCGCCGGATGGCGCACGGCAACATCTACAAGCCCGACAAGGTCGACGCGGCCCTCTCCAACTACTTCCGCCCCGGCAACCTCACCGCCCTGCGCGAACTGGCCCTCCTCTGGGTCGCCGACCGCGTCGACGAGTACCTCCAGCAGTACCGCGGTGAGCACGGCATCCGCTCCACCTGGCAGGCCCGCGAACGCATCGTCGTGGGCCTCACCGGCGGTCCCGAGGGCCGTACGCTGATCCGCCGAGCCGCCCGGCTGGCGGAGAAGGGCGCCGGCGGCGAGGTCCTCGCCGTCTACATCGCCCGCAGCGACGGCCTGACCTCCCCCTCGCCCAAGGAACTCGCCGTCCAGCGCACCCTCGCCGAGGACCTCGGCGGCACCTTCCACCACGTCATAGGGGACGACATCCCGTCCGCGCTGCTGGAGTTCGCCCGCGGGGTCAACGCCTCCCAGATCGTGCTGGGCTCCTCCCGGCGCAAGGCCTGGCAGTACGTGCTCGGCCCCGGAGTCGGAGCCACGGTCGCCCGGGAGTCGGGGCCCGACCTGGACGTGCACATCGTCACGCACGACGCGGTCGGCAAGGGGCGCGGGCTGCCGGCCGCCCGGGGAGTGCGGCTCGGCCGGTCCCGGATCATCGCGGGCTGGCTGGTCGGTGTGGTCGGGCCGGCCCTCCTCGCGCTGCTGCTGACCCATGGCGCCTCGAACCTCGGGCTCGCCAACGACATGCTGCTCTTCCTGACGCTGATCGTCGCGGCGGCCCTCCTCGGCGGGCTGCTCCCGGCGCTCGCCTCGGCGGCCCTCGGCTCGCTGCTGCTGAACTACTACTTCACCCCGCCGCTGCACCGGATGACCATCGCGGACCCCAAGAACATCGTCGCCATCGTGATCTTCGTGGGCGTCGCGGTGTCGGTGGCCTCCGTGGTGGACCTGGCCGCCCGTCGAACCCAGCAGGCCGCCCGGCTGCGGGCCGAGTCCGAGATCCTCTCCTTCCTGGCCGGCAGCGTCCTGCGCGGCGAGACCAGCCTGGACGCCCTCCTCGAGCGGGTCCGCGAGACCTTCGGCATGGAGTCGGTGGCCCTGCTGGAGCGGGAGAGCGACGTCGATCCGTGGACCTGCGCGGGCAGTGTCGGCCCGCACCCGCCGACGCTCCCCGAGGACGCGGACGTCGACATGCCGGTCGGCGACCACACCGCGCTCGCCCTCTCCGGCCGGGTCCTGCCCGCCGAGGACCGCCGGGTGCTCGCCGCCTTCGCCGCCCAGGCCGTCGTCGTCCTGGACCGCAAGCGCCTCCAGGAGGAGGCCGAGCAGGCCCGCGCACTCGCCGAGGGCAACCGCATCCGTACGGCGCTGCTGGCGGCCGTCAGCCATGACCTGCGCACCCCGCTGGCCGCCATCAAGGCCGCCGTGTCGTCCCTCAGGTCCGACGACGTGGCCTGGTCCGAGGAGGACGAGGCCGAGCTCCTGGAGGGCATCGAGGCGGGCGCCGACCGGCTCGACCACCTGGTCGGCAACCTCCTCGACATGTCCCGCCTGCAGACCGGCACGGTCACCCCGCTGATCCGTGAGATCGACCTCGACGAGGTCGTCCCGATGGCGCTCGGCGGCGTACCGGAGGACAGCGTCGAGCTGGAGATCCCCGAGACGCTGCCCATGGTCGCCGTCGACCCGGGCCTGCTGGAGCGCTCGGTGGCCAACATCGTCGAGAACGCCGTCAAGTACGGCCCCGCCGGCGAGCGGGTCCTGGTCGCCGCCAGCGCGCTCGGAGACCGGGTGGAGGTACGTGTGGTGGACCGTGGCCGCGGGGTCCCGGACGAGGCGAAGGACCGTATCTTCGCGCCCTTCCAGCGCTACGGGGACGCCCCGCGCGGCGCCGGTGTGGGCCTCGGCCTCGCGGTCGCCCGGGGCTTCGCCGAGGCCATGGGCGGCACCCTGGACGCCGAGGACACCCCCGGCGGCGGCCTCACCATGGTCCTCACCCTCAGGGCGGCCCCCGCCCACCCGACACCCCTCGTGGACGTCACAGCACTCGTACAACCGGAAAGGCAGGCTTCATGACCCGCGTCCTCGTGGTCGACGACGAGCCGCAGATCACCCGAGCCCTCGTGATCAACCTCAAGGCACGCAAGTACGAGGTCGACTCGGCCCCCGACGGCGCCACGGCGCTCCAGCTCGCGGCCGCCCGGCACCCCGACGTCGTCGTGCTCGACCTGGGCCTGCCCGACATGGACGGCGTCGAGGTGATCAAGGGGCTGCGCGGCTGGACCCGCGTCCCGATCCTGGTGCTGTCCGCCCGGCACTCCTCCGACGAGAAGGTCGAGGCCCTCGACGCGGGCGCCGACGACTACGTGACCAAGCCCTTCGGCATGGACGAGCTGCTCGCCCGTCTGAGGGCCGCCGTCCGCCGGGCCGAACCCAACGGGGGCGACGAGGAGGACGTGATCGTCGAGACCGAGGACTTCACCGTCGACCTGGCCGCCAAGAAGGTCAACCGGGACGGCCGCGACGTGCGCCTCACGCCCACCGAGTGGCACCTCCTGGAGGTGCTGGTGCGCAACACGGGCCGCCTGGTCAGCCAGAAACAGCTGCTCCAGGAGGTCTGGGGCCCCTCCTACGGCACCGAGACGAACTACCTGCGGGTCTACATGGCCCAGCTGCGCCGCAAGCTGGAGACGGACCCGGCGCATCCCCGGCACTTCATCACGGAGCCGGGGATGGGATACCGGTTCGAGAGCTGAGCCCTGAGCCGGCCGGGGGTCCGGGGGTCGCCCCCGGGGGAAGCAGCATCACGGAGCCGGGGATGGGATACCGGTTCGAGAAGTGAGCCGGTGCGAGAAGCGCGTCGGGCCGGGTCGTACGCCGATTCGGGTCGTACGCCGGTTCGAGTGGCGGCACCAGGGGTACGTAGACGTCAGCGCCCCCCGGTACGCTTCGGATATGAGCGCTGTTCCTCGTTCCGAAAAGCCGGCGGGCCGGTTCCGGCGGATGATCGACCGGCTCTCCTCGTCCCAGCAGGACCTGGAGTCGGAGGAGCTGCGCGAGGACACGGAGACCGCGGGCTGTACGCGTATCGGTGACTGCCGCGACCGACAGGTGGTCACCGTTACTGGTACCTTGCGCACGGTCACCCTGCGCCCGAGGGCCGGTGTCCCGGCCCTGGAGGCCGAGCTGTTCGACGGTTCGGCCGCGCTGGACGTGGTGTGGCTCGGCAGGCGCTCGATAGTGGGGATAGAACCGGGGCGCAAGCTGATCGCATCGGGCCGGATCTCGCTGAGCCGGGGCCGCCGGGTGCTGTTCAATCCCAAATACGAACTCAGACCCCTCGGACGGGAGTAGCCGGTGACGTCGCTCGACAAGCCGACCGAAGACGCCCAGCGGGATTCGCGGGCGGTGACCGAGGCCGCGCTCTTCGAGGCGTTCGGCGGTCTGCGGGGCATGATCGAGACGGTCCTGCCGGGCCTGCTCTTCGTCACGATCTTCACGATCAACAAGGACCTGCACTCGGCGGCCATCGCGGCCCTCGGCGTCTCGATCCTCCTGGTCGTGGTCCGCCTGGTCATGAAGGACACCGTCAAGCACGCCTTCAGCGGCGTCTTCGGTGTGGCCTTCGGCGTGGTCTTCGCGATGATGACGGGCAACGCGAAGGACTTCTACCTGCCGGGCATGCTCTACACGCTCGGACTCGCCCTCGCCTACATCATCACGACGCTCGCGGGAGTTCCGCTGATCGGGCTCATCCTCGGCCCGGTCTTCAAGGAGAACCTCTCCTGGCGTACGCGCAATCCGGGGCGCAAGACGGCGTACGCGAAGGCCAGTTGGGCCTGGGGGCTCATTCTGCTCGCCAAGTGCGCGATCCTGTTCCCGCTGTACTGGTGGGCAGACACGACTCAGTTCGGCTGGGTCCTGATCGCCCTGAAGATCCCGCCCTTCCTGCTCGCCGTCTGGCTCACGTGGGTCTTCCTGGCGAAGGCTCCGCCGCCGATTGACGTCTTTGCCGAGATGGAGGCGGAGGAGCGGGCCGAGAAGGAGCGGGAAGCGGCGGCTCGGTCTGCCGATTAGGCACCGGTGCCTGTGTGGGCCGCTGGGGGCGCAGCCCCCAGACCCCCGCTATCGGCCTGAACGGCCTCGTCCTCAAACGCCGGACGAACTGGATGGTGCCGGACCAAGCGGTGAAGCGCTGCCGGGCCACCTCGAAAGTGATGCCGGACCAAGCTGACAAGTGGAGGGGCGCTCGGAGACATCTCCGAGCGCCCCTCCACTTGTCTCCCGTACGCCGGCCGTCAGCTCGACGCGTCCTCGCGACGCACCGACAGCAGGTCCTCCAGCTGTTCCTCGCGGGCCTGGGCCGCCACGAAGAGGAGTTCGTCGCCCGCTTCCAGAGAGTCCTCCCGGGTGGGGGTGAGGACCCGGGTGCCGCGGATGATGGTGACGAGGGAGGTGTCCTCGGGCCACTCCACATCGCCGACCTGGGTGCCGGCGAGAGCGGACTCCGGGGGCAGGGTCAGCTCGACGAGGTTGGCGTCGCCGTGGCTGAAGCGGAGCAGGCGGACCAGGTCGCCGACGCTCACCGCCTCCTCGACCAGGGCCGACATCAGACGGGGGGTCGAGACGGCCACGTCCACGCCCCACGACTCGTTGAACAGCCATTCGTTCTTGGGGTTGTTGACACGGGCGACGACCCGCGGGACCCCGTACTCCGTCTTGGCGAGGAGCGACACGACGAGGTTCACCTTGTCGTCGCCCGTCGCCGCGATGGCCACGTTGCACCGCTGCAGCGCGGCCTCGTCCAGCGAAGTGATCTCGCAGGCGTCGGCGAGCAGCCACTCCGCCTGCGGGACGCGCTCGACCGAGATGGCGGTCGGCGCCTTGTCGATCAGCAGGACCTCGTGCCCGTTCTCCAGGAGCTCGCCCGCGATCGAGCGGCCCACCGCACCGGCACCGGCAATGGCGACCCTCATCAGTGACCGCCTTCTTCCTCGGGGCCCTCGGCGAACGACGCCTCGACCTTCTCGACGTCGTCCGTACGCATCATCACGTGCACCAGATCGCCCTCCTGCAGCACCGTCTGCGAGGTGGGCAGCACCGCCTCACCCAGTCGGGTGAGGAAGGCCACGCGCACACCGGTCTCCTCCTGGAGCCGGCTGATCCGCTGGCCGACCCACGCCGTGGACGCGTGCACCTCGGCGAGCTGCACCCCGCCCGTGGGGTCGCGCCACAGCGGCTCGGCGCCCGACGGCAGCAGCCGGCGCAGCATCTGGTCGGCGGTCCAGCGCACGGTGGCGACCGTCGGAATGCCCAGCCGCTGGTAGACCTCGGCACGGCGAGGGTCGTAGATACGCGCCGCGACGTTCTCGATGCCGAACATCTCGCGGGCCACCCGGGCGGCGATGATGTTCGAGTTGTCGCCGCTGGAGACGGCGGCGAAGGCGCCGGCGTCCTCGATGCCCGCCTCGCGCAGGGTGTCCTGGTCGAAGCCGATGCCGGTGACACGACGGCCGCCGAACCCGGAGCCCAGTCGTCGGAAGGCGGTGGGGTCCTGGTCGATCACGGCGACCGTATGCCCCTGTTGCTCCAGGGTCTGGGCAAGAGCGGAACCCACTCTTCCGCAGCCCATGATGACGATGTGCACGACCGTCCTTCCGGTGTGAAAAATTGCTGCTCAGGCTGACACGCCAAGACAGCGTCTCAGACCGACGCCCAAGCTACACACGCGCGGTCCGCGGGCGGCAACCCCCGTGCACGATCGCCCGCGGGATCCCGGCGGTCAGCGGCGGCTGATGCTGCGGACGCTGACGAGAGTGAGGATCCCGAGGCCTACGAGTCCGGCGGCGGCGCCGATGAGTTCCGCGGTGGTGTGCATGGAACCTCCATGAAGTGGCAAGGGGCGGCAAAGTTCTGGCTTTTTTCATATAGGCATGCGGCTTTGCCCAGCGGTGGAATCCGCAACCGGGCCCGTACGGGATTTCACTCGGAGGGCAGACGAAGGACGGCCGCTCCGTCCTCCGAACGACGCCGAGGGCGGGGGAGGGTGGGCGTGGCCGTGTTCGACCGCTTACGATCCTCTGCGTGTCCAAACTGACCGACGTGCCCAAACGGATCCTGATCGGGCGCGCACTGCGCAGTGACCGGCTCGGAGAGACACTCCTGCCGAAGCGCATCGCACTCCCCGTCTTCGCTTCCGACCCGCTCTCCTCCGTGGCGTACGCGCCGGGAGAAGTGCTGCTCGTCCTGTCCATCGCGGGCGTGTCGGCCTATCACTTCAGTCCCTGGATCGCCGTCGCGGTCGTCGTGCTGATGTTCACCGTTGTGGCCTCGTACCGGCAGAACGTGCACGCCTACCCCAGCGGCGGCGGCGACTACGAGGTCGCCAACACCAACCTCGGCCCCAAGGCCGGCCTCACCGTTGCCAGCGCACTGCTCGTGGACTACGTCCTCACGGTCGCCGTGTCGATCGCGTCCGGCATCGAGAACCTCGGCTCGGCGATCCCGTTCGTCGTCGAGCACAAGGTGCTCTGCGCGGTCGCCGTCATCGTGCTGCTCACGCTGATGAACCTGCGCGGCGTCAAGGAGTCCGGGAAGCTCTTCGCGATCCCGACGTACGTCTTCGTCACGGGTGTCTTCCTGATGATCGCGTGGGGTGCCTTCCGCGGGCTCGTCCTCGACGACACCATGAAGGCGCCCACCGCCGACTTCGAGATCAAGGCCGAGCACCAGGGGCTCGCGGGCTTCGCCCTCGTCTTCCTGCTGCTGCGCGCCTTCTCCTCCGGCTGTGCCGCGCTCACCGGCGTCGAGGCGATCTCCAACGGCGTCCCGGCCTTCCGCAAGCCCAAGTCCAAGAACGCGGCGACCACCCTCGCGGCCATGGGCCTGCTCGCCGTCACCATGTTCTGCGGCATCATCGCCCTGGCCATGGTGACCAACGTCCGCATGGCGGAGAACCCGGCCCACGACCTGCTGAAGAACGGCGTCGAGGTCGGCGCCGACTACGTCCAGAACCCGGTGATCTCCCAGGTCGCCGAGGCCGTGTTCGGCCACGGCAGCTTCCTGTTCATCGTGCTCGCCGCGGCCACCGCGCTCGTGCTCTTCCTCGCCGCGAACACCGCGTACAACGGCTTCCCGCTGCTCGGCTCGATCCTCGCGCAGGACCGCTACCTGCCGCGCCAGCTGCACACCCGCGGCGACCGGCTCGCCTTCTCGAACGGCATCGTGCTGCTCGCCGGCGCGGCCATCCTGCTCATCTGGATCTACGGCGCCGACTCGACGCGGCTCATCCAGCTCTACATCGTCGGCGTGTTCGTGTCCTTCACGCTCAGCCAGACCGGCATGGTCCGGCACTGGAACCGCCACCTGGCCACCGAGAAGGACCAGGCCAAGCGCCGCCACATGGTCCGCTCCCGGGCCATCAACGCGTTCGGCGCCTTCTTCACCGGCCTGGTCCTGGTCGTCGTCCTCGTCACCAAGTTCACGCACGGCGCCTGGGTCGCACTGCTCGGCATGGTGATCTTCTACGCCACGATGTCCGCGATCCGGAAGCACTACGACCGGGTCGCCGAGGAGATCGCCGCGCCCGAGGGCCCGTCCGACGACAGCGTGCGCCCCTCCCGCGTCCACTCCGTCGTGCTGATCTCGAAGATCCACCGCCCGACACTGCGGGCCCTCGCGTACGCCAAGCTGATGCGCTCCGACACTCTGGAGGCGCTCAGCGTCAACGTCGACCCGGCCGAGACGAAGGCCCTGCGCGAGGAGTGGGAGCGGCGCGGCATCGACGTACCGCTGAAGGTCCTCGACTCGCCCTACCGCGAGATCACGCGGCCGGTCATCGATTACGTGAAGGGGCTGCGCCGCGAGTCCCCGCGCGACGCGGTGTCGGTGATCATCCCCGAGTACGTGGTCGGCCACTGGTACGAGCAGCTGCTGCACAACCAGAGCGCGCTGCGGCTCAAGGGGCGGCTGCTGTTCACGCCGGGCGTGATGGTGACGTCCGTGCCGTACCAGCTGGAGTCGTCCGAGGTGGCCAAGAAGCGGGCCCGCAAGCGGCAGGACTGGAACGCGCCGGGTTCCGTGCGGCGCGGACCGGCCGAGGACCGGCCGAAGGAGCCGTCGTCCCCGAAGCGCTGAGAGGCAGGGGGCCCACGGGCTTGTGGTGAGCGGTCGGGCGGTGTCCACGTAGACTGGTGGGCTGTTGTCCGGCCGTTCCCCATTTCGCATCTGGAGTCACCCCGCCATGCAGGCAGAACCGAAGAAATCGCCGGCGGGGTCGCTCGTGGGTCAGGAGTACGAGGTCGAGATCGGCCCCGTCGCGCACGGCGGGCACTGCATCGCCCGTACGGACGCCGGCCAGGTCCTCTTCGTACGGCACGCGCTGCCCGGCGAGCGGGTCGTCGCGCGGGTGACGGACGGCGAGGAGGACTCGCGCTTCCTGCGGGCGGACGCGGTGACCGTGCTGGAGGCGTCCAAGGACCGCGTCGAGGCGCCCTGTCCGTACGCCGGTCCGGGCCGCTGCGGTGGCTGCGACTGGCAGCACGCCAAGCCGGGCGCGCAGCGGCGGCTCAAGGGCGAGGTCATCACCGAGCAGCTGCAGCGGCTCGCGGGCCTCACCCCGGAGGAGGCCGGCTGGGACGGCACGGTGATGCCCGCCGAGGGCGACAAGCTGCCCGCCGGCGAGGTCCCCGCCTGGCGTACGCGCGTGCAGTACGCGGTCGACGAGGACGGCAACGCCGGTCTGCGCCGCCACCGTTCGCACGAGGTCGAGCCGGTCGAGCACTGCATGATCGCGGCGCCCGGGGTCTCCGAGCTGGGCATCGAGGAACGCGACTGGTCCGGCATGGAGTCGGTCGAGGCGATCGCGGCGACCGGCTCGCAGGACCGTATGGTGATCCTCGAACCGCGGCCCGGCGCCCGCCTGCCCCTCGTCGAACTCGACAAGCCCGTCTCCGTGATGCGCGTCGAGGAGCACGACGGCGGTATCCACCGGGTCCACGGCCGCGCCTTCGTCCGCGA
The DNA here is from genome assembly GCF_044334695.1 of Streptomyces sp. NPDC020747. NCBI lineage: Bacteria > Bacillati > Actinomycetota > Actinomycetes > Kitasatosporales > Streptomycetaceae > Streptomyces > Streptomyces sp. NPDC020747. Next base: position 408,950 of record NZ_JBIRTJ010000004.1, on the reverse strand, counting down.
GCGCGCCGACGGCCGTACGCACCGGGTCGGCAGCGGCGGCTTCTGGCAGGTCCACCCGATGGCGGCCGACACCCTGGTCAAGGCCGTCATGCAGGGCCTGCTGCCGCGCAAGGGCGACATGGCCCTCGACCTCTACTGCGGCGTCGGCCTCTTCGCCGGCGCGCTGGCCGACCGCCTCGGCGACAAGGGCGCGGTCCTCGGCATCGAGTCCGGCAAGCGCGCGGTGGAGGACGCCAAGCACAACCTCGCCGCGTTCGACCGCGTCCGCATCGAACAGGGCAAGGTCGAGGCCGTCCTCCCGCGCACCGGCATCACCGAGGTCGACCTCATCGTCCTCGACCCGCCCCGCGCCGGCGCCGGCAAGAAGACGGTCCAGCACCTCGCCTCCCTCGGCGCCCGCAAGATCGCGTACGTCGCCTGCGACCCGGCGGCGCTGGCCCGCGACCTGGCGTACTTCCGGGAGGGCGGCTACCGGGTACGGACGCTGCGGGCGTTCGATCTCTTCCCGATGACGCACCATGTTGAGTGTGTCGCGATCCTTGAGCCGGTCGCCAAGGGCTCCTGACCTGCGGCGATGTTGCCGAATCGGAACCGAAGGCCCGTATCGACGGTATGGGCGGGAATCCCCCTGGCATCAGCGAGGCTGAGTGCCATTTACGGTCGGCATGGCCGCGATTCGGTCATCCTCTCTTGCCGGCAAAGGGGCCGCCGTCGCCGAACGCGAGCCGTGCGAAGTTCTCGCCGATGCGGCGGTGTCCGGCGGGGTCGGGGTGGACCTCGTCGGGCAGCGGGAGTTCGGCGTAGTCCTTCTCGCCGTAGAGGTCGCGGCCGTCGAGGTGGTGCAGGTTCGGGTCGTCGGTCGCCCGTTGTTCGACGATTCGGGCGAGTTCGTCGCGGATGATGTTGAGTGTCAGGCGCCCGGCGGCGCGTTCGGCGGGATCGCCCGTGGCCTTGAAGCGCAGGGTGACGCCGTCGAAGTCGGGCGCGAGGGGGCCCGGTGTCGAGGAAGCCGTGGACCGCGGGGGTGAAGGCGCGCAGGCGCATGGCGTCGGTGTTGACGACGTTGATGCCGATTTTGAGGCTGATCAGGTCCGCGGGGGTGTCCCGTATCGCACGGGCGGTGAACGGGTCGAGCAGCGCGCTGCCACTGAACCCCAGGTTGACCAGTTCCACCCCGCCCCTGTTCGCGGCCAGGGTGGGCCAAGTGGCGGTCGGGTGGGTGGCGTTGGAGCCGTGGCTGATGGAGCTGCCGTGGTGCAGCCACACTTTGCGGCCGTTGTCGGGTGCCGGTTCGACGGGGGCGTCGGTGCGCAGGGCGATCAGTTCGGTGATCTCCGTGTGCGGAAGCCAGATCTCGATGTCCTTGTCACGCGCGGGCAGTTCGGCGAACCGGGCGGTGCCGGCGGGCCCCTCGGTCAGTTCGGCGGACTGGGTGGCCATGTCGACGATGGTGTGTACGTTGCCGCCGGTCACCGTGGTCTGGGCGGCGAGGCGGCCGTCGACGAGCAGGTCGTACACGCCGTCCGCGGGGGCCGGGAAGCCTCGGTGGACCCGCTTGGTGGGCAGTGTGTCCAGTTCGATGGTGGTGGCCCTGGTGCGGAAGACCAGCCGCACGCCGGAGGGCTGGGCCTCGGCCACGGCGAGTTGGTCGTCGGGGATCTGCCGGCGGGCCCGGGCGGGCAGGCGGTGCGGCAGCAGGCCGTGTGGGGTGGGTTCCAGGTCGAGGAAACCGCGCAGCATGTCCGCGGTGACAGGTGTGGTGATCCAGTCGTGTCCGGTGTTCATCGCCTCAGCCTCGGGTCGTGGTCCAGGTGCGCAGCAGAGTGTCGAGGGAGTCCAGGGTCCAGGCCCAGGACTCCTGCGAGGGGACGGCGGTGTGGCTGAAGCCTCCGGCCATCTCCAGGCTGACGTAGCCGTGGAAGACGCTGACTTCTTGACACATGGGGGTATCAGGGCGTCGTAGCAGGTCACTGACCGCAACGGGCTGGAAGGTGCGAGTAGCGGTACGCGCAGGCGGCAGGGTCTGCGCGAACCAGCGATCCCTGCCTTCGTGCCAAGGGAGCCCTCAGGTTCGAAGGCGCTGTTCTCCGGGCGCAGGACGGTCTCTTGGTGCCCGTGTAGAAGAAGGCCCCGTTCAGCACCTCGAAGTCGTCTGGCAGCGACGTCCTGGCCGGCGCTGTCATGCCGAACTGACTGATCTTGACCGAGCCGACGCCCCTGATCTCGCCGCGCGCGTCGGGCAGGGCATGGTCCGGCGGGCGGCCGGTGTCCGCGGCCGCGGCGTCCGGTCTGCCAGGCGGTCAGGACTGGCTCGACCAAATCCCAACGGGCAGACGGGACAGTCGCCTCATCGCCTCTTGGGCACCGTCAGTTTCCTTTCCGGAATACGGACTTGGTCCGGCGACGTCGGACAGCGCCATGAGATGGTGCTCTCGCCGGTGAGGCGGCGGAGCTACCAAAGCCCCTTACTTCATGCGCGCGCAGCCGCCAACTGACCCGATACAGCACCTTGTTCGATCAAGAGTGAACGCGCAATCGACATGGCAACGGCTCGTCAGTCGGCCAATTCCGCGAGCAGACGCAGTGCCTCATGCGACCGGCTGCTCGACTCTGCGGAATAGACCACCAGCTGCTGTCCCGGTGCGGAGGGCACCAGAAACCGTTCGAGATCGAGCGTGAGGGTACCGGCCCGCGGGTGCGCGATCGTCACCCTGCCATTGGTGCGGCCCCCGACATCATGCCTGGCCCAAAGACGTCGGAAGCTCTCGCTGCGCATGGACAATTCGCCTACCAGCGCCTCCAGGTCCGGGTCGTCGGCCTCCGTGCCGGCCAGCCCGCGCAGGCACGCCACGAAGTCCTGACGCGGATCCGGTTCGACCAGGAAGTTGTCCGGCTCCAAAAACACGGTTCGGACGAGGTTGGTCCCTGGTGTGTGCGCGGGCGACAGGGCCTGGGCCAGCGGATTCGCTGCCAGCACCAGGAACGTATGGGTCTGCACAAACGCGGGTGTCGCCGGCCAGGAGTCGATCAGCCGAGCCAAGGTGGGAGACACCCTGGGGCGGGGAGCACGCACGCGCGAACGCGGGACAGAATTGGCGAGCGTGAACAAGTGCGTGGTTGCGGACTCGTCGAGCCGCAGAGCCTGAGCGAGTGCCCGGAGGATTTCCGCAGACGGCCGCCGGTCACGGCCCTGTTCGAGACCGAGGTAGTAGTCCACGCTGATACCGGAGAGTGTCGCGACTTCCTCGCGGCGCAGGCCGGGCACCCGCCGACGTGCGGTCTCAGGAAGGCCGACATCCGCAGGGCGCACCAGCTCGCGACGAGCCCGCAGATAATCGCCCAGCAAGTTCACGGTGCGGTCGTCCATGAGGGCAAGGGTAAGCCGGAACGAGCCCCGGACCCTGGTGCCGGCAGTACCAGGGTCACGGCTCACTTCCTCTGCCGCGACCGGGGACCTAGCGTCGGATCCATGCAAGCAGAAACACTTGACGGCCTGACCGCCGTCGTCACCGGCGCCAGTTCCGGCGTCGGCGCAGCCGCGGCACGGCAGATGGCCGCAATGGGTGCGTCAGTCGTAGTCGTGGGCCGTGCGGTGACCAGAACCCGCGCTGTCGCCGACGAAGTCGGTGGCACCGCTTTCCCTGCGGACTTCGCGCGCTTCAGCGAGGTGCGCGAACTCGCTCAGCACCTGATCTCCCACATGCCGCGGATAGACATCCTCGTCAACAACGCCGGCATCGTTTCACCTAAGCGGGAAACGACGTCAGACGGTCATGAATTGACCGTGCAGGTCAATTTCCTCTCTCCCTTCCTGTTGACATCGCTTCTCTGGGAGAAGCTCCTCCAGGCTCCCTCCGCCCTTGTCATCAACACCGGCTCCAGTCTCTACCGGTTCGGAAAGCTCAACCCGGACGATCTGGACCAGAAACGGAGCCGTTACGCACAGATGCGCTCGTACAACGCCTCGAAGCTGGCAAGTGTCGTACATGCCGCCGAGATCAACCGCCGGGCACCGGACACAATGACCGCTGTTGCGTTCCACCCCGGCACCGTCCGCTCCGGCCTCGACCGCAACTCCGCACTGATCACGGCAGCGAAGTCAAGCCTGATCGGTCGGTACCTGACGCAGTCACCGGAGGAGGGCGCCGAGCCGATTGTCAGGATCGCCACCACCGACCGCAGCAAACTGAGAGACGTCTTCTACAACCGGCTTGAGCCGGAGCCACTGCGCGCCCCTGCCGCGGACGCGGATCTCGGTGCCCGACTGTGGCAGCGGGCCCACGAGCTCACCCACGCATCGACATGACAGTCCCTGCCGAGACGATGCCCTATCCGGCAGATCCTGGGTGGCGGTGGTGAACCGTACGGTCATCGGCGACTCCTCCTACGAGTGGGCCCACGGCATGCGCTCCCAGGATCGCCTGGGCAGACCGCTGCCTCCGGAGACAAAATCCGGCTTCCTCAAGGTGCCTCGCGCCTTCCTCCGCGACCTGCACGGATGGGAGTGGCTGGAGGGCGTGGGGGTGGTCGGCAGGTACTGGACGGCACGGCCGACATCGGGGACGTACGTGGCCCTGTACGCCGTACGTCGTCCAGGAACTGTGAACCGGATAACCGGCGGCGCAGTGCCATTCCCGCATCGGCTGACAGAGAGGGGTACGGGCACGGCCGCTGTCGGAGGGTCCTCCCCCCCATACGGCGTGGACGATCTCGGCGGTGGTGACAAGGCGCCCGCGCCGCAACAGCATCGCCCCAGCACCACACGCTGCTGGGGCGATGCGAGGGTCAGCTCCTCCTTGCCGCGCCACACCCGGAGTGGCCCCAGTACCGCGAACCGCAGGGGGACTTCGGCAACTTTCTCCACATCCTGACCGGGTCCGCGGCGACGGGGCCGGCCGTCCTTGACGGAGCGGCGCGCGGGCTCCGTTCCGACTCGCCGTGTCTCTCTCAGGCGCTCGCGCCTCGCGCTTCCCCGTCGCCGCTTCCCGTAGTACTTCCGCAGCCGCTGGGCAGAGCATCCGCTGATGGCGGCCGCGGAGACTGCGGCCTCTGGGCTGCGGGTCCTCACGGATTTCCTTTCGCCGACCGCCGACCGCCGACCGCCGACCGCCGACCGCCACGGCCAGGACGGCGGCTACGTCTCGTCCCGGCCGTGTCCGAGGTGCTCGTCGAAGAAGCGCTCCACGGCGCGGTACAAAGCGATCAAGTTCTCCGGGTTCTCGATGGAGGCCTCTCCAGTCCTCCTATTCGGTTCGCAGGGCGGTGGCGGTGCGGGTTCTTGCGGCCCAGCTTGCGGGGAGCAGCGCGCCCAGGACGGCGATGAGGAGGCCGCCCGAGACCAGTAGGGCCAGTTCGGCGGCGTGGTAGACGGTGAGCACGGAGTCGGGGAGGTCGAGACCGGCGCTGTGGCCCATGGCGGGGAGGACCCAGCCGTGCAGGGTGACGCCGAGCGGAACGCCCAGGGCGCCGCCGGCCAGTCCGGTCACGACCACGGAGGTGACGACCATCGCGATCATCTGCCGGGGCGTCATGCCCAGGGCTTTGTGGACGCCGAGTTCGCGAACGCGTTCGCGGGTGTCGAGTACGACCGTGTTGAGTACGCCGAGCGCCGCGACGGCGACGAGCATCAGTGTCAGGAGCGCCGACAGTGCGTTGAGCGTGACGACCATGTCGCTGCCGCCGTCGGCTCCGCCGGGCCGGGCGGTGACCCCGAGCGGCTTCAGGTCTTCGTTCAGCGTGTCGACGTAACGGACCACGTCGGTACCGGACTTCACCGCGATGTGCTGCGTGGTGTCCGTCAGGGCCGGGTGCGCGGGTGAGAGCGTGGCGGCGTCCGTGAACAGTTGCATGCCGTCGTCGCGGGGGTCGAGGACCTCGCCGACGATCCGGACCGTGACCGCCGCCTCGCCCAGGCCGCCCAGTGTGACGGTGTCCCCGATGCGCGTACCGGTGGCGGTGAGGAAGCCGGTGGGCGCCACGGCCTCGCCGGGCTCGGCGATCCAGTTGCCGGAGACCATGGTGTAGCCGCCCCAGGAGGCGTCGCCGGTGAAGGCGACGACCGCCGTGGTGCCGGCCAGGCCTGGGACCGTGGCCCGGGCTGTCGCGGTGCTGTAGTGGGTCCGGGTCGCGGGCTGGGCGTCGATCGCGGTGGCGACGGCGGCCGGATCGGGCTCGGGCCGCGATGAGGCGATCGGACCGTTGGGGCCGAGCTCCGGCAGAGGTGCGGCGACGGTGACGTCGGCGGCGTCATGGGCTCTGGCCTTCGTCACTTCGCCGAGCGATGCCCCCATGCCGACGGTGAAGGTGATGGCGGCGGCGCCGAACAGGACCGCCGTCCCCATGGCCAGGGCACGGGCGGGGCGGGCGAAGGGGCGGGTCAGGCCCAGGGCGAGTGGCCGGGACACGGGGAGCCGTCCGGCCAGGCGTGCCGCCCACCGGCCGCGGTCCGTTCGCGCGGTACGCCCGACGGCGAGCGCGTCGACCGTGCGGAGCCGGCCGGCCCGCCAGGCGCTCGCCCAGGCGGTCACCGCGACCAGACCGAGCACTCCGCCTACCACGGCCGTGTCGACCCAGGGGACGACGGCCAGAGAGGTGGTGCCGTAGACGTCCTCGGTCTCGGACATCACCGGCACGGCCAGCAGGTGGCCCGCGAGAACACCGAGTGCCGTGCCGACCGCCGCCGGGATCAGGGCCTGGCCCACGTAGGCCCGTACGACCTGCGCCGGGGTGAAGCCGATGGCCTTGAGGACGCCGATCCGGCGCAGTCCCGCGCTCACGGTGCCGGCGACCACGTTGCCCACGATGAGAACCGACATGACCAGGCCCAGGACGCCGAACGCGAGGAGGAACGGCACGTACAGCGCGGTGTCGCGCTCGGCGGACGCCCTGACGGTGAGCCAGGACTGCGTCCCCGTCACCGCCTTGACCCCCGCTGTCACGGCCTTGCGGCCTGCCGAGACCTGGGCTTCGGTGTCGGCGGCGGTGAAGCGGTAGAGCATCTGGTAGCCGCCGGGCCGGTCGGGCGTGAGCTCGGTGACCTGGGCCGGAGACACCCACGCGTCGGCGCTGTGGGTGACCGAGCGGGCCGCGCCGACCACCTTCACGGTGGGGGTACCGGGCAGGCCGGGGAAGGTGAGTTCGAGACCGAGGGTGGGGAAGAGCGAGGCGTCCGCGTTCAGCACGATCTCGCCGGGGCGAGTGGCCCAGCGCCCGGCGGTCAGCTTGAGGTCGTCGACCGCTCCGTCGGGGTCACCGCGGCCGACGACGGTCATCGGCCACGCATTCGCGCCGTCGTGGACGCGTGGGGTGACCGACACCGCGCGGAACGGGCCCGCCGAGGCCGCCACCCCTTCGGCACGCCCGGTCGCCTTCGCCCGACCGGCGCTGGTGCCGGCCGCGTCGAACTCGGCGGACAGGTGCGCGCCGTGCTGCCGGGCGAAGGCGTCGTCGAACGGAGCGCCGGAGATCACCAGCAGCGAGCCCGCCAGGACGGACGCGGCGACCGCCATCATCGCGGTCAGGCCGATCACGAGCGTCTGCACACGGCGTCGCTTCACGCCCGAGCGCACCACCCGGCCCAGCGCGCTCATCGGGCCACCTCCGCGCCGCTGCCCTCGGCGCTGCGGCTGTCGGCGATGCCACCGTCGGCGGTCTGGCCGCCGGTGATCCGGTCCTCGGCGATCCGGCCGTCGACGATCCGCACCGTGCGGTCCGTGCAGGAGCGGGCCAGGGCGAGATCGTGGGTGACCACGACCAGGGTCTGGCCCTCGGCGTTGAGGTCCCTGAGCAGTCGGCTGACGTCCTGGCCGGCCGCCGTGTCGAGCGCGCCGGTGGGCTCGTCGGCCAGGATCAGCGGCGGCCGGTTCATCAACGCCCTGGCCACCGCGACGCGTTGGCGTTCACCCCCGGACAGCCGCCCGGGGTAGCCGGCGGCGTGCCGGTCGATATCGAGGGCTTCGAGGAGTTCAGCCGCCCGGCGACGCGCTTCGCCCCGGGCCATGCCGGCCAGCTGCGCGGGAAGCGCGACGTTGTCCGCGACGGTCAGGTCGTCGAGCAGGTTGAAGAACTGGAAGACCATGCCGATCCTGGACCGCCGGTAGCGGGCCGCCGCGGCCTCGCCCAGCCGGTCGACCCGTACACCGTCCACGGTCACGGTCCCCGTGTCCGGCCGGTCCAGACCCGCGATCAGGTTGAGCAGCGTGGACTTGCCGCTGCCGGACGGTCCCAGGATCGCGACGGCCTCACCGGGCCGCACGGTCAGCGACGTGTCGTGCAGGGCGGGCGGCCCGTCGTCGTATCCGCGGCTCACGTCGCGCAGTTCGATCACCGGCTGGGTCATGAAGGGCTCCTCGGGTCCAAGCGTCTGGCGCCCTGGACGCTAGGCGGGCTCCCGGTCCGGCCACGTCCTTCGCCCGTGCCGTTTCCGGTCGTCCGTCGGAACGAGGGCCCGGCGGTGTCCTCCCTGAGAAGTAGGCGACTGATGTAGGCGGTGCGCCGGAAGTGACCTCCGGGACGGATCCCAGGAGGGCCGGGTGACGGCGAGAATGTGCCGGTGACGAACGAGACGACCGCGGTGGACCGGCTGCGAGAGGCAGCCCGTCGTGCGCTGCGCCCGACCGGGCCGGCACCGCGCCCCACCCGGCGCGGCCGGCAGTTCGACCTGTTGGTGGCGGGGGTCTTCGCCGTCGCCACCGTGTACTACGCCATCGACGTCGCCGACCATCAGATTCGCGAGGTCCTTCCCGGTGTGGGGAAGGCGATCCAGCCGTCGGGAACGGATGCCCGGGTGGCCCTGAGCGCCCTCGCGCTCGTCACCTCCGGTGCCCTGGCACTGCGCCGCCGCTACCCGCTCGTCGTGCTGTGCGCGGTGACCTGCCTGGCACTGCTGACCCCACAGGACGTTGCGCGGCTGACCTTCTACCCCCTTGTCGTCGCCGTCTACAGCGCCGCGGCCTACAGCCCGTACAGGATTCCCACCCTGGCGGCCGTGCCGACGGCGGTCCTCCTCGTCTACACGTCGGGCGCCTCGACCACCCACGTCTACCCGTATCAGCCGGGCATCGTCCCGAACGAGTACGTGGCCCTGTGGATCCTCGGACCGCTGGCGATGGCCGCCAACGGCCTGCGCACCTGGCGGGTACGCACCGACGAGGGCCGCGCCCGGCTGACCGCCGTGGAACGCGAGCAGGCCGAGGCACTGCGCCGCGCCGTCGAGGAGGAACGCGCCAGAATCGCCCGCGAACTGCACGACGTCGTCACCCACAACGTCAGCGTCATGGTCATCCAGGCCGGCGCCGCCCGCCGGGTCATGAGAGTCGTCCCCGACGAGGCCGACGAGGCACTGCTCGCCGTCGAGGCGAGCGGCCGGGCGGCCATGACCGAGCTGCGTCACGTCATGGGCCTGCTCACCATGGAAAGCGGCGACCAGGACGCGACCAGTGCCGAGAACCTGACCCCGCAACCGGGCCTGGAACAGCTGGAGACACTCGTCGGGCGGGTCCGGGACACCGGCCTGCCCGTCGACCTGAAGATCACCGGAGTGGCCCGCCCCATGCCACCCGGCATCGGGCTCACCGCCTATCGCGTGGTCCAGGAGGCGCTGACCAACACGGTCAAACACGCGTCCGGGGCGAGTGCCACCGTCTCCGTCGAATACGCCCCCGACCGGATCCGGGTGGAGGTCTCCGACACCGGCGGACCTCCGGGCCCCGCCGCGGCCACCGGAAACGGCCGTGGACTGCTCGGCCTGCGCGAGCGCCTCTCCGTCTACGACGGGACCCTGCACACCGGGCGGCGCCTCACCGGCGGCTACCGTGTCGAGGCACTCATCCCCCTGGAGGCACTGTGACCGAGCCGCCACCGCGCGTGGTGCTCGCCGACGACCAGACCCTGGTCCGTACGGGATTCCGGATGATCCTGCGCTCCGACGGCATCGAGGTGGTCGGCGAGGCCACCAACGGGTCCGAAGCCGTCGACGCGGTCCGCCGCACCCGGCCCGACGTGGTCCTGATGGATGTCCGGATGCCGGAGACGGACGGCCTGGAGGCCACCCGCCGCATCCTCACCGGCACCCCGGGCGAACCCCGTGTGATCATCCTGACCACCTTCGACCTCGACGAGTACGTCTACGCGGCCCTGTCCGCCGGGGCCAGCGGCTTCCTCCTCAAGGACGTCACCCCCGAGCAGCTGATCTCCGCCGTCCGCACGGTCCGTTCCGGAGACGCGCTGCTCGCACCGGCCGTCACTCGCCGCCTGGTGGAGAGATTCACGCAGCGGGACAGTCACGACAGCCACACCACCGCGATTCACCGTGACCTCGCCTCCCTGACCCCGCGCGAACGCGAAGTCCTGGGTCTGCTGGCCCGAGGACTGAGCAACGCCGAAGTCGCCGACCGCCTGCACCTGGCCGAGACGACCGTCAAGACCCACGTTTCCCGCGTACTCGCCAAGCTCCAGCTGCGTGACCGCGTCCAGGCCGTCATCGCCGCCTACGAGGCCGGGCTGGTCAGCGTGGGCGGACGGGAGCCGGCAGGGCCGTCGGCCGAGCACCTGTGACCGGTCTCGGCGGCCACCCGTTACCCGTCCTGGCGCGAATCCCGCCAAGGCGAGGGCAAGTGGGGTCTGAGTCCCAGCGACACGCCGTGCGTGCGGCGTGTCGCTGGGACTGAGCAGACACCTACCGCCGCGCAGCGGATTCGCCAACCGCGTCCCCCAACGGCAGGGGGCCTGGCGTGTATGGAAACGCCCGGTCAGGACCCCTGTGGCTGCAGGTAGCGGGCCAGTAGGTCGTCCAGGCTCACCATGCCCGTGAGCCGGCCGGACTCGTCGACGACGACGGCCAGGGAGGCACGGCGCCCTCGCAGTACGTCGATCGCGTCGGCGACCGTGGCACCCTGACCCATCTCGGGCACCGGCCGCGCCAGTTCACGGGCGCTGATCGCGCGGCCCTGGGCACGGGCGACCAAGGCGTCGCGGGTGTGGACGGAACCGATGACGGCGGCCTCGTCCCGGACGAGCAGGCGGGTGCGGTCGCTGTCGGCTGCCACGCGCAGGATCTCGTCGACGTCCGCCGTGCCGCCGACCGAGACGATCTCCGCGGCCGGCACCTGAAGGTCACCCACCGGGGTCTGCGGTTCGGTGAGCGAGCGGGTGAGCAGCTCCGAGTCGGCCACGCTGATCAGGCCGAGCCGCTCGGACTCCTCGACGAGGTGGGTGAGCTGCTCCCGGTTGTGGACCGAGAGCAGTTCGTCGCGCGGGGTGACCCGGCACAGCCGTACCAGGACGTTGCTGATCCGGTTCAGCACTCCGATCAGCGGACGGACCACCCTCACCACGGCCCGGAAGGACGGGGAGAGCAGCATCGCGGAGCGTTCGGGGTGGGCGATGGCCCAGGACTTCGGGGCCATCTCGCCGAGCACCATGTGCAGGAACACCACCACGATCATCGCGACGGCGAAGGCGACGCCGTAGCTGAGCGCGCTGGGCAGGCCCAGGTCGTGCAGCAGCGGGTCGAGTTCGTGCGAGATGGCCGGCTTGGACACCGAGCCCAGGCCCAGGGTGCAGATGGTGATGCCGAGCTGGGCGCCGGCCAGCATCAGCGACAGTTCGCGCATGCCGGCGAGCGCGGCCTTGGCGCCGCGCTGCCCCTGGGCGGCGGCCTTCTCCACGCGGTGTCGTTTCGCGGCGACCAGGGCGAACTCGGCCGCGACGAAGAAGCCGCTGCCGATCAGCAGCAGCACGGTGACGAAGAGTGCCATCGGGAAACTCATGCCGGCTCCTCCTCACGGTCCACGGCGGGCAGCCGCTCCAGTCGGACCCGCTCCGGCACGTGACGGTCCAGGGTGCGTACGTCGATCACCGCGCGGCCTCCGCCGGGCAGCTCGACGGTGAGCCGGTCGCCGATGGCGGGGAAGCGGCCGAGGCGGTCCACGATGAGGCCGGCCACGGTGTCGTAGTCCTCCTCCTCGGGCAGGTCGATGCCGGTGGCCTCGGCGATCTCGTCGAGGCGGCGCCCGGCGTCCACCAGCCAGCCGCCGGCGTCGGCGACGGCGAGTTCGGTGACCGTGTCGCTCTCGTCGGCGATGTCGCCGACCAGCTCCTCGGCGATGTCCTCGTAGGTGACGATGCCCGCCACCCCGCCGTGCTCGTCCAGCACGACGGCGAACTCGTCGTCGCGCTCCCGCATCTGCCCGACCGCCTCCGACAGGGGCAGTGTGTCGGGCAGCAGCAGTGGCCGCCGGGCGAGGGCGCCCGCGGTGATGCCGGTGAGCCGGCCGGCGGGCAGGCGCATCAGCTCGCGTACGCCCAGGACGCCGGTGACGTCGTCGGGGTGGTCGCCGAGGACGGGGTAGTTGGAGTGGCCGTGTCTGCCGATCAGGTCGACCGCTTCGGTGGCACCCGCGTCCTTGCGGACGAAGACGGCGTCGACACGCGGGACCATCACCTCGTCCAGGGTGCGCTCGGAGAACTCCAGGGCGTGGTCGATCAGGTCCGCGGTGTCCTTGGGCAGCTCGCCCTGCTCGTGGGACTCGCCGATCAGATGGCCGAGCTCCTCCAGGGTGGCCCCGTGGTGCAACTCCTCGACCGGCTCGATGCCCACCTTGCGCAGCAGTCGGTTGGCCGCCCCGTCGAAGACGCGGACGAGGGGACCGACGACCTTCAGATACGCCAGCGTCGACGGGGCCAGGGCCTTCGCCAGCCGCTCCGGTACGGCGATCGCGAGGTTCTTGGGGGCCAGCTCGCCCAGCACCATCTGCACCACCGTGGCGCCCACGAAGGCGAGTACGACGGAGATGCCGCCGACCGCGCCCTCGGGGACGCCGATGCCGGTCAGCGCGGGCTTGAGCAGCGCGGAGACGGAGGGCTCGGCGATGAAGCCGACGACCAGTCCGGTCACGGTGATGCCCAGCTGGGCCCCGGAGAGCATGAACGACAGCCGCTCCAGCACCTTCAGGGCGCGGGCGGCCTTCCGGTTCCCGGCCTCTGCCTCACGGGCGAGGGCGAGCCGGTCGGCGGAGACGTAGGCGAATTCCTGAGCGACGAAGTAGCCGGTGCCGGCGGTCAGCACGAACACGGCCAGCAGGCCCAGCACGGCGTTGGCGGCACTCATCGAACACCACCCCGCCGGGTGCCGTTCTCATGCTCGGGAACGTCCTGGCGGGATGGTCGGGGACTGTGCCCCGAGGGGTCCGTCGGTCTGGCGGACAAGGTCGGTACTCCTCCGGTAGTGCTGGTACTCGAAACGATTCTGGCCACATTCCGGTTCCCGGCGCCTTCCGCACTCGGACGCGCCGGAGGGCCGCTGCATTCACCGGCCCGTCACCGACGACGCCGCCGCATGGGCCGCATGGCTGAACCCGCTCTTGCCGGTCAGCGCCCGTCGCTGCTCCTGCCGGGAACCGTCCGAACCGCTTTCGGTAAGCCCGTACGCCAGGAGAACCAGGCTGACGGCCGCCGCGGCTACCAAGGCGTGCCGGTAATCGTCATGCCGGGGACCACACGCCGAACCACTGCTCGGCGCCGTAGTCCTCGAACCGCTCCGCCTCGGTGAACCCCAGCTTCGCCGCGAGGCGCATCGAGCGGACGTTGGCGGTCTGGGTGGCGAGCACCACTGGTTCGCCGGGAAGCGCGTCGGCGAACCAGCCGAGTGCTGCCGCGCACGCCTCGGCGGCGTACCCGTATCCCCATGCCCGCGGCAGGAACAGGTAGCCGAGCTCGGCCTTCCCGGCAGCCTGACGAATGTGCCCCGTGTCTCTGGTGAGCGTGATCCGGCCGATCATCGTTCCGTCGAGATCGACCATGAAAAGGCCGGGGCGCCGGACGGGCGCGCCGGGCATCTCGCGTTCGAGCTCGTCACGCGGCCGGGGGCCACCGAGGTAGGTGCCCACCTCCGACGAGGCCAGCAGCTCGATGACCGCCGCACGGTCCCGGGCCTCGGGCTCACGGAGTACGAGCCGCTCGGTCCTGATCGGAGCAGGTGGCCAGGCGACGGGTCCGAGCTCAGTCATGCCGGCCAGCCAATCAGCAGGCCCGGCAGTGATCAAGGCTCCCGGACTGGTCACCCACGCCATCGGCCCGGGCCAGGCGCATGACGCCGGGCGCATCGCGACAACGTGAACACCGTCACGGTCACTGGCACCGTCACCGTCACTTTCACCGACCCGGCCGCTCCGAGCGGTGCAAGAATGCGGCGCCCACGGCATGAGCGTTTCGGCTCGTGCCGGGGTGCGAGCACCATGGGAACGGGGTGGGGAGCCATGAGCTTGGCCATGTGTCCACTGTGCAGCGACGACGAGGATGTCGAGGTGGTCCGCTCGCTCGGTGGCGGACGTCGAGTCGTGAAGCACCGGTGTGGTTACCAATGGGAGCACGGAGAGCCCGCTTCTCCCCAGAAGCAGCCGCCGTACGCATTCAGCGACCTGAAGGCCCGCTTTCCGAAACCCGAGGACGTCGAGCCCGAGCGACTGGACCGCGTCAGCCGGCTCAAGGCGCGGTACCTCGTCACCAAGCCCGACTTCGAGCCCGAGGTCGCGCTCTACTGGGCGAAGTACCAGAAGGTCTTCTCCCCGGACGGGCTGCGGACATGTGACCCCAGGGTCCTCAAGGACTTCGCCAACTCCGATGTCGGAGCCCACCCCGGCAACCAGGCCACCTTCAACTCCGCCTGGAACGCCATGGGCGATGCGGCGGCCGGCGAGTCGACCCGTCGGACCATCGACTATCTCCTGTACGGACCCGACGACATACCGCTCGCGGACCGGCTCCAGCACCTGCTGACGGGTACGAAGCCGTTCGCCATGACCGGATTCAAGGAGGCTCTCCTGACGAGAGCCCTGTGCGTGACGCAGCCGGACCGCTTCCTGTCGATCCTCAAGTACACGACGCAGGCAGGCGGTAAGCGCGAGATCGCGCGGTCGGTGTACGGACTGGAGCTGCCGGCGCCCGAGTCGGTGAACTGGACCCTCGGGCGGCTCATCCTGTGGAGCAACGACCTCCTGCACCACCTGGTCGGAGACGGCTTCGCCAACCAACAGCACGCCGCCGCCTTCCTGTGGTGGGCCAAGGACCAGCCCGGAGGGCTCCGGTAGGCGACGCACCGAGGCCGATCACGGCAGCAGGCTTGTCCCCAGGACTCGGCCTGCTTCCGCATGACTTGGGCTGTTTACGGCGCCGGCCGCGCAGTGGTGGCCGGGTGACAGCCTGCTGTCGGACCTGTCCCGCAAGAACTCCTGGACGACCGCTGAGCGGGCGGGGGAGGCCGGCGGCCGGGCGGAACGGCCCCTGCCGCAGGGGCCGCTCAGGAGGCCGGCTTCCGTGCCGGAGGCTTGTCCGGCCTCCGGCCTGCTCGCCTCGTCAACAGAAGTGAATCAGTTGAATATTCGCAGCACCAGCCGGACAACTGTCGTGACTCCTCGCCAGATCCACTCGAACAGTCCTCCCGCCACGGCCATGTCGGCGGCATCCTCGGCCGAGGACGCCCGGCTCGACTTCGAGCGGCACTGCGAGCAGGAACGGGGCCAACGGCGCTTCCGCGCACCGCATTTCTTGCACATCGTCATGACCTCATTCTTCCCTGCCGTCACACCCCTGCGGATCGTCGCGACCGCGGTTCCGACCACCACCCGCACTTTGTCGACCCCACTCGCCGGACGCGCGACATGGCCCGCCAACTCAAGGCCCTCGGCCACGACTTCGCCCGCGCACCGGCAGCCTGACCGGCAACGCCGTCCAAGCTCTGGCCAACCAAGGGCGCGGCCTGCCCTGTTGGACGGGGATCTCTTCGCGATCCCCGTCCGGGCACACACCCTGCGCCGGTACCTGCGCGCCTCCTCCGCCCGTTGTACGCGGCCGAGTCGCGGATCGACCGGACCTCGGCGAAGGCGGCTCCGGCGGCGTACCGCGCGGCGGTTCGTCGGTGAGTCACGTGCGAGGATGTCGTCCGTGACCGGATCGTCTTCCTCGCCCGTCGCCAAGGACACGCCGGGCGACCACGGCCTGGGTCCCCGTGCCGCTGCCGTGCTTGTGTTCGGGTCCTCGGCCGCGGTCCTGGTGGTCGAGATCGTCGCGTTGCGGCTGCTGGCTCCCTACCTCGGTCTCACCCTCGAAGCCAGCACCATGGTGATCGGCATCGCGCTCACCGCGATCGCTTGCGGCTCCTGGCTGGGCGGGCGCCTCGCCGACCAGGTCGATCCGCGCCGGCTCATAGGCCCGTCGCTCGGGGTGTCGGGAGCGGTCGTGGCGCTCACCCCCGCCGTGCTGCGCACCAGTGCGGAGTGGGCGCCGGCGGTGCTGTTGCTGATCGCGTCGCTGACCATCCTCGTGCCGGGCGCGCTGCTCTCCGCGGTGACGCCGATCGTGACCAAGCTACGTCTCACCAGCCTCGCCGAGACCGGAACGGTTGTCGGCCGGCTGTCCGGCGTCGGCACCGTCGGTGCCATCTTCGGCACCGTCCTCACCGGCTTCGTCCTGGTGTCGCGGCTGCCGGTCAGCGGCATACTGATCGGCCTCGGGAGCCTGCTGGTGGCCGGCTCGGCGCTCATCGAGTGGCGGACCCGACGGTGGAGCGGCACCCCTGCCCTCACACTCGTGGTCGTTGCCGGCGGCCTCGCCACCACGGTCGCGCCCGGTGGCTGCGACGCGGAGACCAAGTACCACTGCGCACGGGTCGTCGCAGACCCCGACCGGGACAGCGGCCGCACACTCGTCCTGGACGGCGTGCGGCACTCCTACGTCGACATCGACGACCCGACCTTCCTGGAGTTCACGTATGTGCGCGCCATCGCGTCGGTGGTCGATGCCGCCTTTCCCGAGGGCGAGCGACTTGCCGCCCACCACCTGGGCGGCGGCGGGCTCACCTTCCCGCGCTACCTCGCGGCCACGCGGCCCGGGACGCGCAGCCTCGTATCCGAGATCGACAGCGGGGTCGTGCGCATCGACCGCGACCAGTTCGGTCTGAGCTCCGAAGCCGGTATCGACGTACGCGCCGAGGACGGCAGGCTGGGCCTGCGCCGACTGGACGCCGGTAGCCGTGACCTCGTCGTCGGTGACGCCTTCGGGGGCGTCAGCGTGCCGTGGCACCTCACCACCGTGGAAGCGATGACCGACGTACGGCGGGTGCTCGACGAGGACGGCCTGTACGTCGCCAACCTCATCGACCACGGTGATCTGGCCTTCGCGCGCGCCGAAGCGGCCACCCTCCGCGAGACCTTCGAGCACGTCGCCCTCGTCGGCCGACCCACCGACATCGGCCTCGACCCGACCGCCACCCCCGAGGGCGGCAACCTGGTGATGATCGCTTCCGGCCGACCGGTCGACCTGCGCGCGACCCAGGAAGCGCTGGACAGCCGGCGAACCGACTGGAAGATCGCCACCGGCGACGACCTCACCTCCTGGATCGGCGACGCCCAACCGCTCACCGACGACTACGCACCCGTCGACCAGCTCCTCCAGCCCTCCAGTTCGCGGGCACCCAGTGACAGGACACGCGCCGGTGCGACCGGCTGAGAAGCAGGGTCTGACCTGGTCTTCTCCGTGACCCGCTCAGGGCGACATCTTTCCTAGACCCCGTCACGCGAAAGGCCTGGCGATTCTGGAGCCCGCCCCGAAGGGTGCCTGACCCGGCTCAGTGTGGTGCGAGTGCCGCGAAGGCCTCGTCCAGGAGGTCGACCAGGTCGAGGTGGCCGTCGGAGGCGGTCCAGTGGTCGACGGCGACGTTCAGGCAGTCGAGGGCGGCCGCGGCTCGTACGGATCGGCCCACTGTCGTGGAACCTGCCGGGTTGTCGCGCTCGGCCAGGGCCTCGGCCAGGGTGGGGCGCCAGCCGTGCTGTTTCTCCAGTTGGCGTGCGCACAGGGCCGGGGTGTCCTGCACGAGGCGTGCCATCGCCAGGGAACCCGCCGGGTCCAGGCGGTAGAGCTCGACGACGGTGTCCAGGGCCCGGCGCAGGGCCGTCCAGTCGTCCTCGTCGGCGGGGCGGGCCCGCAGGGCGTCGGCGACCTGGGTGCCGTGGGCGTTGAAGGCGCCGAGGACCGCGTCCTCCTTGGTGCCGAAGTAGCGCAGAAAGGTGCTGCGGGACACCCCGGCAGCCGCCGCCAGGTCGTCGAGGGTGACCTTGGCGAAGCCCTCCTGGCGGAACAACTCGAAGGCCACCTGGGCCAGTTCGGCCCGCACGGCCGCCCTGGCGATGTCTCGCGTGTTCGTACGCGCCGCTCCACTCACCCCGTGATCGTACCGCTTGACCGACCCTGGATGGCAAGAGAGGCTCTTGGTGGCATGTGTGACACTGAGGTTCACTTGTGCGGTCGGTGTTCATCGATGTTCATCGATTGCCATCGGCATTCTTCGAGAGTCTTCGAGAGGGAGATCCGTCACCGTGACCCAGACCCTTGGAATCATCGGCAGCGGCATGATCGGCGGAGCGCTGGCCCGCCTCGCCGTCGCCGCCGGACTGAACGTCGTCGTGAGCAACTCCCGCGGCCCGGACACCCTCGGCGACCTCGTCGCCGAACTCGGCGAGCGGGCCCGCGCCGCCCTGCCCGCCGAAGCCGCGCGGGCCGGTGACCTGGTGGTGGCGACCGTCCCGCTGCGCGCCTACGACCGGCTGCCCGCGGAGGCCCTGGCCGGCCGGACGGTGATCGAC
Source organism: Streptomyces sp. NPDC020747 (assembly GCF_044334695.1). Classification (NCBI taxonomy): domain Bacteria; kingdom Bacillati; phylum Actinomycetota; class Actinomycetes; order Kitasatosporales; family Streptomycetaceae; genus Streptomyces; species Streptomyces sp. NPDC020747. The sequence continues at coordinate 390,315 of NZ_JBIRTJ010000004.1, read as the reverse complement.
ACGATGAACTACTACCCGGACCGCGACGGCCGCATCGCCGAGCTGGACTCGGACGAGTTGACCTCCAGCGCCCTCGTGCAGCGGCATCTGGAGGGTGCGCGCCTGGTCAAGGCGTTCAACAACATCGACTTCCGGCGCCTGTTCACCAGCGCCCGGACCGCCGGTGCCGCCGACCGCAGCGCCCTGCCCGTCGCCGGTGACGACCCGGCCGCCAAGGCGGACGTGGCCCGGCTTCTCGACGTCCTCGGTTACGACGCGGTCGACATCGGCACCCTCGCCGACAGCTGGCGCAGCGAACCCAACACCCCGGTCTACGTCCAGCCGTACATGGTGGAGTGGCCCGAGGGGCTGAGCCGGGAAGAGATGGAACGCTGGTTCTTCGAGACCCCTGGCGTCCCGGTGCCCGCCGCCCGGGTGAAGGAACTGACCACCACAGCTGTCCGGGGTCCGGCCGGCGGTCCTCCCGTGGCCGTCCCCAGCAGCTGAGCCCGGCCGTCGCGGTACGGGACACGGCAGTCGCGCTGCCGTGCCGGACACGGGAGCCGGGACACGGGAGTCCGCGGCGGGTCCTACGCGTTGGGATCGAACGCGATCCCCGCGGGCTCGGCCTTCGCGAGGTGGGCGGCGAAGTTGGCGTCCTTGAGGCCGAAGTTGGCGCTGCCGAAGTCGTAGGCGCTCAACTTGTCGCGCAGGCCCGCGGGGTAGCCGTTCCAGCCGACCAGGGCCGGGTACTGCCATGTGTGACGGTCGTTCTCCGGCGGCTCGTCGGCCGGGTTCGCGGCGCGGAAGGCGTGCGTGCTCACCCCGTCCTTGTGGTAGACGATCTTGGCGTGTGCGCCGTCCCACTGGATCTGGTCACGGGTGTGCACCGCGAACTCGCCGTGCGCCGAGGTGGAGACGTACTGGACCTGGTTGTTCTGCACCCACACCACGACGTGCTCCCAGTCGTGGCGGTGGCCGCCGATCGTCGCCTGGTCCTTCTCGAAGTAGAGGCCGTACATGACCGCGCACCAGCCGTTGTTGCACTTGGACCGCGCGTACCCGTTGGTGTTGTCGAGGTCCGACGCGTCGTGGCACTCGGCCTGCGGGGCGCCGGACGGGTTGAGGCCGCCGTTCACGGTTCCGTCGGGGCCGATGGCGGGAGTGGGGTAGCAGCCGTCCGTGTCGTAGTCGTAGGCCGGCTGGTACGTCTTCTCCAGGTCATCCGCGTTGGCGGGCAGGGCCGTTGGGGGAGCGGCGAGCGCGCTGCCCGGAAGGGCGACGACCAGCGCGACGGCGCTGACGAGGGTGAGCGAGGCCTTGCGGATGCGCGAACTCTTCTGCACAGCGTCCTCCTGTGTGGCCGCGGAGTGGGGTGAGCGGCCTCTTTGGCATGCCCAGCTCACCCTGCTGAGATTCGTCGACCGTCCGATCGCCGACAGGTGTCGGAGTGATGAAAGATCAACCAACAAAGGGGAATGGTGAGTTGGGGTGCTGTGAAGCACGGAGGGCTAGGTCAGGGGGGGTGGGGTGAAGTGCTCACGCCGGAAGCGGAGTTGGGGGAGGGCGACGCGGGTCGGGCCTCTGGGGGGCGCACCTGGGCCGTGGCGGATGCGGAGTCGGACTCCCGTGGGGGTCGGAAGCTGGATGCGGCCCCCCCCGGCCCTCACGCGAGCCCCGGTCTCAACTCCGCGGCCAGGGTCGCCCGTCGTGGCGTTCGACGTCGCGGTTCAGGCGGCCGAGCAGGGCCGCGAACTCGGCGACCTCCTCGGGCGTCCAGTCGGCCACCACCTTCTCCAGCCCCCGGACGTTCTCGGCGCGGTCGGCGGTCAGCCGTCGTTCGCCCTCCGCGGTGATGGCGAACTGGCGGGCGACGCCCCCGTCCGGGTCGGGGATGCGCTCGACGACACCGGCCCGCAGCATGGCGGCGGTCTGCCGGTTGAGGGTGGAGACGTCCAGACCGAAGGCGGCGCTGAGCCGGCCGATGGACATCGGTCCCTCCGCCCGGATGCGGCTGAGCAGCAGATAGGCGCTGCGGTCGAGCCGCCCGTGCAGGCCTCGTGCTTGCGGGGTGAGCAGGTGGATGTGGCGCCCGAGCAGCATGGCCTCGAACTCGATCAGGGATGTCGGCTTGTCCATGCGGGGGTTCCTCGGCTCCTGGATTCCTGGATCGGCGTGCTGGTCCTGCTGGGGAGGGGCGTCTCCTGGTTCGTGCGGTGTGGTGTGACGAGATATGACGCGGTGCGGTGCGACGAGATGCGACGCGGTGCGGCGAGACGCGGCCAGGTGCGCCACGTCGTGACGCCGCATCGCATTGCCTCGCGCGGGCGCCGCGATGTAATGCGATGCGAATATGCATGATGCATTAGACATGTACGATGCACATTCTATGCATGCCGCATTCCTGCCGTGCAGTGTCGTGCAGTGCGTCGCGTCCGCCGTGATCCGGGGGAGCGCAAGAGGGAGTATCCGTGGACCATCCCAAGGCCGAGTCCCGCTCAGGCGGTGTCATCGGCATCCTCGCCTTCGCGGGCATCGTGGCCGCGCTCACGCAGACGCTGGTCGTGCCGCTGATCGGCGGCCTGCCGGAGCTGCTCGGGACCAGCGCCTCGAACGCCTCGTGGGTGATCACCGCCACGCTGCTGGCCGCGGCGGTGGCGACGCCCGTCGCGGGACGCCTCGGTGACATGTACGGCAAGCGGCGGATGCTCCTGGTCTCGCTGATCCCGCTCGTCGTGGGCTCGGTCGTCTGCGCCCTGTCCTCCTCGGTGATTCCGATGATCACCGGACGCGGTCTGCAGGGCCTCGGCATGGGCGTGGTGCCTCTGGGCATCAGCCTCCTGCGCGACACGGTGCCCGCGGAGAAGCTGGGCTCGTCCATCGCGATCATGAGCGCGTCCATGGGCGTCGGTGGTGCGCTCGGTCTGCCGTTCTCCGCGGCGATCGCCGAGAACACCAGCTGGCGCGTGCTGTTCTGGGTCGTAGCGGCCCTGGCCCTCGCGGTCGGCACCCTGATCTGGTTCGTCGTGCCCGTCGGCCGGGCGAACACCAACGCGGGCACCAGCTTCGACCTGCTCGGCGCGGCCGGCCTGGGCGTCGCGCTCGTCTGTCTGCTCCTCGGCGTCTCCAAGGGCGCCGACTGGGGCTGGGGAAGCGGCACCACCCTCGGACTGCTCGGCACCGCGGTCGTCGTCCTGCTGGCCTGGGGCTGGTGGGAGCTGCGGACGCGTGAGCCGCTGGTCGACCTCCGTGTGACCGCCCGCCCGCAGGTGCTGATGACGAACATCGCCTCGATCCTGGTCGGCTTCTCGATGTACGCCCAGTCGCTGGTCATGCCCCAACTGCTCCAGCTGCCCGAGGCCACCGGCTACGGGCTCGGCCAGTCGATGCTGGCCATGGGCCTGTGGATGGCACCGGGCGGCCTGATGATGATGGTGATGTCGCCGTTCGGCGCCAAGGTCTCGGCCGCCCGCGGCCCCAAGACGACCCTGACCGTCGGAGCCCTGATCATCTCTCTCGGCTACGGCATCTCCCTGCCGCTGATCGGCTCCGACTCACCTCTGGGCCTGCTCGCCGTGACCATCGTCGCCAGCACGGGCGTCGGCTTCGCGTACGGTGCGATGCCCGCCCTGATCATGAGCGCGGTGCCGCAGTCGGAGACCGCGTCCGCCAACAGCTTCAACACGCTGATGCGCTCGATCGGCAGCTCCGTGTCGGCCGCAGTGATGGCGGTGGTCCTGGCCCAGATGACCACGGACTTCGGCGGGTTCGCCCTGCCGTCCGAGGACGGGTTCCGGGTCGCCATGCTGATCGGCTGCGCCGTGGCCCTGGTGGCCGCGGCCCTCGCCTTCTTCATCCCGGTCCCGAACGCGGCCGTCGAGCCGCAGCCCGGCACGGTACCGGACACCGCCCCCGAGACGGCCGAGGTCAAGGCCTGACCACGGCGCCAACAGCGCCCCCTGCGGTCAGGGCCCGTCCCGTACGTCCGTGCTCGACAGCGTCATCGGCGCCCCCGTGAAGGCCCGCAACCGGATCCGTACACCGTGCCGGGGAAGCGTGAACTTACCGGTGGGCGGCCGGAGTTCGTACGTCGCCGAGGCGTGGCGGGCGAGGACGGCCGGGCCCCGGGCCACCGACCAGTAGCGGGACATGCCCTGCCCCGTGGTCAGGGTGAAGTGGGGCCGCAGGTCGTCGTCGGCGAGGTTGGTGACGCGCACGGTGAGGTCGGCCAGGGCCGCGCGGCCGGCCGGGCGTTCGTCGAGCACGGTCATGCGGAGCGGTGGCGCGCTCGTCGCCGCGACGGTCACGCCGATCGCGGCCGGTGCCAGGAGCAGCGCGCTCAGCCCGGCCCGGGCGCGTCGCCCGAGCCCGAGCCGCGGCTGCCACGCCGTCGCGAACGGCGCGGGCGGCGCGGTGACGGCCGCCGCCACCCACAGCGGTGTCATCAGCAGGTAGTACCCGTCCTGGGAACGCGTCGCCAGATAGAACGCGCACCAGGGCAGCACGGCCGCCGCCGGACCGAGACGCCGTACGAACAGGACGAACAGCGCCAGCAGGGCCGCGGCAAGCAGCAGGCTCGCGTACGAGTACCAGACCAGCCGGCCGCTGCCGTCGGTGAGGTAGAGCGAGATGCCCACGAGGCCCTGGCCGTGGACGACCGCGCCCTGGGTCAGGGGCAGCGCGATGCCGGAGAGCCAGTCGTGGGGCTGCCGCACGATGAAGTACGTGTTGATCAGCAGCCAGACCGCCGAGGCCACCGCCACGAACCGGCCCACGACACGGGCCGCCTCGCGAGGCCCCAGCTCGCCACGGCGCACGGCGTAGATCCCGGCCAGCAGGAACGGCGCCAGGAACCACGGCAGTTGCTGCGCCGCGCACGCCGCCCCCAGACACGCCGCCCGCGTCAGACCGGCGGGACCGAGCCGACCGCCCGCTCCCGTGCCCGGCCAGCGCACCACCACCGGCACGAGCAGCGCCAGCGCGACGACCGCCGGATAGCCGAGCCGCGCGTAGTCGGGGAGCAGCCCGAAACCCAGGCACACCAGAGTGGCCGCGGACCGCCAGGGCACGGGCAGCAGCCACCACATGACGACCGCGCCGACCAGCAGGGCACCGGTGCTCACCAGCGTCGCGGCCATCGCCCCGTGCCCCACCCCCACGAACGGCGCCGTGAGCAGCACGGACAGGGGCGGATAGCCGTACGTGAAGTCGTAGCCGCCGGTGACCGTGGGCGTGAGCGCCACCCCGCGGCCGAACAGCCCGGGCCACGGCTGCCCGTACACCGGGAGACCGTGGGCGAGTTGCCGCGCGGCCTGGGTGGTGAGCAGGGCCTCGTCGCTGCCGCCGTGGTCCATGGCGTACGCGCAGAGCGTGAGCGTGACGGCCGTGACGAGGACGCACAGGTCGAGCCGGGCGAGCGAACGGCCGCGGCGTACCACCAGGACCAGGACACCGGTCGTGAGGATCGACGCGTAACAGAGCGAGATGACCGCCGCCACGAGCGGACGGTGGCTCGCGGCCTGCGCCCACACCGGACGCGTACCGACGAAGAGGCCGATGTCGGCGAGCAGGGTCAGGAGCCGGTGCCACTGCGCGGGCGCCCCGTCCGCCGACGACACCTTCACGGGTGTCCGCAGGCCGGCTGCCGAGGGCCTTGTCTCTGTCACGTACACGGCATCGGAAGCTAATACGCGGTGGTGAGCGCCGTAGCGACGGAGGTGAAGAGCCCGGTGTGAGGCCGGTAAGAGCAACCCGAGGCCGCTCCTGACGGACTGTCAGTAGACATCCCGGACGTACCGCTTGTCCGCCGCGAGTTGCTTCACGTACCCGGCGGCCTCGGTCTCGCTCAGGCCGCCGTGCGTGACGGCGATGTCCCGCAGGGCCCGGTCGACGTCCTTGGCCATGCGGGAGGCGTCACCGCAGACGTAGAAGCGGGCGCCGCTCTGGAGCCAGGACCAGAGTTCCGGTCCGTGCTCGCGCATCCGGTCCTGGACGTAGACCTTGGCGCGCTGGTCGCGGGAGAACGCCGTGTCGAGACGGGTGAGGGTGCCGTCGTCGACGAAGCCCGTCAGCTCGTCCTCGTAGTAGAAGTCCGTGGCCCGGTGCTGCTCGCCGAAGAACAGCCAGTTGGGCGCCCGGTGGCCGAGGGCCCGCCGCTCCTGGAGGAAGCCGACGAAGGGCGCGACTCCGGTGCCGGGCCCGACCATCACCATCGGGGTCGCCGGGTCCGCCGGGGGCTTGAAATAGGGGGAGCGCTGCACGAACACCGGTACCGGCGTGTCCGGTTCGGCGTCGGCGAGGAAGGGTGAGCAGACACCGCCCCGGACCTGTCCGCCGAGGTTCTCGTACCGCACGACGGACACCGTCAGCGACACGAGGTGCGGGTCGACGAGCGGGCTGGACGAGATGGAGTACAGGCGTGGCTGGAGCCGTTTCAGGACCCCGGCCCACTCCTGGGCGCTCGCTCGCACGGGGTGCTCGGCGATGACGTCGACGGCCTGCCGTCCCCAACTCCACTTGGCCAGCCCGTCCTTGTTGTCCGGGCGCAGCAGCCTCTTCAACTCCCGGTTGTCACCGGTCCGTTCGGCCACGAAGCGCAGCAGGTCCGGGGTGATCCTGGTGATGTCGAGATGGCGCCCCAGTGCGTCGGCGAGGGAGGTGTGGCCAACTCCGTTCACATCCACGGTGGTTGAGGCGTCCAGTCCGGCCACTTTCAGCCATTCCCCCACGAGGGCGGGGGAGTTGACCGGTCGCACACCGAGCGCGTCCCCGGCCTCGTACGTCAGTGGGGTCTCGCTGTCCCGCGTGTCGAAGGTGAACCGGCGGACCTCCTTGCCCGCGCCGGGCAGGCTGAGCAGCCGGTTGCCGGTGAGCCGGGCGGTGACGGGGGCGGGCTTCCTCGACACCGAAGGCGCACTCGCAGTAGCGCGCGAAATCGCACCAGACCCAGCAACAGCACCAGCACCAGCACTTGCACTCGCGCTCGGAGCCGGTGCGGGAGCGTCCCGCTGACCGGGACCGGGACCGGGCACGAGCGCGGTGAGCACCTGGTCGAGCCAGGCCTGTGCGGAGGGCTCGTAGTCCGGCTCGCAGTCCGTACGCGGAGCGAGCCGCACCCCTCCCAACTCGTCCAGCCGCAGGTCGAGTCGGCGGCCGTGCCCGCAGAAGTCGTCGTACGAGGAGTCGCCGAGGGCCAGTACGGCATAGCGCACGCCGTCCATGCGCGGCGACTCGGAAGTGGCCAGCGCCGACCAGAAACCGGAGCCGTTGTCGGGCGCGTCGCCGTCGCCGAACGTGCTCGTGATCAGCAGCAGATCCGCCCCCGGCGGCAGCGCGCGAGGGTCGGCGTCGTCCATCCCGAGGAGCGTCGCCCGGTGCCCGGAAGCGGTGATCCGCTCGGCCGCCGCGACCGCGAACTCCTCGGCGTTACCGGTCTGCGAGGCCCAGAGGACGACGACTTCACGGAGGGGAGTGGCCGGGGCCCGAGAGGTGTCCGCCGCTCGCGAGTACATCCCGGCGAGGACACCGTTCACCCACAGGGCATGGTCCGGGCTGAAGGGCGCGTCCGGCGGCAGCACGGGCACACCGGGGGCGCCCGCGGGAAGCCCGGCGAGGAATCCGGTGAGGTACTGGCGTTCCTGGGCGGTGAGGACGGGGGGAGGGGCGGGGGTGAGGCCGAAGGCACCGGCCGCGGATATCTCGGTCCCTCCGGAGCCACTGGCAATTCCAGCCCCTCCGGCGTTCGAGGAGCGGGGGCCCGGGAGCAGAGCCCCCAGCGGGGTCCGGGGCAGCGCCCCGCTTTCGGGAAGGGGCGGGGTGGGGGAGGAAACCCTCACCACCGAAACCGCACACACCTTCAACTCCGGCTGAAACGACACAGGATCAACGGCGTCACTGGTGACGGCATTGACGCTCAGATACTCCCCGAACAGGTCGTTCCAGTGGAACGGCGCGAACAGACACCCCACTTGCACCCGGTCCGTCACCACCGCGGGCAGCACGGCCCGCCCCCGCCGCGAGGCGACCTCGACCCGGTCACCGTCGGCCACGCCGAGCGCCGCGGCGTCCTGCGGATGCACCTCCACGAACGGCCCGGGATCGAGCTTGTTGAGCTTGGCCACCCGCCCCGTCTTGGTCAGCGTGTGCCACTGGTGCTGAAGCCGCCCGGTGTTCAGCACGAAGGGAAAGTCGTCGTCCGGCATCTCGGCGGCGGGCAGATGCGGCCGGGCATGGAACACGGCCCGCCCACTGGCAGTGGGAAAAACGGGGCCCCTGTCCACGGAGTCCCCGCCCACGCGGCCGACGCCCTCGGAATCCCCATCCGTGGAGCCCCCGCCCACGGACTCCACGTACCGAATCGGATTCCGGTCGTCCCCGTCCTCCCGCGCCGCCGGCCACTGCACGGACGTCTCCCGCAGCCGCTCGTACGTCACGCCCCGCAGATCCCAGCCGGTCTTCGGGTTCCACGCGCGCTTGATCTCCTCGAAGATCTCCTCCGCGCTCTCGTACGAGAACCCCTTCTCGTAGCCCATCGCGCAGGCCACCCGCGCGATGAGCCGCCAGTCCGCGAGTGCCTCGCCGGGCGGTTCGACGGCGGCGCGGGCGAGCGTGAGGTTGCGCTCGCTGTTGATGAGGACGCCCTCGGTCTCGGTCCACATGGCGCCAGGGAGTACGACATCGGCGTACGCGTTGGTCTCGGTCTCGGCGAAGACGTCCTGTGTGACGACGAACTCGGCGGCTTCAAGACCCTCGATGACGGTCCGGCGGTTGGCCACCGAGGCGACGGGGTTGGTGCAGATGATCCAGCAGGCCTTGATCTCGCCGTCGGCCATCTTCTGGAACATCTCGATCGTGCCCTTGCCGACCCCGTCCTTGCGGAGGGTGTCGGGCGGCAGCTCCCACAGCTCCTCGACGAAGGCGCGTTCGTCGTCGACGAGCACGGACCGCTGCCCCGGCAGACCGGGCCCCATGTATCCCATCTCCCGGCCGCCCATGGCGTTGGGCTGCCCGGTGAGCGAGAAGGGACCGGACCCCGGGCGGCAGATCGCGCCGGTGGCGAGATGCAGGTTGACCAGCGCGTTCGTGTTCCAGGTGCCGTGTGTGGACTGGTTGAGCCCCATGGTCCACAGGCTCATCCACTCGCCCGCTTCGCCGATCAGCCGCGCGGCCTCACGGATGTCGTCCTCGGGGATGCCGGTGGTCTCCGCGACGACCGCGGGCCGGTAGTCGGCGAGGAAGCCGGGCATGGCCTCCCAGCCCTCGGTGTGGGCGGCGACGAAGCCGGGATCCGTGTGCCCGTTCTCGTGGAGGAGGTAGAGCAGCCCGTTCAGCAGGGACAGGTCCGTCCCCGGCCTGATCCGCAGGAACAGATCCGCCTTGTCGGCGGTGGCGGTACGCCGCGGGTCGACGACGATCACCTTCGCGCCCGCCGACTTCACCCGGTCCATCATCCGCAGGAACAGAATCGGGTGGCAGTCCGCCATGTTCGAGCCGATGACGAGGAAGACGTCCGCCTTCTCGAAGTCCTGGTACGAGCCGGGCGGCCCGTCGGCGCCGAGCGACAGCTTGTAGCCGGCGCCCGCGCTCGCCATGCACAGCCGCGAGTTCGACTCGATCTGGTTCGTCCGTACGAAGCCCTTGGCCAGCTTGTTCGCCAGGTACTGGGCCTCCAGGCTCATCTGCCCCGAGACATAGAAGGCGAAGGCGTCGGGACCGTGCTCGTCGATGACCGCCCTCAGCCGCCGCGCGGTCTCGGCGATCGCCGCGTCCACGGGCGCCGGCACCGGCTCCGCCCCGCGGTCGTCCCGTACGAGGGCGGTGGACAGCCGTCCCGGCGCGGCGAGCATGTCGGCGGTGGTCGCACCCTTCGTGCACAGCCGGCCGAAATTCGCGGGGTGCGCCTTGTCCCCGGACGCCTTCAGGACCGTACGCCGTCCGTCCGGGCCCATCCCGATGTCGAGGACCATGCCGCAGCCCACACCGCAGTACGAGCAGACCGTGCGCACCTGCGACGTGGGGGTGGTGGTGCTCACACGCTGCCTTTCTCCGGCCTTTCCGAGCCTCTCCGAGGGGAACCTCGGTCCATGAGCGTACGAATTGCCCGTTACGCCTGTGTCACATGGCGCGATCATGAGGAGTTACACGCGCCACACAGCCGCCGTCGGCCAGGTGTGAGGGGGCCCGGTCCGCCGCGGACCGTGTCGCATTGGGCCGAACGGGTGATCATGCGCAAGAATTGCCCGGTGCAGGCAATCAGTGCGAGTCAGGTCGGGGGGAACCGGTGAACCGCCACGACGTCACCGATGAACAGTGGGAAGGACTCGCCCAGGTCGTACCGCTGCGTGGTCGCGACGCCTGGCCCTCGGCAGTCGGCCACAGGTCGATACCGGAGGCGGAGACCGAGGCGCGGCGCCGTTTCGTGGTGCTCCGGGTCAGCATCTTCGCGGACGCCCGCGAGGTCGCCGAGACCGTGATGGCCGGTATCCCGGTCCTCCTGGACCTCACCAGCGCCGAGACGGACGTCGCCAAGCGCGTACTCGACTTCAGTACGGGTGTCGTCTTCGGCCTCGCGAGCGGGATGCACCGGGTCGACCGGAACGTCTTCCTGCTCACGCCGCCGGGAACCGAGGTGCGGGGGCTGATGGAGGGGGCTGGGATTCCCGGAATGTGACGCGCGGGGTGCGATCCCGCGGGGGTGATTCCTGACGGTCGGGGGTGTCGACCCTCGATCGGGTCCCCCGTTCGTAGGAAGGTTTCGCGGACGAAACGGTTCCGCCTGGTCGCGGAGCCCTACCGTCCGGATATGACCGCGTCATCTCCCGGGTCTCGCGCGCAGGCCGAGGCACGTCCGGACCGGCCGAGCGTCGTCGAACTGCGGCTCGCCGCGTTCGCCGCGCACCGCCGCGCCGGATTCCCGCTCGGACCGCTCAGCCTCTTCGCCGGACCCAGCGGCAGCGGCAAATCCAGTGCCCTGCGGGCGTACGAGGCACTCGCCAGACTCGGCGGCGGCGCCGAACTGGACGAGGTGTTCCCCGACCCGGTCGCGTGCGTGCCCGAGCAGGCACGCCCCGACGCCCAGCGGCGGCGCGGCTTCCGCATCGGCTGTACGGCGGACGGCCCCGAGGGTCCCGTACGGCTCGACGTCGCCGTGCAGGCCGAGCCCGAACTGCGCATCGTGGGCGAGCGGTTGACGGCGGGCGGGCTGACCCTGCTGGAGACCGCGCTGCGCGACCCGAGCCGGCGTTCAGTGCAGGCGGCCTGGCACACGGCGGGCGCGTCCCCGGTGACCCGGGCGCCGCTGCCCGACGACCGTCTCGGTACGCCGCTCCTGCCGCTCCGCGTCGCCGGGAAGACGGACGGCCAGCGCCAAGTCCTGGCCGCCGCCGAGCAGATGGTGGTCGCCCTGCGGTCGGTCTTCGCCTGCGATCCGCTGCCCCGCTCGATGCGCACGGCGGTGCCGCTCGGCGCGGGACGGCTGCTGCGCGGCTGTGGCAACCTCGCCGAAGTGCTGTGGCGTACGCGGTCGGAGTGCGGGCGTCGGCACGGGCTGCTGGTCGACGCGGTGCGCGCGGGATGCGCGGGACCGGTCCTCGACCTGCTGGCCGAGCGGCCGGTCGGCGGGATCGACGGGACGGTCCGGGCGCTGCTGGACCGGGGCGACGGACTGCGCACACCGCTCGGACGGCTGGGGGACGGGGAGTTGAGGTACCTCGCGCTGTCCCTGGTGCTGCTCACCGGGCCCGGCGTGCTTGAGGTCGACACTGCGGGAGAGGTGCCCGCGGCACTGCAGACGCTCACCGTCCTCGCCGACGGCTTCGACCGCGATCTGGACGTACGGCAGCGGGAGGGGCTCGTCCGGCTGGCGGCGCGGATGTGCGAGCGCGGGCACATCCGGCTGGTGGGGGCCGTGAGTGACGCGTCCTGGGCGGCCGGGGTGGGCGGCGTCACGGTGGTAGACCTTGAAGCGTGACCGAACTTGATGTGCCGAAGTTGCAGCGCAGGCTGGCCGAGTTCGCGGCGGCGCGGAACTGGCAGCAGTACCACACGCCCAAGAACCTCGTCGCCGCGCTCAGCGTGGAGGTGTCCGAACTCGTCGAGATCTTCCAGTGGTTGACGCCCGAGGAGTCGGCCCGCGTGATGGACGACCCGGAGCGGGCCCCGCGTGTGACGGACGAAGTCGCTGACGTGCTCGCGTACTTGCTGCAGGTGTGCGAGGTGCTCGGTATCGATGCCCTTGCGGCGCTCGATGCGAAGATCGACCGGAATGAACGGAGGTTTCCGGTGGGGGAGGGGTCGTGACCGTCCGCTTGTCGCCCGATTGCTGCCCGCTTGTTGCCCGCCTGGCGCCCATGAAGAGCCTTCGAAAAGGGACTTGAAGACCCCGATTGTCACTCTCCGGAGTTATTGATCTGTCCACAATCAATTCCGTGTCCACAGATTTCAGGCTTCCTCTGGCTTTTCGTCCCGATGCACTTCACTCTGGGTAGTGGACAGGCGGAGTTCGGGCAGGCGTGTGAAGAGCGCGTCGGGACAGACGGGGTCAGCGCATGGACGCGGTGCGGCTCATCGGCGCGAGCAGGTGCGCCCTGATGGGGAGCTCGGATGCTCCCGGAATCATGGCGGAGGCGTGGCAGGCGCAGGCCCTCGCCCAGGCGATAGGCAGTCGGCTGGCGGTGTCCGGGCCGCCCGAATTACGGGGCGAGGCGCTGGGGTTGACCGAGTTGGCGGGGCGGGGGTGCGGGGTGCTGAACACGCCGGTGCACGATGTGAGGAGGCTGCGGGCCGCCCAGCTCACCGAGCTCGGCGATGCGCGCGTCGCTCTCCTCGACCTCGGCGGGCTGCTCGGCGAGGTCGGGATAGCCCTCGTCGGGATAGCCTGCGCGGCCAGCGACGAGGGGACGTACTGGCAGTGCATGGAAGCGATCGACGCGGCGGACGAGTCCCGGGACCGGGTACTGGAGATGCTCCGAAGACTCGCGGTACGGGATCAGGGGGCGGCGGCGGGGTAGGGGGGTTTCTCGCCCCCGCCGCCGCTTCCCGTCCCGTCCCTGGGGGTTGCGCCCCCGGACCCCCGCATCGCGCTGACGCGCTCGTCCTCAAACGCCGGACGGGCTAATAGTCAGCCCCTCCGGCGTTTGAGGAGCGGGGGTTCGGGGGCCGGCCCCCGAGTAAGTGACGGGAATGGGCAGGGGCGGCGGGGGCGAAAAAGATCAGGTGCGGTCGGACCCGTCGGCCGAAGCCGGGGCCGGGCGCTCCGCCGACTGCTGGAAATCCGCGTCGAGTTGCGACAGATCCGCGTTGAGCGCCGCCATCAGCTCCTCCATCTGCTGCAGCAACCCCTTGGGCTGCGACGACGGAACGGCTTCCTGGGACATGACGGCCTCCTCGGCCTTCGCCCTCCCCACGGGGAGAACCAGCAACACACCGGCCGACCGCCGGCGACGGGTGCCGGGCGGTCCGGCTCCGCCCGAGCCAACGATCACCGCCCAGACGGGTCACTGGCCCGGTCTCACCCCACGCACACGGTTGACGGATTTTCACCCGACCGTGGACACGGAGGACCGGCGGGACCGATGAGGTTGACCGACGTTCGACCGTGCAGGATGGAGGCATGGATCTTCGAATCTTCACCGAGCCCCAGCAGGGCGCCACCTACGACACCCTTCTCGCTGTCGCCAAGGCCACCGAAGACCTTGGTTTCGACGCGTTCTTCCGTTCCGACCACTACCTCCGTATGGGGTCCGCGGACGGCCTCCCGGGCCCCACGGACGCCTGGATCACCCTCGCCGGACTCGCCCGCGAGACCAAGCGCATCCGCCTCGGCACACTGATGACCGCCGGTACGTTCCGCCTGCCCGGCGTCCTGGCGATCCAGGTCGCCCAGGTCGACCAGATGTCCGGCGGCCGTGTCGAACTGGGCCTGGGCGCGGGCTGGTTCGAGGAGGAGCACAAGGCGTACGGCATCCCCTTCCCCAAGGAGAAGTTCGCCCGCCTGGAGGAGCAGCTGGCGATCGTCACCGGGCTGTGGGAGACGAAGGTCGGCGAGACCTTCAGCTTCGACGGCACGTACTACCAGCTCACCGACTCGCCCGCGCTGCCCAAGCCCGCACAGCCCAAGGTGCCGGTGCTCATCGGCGGCCACGGCGCCACCCGTACCCCGCGCCTCGCGGGCCGTTACGCCGACGAGTTCAACATGCCGTTCGCGTCGATCGAGGACAGCGAGCGCCAGTTCGGCCGGGTGCGGGCGGCGGCGGAGGCGACCGGCCGCAAGGGCACCGACCTCGTCTACTCCAACGCGCTCGTCGCCTGTGTGGGCAAGGACGACGCGGAGGTCGCCCGCCGCGCCGCAGCGATCGGCCGCGAGGTGGATGAGCTGAAGGCGAACGGGCTGGCCGGTACCCCGGACGAGGTCGTCGAAAAGATCGGCCGGTACGCGGAGATCGGTTCCCAGCGGACCTACCTCCAGATCCTCGACCTCGACGATCTGGACCACCTGGACCTGATCTCCTCCAAGGTGCAGTCCCAGCTGCGGTAGCCGGGAGGTCGCCGCGCTCCGGCGATCCGCCGGGACGGTGACTGCCGCGGACTCGTCCCGGTCACGGGCCGACGAAACTCCTCGGCCCGGACCGTGACGGGGACCGAAGACCCCGCCTCAGCAGTCGGCCAGCAACCCCGCGTCATGGGCCAGGACCGCCGCCTGGACGCGGTTGGCGCAGCCGGTGCGGGTCAGGATCCGGCTGATGTGGGCCTTGACCGTGCCGGCGCTCATATAGAGCTGGTCGGCGATCTCGGCGTTGGACAGGCCCGTACCGAGCAGCCGCAGGACATCCCGTTCGGCCGGGGTCAGCTCCTCGGTCCTGCGCAGCGCGGCCTCGGTGTCACGGCCGGACCGCACGTGCCGTTCGAGCAGTTGGCGCGTGATCCGGGGCGCCAGGACCGGCTCACCCTTCGCGGCGAGTTGCACCGCGCGGATCAGTTCGGCGGGACCGGTGTCCTTCAGGAGGAAACCGCTCGCCCCGGCCCGCAGGGCCCGCGTCACGCTCGCCTCCTCGCCGAACGCCGTCAGCATCACCACACACGTACCGGGCGAGAGCCGGGCGATGTCCTCGGCCGCCGCGATGCCGTCCCGGGTCGGCATCTGGATGTCGAGCAGGGCGACGTCGATCTCCTGGGCGCGGCAGGCCGCCGCGGCCTCCAGGCCGTCGCCCGCTTCGGCCACGACCTCGATGTCGTCGGCGTTCTCCAGGATCAGCCGGATTCCGACGCGCATCAGTGCTTCGTCGTCGGCGACCAGGACTCGGATCATCACCTCATCTTAGGGCCGCCAACACCAGCAGGACGATCAGGAAGCCCGCCGTGGGCAGGACCACGACCACCGCCGTGCAGCCGGCCCCGAGGACGCGCGGCCAGGTCAGGGTCTCGGCCGACAACGGGGAGCTGGGCCCTGGCCGCCAGGTGCCGCCGGAAGGAGGGCGGGGCACATGCGGAAGGGGGGCGGCCCCGGGCTCCGAGGCCGTGGGCACAGGTCCGTGGCGAGCCGCCTCGGTGCTGACCGTGTGGGACGGCAGCCACGCCGTCACGCGGAAGCCGCCGTCCGGCAGGGCGCCCGCCCCGAATGTGCCGTCGAGCAACGAGATCCGCTCCTGAAGTCCGGCCAGCCCGCTGCGCGTTCCCCCCTGGGAGTCGCCCGGCAGACGCGGCACCCCGTTGGTGACGTCCACCTCGATCCCCGCGTCCGTGCCTCTGACCTCCACCAGGGTCGGTGCGCCCGACGCGTGTTTCAGCACGTTCGTCAGTCCTTCGCGGACCACCCGGTGGATCGCCTGACGGACCCGGGCACCCACCTCGACGGTGTCGGGAACCGACCAGACCAGCTCGACCGGGCCGCCACCCGTCTGCCGGGACTGCGCCACCAGAGCGGTGATGTCCTCGTACGTTCCCCGGTCGGTCCCGGTGTCGTCCGACAGGTCCGTGCGCCGCAGGACGCCGAGGATCTCGCGCAGCTCGTCCATGGCCGTCCCCGCGGTCGTGCGCAGCAGCTCCACCTGTCCGACCAGGGGCGGGGCCTGGCGCGCGGCGGCGAGTTCCAGCGCCCCGGCGTGCACCGAGATCAGGCTCAGCCGGTGGCCCAGGAGATCGTGCATCTCCCGTGCGATCCGGGTCCGTTCCTCCAGCCGGGCCGCCGCGTCGGTGAGCGTGCGGGTCTGCTCCAGGTAGGAGTTGCGCTCCCGCAGCAGGTCCACCATGGGCCGTCGTCGGCCCAGCATGGTGCCGGCCAGGGTGGGGAGCAGCAGGAGGAGTACGGCGGAGACGGCGTTCTCCGCCAGCTTCATCGGCAGGGTCTCCCACCGGAGCAGACCCGCGGCGACGGTCAGTCCGGCGAGCGCGGCGCAGGCCACCCCGACGATCCGCCACGCACGCCGGGGCGGCGCGATACGGCGGGTGGCGGACAGCACGATCAGCGGTACCACCGCCAGCACCCATACGTTGGCACCCATCACCAGCGGAAAGGCGCACAGGACCGCGGCGACCGGCCGGCCGCGCCGCGCGGCGACGAGCAGCACCGCCCACAACGCCTCGAGTACCGCGAGAACCGGCCGGTCCGGGGGTATCAGCAGCAGCGGGATCAGCCCGAAGGCCGCCGTGAGGGCGCACACCAGTGCCTCGGCCAGGACCGTACGACGTGGAGTGGCCCGTAGCGCGGCGCTGATCTCGGCCGCCTCACGGCGCAGTCGGCGTGCCGCGCCGCTCGGTCCGTGCCCCGGAGGCACGGGCAACTGCTGTTCCTCTTCGGTCACTCGACTCATGTTCGTCTCTGCCTCCGGCACCACGGATCCGCCGGAGGGAACGGTAGCCGCGGCGCGGAAGGCCGCGGCTCGGCGCCCCTCGATGTCATGCGCCCGACCGCGGACCCAGCTCCGCCCGCAACGCGGCGATGTCCACGCGCTCGGCGGCCAGCAGCCGTCCGACCGTCAGGCCCTCGTCCCGCGTCTCAGCGTCCCCGGCCTCCGCGCCCCCCGTCTCCGCGTCGACCGCGGGTGCTTGGAGCAGTGCCGCCAGCAGGTGGACCGTACCGACCGTGGGCGAGCCCTGCTCGGCGGCGATGAGCTGCGCGGTCGCCCTGGCCTGCTTGGCGGAGTCGGTGAGACGTGTCTGGTCGACGCCGCCGACCGGCGTGCCGATGGTCGCCGAACGGGCCAGGGACCCGTGCCGAACGCCGTGCCGGCGCAGGATTTCGGCGGCCGTGCTGACGGATGCCAGATCCTCGGGCAGCGACCGTCCGGCAACGGCCAGGGCCCGGTCCAGGGCCAGGATTCCCAGCAGGAGGTCCACGGGCTCCGCCTTGCCGCGCCCGCACCGAGCCGCCTGCCGTGCGGCCTCGACGCTCACCGCGAACATCACCGGTGAGCCGTAGATGGACGACCCGGCGGTCCACGACGCGATCGCGCGGGACAGACGGTTGCCGCTCTTGCCCAGCGTGCCGGCGCGGCGGAGAAGCAGGACGCCACGGGATTCCGGTCCCTCGGTCTCCGCCGAGGCCTTCGCGTCCAGTGCGTCGAGTGCCGTGGCCGCGGCGGCCAGGTCCAGCTTCTCCACGACCAGTGCTTCCCGGGCCCGGCTCGCCGGCAGGTTCAGCAGGGCCCGCGCCACGTGCCGGCAGCGCACCGAGACCGTTCCCTCGGCGCGGGCGGACGTGAGCGCCAGCAGCAGGCACGTCCGCGTCGCGTAGGTCATCCCGGGCAGCGGCCGGTCGTTCTCGTCGGCCGGTTCCTTCGCCTTGCGCGAGCCGCGCGACTGGTCGGCCGCAAGCCGGAGGCGCCACTGTGCCTCGCGCCAGGCGGCGGTTACCTCGGCCTCGTCCTCGTCGGTGGCGTCCACCGAAGTGCCGCCGTCCCCGTCGTCGTTCGCCCAGGCCGCCCCACCGGTCCCGGCGCGGCCCGACACCAGGCCGCTGAGCGAGCCGGGCTTCCGTATCCCGGGGGCTATCGCCGCACCGGCGTCCGTCTCCCCCATCACCAGCGCGGACAGCAGGTTCTCGGTGCCCACGGCCGACGACTCGTACCTGACCGCGCTGCGCATCGCCTCCATGAACAGCTCCAGGACGTCGAGCTCGAACTCCACGGGCACGCCGGCCGATCCGGCCATGGCGCCGGCATCGGTGTGTGCTTCGGTCGTCGGTCGCTGGTGCATCGAACGTTCCCCTCGGGCTGCTGCGGTGGCCGGACGAGACCGACGTTAGACGGACACCGCACGCGACGGCGTCGGCCGACCGGCCAAGCTCCCGGTCCGACCGGCCAGGTGTCCGGTCCGATCGGCCCGGACGCCGTACGCGGAGGACGGAAAATGCGTGACTTCGCCGGAGGGAATCGCTGTACGTTGTGCACGGTGCCGGACGGCGGCACCCCCGATTTCCGCAGTTCAGAAGCGGTTCTGAAAGACGTTTCGAGGCAGACCACCGTGTTCCTGACGATCAGTACCACCGGCACCCCAGAACGCCCCGCGACCGACCTCGGTTACTTGCTGCACAAGCATCCAGACAACGCGCTGGCGTTCTCCACCTCCTACGGCAAGGCGCATGTCGTCTACCCCGAGGCGGGCGTGGAGCGCTGTACGGCGGCGCTGTTGCTGGAGGTCGACGCGGTGGCACTGGTCCGGCGCGGCAAGGGCAAGGGCCGTGGCGGGGCCCCGGACGCGGCCCTCGCGCAGTACGTCAACGACCGGCCGTACGCCGCCTCGTCCCTGCTCGCCGTGGCGCTGAGCAGTGTGTTCTCCAGCGCGATGAAGGGCACCTGCAAGGCGAAGCCCGAGCTGCCCGCACGCCCGCTGCCGCTGCGCGTCGAGGTGCCCGCACTGCCGGCCCGCGGCGGCGCCGGCCTCGTACGGGCGCTGTTCGAGCCGCTCGGCTGGACGGTGGGTGCCGAACCGGTGGCGCTGGACACCGAGTTCCCCGAGTGGGGCGACTCGCGGTACGTGAGCCTCGTACTGGAGGGTGAGCAGCGGCTGGCCGACGCGCTGCGGCATCTGTACGTCCTGCTGCCGGTGCTCGACGACGCCAAGCACTACTGGGTGTCGTCCGACGAGGTCGACAAGCTGCTGCGGGCCGGGGAGGGCTGGCTGCCGGACCACCCGGAGCAGAAGCTCATCACCAGCCGCTATCTGTCCCGCCGTTGGTCGCTGACCCGGGAGGCCATGGAGCGCCTCGAACTCGTACGGCTCGCCGAGACGGACGACAGCGCGGTCGAGGAGATCGACAACGCCGTCGACGAGCAGACGGACACGGAGGAGAAGCCCGTACCGCTCGCGGTACAGCGGCGGGACGCGATCGTCGGCGCGCTGAAGTCCGCCGACGCCGCGCGGGTCCTCGATCTGGGCTGCGGGCAGGGCCAGTTGGTGCAGGAACTGCTCAAGGACACGCGGTTCACCGAGATCGTCGGTGTGGACGTCTCGATGCGTGCGCTCACCATCGCCTCGCGGCGGCTCAAGCTGGAGCGGATGGGAGAGCGGCAGTCCGGGCGCGTCAAGCTCGTCCAGGGTTCGCTCGCCTACACCGACAAGCGGCTCAAGGGGTACGACGCCGCCGTGCTGAGCGAGGTCATCGAGCACCTCGACCTGCCGCGGCTGCCCGCCCTGGAGTACGCGGTGTTCGGTTCGGCACGCCCCAGGACCGTGATCGTGACGACGCCGAACGTCGAGTACAACGTCCGCTGGGAGACCCTCCCCGCCGGCCATGTCCGGCACGGCGACCACCGCTTCGAGTGGACGCGCGAGGAGTTCCGCGGCTGGGCCGGAACGGTGGCCGAACGGCACGGGTACGGCGTGGAGTTCGTGGCGGTCGGACCGGACGACCCCGATGTGGGGCCGCCGACTCAGATGGCCGTCTTCACGGTGAGCACCCAGAACACGAAGGACCAGAACACGAAGGAGGAGAAGGCCGCATGACCAGCACCGACAACAAGGTTCGTACCCTGCCCGTCACCGACCTGTCCCTCGTCGTGCTGATCGGCGCGTCCGGGTCGGGCAAGTCCACCTTCGCCCGCAGGCACTTCAAGCCGACCGAGGTGATCTCGTCGGACTTCTGCCGCGGCCTCGTCGCCGACGACGAGAACGACCAGAGCGCCAGCGGCGACGCCTTCGACGTCCTGCACTACATCGCGGGCAAGCGCCTCGCGGCGGGCCGGCGCACGGTCGTCGACGCGACCAACGTGCAGCAGGAGAGCCGTAAGCAGCTCATCGACCTCGCCAGGACCCACGACGTGCTGCCCATCGCCGTCGTGCTCGACGTACCCGAGGAGGTGTGCGCCGAGCGCAACGCCTCGCGCACCGACCGCGCCGACATGCCGCGCCGCGTCATCCAGCGCCACATCCGCGAACTCCGGCGCTCCCTGCGGCACTTGGAGCGTGAGGGGTTCAGGAAGGTGCACGTCCTGCGGGGCGTGGCGGAGATCGAGAGCGCCGAGGTCCGCACCGAGAAGCGGTACAACGACCTGACCCACCTCACGGGACCGTTCGACATCATCGGAGACATCCACGGCTGTGCCTCCGAACTGGAGTCGCTGCTGGGCAAGTTGGGCTACGCGGACGGCGTGCACCCGGAAGGCCGTACTGCCGTCTTCGTCGGCGACCTCGTCGACCGCGGCCCGGACACCCCGGGCGTCCTGCGCCGCGTGATGTCCATGGTCGGCTCGGGCGACGCGCTGTGCGTGCCCGGCAACCACGAGAACAAGTACGGCCGTCACCTCAAGGGCCGCAAGGTCCAGCACACCCACGGCCTGGCCGAGACCATCGAGCAGATGGAGGGCGAGAGCGACGAGTTCAAGCAGCGGGTACGGGAGTTCGTGGACGGGCTCGTCAGCCACTACGTCCTCGACGGCGGCCGGCTCGTCGTCTGTCACGCCGGACTGCCCGAGAAGTACCACGGGCGTACGTCGGGCCGGGTCCGCTCGCACGCGCTGTACGGCGAAACCACCGGCGAGACCGACGAGTTCGGGCTGCCGGTGCGCTACCCGTGGGCCGAGGACTACCGGGGGCGGGCGGCCGTCGTCTACGGCCACACCCCGGTCCCGGACGCCACCTGGCTGAACAACACCATCTGCCTGGACACCGGTGCCGTCTTCGGCGGCAAGCTCACCGCGCTGCGCTGGCCGGAGCGCGAGCTCGTCGACGTACCGGCCGAGCGCGTCTGGTACGAGCCGGTCAAGCCGCTGGCCTCCGAGGCGCCCGGCGGACACGAGGGGCGTCCGCTGGACCTCGCTGACGTGCACGGCCGCCGGGTCGTGGAGACCCGGCACGCCGGACGTGTCTCCGTACGCGAGGAGAACGCGGCCGCGGCCCTGGAGGTCATGAGCCGCTTCGCCGTGGACCCGCGGCTGATGCCGTACCTGCCGCCGACCATGGCGCCCACCGCCACCTCCAAGGTGGACGGCTACCTGGAGCACCCGGTCGAGGCCTTCGCGCAGTACGAGTCCGACGGGGTGGCGCGGGTCGTGTGTGAGGAGAAGCACATGGGTTCGCGGGCGGTGGCTCTGGTGTGCCGGGACGAGGAGACCGCGCGCGAGCGGTTCGGCGCGGGCGGTGGTGTGTCGGGCTCGCTGTACACCCGTACCGGGCGCCCCTTCTTCGACGACTCCGCCCTCACCGAGGAGATCCTCGGGCGGGTACGGGCCGCCGTCACCGAGGCGGGTCTGTGGGAGGAGCTGGAGACGGACTGGGTGCTGCTCGACGCCGAGCTGCTGCCCTGGTCGCTCAAGGCCTCCGGGCTGCTGCGCTCGCAGTACGCCGCGGTGGGTGCGGCGGCCGGAGCCGTCTTCCCAGGAGCCGTGGCCGCGCTCGAAGGGGCCGCGGCGCGTGGTGTCGACGTACAGGACCTGCTGGTCAAGCAGCGGGAACGGGCCGTGGACGCCGCCTCCTTCACCGACGCGTACCGGCGCTACTGCTGGACCACGTCCGGGCTCGACGGTGTCCGCCTCGCGCCCTTCCAGATCCTCGCCGTGCGGGGCCGGAGTCTCGCGGCCCTGCCGCACGAGGAGCAGCTCGCGCTGATCGACCGGCTGGTGGCGGACGACCCGTCCGGGCTCCTGCAGACCACCCGGCGTCTCTTCGTCGACACGGGTGATCCCGAGTCGGTGCGGGCCGGTGTCGACTGGTGGCTGGAGATGACCGGCCGCGGTGGCGAGGGCATGGTCGTCAAGCCCGACCTGGCCGTGGTGCGTGGCGGGAGCGGGCGGCTGGTCCAGCCCGGGATCAAGTGCCGGGGGCGGGAGTACCTCCGGATCATCTACGGGCCCGAGTACACGCGTCCCGAGAACCTCGACCGGCTGCGGGGGCGGTTCCTCAACCACAAGCGGTCGCTGGCCCTGCGCGAGTACGCCCTGGGCCTGGAGGCCCTGGACCGGCTCGCGGAGGGGGAGCCGTTGTGGCGGGTCCATGAGGCTGTGTTCGGGGTGCTGGCGCTGGAGTCGGAGCCGGTGGATCCGCGGTTGTAGTTTTTCGCCCCCGCCGCCCCTTCCCGTTCCCGTCCCTGGGGGCTGCCGCCCCCAGACCCCCGCTGGAATTCAGCCCCTCCGGCGTTTGAGGAGCGGGGGTTCGGGGGCGGAGCCCCTGAGGAACTCCGTCGCTTCGGTGGGTGAACACGCGGCCGAATGGTCAGGATGGAGGCATGGGATTCCACGTCGACTCCGAAGCCGGGCGGCTGCGCCGCGTCATCCTGCACCGGCCGGATCTTGAGCTCAAAAGGCTCACCCCCAGCAACAAGGACGCCCTGCTCTTCGACGACGTGCTGTGGGTGCGCAGGGCCCGCGCGGAGCACGACGGTTTCGCCGACGTGCTCCGCGACCGCGGAGTCACCGTCCACCTCTTCGGCGACCTGCTGACCGAGGCTCTGGCGATCCCGGCGGCCAGATCGCTCGTCCTGGACAGGGTCTTCGACGAGAAGGAGTACGGCCCACTGGCCACCGACCACCTCAGAGCCTCCTTCGAGGCGCTGCCCGCGGGCGAGCTGGCGGAGGCACTGGTCGGCGGTATGACCAAGCGCGAGTTCCTGGAGGCACACCCGGAGCCGACCTCCGTGCGCTTCCATGTCATGGACCTCGACGACTTCCTCCTCGGCCCCCTCCCCAACCACCTCTTCACCCGCGACACCTCCGCCTGGATCTACGACGGCGTCTCCATCAACGCCATGCGCTGGCCCGCCCGGCAGCGCGAGACCGTGCACTTCGAGGCGATCTACCGGCACCATCCGCTGTTCCAGGACGAGACGTTCCACGTGTGGTCCGAGGGCCAGGCCGACTACCCGTCCACCATCGAGGGCGGGGACGTGCTGGTGATCGGCAACGGCGCCGTGCTGATCGGGATGAGCGAGCGGACGACGCCCCAGGCCGTGGAGATGCTCGCGCACAAGCTGTTCGCCAACGGTTCGGCGCAGACGATCGTGGCGCTCGACATGCCCAAGAAGCGCGCCCTCATGCACCTCGACACGGTGATGACGATGGTCGACGGCGACACCTTCACCCAGTACGCGGGGCTCGGCATGCTCCGCTCGTACACCATCGAACCGGGCGTCGGCGACAAGGAGCTGAAGGTCACCGACCACCCGCCGGAGCACATGCACCGCGCGATCGCCGCCGCGCTGGGGCTCGACCGGATCCGCGTGCTGACCGCCACGCAGGACGTCCACGCCGCCGAACGCGAGCAGTGGGACGACGGCTGCAACGTCCTCGCGGTCGAGCCGGGCGTCGTCGTCGCGTACGAGCGGAACCAGACCACGAACACACATCTGCGAAAGCAGGGCATCGAGGTGATCGAGATCCCGGGGAGCGAGCTGGGGCGGGGGAGGGGCGGGCCGCGGTGCATGAGCTGTCCGGTGGTACGGGACCCGGTCGGCTAGCCGTCGGCGTCGGCGCGGGGTCTCGAAAGTGAGGCCCACGTCTCGAAAATGAGTCCGTATAGAAATGTGGAGCGTCGTATAGAATTCCAAGAGTCCCTGTTTACGTAACCCTGGAGCGCCCCCATGGCGACAGTCCCGTACGCCCTCGCCGGCCGCCACTTCCTGAAGGAGCTGGACTTCACGGAGGAGGAGTTCCGCGGTCTGATCGGGCTCGCCGCGGAGCTGAAGGCGGCGAAGAAGGCCGGGACGGAGACCCAGCACCTGCGGGGCCGGAACATCGCGCTGATCTTCGAGAAGACCTCGACGCGCACGCGCTGCGCGTTCGAGGTGGCGGCCGCCGACCAGGGCGCGTCCACCACCTACCTCGACCCGTCGGGGTCGCAGATAGGACACAAGGAGTCCGTGAAGGACACCGCGCGGGTGCTCGGCCGGATGTTCCACGCGATCCAGTACCGCGGGGACAGCCAGGAGGGTGTCGAGGAGCTGGCCGCCCACGCGGGCGTGCCGGTCTACAACGGTCTGACCGACGCCTGGCACCCGACCCAGATGCTCGCCGACGTCCTCACGATGACCGAGCACACCACCAAGCCGCTGAACCGGACCGCCTTCGCCTACCTCGGCGACGCGCGCTTCAACATGGGCAACTCCTACCTGGTCACCGGCGCGCTGCTCGGCATGGACGTACGGATCGTCGCGCCGAAGGCCTACTGGCCCGCCGAGGAGATCGTCGACCGGGCGCGCGAGCTCGCCGTGCGCAGCGGGGCGCGGGTCACGCTCACCGAGGACGTGGCGGAGGGCGTCGCGGGGGCCGACTTCGTCGCCACCGACGTCTGGGTGTCCATGGGGGAGCCCAAGGAGGTCTGGGACGAGCGCATCGTCGCCCTCGGCCCGTACGCGGTGACGATGGACGTCCTGCGGGCCACCGGCAACGCGGACGTCAAGTTCCTGCACTGCCTTCCGGCCTTCCACGACCTGGGCACCAAGGTCGGCCGCGACATCCACGAGCGGCACGGTCTGGACTCGCTGGAGGTCACCGACGAGGTCTTCGAGTCGGCCCACTCGGTCGTCTTCGACGAGGCGGAGAACCGGCTGCACACGATCAAGGCGGTGCTGGTGGCGACCCTCGCCTGAGGGGCGCGCGGGGTACGAGGGGTGTGCTCAGGGGGCGCGACGGGTGATGCCGTCGCTACAGCGGGTTCCGCTGGTGCGGCACCGCCGGCAGCCTGAACCAGACGGCCTTCCCGGAGTCCGTGGGGCGGTGTCCGCACGACGAGCTGAGGGCGCGGATCAGCAGCAGCCCGCGGCCGTGCTCCTGCCAGGGGTCGGGCTCGCCCAACGGGTCGGGGATCGTGAGATCGCCGGGCGGGGACGGGTCCGGGTCGTGCACCTCGACCTGGCAGCCGGTCGGCAGCAGCTCCACGACCAGCTCTATGGGCCTGTCGCCCTTGGTGTGCTCCACGGCGTTCGCCACCAGCTCCGCGGTGAGCAGCTCGGCGGTGTCGCTGTCGGCGGCGTGTTCCAGTTCGGCGAGCGCTGTACGGACCAGGGCACGGGCGACGGGCACTGCCGCGGCGGTGTGCGGCAGAGCGATGCGCCAGGAGGCTGGGGCGTGGGGATCGTGCAAGGTGGGTCCGTTCATGGAGCAGGATGTCCTGCTTTCAACTTTAGGAATGGTACGACGCAACCGGACAGAGGCGCTCGGCGGGCTTTTTTCGGGACGTTCGGCCTGGTAACGGGCTGCTTACCCAGGTGAACGGTCCGCATCCCGCGTTCTGCGCCTGTCGTTACCGGCCTATCGACGAGTCGTGACTCCGTGACCGAGCTGTCGCGCATCCATGACGGCAGCGGCATACGCGAAACAGGGCCGTGGGGGGGGGGGCCCCCCCGGGGCGGGGCGCCCCCCCCCCCCCCCCGCGGCGGGGGGCCCCCCCCCCGGGGGGGGCGCCCCCCCCCCCCCACCCCCCCCCCCACCCCGACCGCGGGGGGGGCGG
>NZ_JBIRTJ010000004.1:0-364454 GCF_044334695.1 Streptomyces sp. NPDC020747 | reverse complement strand
GGTCGCGTGGTTTGTGGGTCCGGGGGGGCGGTGGTCCCGGTGCTCTCTGCCGGCCGCCCCCCGCCCCCCCCCCCCCGGGGGCGGGGGGCCCCCCCCCCCCCCGCGCCCCCCCCCCCCCACGACCCTGTCCGGACCGGTTCGCTCACGCGTGCGAGCGGGCCTCCCTCAGATCCTTCACCACCGCCTTGACCGTACGGGTCGTGTGCCTGACCAGGACGCGGCACCTGGCCGTGGTGGTCATGCGTGCTGTCCCTTCGAGGCGCCCGCGCCGCGGTGCCGCTGGTCGGAGAGTTCGTGGAGGTCGTGGAGTTCGCGAACCTCGTGGAGTTCGCGGAAGAGGGCCTCCCAGCGGGGGTGCACGGCGTCCGGTCCGTACGAGGCCGCCGTCAGTACGGCGGCGACGCCCATGTCCGCGCGCAGCGCCCGGTCGCCCATCAGCTTGGCCATGGCGTCGGCGAGCGCGTCGGGGTCCTCCGGCGCGACCAGCAGACCGTCGACTCCGTGTGTGAGCACGTCCGAGGGCCCGGTCGGGCAGTCGAAGCTCACCACCGGGAGCGAGTGGCTCATCGCCTCGATCATCACCATCGGCAGCCCCTCGAAGCGCGAACTGAGCACGTAGAAGGAGGCCTTGGCGAGTTCGTCGTCGAGCCGGTCCGTGTGGCCCATCAGGAACACGTGGTTGTAGAGGTGGTGCTCCTCGATGAGCTCCCGCAGCTCGGTCTTCTTCTCGCCGCTGCCGTAGATCCTCAACTGCCAGTCAGGGTACGTCTCGACGAGCCTCGCCCACGCCGGGATCAGCAGGTCGAAGCCCTTCTGCGGGAAGAGCCGCCCGGCCGCCACCGCGATCTTCGAGCGGTGGTCCGAGGGCACCTGGTCGAGGGAGTGCACGGCGTTGGGGATGCGTACGACGCGGGTGCCGGGCAGCAGTCGCTCGTACTCCTCGCGGTCCGGTTCCGTCAGGACGGCGACCGCGTCGAAGCGCGTGTAGGTCTCCCGGATGCGCTGCCGCACGTCGGGCTTGTGCGTGCCGTGGTTCATGTGCTCCTGCGCGACACGCACCACACCGCCCGTCGCGTGCTCCGCGGCCAGGAAGTTGAGCGCGGGCCGCGTGGTCACCAGCACCCCGTCGCGCAGCGAGGAGAGGTACGCGATCAGCCGCCGTTCCACGTACCGGTTGAAGTAGCGGTAGCCGAACTCGCCGCACGGGACGTGCCGCGCGGGCTGCTCGGTGAGCCGGCCGCGGCGCCAGTCCTGCCAGCGTCCGACCACGCCCGACGGCGGGGTGTGGGCCTCCTCGCGCAGGTCGACGACCGTCGTGACCTCCACCCTCGGGTCGAGCGGGAACTGGAGGTCGGCACGGCGGCGCAGCGCGCTCACCAGCTCGACCTGCCAGCCCGCCCGCACCAGGGAGTTGGCCTGGTTCATCACCGTCCGGACGGTGCCGCCGCGTCCGTACGCGTGCAGAAGCAGATAGCGGACCTTCGGCCGCCCTCCGATCTGATGGATCGTCATGTCACGGCTCCCGTGCGGCACTCCAGCGAAAGGTTGTCCTTCACCGTGTAGTACGGACGCACGCCGATGCCGCGTACCCGTTGCTCGGGAAAGACCATGATCTTTTTCTTGCCGTGGATGTCGTCGAGCCGCCGCCCGGCCCTCAACTCCACCTCGCCGTCGGTGAGATGGACGTCCCACTCCTCGACCTCGGTTCCGGCCCTGATCCCGGCCTCGGCGGTGTCGGTCGCTGCCGCCAGGTCGTCGAGGGACAGCTCGCCCTCGAAGCGGTCGCCCTTCACCTGCGCGGGATAGCCGAGGCGCTGTTCCGCATGGCTCCGGCGGGTGAGCAGGAGCCGCCATTCGCCCTCGGCCGGGTGCCCGTGGATGTGTCCGACCAGTCTGACGCGCCCGTCGCGCGGCCAGACCTCCGCTATCTCGGCGTGCGGCTTCACGAGGTGTAGCCCCAGGCCTCGCACATCGGTCGCAGGATCTCCGGTGTCTCGCCCTCGGCGGGCAGTGCCCGGCCGCTCTGCACCCGGCCGGTGCGGATCTTGTCCCGCCAGTCGCCGAGGCCCTTCACGACCTGCGTGTCGTCCTTTCTGCCGTAGTCGAGCATCGACGGCTCGAAGTCCACGTCAAGGAAGGCGCAGAGCCGGCGCATCTCCTTCTCGGGGCCGGCGGTGATGTCCTCGTAGCGCAGGGTGTGGCCGCCGGTGATCCCCTTGCGGGCGTTGTCGACGGCCCGCATGTAGCGCAGCGCGTCGGCGGCGGCTTCGTCGAAGGTCCGCTTGTCGGGGTCGCCCTCGTGCCAGGACCGGGCGATGGACACCGGGTGGCGGAGCAGGAAGACGAAGCGGGCGTCGGGCCAGCAGTCCCGGATGCGCCGGTACACGAACGCGTTGCTGGGCGTCTTCTCGACGATGAAGTCCTTGCCGGACCTGGCCAGTTCGCGGTGCATGACCCGGTCCCAGAGCAGATGCTCCAGATCGCCGCGCTCCAGGTCGAGGGCGCTCATGGCGCGCTGCGACAGCCTGCTGCCGAAGTCGACCTCCAGGCGGCGGATGTGCAGCTCGTGCGGGGAGTGGAACCGTGGGTGCGCGTTCAGAAGCATCCGCAGCAAGGTCGAGCCGGAGCGCACGGGCGACATGATGAAGACCGGCTCCCGCAGCAGCCGGTCCGTCGCGAGGTCCACGGGCGCGGGACATCGGTACACCGGCGTGGGCCGCTTCCCGGGTTTCGCCGCCGTCTTCCTCGGCCGGGGCGGCGCGGCGGCGGCCCTACGCACCTGGAGGCCGGTGGTGGCGGAGAGCGCCCGGTTCAGACTGCGCATCAGACTCATGCGTCACGATGCTAGGCAGGGATCATGAGAGGGGGGCCTGAGGAGCCTGAGCGTTGCCTTAGCGGCCCGAAGTGTGGCCGGCGTCACAGGGATTCGGATTCGGGGTCCTTCTCCGGTACGCCCGCGAAGGCCGCCCCCGCGTTCCGCAGCCGCTCGTGCAGCGCCCGGAAGACGGCCGCCGAGCGGGCGCCCGGCCAGTCCTCGGGCAGCAGCGCGGGAGGCAGCCCGGGATCGGCGTACGGGAGATGGCGCCAGGTGTCCAGGGCGAGCAGGTAGTCGCGGTACGCCTCCTCCTCGGGGGTGTCCTCCCGCGCCTCCCAGTCGTGCAGCACGCGCGCGTGGGTGTCGAGAAACGCCTCGTGCTGCTTGGCGATCGCGGCCAGGTCCCACCAGCGGGCGACCGCCTCGGCCGTCGCCGCGAAGCCCAGGTGCTCGCCGCGGAACAGTTCCACGTACGTGTCGAGCCGCAGCCGTTCCAGCGTGTGGCGGGTCTCCTCGTAGAGGCGGGCGGGCGCGAGCCACACCCCGGGCGCGGCCGTCCCGAAACCGAGGCCGGACAGACGGGAGCGCAGTACGTGACGTTTCTGCCGCTCGGACTCCGGCACGGAGAACACGGCGAGCACCCAGCTGTCGTCCTCGGGGGGTGAGGCCGCGTAGACCCGTCGGTCGCCGTCGTCGAGGAGCTGCCGCGCGTCCGGCGACAGTACGTACCCGGCCGCGCCCGACGCCGTGCGCGCCGGCACCAGCAGCCCGCGGCGTTTGAGCCGGGACACCGACGACCGCACGGAGGGCGCGTCCACGCCGACCGCGGCGAGAAGCCGGATGAGTTCGGCCACGGGCACGGGACCAGGGGCGAAGCGGCCGTACGCGCCGTAGAAGGTGACGATGAGGGACCGGGGAGTGTGCTGCTCGGACACGTTGATCACTCTAGATCGTCACCGTCACGCTTGATCACCTTCCGGGGGGCACGGGATCACATTCCGTTCGTACGGAATCGCCTTCCGTACGTGCCGGGTTGACGTCCGCGCGCGGCCGGAACCGCCGCAGCTCCCCGTGGTGGGGTCACGCCAGGAGCGTATCGCCTTCGTGACGGCAGTCAATGGGCCGCGATAGTCGGCCCGGGTCCCTGCCGCCCGGGAGTCGGGGAAGTGTCAGGCCGCGATGGTCAGTTGCGCGGCCGGCACCCGGTGCGGGGCGACGACACGGCCGTCGGGCAGCAGCACGCCGGTGTCGTCGAAGACGATCGCGCCGTCGCACAGCAGGTACCAGCCCTGCTCGGGGTGCGCGGAGACGATGTGCGCCTCGTCGCGGCCGGAGCGCTCCGAGCGGCCGGCGGACGGGCACGAGGACTGGTGGGAACACATGGCGTACCTCCACGTGCGAAGGGTTCGGCGGCGTTGTCGTCGCCTCGTACGGATAGACCATCCTCCTGCCGCCAACTCATCGGAACAGCGGGAAGGGAAGCGTGACAACACGCGGACAACACTCGGACGTGCCCAGGACGGATGGTGCGGACTCGCCACCAAAGGGGTGATGATCACGCGCGCGAGCACACCGGGCCGGTACCTGTGGAGACCCCCACCCCAGGAGGTACTCCAATGCCATTGCGCCAGGTCATGGGCACAGCCGCCGGTGCCGCGCTGCTGCTGCTCGCTGCCTCGTCGTCCGCGCACGCGGTCACCGGCTCGCACGAACTGTCCGAACGGTCCGGGCCGTTCGAGACGGTGACGGTCGACCCGACCGGCCGGGTCGCCGCGGACGGCACGGTCACCCTCTCCGGCACCTACCGCTGCACGGGCGGCACCGGACCGGTCTTCGTGAGCTCCTCGCTCGGTCAGGGCGAGGGCAAGGTGCGGAAGGGAGTCGGGGGCACCGGCGCGGTCTGCGACGGCGCCGAGCACCGCTGGACGAACACCGACCGCACCGAGCCGGGACGGTTCAGGCCGGGCGCGGCCCGCGTCGAGGCCACGGTGATGGAACTGCGCTCGGGCGGCGGGCTTCCGCTGCCCTACTTCCACGCGAGGCAGCAGCAGGACGTCACGCTCGTCGACTGACCGCCGAGCACGTAACGGGCCCGGCCGCCGGTCCTCCCGGGACTCGGCGGGCGGGCCCGTCCCGGTGTCACCGGCTGCCGCATCCGCGGTTGCGGCCACTGTCGGGCCACGCTCGCCCCTCTCGATTCACCGCTGTCCCTGCTGAGAACCGTCCTCGGCCGGCAGGCAGCCGTCCTCGTCCGAGGGCCCGTTCGCATAGCTGGAGTCCAGCCGGTACAGGCCCGCCCGTCGCACGGTCAGCTGTGTCCAGGGTCCGTCCGGCCGTACGCAGGCGCCGGCGGCCCGCAGCCACGGTGAGTACCGGACCCGGACGGTCACCGTCCCGGGCCGCGGCACCCTCAGCACCACGGCCGCCTCGCCCGCCCGCACCACCTGCGCCGGCGCCGAGACGAGCGGCTCCGCGTCCCTGACGCGGTAGATCCTCCAGTACGCGTCGTGCCACACGGGCTCCAGCCAGTCCTGCCCGGAGGTGACGAGGGCGGCCTCGTGCTTGGCGGGGCCGTCGGGTGTCCCGTCGGGCACGACGACGTATCCCACGGCCCAGTGGCGCAGCCAGGCGTGGTAGCGCGGGGCGTCGAGCGCGCCCGCGTAGAACAGCCGTCCCCGCTCGACGTCCAACTGCCGGTTCCAGCCCCGCATCAGCTGCGCGTGCGGTGCGAAGAGGGTGGCCTCGCGGTGGTTGCGGGCGGGCACCACCTCGACCCGGTCGCGATCCGCGTCGAGCCGGTCGAGTTCGGCGAGCACCCCGGCGGTGTGCGTGGCCCAGGCCGGCACGGACGTGGTGACCCGCAGGTCGTTGACGGTCGTCGTGGTGGTCCAGGCGACCGACGCGGCGAGCGCGAGTGCGACCGGGGCGGCCCAGCGCGCGGGGGTCCGCCACGAGGAGGCCTGCCGCAAGGAGGCCCGCCGCGCGAACGCCCGCCGCGTGAGGGTCCTCCACGCGAAGGCCCTCCGCAGGGCGGGCAGGGCGTCGCCGGACGCGGTCGCGCCCCGCAGGCACACGAGCAGCACCGCGGGGGCGAAGAGCGCCGCGAGCCGTTCCACGTTGGTGCCGATGGGCGAGGGGACGAGACAGGTCAGTACGACTCCGACGGCGTACACCGCCGCCCCGCCCCTAAGCACCCGCCACGCGCGGGGAGCCGCCCAGAGCACGGCGCCCGACAGGAGCAGGGGCAGCAGCATGCGGACCGCGGGCATGGGCTGCTCGCCCTGGAAGGGAAACAGAAGTGCCGTCGACGCACAGACGGCGACGGGCGGCACGGAGAGGACGAGGCACTTGGCGTACCGCCGGTCGAGCAGATACCCGGCACCGGCCACCAGCAGGAAGAGCCCGGCCACCGGACTGGCCAGGGTCGCCAGCAGTGCTCCCAGGGCGCCCGCGGCCAGCCGGCCCCGCCGCTCCGGACGGCCCGCCACGGCCAGCAGGCCCGCGAGTCCGAAGGCCAGCCCGAGGGCGAACGTGGTGCGCCCCGAGGCGACGTTTGCCCACAGCCCGAGAGCGCCGAGCAGCGCGGGCCACAGCGGAACCCTGGCGACGGTCCGCTCCAGCAGCGAGCCCAGCAGCCAGGTGGCGGCCACCCCGGCCAGCACGGAGGCGGTCCGTACGCCCAGCATCGCCATCAACGGAGGGGACAGCACGCTGTAGTTGGCGGCGTGCGTACCGCCGTACCAGAACAGTCCGTACGCCGAGTCCGGGTTCCGGGCGAAGAATCCCGCCCAGGCGTACTGGGCCGCGAGATCGCCGCCGCCCGTCGCGAGGAGCGTCGCCCACACCCCGTACAGCGGGAGTACGGCGAGGACCGCGAGCACCGGGACGCGGCCCGCCCACAGCCGAAGCGGCCGGTACACGGACTTCCGGGGGACGTCGAGGACGCCGTCAGGTCCGGAGGGTGCCGGGGCGACCACGGAGAACGGCTGTGCGCGCATGAAGGCTGTTCCTGGGGCAGAGCGGGTGGGGCGGAAGGGACTGCTGGGGAGGTAGATGCGATTCTCGCCGTTGACGTTCATTTCACGTTCATTCTTCGATGTCCACGGAGTGTGCGAACGAACGGCCTGGTCCGGTGGCCGGTCCAACGAATCTCAGCCGTGGCCGTTACTTTGATCGATTGATCGCTACGATGAGGTCATCGTGCGAAACTCGATCGTGCGAGCCGCCGTGCGGTGGTGGCCGGACGGCGCGGCCGATGTGGGCGGGAGCGGTGGGGACATGCGGGAGTCGGCGCGGACGCGGCAGGACCGGATCGCGGAGACGGTGCGGGACCGGGGTGTCGCGCGCATCACCGATCTCGCCGACGAACTCGGTGTCTCCGTGGTGACGGTGCGCCGGGACGTGGAGGACCTGGCCCGACGCGGGGAGGTGCGCCGCGGACACGGGGTGGCGCGTTCACTGCGGCCGGTGCCCGAGGAGGCCCCCGTCGGCGGCGACGCCGTCGCCATGGTCGTACCGGAGAGCAACACGTATCTCACCGAGGCCGTGCAAGGCGCGCGGGAGGCCGCGGCCAAGGCCGGTCTGCGGCTGGCACTGCACATCACCGCGGGTGACGGCGGGTCGGAGCGCGAGGCGGTGCGCCAGGCGGTGGACGCCGGGGCGCGCGGCCTGCTGCTGTCGCCGCACTGGCGCACCCGGGCGGAGGCGGAGGCGGACCACTCGTGGCTGGCCGCCCTGGACGTCCCCGCGGTGCTGGTGGAGCGGCGCCCCGCCCGGGCCGGCGGGATCTACTCGCTGGACTGTGTGCGCACGGACCACGCGTACGGCGTGCACCTGGCGCTGGAGCACCTGGTCGGCCTCGGGCACCGGCGGATCGTGCTGGCCGCGCGCGACGACAGCCCCACCGCGCGGGTCATCCGCGCCGAGTTCGCCGAGCAGACCGCCGCCCGGGGGCTCGCGGACGGCTGCCCCACGATTCTCAGTTCGAGCACCGCCGGTCCCGATCCGCGCCTCGCCGACCCGCGGGCTGCCGACCTGGTCGAGGCGGTCGGGGAGAGCGGCGCCACGGCGGTGCTGATCCACAGCGACATGGACGCTCTGATGCTGGTGCAACGCCTGCTGGCAGCCGGGATCGACGTGCCGGGACGCTGTTCGGTGGTCGCCTACAACGACGTGGTCGCCGACATGGGGCCGGTCTCGCTGACCGCCGTCGCGCCGCCCAAGACGGAGCTCGGCCGGACCGGGGTCGAACTGCTGCTGCGACGGCTCGACACGGCGGGCGGCGGACTGCGGCCCGGGGCCACCCGGCACGTGGAACTGCTGCCGGGGCTGGTGATCAGGGAGTCCACGGCCGCGCCGGTGGCCTGATCCCGTCCGGGGCCGCCCGGTGTCACGCCCGGCGTTCCGCCGGTTGTCCAGGCCGGTACTCCGGCCTGAGTTCCGCTGGGTGGTTCATTCTGTTCGTTTGACCGCTTTAGTTTCTTCTGTTCGATGTATTGACGCCTTTTTCGTCTGGCGCTGAGGATGCCCATGACCCAGCAACGACGCGGGAGGGCCCATGCCTGGTCAACGTCCAGCAGCCAGACGCTCAGGTGCGGCCATGACTGCGCTGTTCACGATCTTCGCCATGCTGCTGGTGGCGAGCTGCTCCGGCGGCGGGAAGGGGGACAGCGCCGGAGACGGGCCGGTGCACGTCACCTTCTGGTCGGCGCTGCGCGGCAGCCAGGAGGTCGTGGACGAGTACAACCGCACCCACACCAAGATCAAGGTCGACTTCGAGCAGGTCCCCTCGGGCGATCAGGGCGGCTGGGCCAAACTCAGCAACGCCGCACGGGCGGGCAACGCCCCCGACGTCGCCACCATCGAGTATCCCCAGCTGCCCAGTTACGCCATCGACGGTGTGCCCCGCGACATCACGGACATGCTGCCCGACTCGGTGCGCCGCAAGATCCTGCCGCAGGCGATGGACCTGACCACGTTCGAGGGACGCACCTACGCCCTGCCGGTCGACATCGAGCCGATGGTCTTCCTCTACCGCAAGGACCTGTTCACCAAGTACGGCATCCCCGTCCCCAAGACCTGGACGGAGTTCGAGAGTTCGGCCCGCAAGCTGAAGAAGGCCAAGCCTGACTCCCGTATCGCCTCTCTCTTCACCACCGGCGGCACGCTCGCCATGGCCGGCCTCAGCTGGCAGGCCGGCGCCCAGTGGTACGACACCTCCGACAAGTCCTGGACCGTCTCCATGGACGACGCCCCCACCCGCAAGGTCGCCGCGTACTGGCAGGGCCTGGTGGACGACGACCTGGTACGTGTCGAGCCCTCGTCCAGCCAGCAGTGGCGGGCGCATCTGCAGAGCGGTGAGACGGCCGGCTGGCTGGCGGGCGCCTGGGCGGCGGGCTCGATGATGGCCTCCACGCCGGGCGGCAAGGGCAAATGGGCCATCGCGCCCTCACCGCAGTGGGACCCGGAGAAGCCCTCCCTGGGCACCCAGGGCGGCTCGACCTTCATGGTGACCAAGGACAGCACGCACCCCGAGGAAGCCCTGGAGTTCATCACCTGGATGGTCACCAGCCCGGACGCGCTGAAGGCCAAGCTCGCCAGCGGTGTCAGCAGCGCGTATCCGACCGTGTCCGACCTGGTCCCGGTCGCCCGCAAGGAGATGGACACCAGCTACTACGGCGGCCAGGACATCTTCTCCCTCTTCCAGCGAGAGGCCGAGCTGATCTCCACCCGATGGAAGTGGGGACCGCGCATGGTCTCGACGATCAGCTCCGGCGACGACGGCCTCGCGCGGGCCGGCGTCGGCAGCGGCACCGTCCTGGAGGCCCTCCGGGAAGCACAGAGCAAGACCCTGCCCGACCTGAAGAGCCTCGGTCTGTCCGTCACCACCCGCTGACCGGCAGCCGCTTCACACCCCGCCGTACACCACCCCCTTAGAGCCGCACATCAGGTTGGATCCGAGGTGCATCCGTGAGCACAGTGATGACTTCCAGAAAACGGACGGGGACCACACCGCCACCCGCGGACCCCGCCCGCACCCGCAGAGCCGGACGACGGCAGCAGAGGTTCGCCTACGTCACGCTCCTCGCCCCGTTCACGGCACTGCTCGTCGCCGTGTTCCTCGTCCCCGTCGGCTACGCCGTCTACCTCAGCTTCTTCTCCGAGGACCACGACGGCCTCGGCTTCGGCGGCGGCCGCACCATCTTCACCGGACTGCGCAGCTACCTCGCCGTGCTGCAGGACCCGAGCTTCATCTCGGGCTTCGGCTCCATCGCCCTCTACTGCGTGATCTTCGTCCCGCTCGTCGTCGCCGGCTCCCTCGGCCTCGCCCTGCTGCTCGACTCCGGACTGATCCGGCTGCGGCGCACCGCGCAGATGCTGCTCTACCTGCCGCACGCCGTGCCCGGCATCATCGCGGCGGTCATCTGGCTGTACCTCTACACACCGGGGCTCAGCCCGGTCATCAAGCTCTTCGCCGAGGCCGACATCACCATCGACTTCCTGGGCCTGCACACCGTGCTCCCGTCGATCGTCAACATCGCCCTGTGGAGCGGCCTCGGCTACAACATGGTGATCTTCTACGCCGCGCTCCAGGCGCTCCCGCGCGAGGTGCTGGAAGCGGCCACGATCGACGGGGCGGGAGGCATACGCACCGCGTTCCAGGTCAAGATCCCCATCATCCGGGGATCCGTCCTCATGGTGTGCATGTTCTCCCTCATCGCCGCGCTGCAACTGTTCACCGAGCCGATGCTGATGAACCAGGCGACGCCGATGGTCAACTCCCGCTTCACACCGAACATGTACATCTACGACGCGGCCTTCCGCCGCAACAACTACGGACTCGCCTCCGCGGCCTCCGTCATCCTCCTCGTCGTCACCTGCGCCCTGTCGTTCGCGGTGACCCGCTGGGCCGGCCGCCGGGAACGGAGCGCGAAATGACCACGACGACTCCCCTCACCCCAACGACCCCGTCCGGCGGGCCGCCCACCAAGCCGCTCGGCCGCCCCTTCGGCAGATCCGGACTCACCAGCCGAGGCGTCGCCAACGCCGTCGTGCTGATCGCCGCCCTCTACACGATGATGCCCGCCCTGTGGCTGGTGTTCGCGTCCACCAAGAACGCCGACGCCCTCTTCGGCTCGGACATCTTCTCCCTCGGCGACTTCTCCCTCTCCCGCAACCTCTCCGACCTCTTCGCCATGGACGGCGGCCTCTACGGCGAGTGGTACCTCAACAGCCTGCTGTACGCGGTCGGCGGCGCCCTGGTCGGCTCCCTCATCAGCGTCTCCGCCGGATACGCCTTCGACAAGTACGAGTTCCGGCACAAGGAGAAGCTGTTCGGTCTCGTCCTCACCGGCGTCATGGTCCCGCAGACCGTGCTCGCCCTCCCGCTCTACCTGGTGGCATCCGAGATAGGCCTGGTCAACACCTTCTGGGCGGTCTTCATCCCCGTCCTGTTCAACCCCTTCGGCGTCTACCTCGCCCGCCTGCTCAGCAGCGGCTACGTACCCAACGAGGTGCTGGAGGCGTCCCGTGTGGACGGCGCCGGCGAACTGCAGACGTACATACGCGTCAGTCTGCGCATGCTCGGCCCCGGATTCGTCACCGTCTTCCTGTTCCAGCTCACCGCCATCTGGAACAACTTCTTCCTGCCGATGGTGATGCTCTCCGACCAGCACCTGTATCCGCTGAGCCTCGGGCTCTACACCTGGAACAGCTCCGCCACCGTCTCGCCCGAGTACTACCCGCTCGTCGTCATCGGCTCGCTGCTCGCCGTCGTGCCGCTGATCGTCGCGTTCGTCACGCTGCAGCGTTACTGGAAGTCCGGCCTGACCGCCGGAAGCGTCAAGTGATGTGCAAGGAACCCCAGTTGACCCGTAGGAGCGTCAAGTGACCCACCCCGGCCTCCGGCCCCGTCCACGCCCGCGTGCCGTGCTCGCCATGGCACAGAGAACCGCGGAGCAGGTTCTCGACCCGGATGTACGGGCCCGGCTGGCCGCCCTCACCGACATCGACCCACAGCTCGTCCTGGACGACCTCACCACCCCCGCCGCCCACCACGCGCTCGCCGACGCCGAGTTGCTCGTCACCGGCTGGGGCTGCCCGCCCATCGACGCGGCGGTACTCGACGCCGCACCCCGGCTGCGCGCCGTCGTGCACACCGCCGGGACCGTACGCCACCACATCACCGCCGCCTGCTGGGAGCGCGGCCTCACCGTGTCCTCCGCCGCCGCGGCCAACGCCGTGCCGGTCGCCGAGTACACCCTCGCCATGATCCTGCTCGCCAACAAACGCGTCCTCGACACCGCCCGGACCTACCGCACCGAACGCCGGCGCGTCGACTGGAACGCACGCCACCCGGACGCGGGCAACTACCGCAGGACCGTGGGCATCCTGAGCGCCTCGGTCATCGGACGCCGCGTCATCGACCTGCTCCGCCCGCACGATCTGAACGTGCTGCTCCACGACCCCTTCGTCACGGACACCGAGGCACGCGATCTCGGGGCGGAGCCGGTCTCCCTGCCCGATCTGTTCGCGGTCAGCGACGTACTCAGCGTGCACACACCGCTGCTGCCCGAGACCCGCGGCCTGGTCGGCCGCGAACTGCTGGGCCGGCTCCGTACGGGCGCCACGCTGATCAACACAGCGCGCGGCGCGGTCATCGACCAGACCGCTCTCACCGGCGAGGTGGTGTCCGGGCGGATCAACGCGGTCCTGGACGTCACCGAGCCGGAGGTACTGCCCGCCGACTCACCGCTGTGGGACTGCCCGAACGTCCTCATCACCCCGCACATCGCCGGCTCGAAGGGCGGCGAACTGCGCCGCCTCGCCGACCTGGCACTGACCGAGATCGAGTCGTACGCACTCGGCCGCCCCTTCGCCCACCCCGTCCGGCCCGAACACCTGGCCCGCCTCGCCTGACCGCCCACCGCAGCCGCTTTCGGAAACCACCGGAACGGAAGCCGCACTTCGGAAACCGCCGGAACGAACAGGAGACGTGGCCCCTCCCATGCCCCAGCACCCCCTCCCCACGCCCCTCGAGGAAGACCGCACCCTCAGCCCGCACACCGGCTACACCCGCGCACACTGGGAAGCCACCGGCGACCGGCTGCTGACCGCCGCCCTCCGCTACGCCACCCCCGGCCAGGCCCTCATCGACCTGCCCGGCCCGCCCTCACAGTCGGGGGTGCGCTCGGACGGGCTCGAAGGGTTCGCCCGCACCTTCCTGCTCGCCGCGTTCCGCACCGCCGGGGCGTCCGGCAAGGACCCGCACGGATTCCTGGAGCGCTACACCGCCGGCGTCGCGCGCGGCACCCGCACCCCCGGCCGCGACGACGCCGAGTCCTGGCCGGAGATCGGCCACCACGGCATCCAGGGCCAGCCCATGGTGGAGTCCGCCTCCGTGGCACTGGCCCTGCGGCTCACCGCGCCCTGGACCTGGGACACCCTCCCGGCAGCCGACCAGGACCGCGTCGAGCGGTGGCTGCGCGGCGCGCTGCGGCACACGCCCGCCCCCAACAACTGGTACCTCTTCCCGCTGACCGTGGCCGGATTCCTGGAGTCCGTGGGACGGGGCGACGCCGAGACACGCGGGGCGATCGACCGCGGGCTCGGCCTGCTGGACGGCTGGTACCAGGGCCAGGGCTGGTACTCCGACGGCGACGGCCGGTCCTTCGACCACTACAACGGCTGGGCCCTCCACTTCTACCCGCTGCTGCACGCCCACCTCACCGGGGACCGGGCACTGCTCGACCGACTCGGGCCGCGGCTGCGGGAGTTCCTGGACGGGTTCGCGCTGCTCTTCGACGCGAACGGTGCGCCGATCCACCACGGGCGCTCGCTGACGTACCGCTTCGCGGCCGTCACCGCCGTGGCGCTCGGCGCCCTCACCGGCGAGACACCGCTCGACCCCGGTGTCACCCGCCGCATCCTCAGCGGGGGGCTGCGGCACTTCCTCGACCGGGGTGCGCCGGCTTCGGACGGGCTCCTCGGCCTCGGCTGGTACGGGCCGCACGAGGCCACTCTCCAGCGGTACTCCGGGCCCGGGTCCCCGTACTGGGCCTCCAAGGGGTTCCTCTCGCTGCTGATCCCGGCCGAGGATCCGGTGTGGACGGCGACCGAGGAGAGGGCGCCGGTCGAGGGGCCCGACCGTGTGCTCGCCCTTCCCGCGCCCGGGCTGCTCGTCCAGACCACGGGCGGGGACGGGCTGGCACGCCTGCACAACCACGGCAGCTACAAACTCGACTCGCGGGAGCCGGAGAGGGCACCCGGCAATCCGCTCTACGCCCGGCTCGCGTACTCCACCCGCACCGGTCCGACCAGCGCGGCCAACGCCTCCGACAACCACATCGCGCTGTCGGCCCGTGGCATGCGCAGTGCCCGTGTACGCGTTCACCCGCTGGCCGCCGGGCGCGACTGGCTCGCCTCGTGGCATCGGCCGGTCTTCCCCGTGGGCGGGCCGACGCTCCCGTCGGTGCGGATCGAGAGCCTGACGCTGGCCCGCGGCAGGCTCGAACTGCGGGTGCATCGCACGGTCGGTGTGCCGGAGGGGATGCCGGTCCACCACAGCGGTTGGGCCGTCGCGCTGCCACCGGGGACCGTCCCCGAGGTCCAACAGGGCGAGGAGGTACGGCTGGACGGGCCCGAGGTGACCAGTCAACTGGTCGGGCTGCACGGCTGGGAGACGCGGTGCGTGGTGCGGGCGCCGCAGGGCACGGCGTACGGGCCGTGGGCCCTTGTTCCCGAACTCACCGGAACTGTCGGTTCGGAGGCGGAGGGGACGGTGTTCGTCGCGCTGGCGTCCCTCACCGGGGAAGCAGACGCGGCGCCGCTCGCCGGGCAGGCCGGTGTCGAGGTGAGCGGGCTTGTCGTCGCTGTTCGCTGGGCCGATGGGGCGCGTACGGTCGTGGACTTCGGTGCTGAGGGCGGCGTTGGTGAAGGCGGCGGTGGTCCGTCGGTCACCGAGGAGTCGGAGTGAGCCGGGTGTCGCCGCGGCTGGGGCTGTGTTCCGTCACCCTGCGGCATCTTGATGTGGCCGGGGTTCTCGGGGCCGCGGTCGAGGCGGGGCTCGAATGCGTCGAGTGGGGTGCCGACATCCACGTGCCGGCCGGTGACAAGGCCGCGGCCGTCCGGGTTCGCGGCGCCACCGAGGAGGCGGGGCTCGCGGTGGCCTCGTACGGCTCGTACTACCGCGCCGGGCGCTCCGACCCCGCGGAGTTCGACGCGGTCCTTCGCTCCGCCGTGCTGCTGGGCGCGCCACGTATCCGGATCTGGGCGGGGGCGGCCGGGACGGAGGAGGCGTCGCCGGAGGAGCGGCTGGCGGTTGTCGAGGACACTCGGCGCGCGGCGGAGCTCGCGGCCGACGCGGGTGTGTATCTCGCCTACGAG
The DNA here is from genome assembly GCF_044334695.1 of Streptomyces sp. NPDC020747. Taxonomy (NCBI): domain Bacteria; kingdom Bacillati; phylum Actinomycetota; class Actinomycetes; order Kitasatosporales; family Streptomycetaceae; genus Streptomyces; species Streptomyces sp. NPDC020747. The sequence continues at coordinate 349,255 of NZ_JBIRTJ010000004.1, read as the reverse complement.
TTCCACCGCAACACGCTCACCGACGGTGCGGATCGTGCCCTGCGGCTGCTGGCGGAGGTGGGGCGCCCTGATGTCCTCACCTATTGGCAGCCGCCGCTCGACATGCCCGACGCGGACGCGCTCCTCGGTCTCGACGCGGTGATCGACCAGGTTGCCGCCGTGCATGCCTTCTCGTGGTGGCCGGGCACCACACGGCGTCCGCTCTCCGCACGGTCCGAGTTGTGGGGCGGGGTTCTTGCCCGGCTGCGGGCGGGGGGCGGCGGGCCGCTGGATGTCCTCCTGGAGTTCGTGCCCGAGAACGACGAGAAGGCTCTTGCACACGAGGCTCTGACGCTTCGGGGGCTGGCGGTGTAAGCAGGGGTTCGTCCGCGGGTCCGGTGGGGGCCGGGGTCAGGAAGAGGGGTCCAGGGCGGGCTCGGCGGGTTCCGTCGCGGCGGCGGAGGGCTTGGGTGTGCGGTTGAGGTAGCGGTAGGTGAAGAGGGAGCCGGCGGCCAGCAGGGTGGTGGCTATGACCAGGGTCGTGTTGTAGCCGTTGTCGAAGGCGGAGGTGGCGGCGTCCAGCAGGGGGCGGCCCTGTTCCGTGGGCAGGCGGTCGGCGGTGGCGCGCGCCTCGTCCAGGCTGTCGGCCGCGGCGTCGGGTGTGCCCGCGGGCAGGGTGACCGTGCCGGTGTAGACCGCGGTCAGCACGCTGCCGAGGACGGCGACACCGGTGAGGCTGCCCAGTTCGTACGAGACCTCCTCCACCGAGGAGGCCATACCGGCGCGGTGGGGCGGGGCGCCGCCGATGATCGCGGCGGAGGCGGCGGTCATCGTGGCGCCCAGCCCCGCGCCCGCCAGGATCAGGCCGGGCACGACCCAGCCGGAGCTCCGGGCGGAGTCCAGGAGGGGGACCGCGCCGGGGGTGAGCAGGAGCGTGAGCAGGATGCCCAGCGCGCTCGTGGCGAGGCCGCCGCCGATCAGCGTGCGCACGCTGACCCGGTGGACCAGGCCGCCGACGACGACCCCGGCCACCAGGGCGCCCAGCGCACACGCGGCCACGAGTAGGCCGGCGCTGAGCGGGGTGTGGCCGATGACCAGCTGGAGCCGCTGGGCCAGGACGAGTTGGATGCCCGCGGTGGCGAACATCGCGAGGCCGGCGCCGAGCACGCCGACGAGCAGGGGCCGATTGCGGAAGAGGGCGAAGTCGATCAGGGGGTAGGGCTGAGTGCGCTGCCGGCGCAGGAAGGCCCGGAAGCCGAGGAAGGACACCAGCAGTGCCCCGGCTATGTGCAGGGGTGCGGGATCGGGCCTGGTGGTCTCCTTGATCGCGTAGACCAGGCCGACGAGGCCGGCCATGACGTACACGGAGGCGACCGGATCCCAGGGCCGGTCGGCGCGGCCGGATCCGCCCGGCGCGAGGAACACCGCGGCGACCAGGGCGAGCAGGACGACGGGCACGTTGACCAGGAACACCGAACCCCACCAGAAGTGCTCCAGCAGGAAGCCGCCGAGGACCGGCCCGAGCGCGGTGCCGACCACCGACGTCGTGCCCCAGATCCCGATCGCCACCCCGCGTTCCCGCTCGTCCTCGAAGGTGAGCCGGATCAGTGCCAGCGTCGAGGGCATCATCGTCGCCGCGCCCACCGCCAGGAAAGCGCGCGCGGTGATCAGCATGCCGGGGGAGGAGGCGAAGGCGGCCATCGTCGACGCCGCACCGAAGATGACCAGACCGGCCAGGAAGAGCCGCTTGTGTCCCACCCGGTCGCCCAGCGTGCCGGTGCCCAGCAGCAGGCCGGCCGACACCAGCGGATAGGCGTTGATGATCCAGAGCTTCTGCGAGGCGTCGGCGTGCAGGTCGCCGGTCAGGGTGGGCAGGGCGGTGTAGAGCACCGTCATGTCCACCGATATCAGCAACAGCCCCGCCGAGACGGTCAACAGGACCCACCAGCGTCGTGCCTTGCTCATCCCGTACCTCGGATCTTCTGGGTTCGACGGTGCGCCGGACGGGCGCCGGGCCTGTGGGTCACGGTGTGGAGGCCGATTCGGTGAGCGCGGCGATCCGTTGCCGCAGGGCATCCTTCACCGAGGGAGTGAGTCTCGTCCCGGTGGTCGCCTCGAAAAGCCACAGCCCGTCCGCGGCCATCCGGGCCAGGAACAGCTCCAGTTGAGCCGGATCCGGCTCGGACGGGACCGGCACCCACCGGTCCACCAGGGCGTTCCACACCTGCGCCAGCTCCGGGTCGGACGCCGACTCGACCATGAACGCCAGATCCGCCTTGCGCGACTCGCTCTCCATGTCCATGAGCGTGTAGGCGATCGCCCGCTCGGCCGCCGTCGCCTCCGCGAAGGCCTTCCCGAGCCTCGCCTCCAACTGCTTCTCCCATCCCTCGGTCAGATACCGCTGGATCGCCAGCAGCAGTTCCTCCCGGGTGCGGAAGTGGTACAGCAGTCCCCCCTTGGTCAGTCCGGCCTCCACGGCCACGGACTCCAGGGTCAGACTCGTGATCCCCTCTCTCTCGGTCACACGGACCGCGGCTTCCAGGATCTGGGTTCTCGAACTCGGTCGCATACTCGTAACTGTACCATCCGGAAGGTACAGTTACACAGGTGGGGGGCTCGCACAGCACCGAGGCCCCTTGCCGACCCGGCCGTGGCACCGGGACGCTACCGCCTGCCCCACATCGTCGCCCACCCCTCCCGCACGCCACACCGGACGTCGAAGAACGAGCGGACGCAGTCGCCTGGTTCGTCGATGAACTGCCCCAGCTGAGCGCCCTGATGAGGGTCGCGGCCACGACCTCGGACCCCTCCCGGTGCTGGCTACGGGCCGACGCGACGCGTGGCTTCCTCTTCCACGCGAAGTCCTGGGACAACTGGCTGGAGACACTTCAGTTGGCGCTGGATGTGGCGACGGACGCGGGGGACCTCCGCGTGCAGGGCATCCTGCACGACGGTATGGGCGTCGAGTTGGGCCGGTTGCGGGACGCGGCGCGGCACCATGCGCAAGCCGAGGCCAGGTTCGAGACGGTGGGCGACCGGCACGGGTGGCCACCGCGACGGAGAACCGTGCCTGGGTGCATCAGTACAGAGGAGACCATCTCGCGACCCTCGCGGATCACCGACAGGCACTCGACGAGTACCGGAGCCTGGGCGCCGACCGCAACACGGCGATCGTCCAGCGGGGTATCGCCCTCGCCGAGATCGAACTCGGCCGTTACGAGGACGCCATGGTGAACCTGACCCAGGCACTCGACGTGGTCCTCACGCCGGGCCTGCAACTCGATGCCGCGATGGCCCTGAACGGTCTCGGTGAAGCCCATGCCAAAGCGGGCGACACCGAGGCGACCCGCCGCTACCACCTGCTGGCACTGCGTCAGAGCCGTACCTGCGAAAGCCCCTTCGAGGAGGCTCGTGCCCGGACGGACTCGCCGTGCTCCTCGCCCCCGTCAACCCCCTTCGCGCAGCTCATCATTGGCGACGCGCCCTCGCGAACGTACGAATCTCTGCGCTCTCCGCAGGCCGACCAAGTCCGCACCAGGCCGGCCGGATTGAGCCTGCTGGGCACGCACGCGACGGACTCCTCTGCCGCGCATCATCGTCCTGGGCCTGGGCCTGGGAGAGATGGATGGGCGCACACAGAGGTTGAAGGCGACCGACGAGCGGCCTCCGACAGAAAGCCTGCATCAGGATGTCCGTGCCGGCCGGATCCGTCATGAGTCGGCGTCCTCGTGCAGCAGCACATTCAGCAGCTGTGTGGCGCCTTTCTGGGTGATGCCGTCCAGGACGTAGTGATCGGCCACCCCAGGCGTGAAACTCAGCGGAATCTCCTCCGGAGACCGGCCGGGCAGGACTACAGGCAGGATCTTTTTGAGCCATGTGTCCGGGTCCCGGTGCTGGACGTCGACGAGACGCCTGTACTCGGAGCGCAGGCCCAGCCGAGCTCTCTCGGGGAGGGTGCCGTCACCGGCCTGACGATAGGAGGGGGAGGCGATGACCAGTACGAAGTCTGCCCGCAGAATCTGCTGGGTGACCCAGGTCTCCCACAGTCGGCGTTCGTGCAGTCCTTCTTGGTCGAAACGGACGTCGAGGTCGTTGTCGCGGAGCAGTTCGTACAGTTGGCGGACGGCTGCCTTGTGGGCGTCCGACTCATGGGCGTACGAGATGAAGACGCGTGCCTTGGTTCCACGCGGCCGGCCGGCGGTGTCCGTGAGTGGCGAGGTATCGGTCTGGTCGGTGGGCGATGGCGGCAGGCGTACGCGGAAGGCGTCGTCGCGAGTCGCGGGCCGCAGGCGCAGATCCGGGTCGAGCTCCATGTGGTGCCTGCCGCTGGCAATCACCTGCATCTCCTCCCACTCGGCCGGCACGACGAGAACGAAGCAGCCGGTGTGCGACCCGGGCAGGACCTTTCCGGTGTGCCGCCACTTGACGAGGTCGCCGCCCAGCCCGAAACAGTCAACCCTCGGGATGATCGCGGGCATCGCGATGGCGGTTGCGGGAGACCCGGTCGGCCAGCCGTGGCTGTCCCCGTTTCCTTGGGCGAAGTGCAGTTGAGGAGTCAACGTGTACATCCCCGGGGCTGCGTGATCGGTCACGCTGCGAGGCACCGCGTCGACCACGACGGCCTCACCCACGAAGGCAAACTGGACCTCGGCCCAAGCGAGTTCGGGGGCATCGGCGTCCAGGGAGAACTCGTAGTTCGTCCGAACCAGGTAGGCGGCCTGTCCAGCCACCTCGGGCGGGGAAGGCGCCAGTCGGTGGATCTGCCAAGCACGTAACTGGATCACCCCGATGGCGATCCTGTTGGGGGCGGTCTCGACCGACTTGGTCGACGGTGTGAGGTAGAGCGGAACGTCACCGATGCTGTCCCGATCGCTTGTCGCGTCCACGGGCTTCTCCATATGCCGACTCCTTTGGCGCAGCCGCACAGTACGGTACTTGCCAGGCAAACGGTGCAGGAATGGACTCGGACGGGCCGGTGCACGTGACCGCTGATACAGGGCAACGCCATTCGCGACAGGTCGACCGACGGATGACCCTGGCCAGGGAGTGGGATGACCTGGTCGAGCAGGTCCGCGCGATCGACGGCTTCGAGGACTTCCTGCGGCCGCCACCCCTGGACTCCCTGCTTCAGGCGGCAGAACACGGGCCTGTCGTCGTCATCAATGTCAGTCGCTGGCGCTGTGACGCGCTCATCGTCCGCAGCCAGGGCCTGGAGACGCTGCCCCTGACGGACCTGACCGCGGACGAGGTCTCCCGCCGGGTGGCGGACTATCTCCGGGTGCTGGACGACGGCCTGGCAACCGTGCCAGGGATGTCGTTCCGCGAGGCCATGGAGGCACGTCGACGGGCCCGTCGAGAGCGTGAGGACGTGCTGCGCTCGACCATGGAGTGGCTGTGGGATGCGGTGACCGGCCCCGTGCTGGAAGCCCTGCGCATCACCGGCCCGCCTGAGGCGGGTCAGTTACCGCCCCGTCTGTGGTGGTGCCCAACAGGACTGCTCACCTTGCTGCCCCTGCACGGGGCCGGCTACCACTCGGCCGCGAACGGATGCGCGGTCATCGATCGTGTCGTGTCGTCCTATACACCGACCCTCAGGGCGTTGAGCGAAGCCTCGAAACCCCTTGAGGAGCATGCGGACCGAGCCCGGCAATTGCTGTTCGTGGGGGTGCCCGACGCGCCGGACCAGCTCCAACTGGTCGAGGACGTTGCGCGGGAGCATGACTTCCTGCACGCGCGGTTTCCCGGCGGCGTCACGGTGGTCGAGGGCTCCGACGCCACCGTGGAGAGTGTGCAGGCGGCACTGTCCAGCCATCGTTGGATCCACCTCAGCTGTCACGGCCTGCAGAACCTCAATGACCCCTCCGCAGCCGGATTCGTCCTCTCGGACGGGGTCCTCACCGTCACCCGGCTCAGCGCGGCTCGCTACGAGGGGGACTTCGCCTTCCTGTCGGCTTGCCGGACGGCCACCGGTGGTCTCAACCTGCCGGACGAGGCGATCACTCTGGCCGCCGCTCTCAACTACACCGGATACCGGCACGTCGTGGCGACTCTCTGGTCGGTGGACCCGGCGGTGGCCGCGGACGTCACGACTGCCGTCTACTCCGAGTTGATCGATGGGAAAGGCCGATTCCGTCCAGACAAGGCGGCGTTCGCCGTGCACGAGGCCGCGCGGCTCCTGCGGTCCGAGCGACGCCCCCTGGACGACTGGCTGCCGTTCACCCACACCGGACCCTGAACCTGCACCCGCGGAGGGCAGGGCCCTGGACGACTGGAATGCACAGGACTCCGGCGGAGGCCCGCATGCCGGGAAAGAATGAACCCGACCGGGACCGGCACATTGTCAGCCTGTCTGTATGACCGAGTTGGCGAAAGCGGTCCTGCACTCAGAAAACCGAAGTGACTACAGATACTGGTACTGATCATGACGCAGAACAGCCAAGACTTCAGCGAGATGCGCGACGTGATCAGATCGGCTGCTGCCGCACTCACGGTCGACGCCAATCCCGCAAGGGTCAGTTGTCGGATCGACTCGCTGGCGCGGGAGTTCTTGCGATGCGCTGATCAGTTGCCTTCGGATCCGATTGCCGACAATGGGGTATCGGATGCCGCGACGTTGGCGTGGATTCGTATCCTGGCAACTACAGACCTGAGCGGCATTGCCGCCCGTCAAAATCTGGCATCGATTGCGAGGGACAGCCTGGCGAATGATTTCAACGTTGAGATCCAGGAGCGAGTGAGTCAAGTAGTTTCAGGCGGATCTCGTGACCTCTTCGGCAGCATTGTGGAACTCGTGGCTGCTGTCTCGGCCTCTTCTGGAATAAATTTGACAATTTTGGCGCTGGAAGGCCTTGGCGGGGCGGCGAAACCTGACGATCCGTTTCGCTGGGTTGTGCGGTCCATTCTAGCGTCTGCATTTAGGGACCGATATCGCTCACATGGACGCCGGGATGATCTCGCGAAATGTCTGCAGTATTTTTCCGAAGTCTTCGAATCTGATTCGGATCTGAGGGTTCTTCATGGATCCCGATACGGTGCGGCTCTTCGAGCTCAATTCGAGCAATCGGGCGAATTGTCGGACTTTGAAAAGGCAACCTCTCTATTGAGGACGATCTGCGTTTCGGGTGACGGTGCATTTCTGGCGACGGCGTGCCTCGAACTCGCAACGACTCTCCTCGTCGGATTTCAGCACCTGGAGAATACCGACCTCCTCGATGATGCGATCGTGGAGCTGCGTTCCCTGGTTGAGCTGGATGACACGGAAAATTTCGACGAGAATCGAGCTCGGAATAACTTGGGAAGCGCACTCTATCTGCGATTTGAAATAGGGGGAGACGGCTGCGACCTTGACGAGTCGATTGATGCGTATCGGAGAGCCGTTGATTCCGAATCCGAATTGGACGAGCGCGATAGGTCGATGTATCGAGAGAATTTGGGAGCAGTACTGTGTGTGCGCTTTTCGGAGCGAGGGGACTATCGTGACCTGCAAGAGAGTTTGTCAACTCTGGAAATGTCACTTGGTGAACCGTCGTCGGATCCGGGTGCGCGTGCAGAAGTGATGGGCAACTACGTTACCGCGCTTCAGCTGGACTATGCCCATACCGGAGATGTAGCCAGTCTCGACCGGGCTATTGGCGTCGCAAAGGAAACTGTTTCTATAGCGATTGAAAGTGGCCCCAAGGTGACCGCGAAGCGAAATCTCGCCCATTTGCTTTGTGGCCGCTACGCGACCTCAGGTGACTTGGTGGATCTCGATACGGCAATTATCGAATACGAAGAGGTGTTGGAGCTTGTTTCGGAGTCTGGCTCCGACATGGCTACACATCTTGTCGACCTCGGTGGATCTCTTTGCGATAGGTTTAACTATACGGGAGACGAAGCGGATCGTGACAAGGGAATCAATTTCCTGCGGCAGGGTTTTTCTCTTCGGTCGCGAGTCTCGCCGTACTGGTGTATTGATGCGCACGCTCTTGGTGTGGCGCTCCATACTCGTTTTCAGGTTCGTGGCGCAATCGGAGATCTGGAGGAGGCGACCGGGCTGCTGCGAGATTCTCTCGATGCAATGCCAGGGGGTCATGTTTACAGATCAGTCCATTTGAGCTCTTTGGCGACTTGTCTGCACACCAGGTTTGAGACGTTCCATGAGGGTGCCGACATTGATGATGCCGTCGAGTTGCTTGAGCAGGCGCATGCAATCGGATTTCGCGGCCCGGTTGGTACAACCGCCCTTTCTAATCTCGGTGGCGCGTTGGTCGACCGGTATAGATTTTTCCATGACTTGGATGATATCGAAAGAGCAATCAGCTTCCATCGCATGGCTGTTGAAGAGTCGGATGACTTCGCAAACAACTGCTCGTACCGGGCAAATCTGGGAGAGGCTCTCGCCCTCAAGGCGCGTGAAACTCGCTCAATGGAGGACATAGACCTTGCTCTGGCGGTCTTGTGCGAGACCGTTCGCGTTGCCGATGAACGCCATCCGGACTTCATTTCAATGATTCTTTTCTGCGGTCGGGCTTACGCAGTAAGGGCAGATCTGGCTGGAGATGACAGCGATCGGAAGCTAGCCATTGGAGAATTTCGTCGGGCGGCTCGGCTTCATACCGGATCCCCTCGAAGAAGGTGGGAGGCTGCGCAAGAGTGGGTGACCCTTGCCGAACAGTCGGGTAATTCGCAAAGTGCGACCGAGGCTCACTCTGAGAGAGTCTCGCTGCTGACTCTTCTGGCGTGGACCGGGTTGCCCAGAGGTGACCAGGAAAGAATTCTAGCCGAGTCGCAAAATGTAACCGCCGACGGCGTTTCATGGGCTATCGGAAATTCTGATCCTGAACTAGCGCTCCAGTTCGCTGAACAAGGACGTTCGGTTCTCTGGGCGCAGACATTGCATACTCGCGTAGATCTCGCTCGACTGCTTTCTGTGCGACAAGACCTTTCTATGGCCTTGACCGCCGTGACGATAAAGATGAACAGTTTGGCATGAGTGCGGTGTGCTGGAGGCTATGTCTCCACTATGGCGGCCGGAGAAAGTAGTGCGGCCGGCCGTGGCAGCCCATGATCGGCCCCGAAGACGAGGGGCGGCCTGTTGGTAATGACGCTCGTTTGGCGCTCTGGTGTGCCCGCGCGCGAGACTGCGAGCCGAGGGGCGAGGTCTGACCTGGTCTTTTCCGAGAACTATGCAGGTCGGCATGTTTCCGATGACGCATCATGTGGAGTGCGTGTTTGACGCACGCAGTGCACGTTTGACGCACGTTCTGACGAGCAGTCAGGTGATGAGAAGTTGCGAGCCCACGCCCCTTTCGATGGGTCGCCAGGTACCTCTCGTCCTTGATCCAAGTGGCGGATGGGTCGCCTTGGCATGAGTGCGCGCCGGTCTTGGACGTCGCCTGGGCCGGTCATCTGCAGACTGCGCGGCGTGCCTCTCGTTGGACGGGGCAGGCAGTCTGAACGAGTGACGGTCAGGGGTGGGGTGGATGCGGCAGGACTGGGAGCCGGAAGACCTGATCGAGGTCTGGACGCTGCTCGAAGACGACATGAAGAGGGTGCGGAACAAGTCGGGGCGACCCGGTTGGGCTTCGCGTTGTTGCTCAAGTCTTTCGAGGTGGAGGCCCGGTTCCCGGAGTCCGCCAAGGAGATGCCTGCGGCGGTGGAGTACGTGGCCCAGCAGGTGAAGTTTCCGGCCGGGGCGTGGGCGGACTACGACTGGCAGGGCGACCGGATCAAGAGGCACGCACGGAGATCCGGGAGGCATACGGGTTTAGGGCGAACACCGAGGAGGACCAGGAGCGGCTAGCCGAGTGGCTGGCTGCCGAACTGCGTCCGGTGGAGTTGTCACGGGAGCGCTTGGCTGCGGCGGTGGTGGCCCGGTGCCAACGACCGCATCGAGCCGCCGGGTCGGGCGGCTGGTGGGCAAGGCGGTCAAGGACTTCGAGGTCCGGTTCTGCCGCAGCATGGTGGAGCGGATCTCGCACGCGACGCACTCGCGCCTGGAGGACCTGGTCGCCGGCAGCGAGGACGAGACGGGCGAAGGAGCGGACGGTGAGGGTGCCGTGTCGGGCGGCGGGCGATCGCACTTCACCGAATTGAAGGCCGACCCGGGGGCGCCAAGGCTGGAAAGTCTTCTGGCGGAGGTGAACAAGCTCCAGCGGGTGAGACGGCTGGAGCTGCCCGCAAACCTGTTCGCGGACGTGTCGGAGAAGCTGGTGGACGCGTGGCGGGCTCGGGCGTCGAAGGAGTACCCGGCGCGAGCCTGGAGTGGATGAAGCCTCCAAGGCGCCTGACCCTGCTGGCCGCGCTGTGCCATGTGCGGCAGACGGAGATCACGGATTCACTGGTGGACCTGTTTGCCCAGCTCGTGCTGAAGATCAACACACGGGCGGAGCGGAAGGTCGACAAGGAGCTCAACGCCGAGCTGAAGAAGGTCCGGGGCAAGGAGGGCATGCTGCTGCGGGTCGCGGAGGCCGCGTTGTCCGAGCTGTCCGGCACCGTGCGGCGGGTGATCTACCTGGTGGTCGGCGGGGAGAAGACGCTCAAGGCACTTGCGGCGGAGGCCGCGGCGAACGAAGCCCGCTACAAGGCCCGGGTCCGCACGGTGCTGCGGTCGTCGTACTCGGCGCACTGGCACCGGATGCTCTCGCCACTGCTGTGCGTGCTGGAGCTGAAGTGCAACAACACCGCCTACCGGCCGGTGATGGACGCGATCGGCCTGCTCCAGCGCTACCTGGACCAGCCGTTGAAGGAGGGCGCGTTCTTCGATCCGGCGGAGAGCGTGCCGCTTGCGGGGGTGGTGCCCGAGCGCTGGCGGCCGGCGGCGGTGGACGACAAGGGCCGTGTAGCGCATCCCGTATGAGCTGTGCGTGCTGGTGGCGCTTCGGGACGCGGTGCGGTGCCGGGAGGTCCGGGTGGTGGTGGTGGTGGTGGGCGAACCGGTGGCGTAACCCGGAGGACGACCTGCCTGCGGACTTCGAGGACAACCGGCACGTGCACTACGCCGCGCTGGGCCAGCCGCAGGACGCCGGGGAGTTCATCGGCGCCCTGCAAGGCAAGCTCCGTACCCCGCTGGACCGCTTCGAGCAGGCCCTGGCGGAGGGCACGACGGGCGGGGCGGCGATCGTCAAGAAGCACGGCGAGCCGTGGATCAGGGTCTCCCCGCAGGCGAAGCAGGAGGAGCCCGAGAGCCTGGTGGCGATCAAGGACGAGATCGAGCGGCACTGCGGGACAGCGACCTGCTGGACATCCTGAAATACGCCGAGTTCGACACGGACTTCATCGTCGAGTTCACCTCGGTCGCCACCAGAGAGATGCTTGGGGGTGAGGGTGTCAGACCGTCGCGTGCGCGGGCTGCGCCGCGAGGTTCTGGGTGAAGAACGGGAGGAGTTCGGTGGTGACCTGGGGTACGTAGCGGTCGTAGAGGTCGACGTGGCTGGCTCCTTCGATCCGGTGCAGCCGCTTGGGCTCGTTCGCCTTCTTGACCGCTTCCTCGGACATCCAGGCGGTGGCCGCTTCGTTGCCGGCGACCATCAGGAGCGGTCGCGGGGCGAGCAGACCGATGAGATGGAAGGCGTCGAAGTTCACGATCTTGTCGACGCTGGAGAAGGTGAACTCGTCGGCCTGGCGCGGGTGCCGGCCGCGGTCGGTGCTGTAGTACTCCCAGGCTTCGTAGGCGTAGCGGCCGCCGGCGCGTGCCTCTTCCTCAGCCGGGCGCACGGACATCGTCGGGAGCGGCTCGCCGGCCGCCTCGGTGGTGCGTGCCGCGGCCGCCGCGTCGAGCAACGCCTGGAGGACGGCGGGGTCCTGGGTGCCGTCGGCGCCGACCCGGAAGTACAGTCCGAGGTCGACGGCGCTGGCCGTCGCGACCGCGCGGATGCGGTGGTCGGTGACCGCGGCGGGAATGACGTAGCCGCCGGAGGCACAGATGCCCAGGGCGCCGATCCGGTCGGAGTCGATCTCCGGGCGGGTGGTGAGGTAGGAGACGGCGTTCTTGATGTCCTCGACACGCTGGGCGGGGTCCTCGGTGCCGCGCGGGGTGCCGCCGCTCTCGCCCTGGTAGGCGGCGTCGTAGGTGAGCGCGACGAATCCGGCGTCGGCAAGTCGCTGGGCGTAGGCGCCGACGGTCTGCTCCTTGACGCCGGCGCCTGGGTGAGCGACGACCACGGCGGCGAGCGGGCCGTCGGCAGCGGTGTCGGGGGTGTACAGGTGGCCGGCGAGGGTGATCCCGGCGCTGGTGAAGGTCACATCGGTTCGCATGACCCCACCGTGCCCGCTGTGCTCCATGTGCGGGAGAGGAAGGTTCCTGCCTGGGGAAAGGCGTGCCGGGGAAGATTCTTTCCCCCCTTGACGGCCCGAGTCCGCGGCACGGTGGAACCATAGTGGTGTCATGTCCGATTCGAGTTCATCCCGATCCGAGTTCGGTGCGTTCCTCAAGGCTCGCCGGGCCGAGCTGACGCCCGCGCAGGTGGGTCTCGCCGATGACGGGACCCAGCGGCGTGTCCCGGGGCTGCGCCGCGACGAGGTCGGCCGCCTTGCCACGATGAGCACCGACTACTACACCCGCATCGAGCAGGGGCGCGTGCGGGCCTCCGCGACCGTCCTTGCCTCCCTCGTACGGGCGCTGCGGCTCGACGAGGCACAGCAGGCTTACCTGTACGAGCTGGCGGGCAAGACCCCCGCCCCGCGCCGCCGCGCTGGGCATCGGGTGCGGCCGTCGGTGCAGTGGATGCTCGATGCCCTCGGCCACTTGCCGGCGATGGTGCTGGGCCGCTACAACGACATCCTCGCCTGGAACACGGCCGCGGCGGCCCTCTACCAGGACTTCGGCAAGCTGACGCCGTCCGAGCGCAACTACACCAGACTGCTGTTCCTCGACCCGGCCATGCGCAGCCTCTTCACCGACTGGGAGGACACGGGCCGGCTCAGCGCGGCACTGCTGCGGATGGAGACGGCCGGCAACCCCGACGACCCGCGCCTGGCCGCACTGGTCGGCGAACTGTCGGTACGCAGCCCCGAATTCCGCGAATGGTGGAACGGACGGATCGTCTCCGACACCACCTACGGCTCCAAACGCTTCCGGCACCCCCTCGTCGGCCCCCTCACCCTCGGCTGCGACACCTGGACCAGTCCGAACGACCCCGACGTCATGTTCATGGTCCTCACCGCCGAACCTGGCACCCCTGAGGACCACGCACTGCGGATCCTCAGCTCCTGGCAGACCGCCCCCGCCCCGGCTACACATCCGGCCGACACCCCCCACGACTGATCCGGTGATCCGACACGTCCGGACCCGCCACCCCATCGCCTTGGCGCCCAGTCACGCGGGACAGGTGTTCCCACCGCACTCACGTCCGAAGCGGACGACGTCGAGGACCACCCCTGCCCACGCTGTGACGCTCAGCCAGGCTCGCCCTGTCGCTCACGCTCCGGCGCGGTCGCCGGCGTCTACCACACCGGCCGCTTCACCAAGATGCCCCGGCTCGCGAAACTCCTGCGCGTGCCCACCCCCGCCGACCGCGGCCCCGGCCGGCCGTGGCGACCAGGCATCCCGGCGCCTGCGCCCGTCGACCCGGACACCCCGACGGCTGACATCCGCATCGGATACGCCAGCTGTTCGCCCCCCCCACCCAGGAACTCCGGACACAGCTCGACGCCCTCGCCGCCAAGCGCATCCCCAGGGACAAGATCTTCTCGGAGGAGATCAGCACCCGGGTCCGGGTCCGCCCGCAGTTCGAGGCAGCCCTCACCGCCGCCCGGGAGATCAAGCCCACGCCCCGCACTGCCGGGTGATCTTCACGGTGTACGAGATGAAGCGTCTCGGGCGCGATGCCGCAGAGCTGACCGCGCTCGCCGACCACCTCACCGCCCACGGCCTGGTCCTGGAAATGCTTGCCGGACCCCTCCCTGGGATGTACGACCCCAGCGGTCCGGAGCGCCTGCTGTTCGGGTTCTTCGCGGCGATGGCAGAGACCGAGCGCGAGAACCTCCGTGAGGCCACCCTCGAAGGACTCGACACCGCTGCCCGCAAGGGCAACCACGGCGGCCGGCCCCCGGTCATCACCGACGACATGCTGCACACCGTGCTCCGCCGCCGCGCGAACGGCGAGACCGTCGAGGACATCCGGCCCGACCTGCTCATCCCCACCGGCCGCCGCAAGGGACAGAGCCCCAGTCTCTCCAGCATCTACCGGGCGCTCGCCGAGTATGAGAAGGCCCGGGCGTACCCGGGGGCCGTCGAGACCGCGCACACCGACTTCGCCGCTCTCCAGCAGCGTGACCGCAGCCCCAAGTAGTTACTCAGCGCTACGCGCCACCTGGCGGTAGCCATACGCGAACAGGCCCAAGTCCGATGGCGAGGTTGCGCAGGGTGGCCGTGGCGCGGGGGTGTGGTGCCGGTGCGTATTCGTGAGGTGTCCTCGCCGTAGATGACGTCTCGGATGTGGTGCGGGGCCTCAACCGGCCAGTGATTCTGCGTGAGTTCGGTGAGTTGTGGCGGGCCGGTCTGCTCGGGCGGGAGGCCGCTGATCGCGTGGACGGTCTTCGGCTCGGCCTTGCCGCTCTTGCGGTGGGTGCGGCGGCGCTTGATTTCCATGGCCTGGACAGGGTGCGGGGACTTCTCCCGCGAGAAGGCGGCGGCCTTGATCCGCCGTTCGAAGCGTCGGCGGGCCCTGTCGCCGCACTTGGCCATCAGCGGTTCGGCGAGGAACCCGCGACACGACATCTGGTCGCGAGCGGCGGCTTCGGCCAGGTCGGGGAACTGAGCGCGGATGGTCGGCAGCCGCGGCATGCGGCATGCCTGGGCGACGGCGGCGTCGGCGGCCTGTTCGGTGTCAGCCCGCGGTGGCGTTGGAATGTCACGGCGTCACTCTCCCTGGATCGCGGGGCGGTCGGCCGGCTGCCTGGTTTTCAGCGGCTGGTCGTAGGCCGCAACCGAGGGCGGCGGCCGGGTGTCGGGCGGCAGGTGGGCCAGCCGCCGTTGAGCCAGGAACGTCACCGTTGCCCGGTCCGACGGGCGGGAACGGGCGGCTCGTCGATGTCGTCGGCCTCGGCTGCTTCCGCGACTCCAGTGCGACCGCGTCCGCGGTCAACGCGCCGGCCCGCAGAGCGGTGGCGAGTCCGGCGACCAGGTGCTCGTGAGTGAGGTGGCGGCCCAGCAGCAGGACCTCGATCGGAGCCCGAGTGCCGTCCCGGTCCCCATGAGCCTTGCAGGCCGCGGCCCACCAGGCGTCATGGACCGGGGTGAACTTGCCAGCGGACTTCGCCTGTTCCCACGCGGTCGCGCCCGGGAAGGCGCCAGGCTTCTTGACCAGCGCCTCCAGGTGGTGGTCCAGCACGAGGCGGGCCTGACCTTTGGCGATGAGGCGCTCGTGCCGGGCGACTTCCTTCTGCCCGTCGCAGACCACCAGCTCGGAGGCATGCAGCATGATCCGCACGGTCCGCAGCGTCTCCGCCGGCGCTCCCGCCCCCTCGGTCGACCGGAGTGACAAGAACACCCGCGACAGCCCGATCCGTTCCAGGCCGTCGACGACCGTCCGCTGTCTGCCCCGTGACGACAACCGGGTCGGATCGCTGTCGTCAGCCGAAGCGGACCGGCTCCGGGCCCGGGGGATGATCCCCGGGCACGGAGCCGGTGTCGTGTGCGGCCTTGCGGCCTTGGGGTCTTCTTAGTCGAGCAGGTAGGCGTCGGTGATCGTCAGGTCGTAGGTGTTGTCGTCGGTGTCCTTCAGGTTTGCCTTGAGGGAGACCGACTTCGCCGACTTCGGGTGGGACAGGGTCAGGCTCTTCTCGCCGTTCTCGGTGGTGGAGACCTCCACCGGCTTCCAGGTGGTGCCACCGTCGTACGACACCTTCACGGCGAGCGACTTGAAGCCCGGGCCGGCGGCCGGGCCCTGGATCGTTACCGGGACCGTCAGCTTCCTGCCCGCCTTCGCGGTGCTCTCCGGGGTCAGCTTCGGGGCGAATCCGAGCGTCGACATCGGCAGGTTGGCCTGGTCGTCACCGGGTGACTCGGACGCGAACGTCCAGCTTGCCTGGGTACGGGTGCTGGTGCCCGCCACCTCCGTGCTCCGTGACACATCGGTGGATATCTTGTACGTGGCCTTGGAGGCGCTCAGGCCGTCCACTCCGATGCAGGGCTCCTTCTCGGCGTCGTAGATCGTCTCGCCATCGGCGGTGATCACGGTGCGGGCCTTGGACAGCAGGGATTCGCCGATGTGTCCGGCACCGTCGGCGTGCGCCGACACGCAGGCCCAGATCTCGTTGCCGTACCGGTAGACATTGCCGGGATCGCCGATCCTCGGGCTGACGACGCCCACGTTGTAGGTGGTGTCGTAGGTCTTCCCCGCCTCGTATGTCTGGGGGTCCCTGAACGCGAACGACACCTCTTCGTCCTCCGGGCCGGCCCCCACCGCCTGCTGGGTGACGGCGAAGTCCCACTGGTATCCGTCCGGGGTGTTCATGTACTGCTTGGAGACGGCGGGGAGCGGGAACGGCTTCACGGGGGTGTGGATCGACATCCCGCCCTTCTGGCCGGAGTACTGCCAGATGGCCTGCACCCGCCCTTGCTTGTTCTTCGCCGAGGTGCCGGTCGCGACGTTCACCAGGGCGAGTTCGCTCGGGTCGACCTTGTGGGCGTAGCCGGTGAAGAAGCTGCCCCGGCGGCTGTAGAGCAGGTTGTAGGCGGTGGAGTCCTTGACGTACCGGACGCCGAGATTCGCCACGAACCGCTCGGCGGGCTGCGCGTCGCCGACGTTGGCGAAGGTGAAGCCCTCCGCCGAGTCGACCCAGTCCAAGCCGCTGTAGACGCGCTCACCCTCGGCGTTGAGAGCGTCGAACGTCCACCAGCCACCGTCGAACTCCGTGGCCTCCGGAGTGGTGATGGCGAGTGGTTTGGCCTCGCGGCCGTCCATGGTGATCGTGGTGTCCGCGGTCAGGTTCAGCTTCGGCTGGACCAGCTGCGCGATCTCGGCGGTGCCGCCCGCGGCCGGGGTGTGGACCTGGGTGTCGACGACGTACTCGCCCTTCGGCAACCGGACGGTGACCTGGCCGTCGCCGTCCTCGGAGGAGACGGACTCCTCGATGCCGCTTTCGAGGCTGACGAGGCTGGAGTAGGCCTCGGCGGGCGCGCCCTTGTTGTCGAGGAACTTCATCGTGACGTCGTACATCTCGACCTCGCGGAAGGCGCCCACGGTGGTACGCGCACTCTGGCCGCCCTCGGAGGCGGTCGCGACCACCGTGCCGGAGAAGGCACCGTCCACGGTGCCGAGCGAGGTGTCGGCGGTGACCTCCACATCGGCGGTCGCCCCCGGTTCCACGGTGATCTTCTGAGCGCCCAGTGTGAAGAACCCGGTCGGAGCGGCGCTGCCGTCCGGGCCGTAGCTCTCCAGTGCCAGGTCGAGGGTGACGGCCTTGGTGCCGTCGTTGCGGTAGGTGACCTTCTTCGCCACCGGCTTGTCATCGGTGTGCGGCCACCGCTGGGTGCCGAAGTTCACCGACACCTGTTCGCTGACGACGGTCTGGCCCATCGCCTTCGCCACGTCGGTACGGCCGGCCCCCTGCTGGTACGGGGTCAGCCCGGCCCCGGACTTCGCCGACGCGGTCAGCGCCTGCTTGATCCGCTCACCCGACCACTCCGGATGCCGCTGCGCGGTGATCGCCGCCGCACCCGCGGCGTGCGGGGCCGCCATCGATGTCCCCGACGCCGACACATAGCCGTCCGCCGCCGGGTCACCCATGTCGCCCTGGGCGGCCTTGGCCGCCACGATGTCCACACCGGGAGCGGTGATGTCCGGCTTCAGGGAACCATCGGCCGTCGGGCCCACACTGGAGAATTCGGCGATCTTGTCGGTCTTGTCCACCGCGCCGACGGTCAGTGCCGCCTCCGCGCTCCCCGGCGAACCGACGGTCTTCGCGTCGGGGCCCGAGTTGCCGGCCCCGACGACGAAGAGAATCCCCGTCTCCTTGGAGAGCCGGTTGACGGCCTCCTCCATCGGGTCGATCCCGGGGGTGTCCGCGATGCTCAGGCTCATGTTGGCGACCTTGGCCCCCTGATCGGCGGCCCACTGCATACCCGCGATGATCGATGAGTCGTAGCCGCCACCGTTGTCGTTGAGGACCTTGGCGTCCAGGATTCTTGCCCCCGGGGCGACACCCTTGTACGTACCGCCCGACTTGGCCCCGGAGCCGGCGGCGATCGACGCCACGTGTGTGCCATGGCCGAAGTGGTCGATGGAGTCGTCCGAGCCGGAGAAGTTCTTCTGCGCGATCTCGACACCCGCCAGATCCGGGTGTGTCTCGTCGACACCCGTGTCCAGTACGGCGATCTTCACGCCCTCGCCGGTGTAACCGGCCTCCCAGGCGGTCGGGGCGCCGATCTGCGGCACGCTCTTGTCCAGGGTGGCCTTTCGCTTACCGTCCAGCCAGACCCGCTCGATCCCCGTCGCCGCGACCCCCCTGAGCGACGGGGAGACGGAGCCGGTCAGCGACTGCCACACCTTCGACCCGCCGGTCTTCGGCGCCAGCACCGCCTCACCGCGCACCGCGGGCAGACTCCGCCCCGCCGACGCACCCGCCGCCGCGATGTCCGACTTCGCCGCCGCGGCGCCCTTGCCGTACGACACGATCAGCGGCAGCGTGTCCCGGCTCGCGTCGTCGTAGCCGGCCTCGATCAGCCCCGTCACATCGAACAACCGCCGGTCGAGCGTCCCCTTGGCGATCAACCGCTGGGTGTCCACCGGAATCACATAGGTGTTGCCCTCGATCTGCCGTACGGACATCTGAACGGACTCACGGCCCTTGGCGTTACTGATCTCCGTCACGGCGCCCTCGGCGTTCACGTGCACCCGGTCCCCGGTGATCAGCGTCACCACCGACGCGCCACGCGCATCGCCGCCGGCCCTGTCGGCGTTCGACAGGATCACCTCCGCCACCGGGGGCAGCGGCACCGCCGATGCCCCCGTCGCGAGCCCCGCCGCGAGTACAACCGCCACTGCGGCCGCGATGGTTCTGTTACTGCTGGTCACTGATCTCCCCAACCATGGACGAAGAATCGATTCCGCCTTTACCGGCCGGACGATTCACTGCACATCCATGACGGAGCGACGGTGCCGATGCGTTGATCGGTATCCAGCCATCGCGGCGCTTTTTTTCGGACCGTCCGGAACGATCGGACCGTCCGGAACGACAGGGCGGGCTCCGTATCCGGGGAGGTTTCCCGGATACGGAGCCCGCCCGCCCGCATTCAGGCGAGGCGGTTCATCCCCCGTTTCCACGGCGGATCTCGGGCAGACTCAGCGGAACAAGGTGCTGTTCATCGGGTTCTGGGCCCCCTTTTTTTGAGTTCGTCCGCGCGAACGGTGGTCAGACAGGCGTGGGCCGCCATGGCGAGGTTGCGCAGGGTGGCCGTGGCGCGGGGTGTGGTGCCGGTGCGTATTCGTGAGGCGTCCTGGCCGTAGGTGACGTCTCGGACGTGGTGCGGGGCCTCAATCGGCGAGTGATTCTGCGTGAGTTCGGTGAGTTGTGGCGGGCCGGCCTGCTCGGGCGGGAGGCTGCTGGTCGCGTGGACGGTCTTCGTCTCGGCCTTGCCGCTCTTGCGGTGGGTGCGGCGGTGCTTGGTTTCCATGGTCTGGACAGGGTGTGCGGGAAGAGCGGACCTGGCCGGACGGTGCAGGCCTTCGGACGGCGGGTCTCACGGCGGCCGCGCCCGGCCCCGGCGGTGCGGGCCTGCAGCGGGATCTGTTTCCAGGGCAGGCGTCGCAGTTGCTTGCGCAGCTTCTTCTGGTTGCCCTTCACGGCCAGGAGGTAGTGGCCGCCGACGGTGATCACGTGTTCGGCGTGGGCGCGTTGGGTGTGCATCGCATCGGCGGTGACGACGACGCCGCGCAGGTCGATCCGGTTCAGCGGCGGGGCGAAGGCGGGTATTTCGTTGCTCTTCGCGGCGATCTGGCGCTGGGCGATCACGGTCCGGCATGCATGGAGCGCGGCGGCGGGCAGGTGGACGGCGGTGCCGTCGGTGCGGGATCCGCGCACGGTCTTGTCGTCGCCGGCCAGACCGGCCAGACCGGCCAGACCGGCCAGGGTGTCGCCGGGTTCGTCGACCGGGTCGGCGGCGTACTGGGCGAGCCGGGCGCCCACGGCGTCGTCCAGGGCGTCGCCGTCCAGGCGGGCCGGGAGTCGTCCCGACGTGGAGGCGTTCGGCGTGCTGGAGGTCGGTCCGAGTTATCCACGTACGTCGGATTCGGTATCGGCGGCGAAGTGGGCGATGGCGGCCAGGGATGTGGCTCTGCCGAGGACGGCGACCATGCACAGCGCAAGCAGGGAGCCCGGGCGATAGCACGCGGCCCGGGCCCGGCGGGGATCGGGTATCCGGCCCAACACGTCCGCCAGGCAGGTGAGCTGTGACGGTTCCGATTCCCGGAAAGTGGAATCGGTATCCGCGCAGTGGCGCTGCAGGACAACGACCAGAGAGGACGGCACGCGAACGCGACCCCTGTTCGTGATCAAAGGCTTCGAGAACCTTGATCATCAGGGGTCACGTCTCTCCTTGCCGAACCGGGCGAACCGACTACGGCGGCGCGTAGCAGGCGATCAGCTCATCCCGCCGACTGAGAACGCATCAGCCCTGGCCCAGACCGACGCACGCCGAGGCGAGTTCGCCGATCCCCGCGATGGGGCCATCTCCTTCAAGGACTACATTGCAACGCACTGGTGTCCCACCCAGAGCGGTGCCCCGTCCACGATCGAGCGGAGAGTACGGAGACGCGTCGTTCCCCATCCGGGTGCTCAGCCGCTCAACGCCATCGGCACGGAAGTCCTGTGTCACTGGAAGAAGCGGCTGGAGACGGAACTCGGTCCGACCGCCATCCGTTTGGTTTGGGCGACGCTCTCCAGCGTCCTCCAGGCTGCGGCCGAGGACCGTCGCCCGGTACGCAACCCATGCCGGCCCAGCACGGTCGGCCCTCCGGCCGCCGCACCTGGCAGGGCAGAGGACCTGGCAGGGCAGAGGCGTGGCCACCAGAACGGGTGCTGGCCGTACGGGAGGTATTGCCGGACCGCTACGAACTCCTCGTCGTGATCGGCGCGGGCCTTGGGCTCCGACCGGGAGAGGCGCTCGGGCTCGCCTTGGACGACATCGATTTCGCCAAGGAAGTCGTCCACGTCCGGCGGCAGGTCAAGATGCTGCGGGCGAAGCTGTGTTCCGCACTTCCCAAAGGCCGCAAGGCCCGGGACGTGCCACTGCCGTCAAGCGTGGCCCGGGCTGTCCGGCAGCATATGGAGCAGTTCGCGCCGGTGCCGGTCACGCTGCCTTGGGACGACCCGACTCCTGCCGAGACGCCGGTGGAAGCCGAACACCGGCGGCCGAGAACCTACAGCCTTCTGGTGAACGGACGAGAGCGGAAGGCCGTCAACCGGAACAATCTCAACTCCCATGTGTGGAAGCCCGCTCCGGCCACAGCGGGCGTGATCGCTCCGCTGGAAGAGGAGGGCACCGACGGCGCCCGTGTGCGGGAGCCGTCCCGGGAGCGCGGAAGTACTCCCACTTCCTGCCCCGCGCCGGTGCACGCGGCAGCGCCGCCATCGACGCGATCTTCGCGCAGCCTCGAACGGGAGGCGCCGGGCCCGGAAAACAGCTCGTAGGAGCCCGGCTCGGTCTCAAAGTCCCAGAGAAGTCCCACGAGTGCCGCCGCACCCCTCCCCGACCGGCTTCACTGCAGGTCGGACGGGGTACGGCGGAATTCGCACATCAAATGTCCCGGAAGATCTCGATCTGTGCCCCCACCGAGTTGAGCCGCTCGGCCAGGTCCTCGTAGCCGCGGTTGATGACGTACACGTTCCGCAGGACGGACGTGCCCTCGGCCGCCATCATCGCCAGCAGGACGACGACGGCGGGGCGCAGGGCGGGCGGGCACATCATCTCGGCCGCGCGCCAGCGGGTCGGGCCCTCGACCAGTACCCGGTGCGGGTCGAGGAGCTGGAGGCGGCCGCCGAGGCGGTTCAGGTCCGTGAGGTAGATCGCGCGGTTGTCGTAGACCCAGTCGTGGATCAGCGTCTTGCCCTGCGCCGAGGCCGCGATGGCCGCGAAGAACGGGACGTTGTCGATGTTCAGGCCCGGGAACGGCATCGGGTGGATCTTGTCGATCGGCGCCTCCAGCTTGGAGGGCCGGACGGTGAGGTCCACCAGGCGCGTACGGCCGTTGTCCGCGAAGTACTCCGGCGTACGGTCGTGGTCGAGGCCCATCTCCTCCAGGACCGCGAGCTCGATCTCCAGGAACTCGATCGGCACCCGGCGCACGGTCAGCTCGGACTCCGTGACGACCGCCGCGGCCAGCAGGCTCATCGCCTCGACCGGGTCCTCGGAGGGGGAGTAGTCGACGTCCACGTCGATCGTCGGCACGCCGTGCACCGTGAGCGTCGTGGTGCCGATGCCCTCGACGCGTACGCCCAGCGCCTCCAGGAAGAAGCACAGGTCCTGGACCATGTAGTTGGACGAGGCGTTGCGGATGACGGTCGTGCCGTCGTGGCGCGCGGCCGCGAGCAGTGCGTTCTCGGTCACCGTGTCGCCGCGCTCGGTCAGCACGATGGGGCGGCCCGGGGTCACCTTGCGGTCCACCTGCGCGTGGTAGAGGCCCTCGGTGGCCGCGATGTCCAGACCGAACCGGCGCAGCGCGATCATGTGCGGCTCGATCGTCCGGGTACCCAGGTCGCAGCCGCCCGCGTACGGCAGCGTGAAGCTGTCCATACGGTGCAGCAGCGGACCGAGGAACATGATGATCGAGCGGGTGCGACGGGCCGCCGCCGCGTCCATCGATCCCATGTCCAGCTCGGCCGGCGGCACGATCTCCAGGTCGACGCCACCGTTGATCCACCGGGTGCGTACGCCGATGGAGCCGAGCACCTCCAGAAGGCGGTACACCTCCTCGATGCGCGCGACGCGGCGCAGCACTGTGCGGCCCCGGTTCAGGAGCGTCGCGCAGAGCAGCGCCACGCACGCGTTCTTGCTGGTCTTCACGTCGATGGAGCCGGAGAGCCGACGGCCGCCGACCACCCGCAGATGCATCGGACCCGCGTAGCCGAGCGAGACGATCTCACTGTCCAGCGCTTCACCGATTCGGGCGATCATCTCAAGGCTGATGTTTTGGTTGCCGCGTTCGATGCGGTTCACCGCACTCTGACTGGTGCCGAGCGCCTCGGCCAGCTGCGTCTGTGTCCAGCCCCGGTGCTGACGGGCGTCACGGATGAGCTTGCCGATGCGTACGAGGTAGTCGTCTGCCATGGCGGCAGGCTATCTCACATATGAGATGTGGCATCTCGGGGGGTCCGAGTGGGTGACGGTCCCTCAGCCGCGCTTGGGGCGCTTGGTCGTGGTGCGCCGCCAGCCGAAGGGGCCCGGCAGATCCATCGAGGTGGTCCGGCGGCCCGTGCTGCTGTGCGTGCGCCGCGGTCCGTTCTTGCCGCCGCTGGTGATGGACCACGAGCGACGGTTGATGTTCAGCCGTACCCCGGGCAGGATCCGGAAGCTCTTACGGAATGTGAGGGGCATGCGTGCCTCCTTGTCGTCCGTCGCCGGGTACCCCGGATGCCGGTCGATACGCCGAACGCGCTGGCGCCCAGGCCCGGTTCGGATCCCGCTCCGGATCCCGGTCCGCGTCAGAGTTGCTCCGGGTCCGGGTTCGCGGCTGCCCCGCGGTCCTGTTTCGGCCGTCTTGGGATGGCTCCCGGGACAGGCCGGCGGGCGTTCCCGTGCAACAGGACACACCTGTCCTGTTCGCACGTGGTCAGCACAATGAGGCCGCAGTAAATGCGTAGACCTCGCCCTGGCGGCCGGAACGGACCGCCGCGGTTCGTGAGGATCACGGCAGGGGCTCCGTCGCAGTGGATCCGGTATTTACTGCGGCAGTTGCGAACGCGTCTCCGCGATCGAGCATCCGCCCGAATGCGGTTCTGCTACGGGGACTTGAGGGGAGGGGACTGTGAGTGCCCGACGCGGACCAGGCCTGGCGCCAGGCTGTTTGCCTGGGTCAGGCCCGCAGATCTTCCGTCACGGGCAGGCACTCGGCGAGCAGGTCGACGACGTCGCGCCAGGCTCGCCGCGCGTGCTGTGGGTGGTGGCCGACGCCGGGGACCGTGGGGTGGTCGACCGGCGGGTGGTGGAAGGCGTGCAAGGCGCCGCCGTAGACCGAGAGGCGCCAGTCGACGCCCGCGGCCTGCATCTCGGCGGTGAACGCGTTCCGTTGTGCGGGCGGCATGATCGGGTCTTCCGACCCGACGCCGGCCCACACCGGGCAGCGAATGCGCGCTGCCTCGCCCGGTCGGCCCGTCGTCAGTGCGTTGACTGTGCCGATCGCGCGCAGGTTGACGCCGTCACGCCCGAGTTCCAGCCCGACGGCGCCCCCGGTGCCGTAGCCGACGGCGGCGATCCGGTCGGGGTCGGTCCGCGGTTCGGTGCGCAACACGTCGAGCGCCGCATGGCCGATGCCCCGCATCCGGTCGGGATCGGCGAGCAGCGGCAGGCAACGGGCCAGCATCTCCTCGGGGTCGCTCAAATAGCGCCCGCCGTGCAGGTCGAAGGCCAGCGCTATGTATCCCAGCTCGGCGAGAGCATCGGCCCGGCGGCGCTCGACGTCGCTGAGCCCCGTGCCCTCTGGTCCGAGCAGCACCGCGGGTCGGCGGTCTGTACCGGCCGGGAGCGCGAGGTGCCCGATCATCGTCAGACCGTCGGCCGGGTACTCGACCGTACGCGTCGTAATCGTCGTCATGAGACCGGACTGTAGTGATCGTCGAGCCCGGTCCGGCCGGTGTTCTGCTGCTGGCAGAGCAGTGCGGGTGTCCCTCTGAAATACGGGACGGGCCCGGCGCTCAGGGCTTCAAGATCATCTCGTTGCCCCTTTGGCGCGCACCTCGGACACACCCCAAGTACGCGCGTGTCGAGAGGGAGAGACGGTTCTTGCTGGCAGGGCCTCCGGCTCCCACCCGGAAAGTGCCCGCCGATCGGCGGGTGCCAGAAGCCCGCTGCGTCCAGCTCGGCCTCGGACAGCCAGCGCTGACGCGGTACAGCGAAGGTACGAAGGCCCGGACAGCCGTGCCCAGGGAAGACTGAGACAGGGCACCGTTTGCCCGCAGACGACTGAGACGCTGACCGATTTGCCCAGAGAAGACCGAGACTGCCCAGGGTTCATTGAGGCAGGACACACCCTCCGGGCATGACCGCCCAGCGGTCATGTACTAGAGTTATCTCGACATCGAGATATCTGCCGAGGCGTGCCGCAGCCGCCCGGACCGGTAAGGGTTACCTAACTTAGCCTTACCTTAGCGGATCGGCCAAGAGGGCGTGGCGGCAGGATGCGGTGGTACGCGCACATGAATGAAGGAGACTGTCGTGTCGGCGAACAGCTTCGACGCCCGTAGCACGCTCAGCGTGGGCGACGAGTCGTACGAGATCTTCCGGCTGGACAAGGTGGAAGGCTCGGCCCGCCTTCCGTACAGCCTGAAGGTCCTGCTGGAGAACCTGCTCCGTACCGAGGACGGCGCGAACATCACCGCCGACCACATCCGTGCTCTTGGCGACTGGGACTCGCAGGCCCAGCCCAGCCAGGAGATCCAGTTCACGCCGGCCCGCGTGATCATGCAGGACTTCACCGGTGTGCCCTGTGTCGTGGACCTCGCCACCATGCGTGAGGCCGTGAAGGAGCTGGGCGGCGACGCGGCGAAGATCAACCCGCTGGCCCCCGCCGAGCTGGTCATCGACCACTCCGTCATCGCCGACAAGTTCGGCACCAACGAGGCGTTCGCCCAGAACGTCGAGCTGGAGTACGGCCGCAACCGCGAGCGCTACCAGTTCCTGCGCTGGGGCCAGACCGCCTTCGACGAGTTCAAGGTCGTCCCGCCGGGCACCGGCATCGTCCACCAGGTGAACATCGAGCACCTCGCCCGGACCGTCATGGTCCGAGGCGGGCAGGCGTACCCCGACACCCTCGTCGGTACGGACTCGCACACCACCATGGTCAACGGCCTGGGCGTACTGGGCTGGGGCGTCGGCGGTATCGAGGCCGAGGCCGCGATGCTCGGCCAGCCGGTCTCCATGCTCATCCCGCGCGTCGTCGGCTTCAAGCTCACCGGTGAGCTCACCCCCGGCACCACCGCCACCGACCTCGTGCTGACCATCACCGAGATGCTCCGCAAGCACGGTGTCGTCGGCAAGTTCGTCGAGTTCTACGGCGAGGGTGTGGCGGCCACGAGCCTCGCCAACCGCGCCACCATCGGCAACATGTCGCCGGAGTTCGGCTCCACCGCCGCGATCTTCCCGATCGACGGCGAGACGCTGAAGTACCTGAAGCTGACCGGCCGCAGCGAGCAGCAGGTCGCCCTCGTCGAGGCGTACGCCAAGGAGCAGGGCCTCTGGCTCGACCCGGCCGCCGAGCCCGACTTCTCCGAGAAGCTGGAGCTGGACCTCTCGACGGTCGTCCCGTCGATCGCCGGCCCGAAGCGCCCGCAGGACCGCATCGTCCTCGCGAACGCCGCCGAGCAGTTCAAGAGCGACGTCCGCAACTACGTCGACACCGCCGACGAGGCCGGCAAGGAGTCCTTCCCGGCCTCCGACGCCCCGGCCAACCACCCCAACGGCGCCCCGTCCAACCCGGTCACCGTGACCGCCGCCGACGGTTCCACGTACGAGATCGACCACGGTGCGGTGACGGTCGCGGCCATCACCTCCTGCACCAACACCTCGAACCCGTACGTCATGGTCGCCGCCGCGCTCGTCGCGAAGAAGGCCGTGGAGAAGGGGCTCACCCGCAAGCCCTGGGTGAAGACCACCCTCGCGCCCGGCTCCAAGGTCGTCACCGACTACTTCGACAAGGCGGGGCTCACCCCCTACCTCGACAAGGTCGGCTTCAACCTCGTCGGCTACGGCTGCACCACCTGCATCGGCAACTCCGGCCCGCTGCCGGAGGAGGTCTCCAAGGCCGTCAACGACCATGACCTGGCCGTGACCTCGGTGCTCTCCGGCAACCGTAACTTCGAGGGCCGGATCAACCCCGACGTCAAGATGAACTACCTGGCCTCCCCGCCGCTGGTCGTCGCGTACGCACTCGCGGGGTCCATGAAGGTGGACATCACGCGCGACGCGCTCGGCGTCGACCAGGAGGGCAAGCCGGTCTTCCTGGCCGACATCTGGCCGACCGAGGCCGAGGTCAACGACGTCGTGGCGAACTCCATCGGCGAGGACATGTTCAACAAGTCCTACGCCGACGTCTTCGCGGGCGACGCCCAGTGGCAGGCGCTGCCGATCCCGACCGGCAACACCTTCGAGTGGGACCCGCAGTCCACCTACGTGCGCAAGCCCCCGTACTTCGAGGGCATGACGATGGAGACCACCCCGGTCTCCGACATCACCGGCGCGCGCGTCCTCGCCAAGCTGGGCGACTCGGTGACGACGGACCACATCTCGCCCGCCGGTGCCATCAAGGCCGACACCCCGGCCGGCAAGTACCTCACCGAGCACGGCATCGAGCGGCGTGACTTCAACTCCTACGGCTCGCGCCGTGGCAACCACGAGGTCATGATCCGCGGCACCTTCGCCAACATCCGCCTGCGCAACCAGATCGCGCCGGGCACCGAGGGCGGCTACACCCGCGACTTCACCGTCGACGGAGGTCCGGTCTCCTTCATCTACGACGCCTCGCGCAACTACATCGAGCAGGGCACCCCGCTGGTCATCCTGGCCGGCAAGGAGTACGGCTCCGGCTCGTCCCGCGACTGGGCGGCCAAGGGCACCGCGCTCCTCGGCGTCAAGGCCGTCGTCGCCGAGTCCTACGAGCGCATCCACCGCTCGAACCTCATCGGTATGGGCGTCATCCCGCTGCAGTACCCGGAGGGCCAGTCCGCCGAGAGCCTCGGCCTGACCGGCGAGGAGGCCTTCTCCATCGCCGGCATCACCGAGCTGAACGACGGCACCACCCCCCGTACGGTCAAGGTCACCACCGACACCGGTGTGGAGTTCGACGCGGACGTCCGCATCGACACCCCCGGCGAGGCCGACTACTACCGCAACGGCGGCATCCTGCAGTACGTGCTGCGCAGCCTGATCCGCAAGTAGACGGGCCACCGCAAGTACGCGGTCCCGTACGGCAGTTGAGGGCCGCACTCCCGGAGACGGGGGTGCGGCCCTCTGCCGTGCGGAGGACGACCGGTGAGTGCGGCGGCGGTGACCGACGTCTGTGGAGGGTGGCTCGGGCGCGCGGCCCGCTACACCCAGCCGCGCTGAGCCGCCCGTACCCCCAACTGGAACCTGCTCGCCGCGCCCAGCCGTTCCTGGAGTTCGCTGACCCGGCGCCGCAGGGTTCTGAGGCTCACGCCCAGATGGCGGGCCACCGCCTCGTCCTTCATGCCGGCCGACAGCAGCCGGATCAACGTCCGTTCGCCCTCGGGGAGTTCACCGTCGGCTATCGTCTGGCCGAGCGGGGTCGCCTGCTGCCAGGCCAGGTCGAAGAGCTTCTGCAGGGCCTCGGTCACCGCCGAGTGCCGTACCACGACGGCGCAGTAGCCGCCCGTCTCGGAGGCGGTCAGCGGGAGCATCGCCCGACGCCCGTCGACCAGCAGCATCTTGACCGGTACCGAGGGCAACACCCGGGCCTGCTCGCCCAGTTCGACCATCTTCCAGGCGTGCGTCAGGACGTCCGGGTCCTCCAGGGCGGTCGCCGCGTAGACCGCGCGATAGACGACCCCGCGGCTGAGCAGATCGGCCTGGAGGTCCAACTGCGGGGTGCGCGGGGCGAGATACGGGGGAGTGTCGAAGAGGCACACCTCGTGCTCGGCGCGTGCGTACAGCTCCTCAAGGCGGGCCGCGTTGGCGCCCTCGCCCGAGACGACCTCGACCAGCCGGGCGGGCTCCTCGCGCAGCAGCCCGGCCTCGTACGCGGTGGCCATCTCCTCGGCGGTGGCGGCGAGCAGTTCGGACTCCGTCTCGCGCCGCCGGATCAGCGCGCGGATCCCCACCCGCGGGTCGACCGCGCGTAACCCGCCCATGGAGTCCGGGGGTTGGAGAAGTCCGAGCGCGAGCAACCGGTTGCAGGACTCGCGCACCCGCGCCGGCGGGCCACCGGTGAGCAGCGCCCAGCCGGCCGCGCCGGAGTCGGGCTGATTGAGGATCGCCTGGTACACCAACTCGTCGAAAACGGAGACCCCCACCGCGGCCCAGGGGCTCGCGGCGGGGGTCTGTCGTGCCGTGTCGTATGCCGTGTTCACCATGGCCCGGCACGCTAGAGGATCTTTGTTAAGGCTGATACACCGTGCCGGGCGGACGGCTGCACCGGGCCGCCGCGATGGGCCGGCGGACGGCTGCGTCAGGCCGACGCAACAGGCCGGCCGACGGCTACTTCAGGCCGAAGGCCCGCAGTACCGTCTGGTCGATCCCGTTGCCGTCGCGGTCGGTGGCCCGCACCCGCAGCGACACCGACTCGGCGCCCTTCGCCGGCTTGAACCGCGCCGTGCCGTTCTTGACCTTCACCTCCTTCCAGGACGCGCCGTCGTCGTAGGAGGCCCATGCCTTGAGCGTGTTCGCCCGGACGCTTCCCAGTTGGTTGGAGACCGGCAGCCCGATCTCCAACTCCCGTCCGCTCCTGGCCCGGTTGAGGAGGTCGAGGCCCTTGGGCGCGATGCCGACGGTGAGCAGCGGCAGTGCCGTCTCGGTGCCGGTGTGGGCTGAGGCGAAGGTCCATTCCGTGTGCGTGTCCGTGGAGTACTTGGCCCAGGCGGCCCGGCGCTGTACGTCCAGGTCGAAGCGGTACGAGGCCTTGGCCGCCGCCACGTCGAAGACGCCGTACCCGCCGAGTGTCGAGTCGCCGACCAACTGCCCGTCCGCGTAGAGCCTGCCCTTCGCGGTGCTGTCGGTGCCGTCGATGTACCCGTAGTGGCCCGGCGTGGAGTCGGTCAACTCCGCCACCGACAGGGTGAGTTTGTCACCGTCGCGCACGGAGAGGCCGTACTCCTCGCTGGTGCCGGGGCGGACCACCTGGCGCAGCCAGTTCTCCGTGGGCTCGGTGGCCGGCTTGCTGAAGGTCCGCAGCGGGCTCCACTGGCCCCTGGCCGCATTCCAGTTCGGGTAGGCGACGTGCCAGGTACGGGTGTCGGGGTCGACGTAGTAGTACTCGTCGCGTTCCGTGCCCAGCTGCAGGTACTTGCTGTTCTCGATGCCGAAGAGCTGCCAGGGGCGGAATGTGTACAGGGTGTCCGCGCCGAGCTCGCCGGCCGTGGCTCCGTGGTAACGGGCCGTGCGCTTCACCGTGTTGGACCTGCTCAGGTCGTACGTCTGGTTCTTGGAGACGGAGCCGCTCCCGGCGGCGAGCAGGTTGTAGACGTACGGGCTGACCGGCGTGCCGCCCAGCTTCAGCGTGACCTTCTTGCCGGTCTTCTTGCCGGACTGCAGCAGGCCGGTGAGCTTGGCGCCCTCCTCGCCGGTGGCGATCATCACCGGGACGGAGGTCGCGCGGTCCACGGCCTCGATCCAGAAACCGGGTGTCTTGCGGTACACGATGAGGTAACCGGCCCCGGCCCTGGTCGCGTTGTCCAGGGCGCCTTGTGCCCGCTCCGTGGCGCCGACCCCGACCACCGCCACCTTGCCCTTGACGTCGAGACCCGCGAAGTCGGCCTCGGTGCCGCCGCCCGCGTCCACCGCCTGGACCTTGCGGTCACCGCTGATCTTCAACGGGTGGTCGTTGTACGTCTGGGAGTAGTAGAGCGAGGACAGCTCGGATTTCTCCGGGCTGGTGACGCTCGCCGTCAACTCCTTCGCGTACAGCCGGAACTTGGCGGAGAACTCGAAGGTTCCCTCGGTGACCTTCTCGGTCGGCGTGACATAGACGTGGTCGGTCCACCAGCCCTGGCTGTACGTCAGACCCCAGGCGCTGCCCGGCCCTTCGCGGTGCACATTGGTGGCGAAGCCCTGGAACTCGGAGTCCTGCTTGGTCTTCGGCTTGATCTCCACCGCCTTGCGGGCGTCCAGGACGACCTCCGTGTCCTTGCCGACCTTGATCTCGGGGTTGACGACGATCGAGGTGCCGACGGCCGTCCCGCCCCCGTCGCGGTCCGGGACCCAGGTCGAGATGGAGTAGGTGCCGGCCGGAACCTGCCAGGTCCAGCCGGTGCCGAGGAAGCCGTACTCGTCGGGGAAGGCGCCGTTCAGCTCCATGAGCGTGTAGATCGACCCGCCGGTGGGCGGTTTGCCGTCACGGCCCAGGAGCGAGACCTTGAGGTCGTACGTCTTCGGCGCCTTCTCGAAGCCGACGGCCGTGGTGACCTGGATGCCGTCGGCGGTCGCCGTGACATGGCCCGTGTACCGGCCCTGGGCCTCCTTCGCGGGGTCGACGCCGACCGGGACGGTGGCGCTGCCCTTGGCCGGAACCGTCACCGCACCCGAGCCCGGGACGGCCTCGGCGAGCGACGAGGCGACCTTCAACTCCACTGCAGTGTCAGTGGTGTTGGTGTACGTGATGTCCTTGCTGACGACCTCGGCGTCGCCGTCCTCGAACTTGCCGAAGCTCAGAGCCGGGGTCGCGAAGACACCCTGCTTCACCGCCCGTACGGCGTCGACCCTGCCGTCGCCCTGCTCGAACACGGAGTTGTCGGGGTTCGTCTTCGCGGTAGTGGCCAGCGCCTGCTTGATCTGCTGGCCCGTCCAGTCCGGATGGGCCTGCGCGACCAGGGCAGCCGCGCCCGAGACGTGCGGTGTCGCCATCGAAGTGCCGCCCGCCGTCGTGTAGTTGGCGTCGACGGGCGTGCCCATGGAGGTGCCCGAGGCGCGGGCCGCCGTGATGGCCGCGCCCGGGGCGGTGATCTCCGGCTTGACCGCGGAGTCGCCGAGGCGCGGGCCGCGGCTGGAGAACGGGGCGAGCTTGTCGTCCTTGTCGACCGCGCCCACCGTCAGCGCCGAGTCGGCGATGCCCGGGGTGCCGATGGACTGCTCGTACGGTCCTGAGTTGCCCGCCGCGATGACGAAGAGGGTGCCCGTGGAGGCGGACAGCTCGTCGACGCTCTGACTGAGCGCGTCGGAGGGGCCCGACGCCGTACCGCCCAGCGACATGGACACGATCTTCGCGCCGGAGCGGGCCGCCCACTCCATGCCCGCGATGATCCACGAGGCCTGGCCGGAACCGGCGTTGTTCAGCACCTTGCCGACCAGCAGCTCCGCGCCCGGGGCGACTCCCTTGCGCTTTCCGTCCGAGGCCGCGCCGGAGCCGACGATCGTGGACGCCACATGGGTGCCGTGGCCGTGGCCGTCCTGCACCGCCTGGTCCGGTACGAAGCTCTGGGACTCGGCGACTTTCCCGGCGAGGTCCGGGTGCCCGGCGTCCACTCCCGTGTCCAGGACCGCGACCTTGACGCCCTTGCCGTCGTAGCCCGACCGCCACACCTCGGGCGCGCCGATCTGCGGCACGCTCACGTCGAGGGACGCCTTCACCTTGGCGTCCAGCCAGATCTTCTCGATGCCGTCGCCGAGCTGCCGTGCGGCCTTCGAGGTCGCTTGGGTGCCGAGCGCCGGGGCGATGTCCGCCCAGAAGGCGGTGGACTTCTTCGCGCTGAGCGCAGCGCCGTCGATGCCGGGCAGCGCGAGTGTGCGGCGTGCGCCGTCGGGGGTCGAACTGCCCTTGCTGTAGGTGGCGATGACCGGGGTGGTGCCGGTGGTGGCGTCGGTGTACCCCTGCTTCACCAGCTGGGTGATGTTGAACAGGGCCGGGTCGAGGCGGCCCGCCCGGATCAGCGGGACGGCGTCCGCGGGGATGACGCTGATCTCACCCTCGCGTTCGCTGGACAGGAAGGTGGCGGCCTCACGGCCTTTGCCGCGCCGTACGTCGACGGCGTTCTTGCCGTCCGCTCCGGTGGTGAGCGACACGGTGTCGCCGGTGAGAAGGGTGACGGTCCGAGTGGTTCCGGCGCCGGTCGCGGCGTCGGTCTTCTTGGTCGCGGCGCCGCTTGTGGCGGCGCTCTGTACGCGCGTGGTGTCGGGCATGGTGACCGCGGCACCGGGACCGGCCGTCGCGGGCGTGATCGCCCCCGTGAGCAGTCCGGCCGCTCCGGCCACGGCCCAGAGGGCGTGGAGTCTTCGCATGGGTGGACGTCCTCCCCTGAACGCTGACAACGCTTCCGGCCTGGTGGGCGGAAGCCAGTGATCAGAGTGGGCGCCGGGCGGAGAGGTGCTCAAGGGGTTGCGGTGGCCGGGGCGTGCCAATGCCCCTTTTGGCCAGGGGAGTTGGTGGGTGCGCTACGCCCCGGGACGGGTCGCCGTCTGCCCCGGTCCACCGGGTCGCACGGCTGCGGCTCAGGCGGAACACAGGCTTCTGCCAGCCAACCGGGACAGGATCAAGACATGTCTGGCATCCGAAGGGAGCACGTCCGCGTGCTGAACGTCGACGACGAAACCGGCCACACCGAACCGCGCGCCGCGGCCGGCGCCGGGGTCGTCAACGAGGTCGTCGCTGAGGTCACCACCGCGGCCGGTGGGCGGCCTTGCCGGATGGCGGACGGCGCGTCCGAGGCGCGCGTCGCGCGGAGCGGCATCGGGTACAGCGGCATCGCGCGTGGCGGCGTCCCGCATGCCGACGTCCTCGACGGAACGCGACACGACACAGACAGGCCGGAACACCGCACAGACGGACTCGCTCCGGCGTCGGCGATCCACGCCGGGCGGGGTGCCGGGTACGTCGGCAGCCCGACGGAGGACGGGAGATGAGTTCGCGACTGCGACTGCGGGAGCGGGAGCGGCCGTGGCAGCGACTGTGGGGGCGGTCATCGCGGGACCATCGTTCCCCGCGCGGGCGCTCGCTGCGGTTCCGCCTTCCGCTGTTCGTCGGAGTCACCCTCGTCGCCGTCTGTGTGGTGACCGCGCTCGCTGTCTTCTTCGTCCAACGCGCCTATCTGCTCGGCGATCTGGACCGGCGCGTCACCGGCGCTGCCGAGCGCGCCCAGGGAGGGACCCGGGGCACGGACCTGACGTTCCTAGACCAGCGGGGTCAGGCCGTCGGCACGATCGGGGGCACGCTCGATGTCGACGGGTACGTATCCGCCGCCCGGGTCGTTCCCCAGGACGGCGGCCCGCGAATTCTCAGCGCCGCCCAACGCGCCGCTCTCGACGGCATCGAGGCCGACGGCTCCCTGCACACCCGGACCGTGCCCGGACTCGGCACCTACCGGGTCGCCGCCCTCGCCGACAACGGGCACGCCGTGCTCACCGGCCTGCCGATGGACGGCGTACGGGACATGATCCGGGACCTGATCGTGGTCGAGGCCGTGGTCGCCGTCGTCGGTCTCGCCGCCGCGGGCTGCGTCTGCGCCGTCGTCATCCGGCGTCAGCTGCGGCCGCTGGGACGGGTCGCCGCCACCGCCGTCGAGGTGGCCGGCTCGCCCCTGGACCGGGGCGAGGCCACCGGCCTCACCCGCGCGTCCGGCCTCACCCGCGTATCCGAACGGGACACCGACCCCGGCAGCGAGTCAGGCCAGGTCGGAGCCGCGCTCAACCGCATGATCGACCAGGTGGAGTTCTCGCTCGCCCAACGGCAGCGCGGCGAGGAGGAGATCCGCCGCAGTGAGGAACGCGTACGCCGCCTCCTCGCCGACGCCAGCCATGAACTCCGTACGCCGCTCGCGGCCATCGCCGGATACGCGGAACTGATGAACCGCGGCGCGGGCATGATCGAGCCCACGCTGGCCTGGCGGAGGGTCTCCGCCGAGTCGGCCCGCATGACCGGCCTCGTGGAGGACCTGCTGCTGCTCGCCCGGCTCGACGAGGGACGGCCGTCGCACTCCGCCGAGGTGGATCTCGCGGCCCTGGTCGCGGAGGCGGTGTGGGACGCGCGGGCAGCCGGGGGCGACCACGACTGGCAGCTCGGACTGCTCCTCGACACCCCGGCGCTCATCGTCGGCGACGCGGCCCGACTGCACGAGGTGGTGGCCAATCTGTTGGCCAACGCGCGTATGCACACACCTGTGGGCACGATCGTCGTCACCTCGGTCGAGGCCACGAAGGAGCGCCGCGTCATCCGGGTACGCGACAACGGCCCCGGCATCCCGCCCGCCCTGCTCCCCAGAGTCTTCGAGCGCTTCACCCGCGCCGACGCCTCGCGCTCCCGCCCGGACGCCAGGTCCGGCGGCTCCGGTCTGGGCCTCGCCATCGCGGCGGCGATCACACAGGCGCACGGGGGCCGGATCGGAGTCGAGAGCGAGCCGGGACGCACGGAGTTCACCATCGAACTGCCCGCCATCGGAACGCCTCGACCGCTACCCGCGGACACGACCTCGGCCCCCTCGCAGCCGCAGCCGCCGACCCCGCGCTCGCCGACGGGCGCAACGGTACGAGCGCCCGCCCCCGGGGTCGTAAGTGGGCGGTGAGTCCCAGCGACACGCCGTGAACACGGCGTGTCGCTGGGACTCTCGCGCCAGTCGCCTCGCCCTACGGGGCCGCCAACAGCATCCCGCCCGGGTGCGGCCCTTGTGCGTCAGGCGTTTACAGGTGTAGAGGTACGCGCTAGCTTCAGAACCACGTGGGGTGGGAGCGCTCCCACATTCGGTGGACCGGAACCCGCCCCGGGCTCGCTCCCATCTCGCGCATCCGCACACGGACACCATCCGCACACGGACACCAACGGACATCAACGGACACCCCACGGCCCCTGAACGAAGGGACGGACAGACCTGTCATGATCCTGACAACCACTTCGCCCACCCCACGCCCCCCACGGCGATTACCGCTACCCGCCCGCGGCAGAGCCTTCCTCCTCATCCTGCTGGCCCTGGTCGTCACGATCCCGGCGCTCGGTCTGGTCGTCTCGGCCGGTGGTGAGGCGAAGGCCCACGGCACCCCCATGAAGCCCGGCAGCCGGACCTTCCTGTGCTGGCAGGACGGGCTCACCGACACCGGTGAGATCAAACCGGTCAACCCGGCCTGCAAGAAGGCGCAGCAGGTCAGCGGTACGACCCCGTTCTACAACTGGTTCTCGGTGCTCCGCTCCGACGGCGCGGGCCGCACCCGCGGCTTCGTGCCCGACGGCGAGCTGTGCAGCGGCGGCAACACCAACTTCACGGGCTTCAACTCCCCGAGCGCCGACTGGCCGTTGACCCATCTGACCTCGGGCGCGACCGTCGACTTCTCGTACAACGCCTGGGCCGCGCACCCGGGTTGGTTCTACGTCTACATCTCCAAGGACGGCTTCGACCCGACCAGGTCGCTCACCTGGAACGACATGGAGGAGCAGC
Source organism: Streptomyces sp. NPDC020747 (assembly GCF_044334695.1). Taxonomy (NCBI): domain Bacteria; kingdom Bacillati; phylum Actinomycetota; class Actinomycetes; order Kitasatosporales; family Streptomycetaceae; genus Streptomyces; species Streptomyces sp. NPDC020747. The sequence continues at coordinate 313,057 of NZ_JBIRTJ010000004.1, read as the reverse complement.
CGTTCCTGAGCGTCGACCACCCGCCGCTCAACGGCTCCCCGGGCTCGGTCGAGGCGAACTACTCCTGGTCCGGCCGGCTCCCCTCGGGCAAGTCGGGCCGCCATCTGATCTACATGGTCTGGCAGCGCTCGGACAGCGCGGAGACCTTCTACTCCTGCTCCGACGTCGTCTTCGACGGCGGCAACGGAGAGGTGACGGGCATCCACGACCCGGGCAACCCGACCGAGCCCCCGCCCGGCGCCTGCTCCGCCACCCGCCGTACGACGGGCAACTGGTCCGGCGGCTACCAGTCCGAGGTCACCGTCACCAACACCGGTGAGGTGCCGATGCTCGGCTGGATGGTCGACTGGACGCTGCCGGGCGGTCAGTCCGTCGCCAGCCTCTGGAGCGGCAGCGCCACGTACAGCGGCCAGAACGTGATGGTGCACAACGCCGACTGGAACGGGTCGCTCGATCCGGGCGAGAGCGCCTCGTTCGGGTACGTCGTCCAGGGGTCCGGGGGTGATTCGGCGACGGCCCTCGCCTGTCGGCCGGGCTGAGCCGGGCCGGTGGACCCGTGACACCACTTGCTCGGGGCGGACCCGGTGGCCGTAATCCACCGGGTCCGCGAGCCGGGCAGGCTCGGGGGAAGGTCTGCCCGGATGGAAAATGGCTTGTGGACCAGAGGACGCGACAACGTTGTCGAATGGTCTGGGCGCGACTCTACTCCTCCAACGGACAACGCTGTCAAACCTGTTGGGCCTTGAGCCGTCCGAGTGTCGGCCACGCGCGCCCCTCGTCCGGCCGGCGCTCTTCCGTGGTACAGGTGCGGCACGCTACTGTCCCTGCGGCTTGTGCGACCTGTGGTGCGCGACCCGTCCGAAGGAGGAGGGGCCGCGTCATGCGTTTCCGTCCGTCATCCGTGCTCCCAGCCGTTGCCCTTGCCGCCGCCATGACCGTCGGCGGCGGAGCCACCCCCGCCCTGGCCGCCGCGCCCACACCGGGACCGGCGCTCGTCCAGGACCCCACCCCGTACGTCGACCCGCTCATCGGCACCAGGAACGGCGGCAACGTCTTCCCGGGCGCCGTCGTCCCCTTCGGCATGCTCTCCTGGAGCCCCGAGAACACCCGCGGCGACGCCACCCGCACCGCCGCGCCCGGCGGCTACCAGTACGACGCGACCCGTATCCGCGGTTTCAGCCTCACTCACATGTCCGGTACGGGCTGCGCGGGCGGCAGCGGCGACATCCCGTTCTTCCCGTACGCGGGCGAGGTCACCTCCTCCCCGGCGAGCGACACCAAGGACGCGGTGTACGCGGCGGACTTCGCGCACGCCGACGAGAGAGCCGAACCCGGCCACTACAAGGTCGGCCTCTCCTCCGGCGTCACCGCGGACCTCACGGCGACCGCCCGCACGGGCTCCGGCCGCTTCACCTATCCCGCCGACAAGCCGGCCTCGCTGCTGATCCGGACCGCCAACTCCGAGGTTGGGTCCACGACTTCGGACGTCCGCATCGACCCCAGGACCCGTACGGTCTCCGGTTCCGTCACCTCCGGAAACTTCTGCGGCTACCTCGACCCGGAGGGCCAACGCGACTACTACACCCTCCACTTCACCGCCCGCTTCGACCGCGCCTTCAAGGCCACCGGCACCTGGCAGGACGACAAGCTGAACCCCGGCGCCACCGAGGCGAGCGGTGGCACCGGCGGGTTCGGCACGAGCGGACGGCCGGTCGCGGGCAAAGGCGCGGGCGGATACGTGGAGTTCGAGCCCGGCGCGGGACCGGTGAACGTCAAGGTCGGTATCTCGTACGTCAGTCGGGCCGGCGCCGAGGCCAACCTCGCCGCGGAGAACCCGCCCCGCCGCTCCTTCGACGACGTGCGGGACGCCGCGCGGAAGGCCTGGCGCGACCGGCTCTCCGCCGTCAGGGTCGGCGGCGGCACCGACGACGGGCGCACCACCTTCTACACCGCGCTCTACCACGCCCTCCTGCACCCGAACGTCATCAGCGACGCCGACCGCAGATACAGAGGCGCCGACGGCAAGGTGCACCGGGTCGGCACGGGCCACCGGGCCCAGTACGGCACCTACTCCGGCTGGGACGTCTACCGCTCCCAGGTCCAGCTGCTCACCCTGCTCGACCCGCGCACCGGCTCCGACATCGCTCAGTCGCTGCTCGAACTGGCCCGCCAGAACGGCGGTGTCTGGGACCGCTGGCTGCACGGCGCGAGCGGCACCCACGTCATGAACGGCGACCCGGCACCGGCGACCCTGGCGGGCATCCGGGCCTTCGGCGGCCGGGACTTCGACCTGCGCGGCGCGCTCGACTCACTGGTGAAAGCCGCCACCGTACCGACCGAGCTCGACCTGAGCCCGGCCGGGAAGCCCATCATGTCCGTCGGCCAACGCCCCTCCCTCGACAAGTACTTGGCGAAGCACTACATGCCGTCCGTGTCCAACGCGTGGGGCGGCGCCGCCGAGACCCTGGAGATGTCGGGCGCCGACTTCGCCCTGGCTCAACTCGCCACCGCGGCGGGGGAGAAGAAGACCGCCGAGACCTTCACCCGGCGCTCCCAGTGGTGGCAGAACAACTTCAACATCGCGGCCGACCCCACCGGCGGCTACATCGCCAACCGCAAGGCCGACGGCAGCTGGGTCACCGGCTTCACCCCGGCCACCGGCAACGGATTCGTCGAGGGCACGGCGGCCCAGTACACCTGGATGGTCCAGCACAATCCGGCGGGCCTCTTCGCCGCGATGGGCGGTCAGGACAAGGCCGTCGATCGCCTGGACACCTTCTTCCACGACGCCGACGGCGGCTGGGCCTTCACCGGCAGCGGCGGCGACAAGTCCGAACTGGACAACGAGCCGTCCATCAACGTGCCCTACCTGTACGCGTACGCGGGCGTGCCCTACAAGACCCAGGAGACCGTGCGGGCCGCGATGGGCAAGCTGTGGTCCACCGAGCCCGGCGGGATCCCCGGCAACGACGACCTCGGCGCGATGTCGTCCTGGTACGTCTTCTCCGCGCTCGGCATGTATCCGCAGGTGCCGTCGCGGGCCGAACTCGTCCTGGGCTCACCGATGTTCCCGAGGGCGCACATCTCCCGCCCGGACGGCAACGACATCGACATCCGGGCGGCGGGCGCTGCGGCGGGCGCTGCGGCGGACTCGCCGTACGTCCAGTCGCTGAAGGTCAACGGCCGTTCCAGCGACCGGGCTTGGCTGCCCGCCTCCTTCGTGCGTGACGGCGGCACGCTCGACTACACCCTCGCCGGCACCCCGAACCGAGCCTGGGGGAGCGGCACCGAGAATGCCCCGCCGTCCTTCCGCGGCGGGGAGCAGCCGTACCAGATCGGGGTCGGCCCGACCACGGCGACGGTCGCCCCCGGCGGCAGTACGAAGCTCGACATCCGGGCGCTCGCGCTGAGCGGCGGCACCGGCCCCGAGGTTCGCTTCCGCGTCGAGACCCCCGAAGGCGTCGTGGCGACTCCCGCCGAGGGCACGGTCACGGACGGGGCCCAGGAGATCACGCTGGCCGCGGACGAGAACGCAGAGCAGGGCTTCTACGACGTCTTGGTCAGCGTGACGTCCGGCGACAGCGACACCTCGTACGACCAGCCCGTCGCCCTCACCGTTGCGGCACCGGGCTCCCTGCTCGCCGCGTACAACAACACCGGGACCACGGACGACGAGGGTGACCATGCCGAGGGCGACTACGACGGTGGCGGCTGGAGCTACTCCCGTCAGGCCCTCGCCGCCGCCGGTCTCACCCCGGGCGGGCAGGGTTCGGTGAACGGTCTCGCCTACACCTGGCCGGACTCCCCGGCGGGCCGCCCGGACAACGCCTCGGCGACCGGCCAGACCGTTGAACTCACCGAACCAGCGGCCGAGTTGAGCTTCCTGGGCAGCGCGGTCAACGGCAACCAGCAGACGCGGGCGACTGTCACGTACGACGACGGCACCACCGACTCCGTCGACCTGTCCTTCACCGACTGGACCGTCGGTGGCGGAGGCGGCACCGTCCAGTACGGCAACGAGGTCGTCGCCCGGGCCGCGTACCGGAACGTCGCCGGTGCCGACAAGGACCCGGTCGCCACGTACGTCTTCGCCACGAAACCGTACGCGGCGCCGGCCGGACGGACGATCAGGAGCGTGAAGCTGCCGGACAACGCTGACCTGCACGTGTTCACCGTCGCGGTGAGCTGAACTCCCTTTCCCAGCAAGGCAGTCCGCCTCCGCCGGTGCCTCAATCGGCGGAGGCGGTAGCGTGTGCGATTCCGACGATCTCCCGGGGGATGAGCCATGCGCGCGCGAGGGACAGTGCTGCGGCCCGCCGCCGTCTGGCTGGCGCTGGTGATGGTGCTGGGCGGACTCGCCGGGTGCGGTACCGGCGTCGGCGGCGCGAAGGAGTCGTGGATCGCGGTGCCGGAGCAGTTCTATCTCCGGCCGCCCGGGGACAAGTCCGGTCCGACGAGCAAGGTGCCTTTCCATGTCCAGGCCGAGGATGTGAAGGCCAGGAGCCGTGTCGGAACGCAGGACCATCGGCTCACGGTGGATGTCACCGGGTCCGAGCGGGCCGTACGGCTCAAGATCTCGGAGATCCGCAAGAAGAATCCCAGGTGCGCCGGGACCGACACCCGGGTCGTCTGCAAGGTGAGCGGCGTCTACAACAGCTGGTCCGACATCGATCGCGTCTATCCGTACGCCGCCCCGGGCAGCAATCCCGGCGACAGCGGAACGGTCCGATTCAGCTTCACCACCGAGAGGGGGAAGAAGCTCAGCGCCCGCACCCGGGTGGTCGTCGGCGAGCCCGTGGTGAAGGTGCGGACGACGAAGGTGTTCAAGGACGTCGGGCCCGGCTCCGTCCTCAGCACGCCTGTCGTGGTCCGCAACACCGGGGAGGTGCCTGTGCGTGGCGTCGGCCTGCAACTCTCCGTCGGCACGGGCCTGCGCTTCAAGCACCAGTACGGCAACTGCCGTTACCCGGAGCCGCAGAAGGGCTCCCTCGCGATGTGCGAGTTCCCCGGCGTGCGCATACCGCCCGGGCAGGCGGTCGTCCTCCGCCCGGCCCTGGCACTGGACGTCGCTAGGACGGAGATGTACTCCTCGTTCCGCCAGCAGGCGTGGGCCCTCGACATGGGCCCCGCGAAGAACAGCGTGGTGCCCGACGGCGGCGACCGCGGCGACGGGCCCCGGCTGACGACCGCGAACGCGAACGGCTCCGACCTGAAGGGGACGTTCGCCGGCGGCGACGTGTGGAGCGAGGTGCAGGTGGACACGTACGCCGACTTCGAGGTCTTCGCGGTCGAGGTGAGCGGCGAGCGCGGCAGTGAGCACACCGTGCGCCTGAAGGTCCGCAACAACGGGCCCGCCAACCCCGGGAGCACGACACTGCTGTTCACCCCGCCGGACAGCGCCACCGTGGTGAAGCAGCCCCAGGAGGCCATCGACGAGGACGTGTACGAGTCCTACTGCGACCTGGACAAGGGCACGTACTCCTGCTCCGTGGGGAGCGGGCTCCAAGCGGGCAAGACGCGGACCTTCGACTTCACGCTCCGCCTCGGAGGACCGGGCGAGGGCACCGTGCGGGTGACGGACGCCCCCGACTCCGACCGCCGGGACCCCGACCCCGCCAACGACACGGCACCGGTTACCGTCCTGCCGTAACCGGTGCCGTGCGCGCTGAGAGCGCCTGCCGTGCCGTGCGTCAGCTCAGCAGTTCCACCTCCGCCAGCGTCGCCTCACCGTCGAGGACCAGGCGGTACTTCGTGTACGCCCCGGGCGCCTTGACCGAGAACGCCCGTGTCTGTCTGTCCCAGGTGAAGGACTGACCGGACCGCTTGTCGAGGTCCTTCCAGGTGGTCCCGTCGGACGAGCCCTGGAGGACCCAGCCCTGTGGAGCCTTGGAGCGCTCGGCCGATGTCAGCGTGTACTGAACGGCCTTGGCCCGGGCGGCAGTCGGCAGCTCCACCGACTCGACGGTCGCGTTCGTCGCCGAGGTGTTGTCGAACAACTCGCCCTCGCCCTCGATGACATCGCTCCGGGGCGACGGCACCTTGTCGTCCTGGGCGATCGAGACGGGCGCCGCGTTCTTCCCGGTGCCCCACGAGGACGGCTTCGACCCCATGTCGAACTCCAGCACGCCACCACGGGAGATGATCGAGTGGGGGAGCGAAGTCTTCGTCCATGCCTTGCCGTTGACCTTCAGACCCTGCACGTAGACGTTCTTCGCGCTGTTCTTCGGGGCCTTCACGACCAGCTCCCGGCCGTTCTCCAGGTGCACGGTCGCCTTGGTGAACAGCGGTGAGCCGACGGCGTATTCGCCGCTGCCCATCACCAGCGGGTAGAAGCCGAGCGAGGAGAAGAGGAACCAGGCCGACTGCTCGCCGTTGTCCTCGTCGCCGTGGTAGCCCTGCCCGATCTCACTGCCGGTGTAGAGCCGGGACAGCACCTCGCGGACGTTCTTCTGCGTCTTCCAGGGCTGGCTCGCCGCGTTGTACATGTAGTTCACATGGTGGGCGACCTGGTTGGAGTGCCCGTACATGCCCATCCGTACGTCACGCGCCTCGGTCATCTCGTGGATGACGCCCCCGTACGAGCCGACGAACTCGGGCGAGGCGGTCTCGGGTGTCGCGAAGTACGTGTCGAGCTTCTCCGCGAGCCCGGAGCGGCCGCCGTAGAGGTTGGCGAGACCGCGGGAGTCCTGCGGCGCGGTGAAGGCGTACCCCCAGCCGTTCGTCTCGGTGTAGTCGTAACCCCACACCCTCGGGTCGAACTTGGACGACTCGACCCGCCAGTCGCCCTTCTGGTCACGGCCCTGGAAGAAGCCGGCCTTGTCGTCGAAGAGGTTGACGTAGTCCTGGGCGCGGTTGAGGAAGTACTCCGCCTCCTCCTTGTAGCGCTTCTCGCCCGTCTTCCTGTAGAGGGCCTGGCCCATCTTCGAGATGCCGTAGTCGTTGAGGTAGCCCTCAAGCGCCCACGAGAGGCCCTCGTGCGTGTCGGTGCTCGTGTAGCCGAGGAACGGCGAGGTCGCCATGCCCTTGCGGCCCACGCCCGAGGAGGGCGGCACGACGGTGGCGTTCTTGACCGCCGCGTCGTACGCCGACTTCGCGTCGAAGTCGACCCCCTTCACGTACGCGTCAGCGAACGCCACGTCGGAGGAGGTGCCGGTCATCAGGTCCGCGTAACCGGGCGAGGACCAGCGGGAGGTCCAGCCGCCGTCCTTGTACTGCTGCACGAACCCGTCGACCATCTCACCCGCCTGACCGGGCGTCAGAAGTGAGTAGGCCGGCCAGGTCGTCCGATAGGTGTCCCAGAAGCCGTTGTTGACGTACACCTTGCCGTCGACGATCTTCGCGCCGGTGTGCGTCGGGGTGTCCGGGCCGGGCATCGGTGAGAACGGCGAGGCGTACTGGTACTTCGAACCGACCTTCTCGAAGCCGGAGTTGGGGTACAGGTACAGCCGGTAGAGGCTGGAGTACAGAGTCGTCAGCTGGTCCGGTGTCGCGCCCTCGACCTCCACCTTGCCGAGGATCTTGTCCCACTGCTTCTGGGCGCGCGACTTGACCGCGTCGAAGGACGTGCCGTCCGGGATCTCCTGGCGGAGGTTGTCCTTGGCCTGGTCGATGCTGATCAGGGAGGTGGCGAGGCGGAGCGTGACCGTGCGGTCGTCGCCCGCCTTGAACTTCAGATAGCCCTTCACACCGGAGGAGCTGCCCTCGGCGACCTCCGCGTCGAAGACCCCGTACACGAAGAGGCGGGTCGCGCCCGTCGACAGCCCGGACTTCACGTCCGAGTAGCCCGTGAAGGTCCCGTTCTCCTTGTCGAGGGTGAGGCCCGCCTGGTCGGTGACGTTGTCGAAGACGACGCTCGCGTCGTCTCCGGGATAGGTGAAGCGCAGGGCCGCCGCGTGGTCGGTCGGCGCCATCTCCGTCTTCAGCCCGTTCTCGAACCGCACCCCGTAGTAGTACGGGCGTGCCGTCTCGTTCTCGTGCCTGAAGGGCAGCGCGCGGGCGGTACGGCCCGTCTCCGGGGTGCCGGACGCGGCCGACGGCATCACCTGGAAGGTCTGCCGGTCGCCCATCCAGGGGCTCGGCTCATGACTCGCGCTGAACGCCTGTATGGTCGGCAGATTGTCCGCGTTGTTCGCGCGCGCGTAGTCGTAGAGCCAGCTCAGCGAACCCGCGTTCGTCACCGGCGTCCAGAAGTTGAAGCCGTGCGGCACGGCCGTCGCCGGGAAGTTGTTGCCGCGCGAGAAACCGCCGCTGGAGTTGGTGCCGCGGGTGGTGGACGCGTAGTCCGAGAGATGCGCCTTCGGCTTCTCCGGCTTCTGCACGCTCAGCTTCACGTCGTCCAGCCAGCCGCGGAACTTCGCGGGCCCCTTCGGGGAGTCGTACGCGACCAGGATCCGGTCGACCGTCCGGCCGGCCGCGACCGAGCCGATCCGCGAGACGACGTTGTTCCACTGGTTGACGTACAGCACCTTCGACGCGCCCTGGCCCTGCGGAGTCAGCGCGAACCCGTGCTGGTCCTGGGCGCGCAGGTCGCTCAGGTAGGTGCCGTCCGTGAAGGCCAGGTCCACCGACACGTTCGTGGCGTCGTAGTCCCGGTCGCCGTCCGCCATCGACGGGAAGACCCGGTACGCCAGCTCGGTGTCGCGGCCCACGGCCACGTTCACGTCGAAGACCTTGTTGTACGAGTAGGCGCGGCCGTCCGACTTGTGCGTGCCCGCGTACCGCAGGGCGCGCTTGCCCGTGAAGCCCGCGCCGGACTTCGCGGTCGGGGAGCCGCTCGGGCCGCGGTCCACCAGCGAGAGCATGTCCTTGGGTGTCGGCTCCTCCCCGCCGCCCGTGGAGAACTGCACGTCGGCGAGTTGCGTGGCGTCGGAGGCACCGTTGTTCTTGGTGATGTCCAGCCGGAAGTGCTGGTACTCCGCGGGCTCCGCGAGGTCGTACGACTTCGTCTGGAAGCGCTCGCCGAAGGACTCGCCGGTGCGGGTGTCGAGGGTCTTCCAGTCCTTGCCGTCCGTGGACCCCTGGAAGGTCCAGTCGACCGGGTCGCGCTCGTCGTGGTCGTTGGCCGACGTGAGCGCGTACGTCACCAGCTCGACCGGGGCGTCCAGCTCGAACTCCACCCAGCCGGTGGGCGCGAAGGTCAGCCATTTGGTGCCGGGCTCGACGTCGACGAGGTTCTCCTTCACCTCGCCCGAGCCCGCGTTCTCGCCGCTCGCGGCGACGTCCGTGACGTGCTCGGTCACATTGCCCGGAATGCCGGTGCTGAAGCCGCCGTCGACACCTGACGAACGCTTCGAACCATCGGGCGCGGAGTCGACCGTATTCAGCCAATCGGGTGCGGGTTCACCCGCCTCGAAGGAGGAGCCGAACTCCCGGTCCGCGGCGGCGGCTTCGGCCGGACGGGCGACCGCGGCGCCCTGCGAGGCCACCACCAGCGCGAAGGCGGTCGCTCCGAGGACCGCGGTGGAACCCCATCCGTGCCGTGCCCTGATCCGAGATCTGTGCGGAGATCCTTGCCGAGATCTGTGGTGCATGCGCCAGCACCCTCCCTGTCACGTGCGCCTGGACAACGTTGTCAACTTTGCTGCGCAAGGTCCAGTAGGGAGTCAAGTGGTCAGCGATGTCAAGGGTGTTGGACGTGGCGTACGGGGGTAAATGGGCGGCCGACCCGATGGCCCATCCACGGGCTCACCTGTCGGCTTGCTGTTCGGCCCCTGATCGTTCCCTGATCGCCCGCTGTGCGGCGGGGTCCCCGGTCAGCTGATATTTCCGCGAGGTCTCACTTCGGGAAAGAGTGTCGGCCAACTGTGCATTCGATCTTGCTCAGCTGGCGGGAAGTGGACTATACCTGTCGGCGTCCGCCCAGTCGTTCGACGGGCCGCGGACAGGCACAGGCCAGGGAGAAGAAGGGGGCGTGGCGATCAGCGACTGCCGCGTATTCCCGCCGATCCCGGTATTCCACGCACGATCCAGCTCTACGTCCCCCCGCGGAAAGCGCCGGGCAAGCCGTCCGACCTGCTTTTCCTGCCGGGGGTCCGGGGGTTGACCCCCGGGTAATGCAGTACCGACCGCGGTGCCGGGGAGGGTCCGGTTCACCGCCTGAGTCCTGATGAAGGCGAGGACTTGAGCATGGGATCCACTTCCGCCCACAACAACCGTGAGGGCGTCGGCCGCCGCGATCTGATCAAGCGGTCCGCTGCGCTCGGCCTGATTTCCGTACCCACGATGAGTTTCCTGTCGGCGTGTGCCACCGGCGGTGGCGGAGACGACAAGGAGACAAAGGCCCCCGGCGCCGAGAAGTCCGCGACGAACCCCCTGGGGGTGAAGAAGGGCGCCGCGATGGAGGCGTTCATCTTCAAGGGCGGTCTGGGCGACCAGTACGCCAAGGACGCCGAGGCCGACTACAACAAGACGTACGGCGTCACGGTCAAGCACACCGGCACCCAGCAGGTCGGCCCCAAGCTGACCCCGCGCTTCGCGGGCGGCAACCCGCCGGACGTCATCGACAATTCCGGCGCCGACCACCTCGACATGAACAAGCTCTCCACCCAGGGCCAGCTGCAGGACCTCCAGGCCCTGCTCGACGCGCCCTCGATGGACGACGCGGACAAGAAGATCTCGGACGTCATCCACCCGAGCACCATCGAGAAGGGCAAGCACGGCGATGTCTTCGACGTGCTCTACTACGCCTTCACGATCTACGGCACGTGGTACTCGCAGAAGGCCCTGGACGACAACGACTGGGAGTACCCGAAGACCTTCGACGAGATGGTCAAGCTCTCGGGCGACATCAAGAAGAAGGGCATCGCGCCCTGGACGTACCCGGGGAAGTATCCGTACTACGTCCACTTCAACCTGTTCGGCCAGATCGCCAAGATCGGCGGTATGGACGGCTGGATCGCGATCGACAACCTGGAGCCGAACGCCTGGACCAGCAACGACTCGGTCAAGCAGGTCGTCGAGTTCTACGAGGAACTGGCCGCCAAGAAGTACTTCCTGGAGGGCAGCCAGGGCCTGACCCACATCCAGTCGCAGACCGCCTGGAACAAGGGCAAGGCCGTCTTCATCCCGAACGGCTCCTGGGTGGAGAACGAGTCGGCGCCGACCACGCCGAAGGACTTCGGGATGGCCGTCGGCGCCCTCTTCGACGGCGGCTCCGGCGACAAGATGCCGCACGGCACGCTGCGCGCCGAGCCCAGCGAGCCCTACATCGTCGCCAGCAAGGGCAAGAACCCGGCCGGCGGTATGGAACTCCTGCGCATCATGCTCTCCAAGAAGCACGCGCAGAACTTCGCGACCAAGGTCAAGTCGCTGACCTGTGTGGTCGATGCAACGGAGGGCATGAGTCTCTCGCCGGGTCTCGCCTCCGCGAGCAACGTGTTCAAGGAGGCCGGTGACAACCTCATCAGCCTCCAGCTCCAGGAGTGGTACCCCGCGCTCACCGACGAGAAGATCGGCGGTCTGACCGGCCAGCTGCTCACCGGTGACCTGAAGGCCGCCGACTGGATCAAGAAGACGCAGGCGTACGCCGACGCGGTCGCCAAGGACGACTCCGTCAAGAAGTTCAAGCGCGAGAAGTAGCCCGCGCGAGAACTTTCGCGACAGACCGTCAGACCGGCAACGCGGCAGACAAAAGGGGAAGGGCCGGGAAGCGCAATGCAACACGGCAAGTACCGATTCATCGTGGGCTTCCTGGCCCTACCCGTGATCATCTATGCGATCTTCGTGATCTCGCCGTTCGTCCAGGCGTTCCAGATCTCGATGACCGACTGGTCGGGCCTGGTCGGAACGGCGAAATTCGTCGGCTTCGACAATTTCGAGAAACTGTGGAACAGCGACGACTTCTGGAACGCGCTGCGCCACAACGTCTACATGCTCATCGCCGTCCCGGTCGTCACGCTCGGGCTCGGCCTGTTCTTCGCCTTCATGCTCAATCTCGGCGGAAAGAGCAAGAAGAACGAAGTGATCACCGGTGTCACCGGTACGAGCGTCTACCGCTTCGTCTTCTTCTTCCCGCAGGTCATTTCGATCACCATCATCGCCGTCATCTGGTTCAACATCTACAACCCGGACCCGGACGACGGAATGCTCAACTCGCTGCTCGGCGCGGTGGGTCTCGACAGCTGGCAGAACGCCTGGCTGGGCGAGAAGAGTCTCGCCCTGCTCTGCATCATGGCGGTGATGATCTGGTCCCACGTCGGTTTCTACGTGGTGCTGTTCTCGGCGGCGATGGCGTCCATTCCGCGGGACATCTACGAGGCGGCGCTCCTCGACGGGGCGAACCGTTTCCACACCTTCTTCCGCATCACGCTGCCGCTCCTGTGGGACACGGTGCAGACCGGCTGGGTCTACATGGGCATCATCGCCCTCGACGGCTTCGCGCTGGTCCAGATCATGTCCGTCAACATGGGCGGTCCGGACGGCGCCACGGACGTCATGCCGCTGCGCCTCTACCTCACGGCGTTCCGCGACAGCCAGTTCGGCTACGCGTCCGCGATGGGCATCGCGATGCTCATCGTCACCATGACGTTCGCAGTCCTCACCATGCGCTTCGCGCGGCGTGAGCGGATCGAGTTCTAGGGATACGGCGGATGACGACCGAAATCGACAAGGTGGCCGCGGCCGACGAGCCGCAACCCCGCCCGAGCATCACCAAAAAGCTCGGCCCGACCGACGGCCGCAGCTCCGAGGGCGGAGTGCTCCACGTCTTCTCGCACGGGATGCTCATCCTGTGGGCGCTCATGGTGGGCGTACCGCTGCTGTGGGTGCTCTGGAGCTCCTTCAAGACCAGCAACGGCATCCTCACCGACCCCTGGGGCCTGCCCACCTCGCTGCACTTCGAGAACTGGTCCAACGCTTGGAACAAGGCGAACATGGGCCAGTACTTCATCAACACGATCATCGTCGTGGGCGGCTCGGTGGTCGGCACGATGGTCCTCGGCTCGATGGCCGCGTACGTGCTGGCCCGCTTCACCTTCCCGGGCAACCGGCTGATCTACTACGCGTTCGTGGCAGGCATGTCGTTCCCGGTGTTCATGCTCGTCATCCCGCTCTTCTTCGTCCTGCGGGACTTCCCGGGATCCTCGCTGCTGGCCACGTACCAGGGTCTGATCCTCGTCTACATCGCGTACTCGCTGCCGTTCACGATCTTCTTCATGACGGCGTTCTTCCGGACGCTGCCGACCACGGTCGCCGAGGCCGCGCTGATCGACGGGGCGTCGCACTCCCGAACCTTCTTCCAGGTGATGCTCCCGATGGCCAAGCCGGGCCTGATCAGCATCGGGATCTTCAACTTCCTCGGGCAGTGGAACCAGTACCTGCTGCCCATGGTGCTCAACCAGCAGGAGGACAAGTACGTCCTCACCCAGGGCCTCGCCATGATCGCCCTGCAGCAGGGCTACGAGAACGACTGGGGCGCCCTGATGGCAGGCATGATGATCGCGATGCTGCCGGTCCTCATCGTGTACGTCATCTTCCAGCGCCAGGTGCAGTCGGGTCTCACCGCGGGCGCGCTCAAGTAACGGTTGGGCTGTCGGTTCGGTTTGCGAGGGTGGTCCCGGATTGATGCCGGGGCCACTCTTGTGTGTGCGGGCGCCGGTGCGCCCCTCTCTTCGCTCAACCTCTTGACGGGAGGCGACCCCAACGGCTCAGCTTAGAGTTCACTAGTTGGACATAGACGGGGTCTCACTGAGGCGACCCCGTACGCAGGAGGTCGTCGTGGAGACTCCGGGGTCGCAGTCGTCGCTGCACCGAGCCAATCTCGAACGGGTCGTACGCGCGGTGCGTCTGGCCGGGTCGCTCACGCAGGCCGAGATCGCGAGGACGACGGGCCTGTCCGCGGCCACGGTCTCCAATATCGTTCGGGAGCTGAAGGACGGCGGAACGGTCGAGGTCACCCCCACCTCGGCGGGCGGCCGAAGGGCGCGCAGCGTCAGCCTCAGCGGTGATGCCGGCATCGTGATCGGCGTCGACTTCGGGCACACGCATCTGCGCGTCGCGGTCGGCAACCTCGCCCATCAGGTGCTCGCCGAGGAGTCCGAGCCGCTCGATGTGGACGCCTCCGCCGCACAGGGCTTCGACCGGGCGGAACAGCTGGTCAGCCGCCTGATCGCGGCCACCGGCGTGGACCGTACGAAGATCGCGGGCGTCGGGCTCGGCGTGCCGGGGCCGATCGACGTGGAGTCCGGGACGCTCGGCTCAACCGCGATCCTGCCGGGCTGGGCCGGCACCAAACCCGCCGAGGAGCTGGGCGGACGGCTCGGTGTGCCGGTGCACGTCGACAACGACGCCAACCTGGGAGCCCTCGGCGAACTTGTCTGGGGGAGCGGCCGGGGCGTACGGGACCTGGCGTACATCAAGGTCGCCAGCGGTGTCGGCGCCGGACTCGTGATCAGCGGCAAGATCTACCGCGGCCCGGGTGGCACAGCGGGAGAAATCGGGCATATTACTCTTGACGAGTCCGGCCCGGTCTGTCGCTGCGGCAACCGGGGCTGCCTGGAGACCTTCGCGGCGGCGCGCTATGTGCTGCCGCTCCTGCAGTCCAGCCACGGCACGGACCTGACCATGGAAGGTGTCGTACGACTGGCGAGGGACGGAGACCCTGGCTGTCGTCGGGTGATCGCCGACGTCGGCCGACACATCGGCAGTGGAGTCGCCAATCTCTGCAACTTGCTCAACCCGAGCCGGGTGGTTCTCGGTGGTGATCTCGCCGAGGCCGGAGAGCTCGTGATCGGCCCCATAAGGGAGTCCGTCAGCCGCTATGCGATCCCCAGTGCGGCACGTCAGCTATCCGTTCTGCCAGGGGCACTTGGCGGCCGGGCGGAAGTCCTCGGGGCGCTCGCTCTCGCACTCAGCGAGATGGGCGATTCGACCCTTTTGGACGGCTCGCTCAGTACTGCCACGCCTGCCTTCACTTAGAGAACGGATGGCACCGTTGCCATCTCGTTAAGGATTTACTTCTTGACGTCGCACTTGCGGCCGAGTTGACTTCCAGCCACCTCGGCCGCAACGTCGCGGCCTCGTCAGGGAGGTTTCTGAAGTGAATACGCGTATGCGTCGCGCCGCCTTTGCTGTTGCCGCGGGTGCGATGGCTGTCTCGTTGGCCGCCTGTGGCAGTGCCAAGGAGTCCGGAGACGACAGCGACAGCACGAAGAGCGCCGCCAAGGGTGACGACATCAAGGTCGGCCTCCTCCTTCCGGAGAACGAGACGGCACGCTACGAGAAGTTCGACAAGCCCCTGATCGAGAAGAAGGTCAAGGAGCTCACGAACAACAAGGGCGAGATCGTCTACGCCAACGCCAAGCAGGACGCGACCACGCAGTCCCAGCAGGCCGACACGATGATCACCAACAAGGTCGACGTGCTGATCGTGGACGCGGTCGACTCGAAGGCCATCGCCAACTCGGTGAAGAAGGCCAAGGAGGCCGGCATCCCGGTCGTCGCCTACGACCGCCTGGCCGAGGGCCCGATCGACGGATACACCTCCTTCGACAACGAAGAGGTCGGTCGTGTCCAGGGCAAGGCACTCCTGGAGGCCCTGGGCGACAAGGCCAAGCCCTCCGCGAAGATCGTCATGATGAACGGAGCGATCACCGACCCGAACGCCGCCCTCTTCAAGAAGGGCGCGCTGTCCGAGCTCGACGGCAAGGTCGACATCGCGAAGTCGTACGACACCAAGGAGTGGAAGGCGGCCAACGCCAACGCCAACATGGAAGGCGCGATCTCCGCGATCGGCAAGGACAAGATCGTCGGCGTCTACTCCGCCAACGACGGCATGGCGGGCGGCATCATCACCGCCCTGAAGGCCGCGGGTATCTCCCCGCTCCCGCCGGTCACCGGCCAGGACGCCGAGCTCGCCGGTGTGCAGCACATCGTCGCGGGTGAGCAGTACATGAGCGTCTACAAGCCCTACCCGCAGGAGGCGGACATCGCCGCGCAGATGGCCGTCGCCCTCGCCAAGGGCGACAAGCTCGACTCCATCGCCAAGACCACGGTCGACAGCGGAACCACCAAGGGTATTCCGGCGGTGCTCGTCCCGGTCGTCTCGCTGACCAAGGACAACATCAACGAGACCGTCATCAAGGACGGCATCTACACGGTCCCCGAGATCTGCACGGCGAAGTACAAGGCCGCCTGCGACACGATCGGTCTGAAGTAGCCAAACGCAAGTCCCTCACCGCGTACGGGAATTCGCCATCGGATTTCCGTACGAGGCCTGATTCCCGCAAGGAATCCAGTCCGGGACTCGCGCACCCGAAGCTCCTCCGGCGCCCCGCAATCACCAGCCCCGCAAGCTAGGGCGGGGCGCCGGACGGAATCCTTCCCCCCTTCCCAATTCTTCTGCACAACCTCCCGCCGGGTCAGGCGGCGAAGGAGATGGTCAACGTGTCCGCTACGCCTGTCCTGGCGTTGCGCGGGGTCTCGAAGCGGTTCGGCGCCGTCCAGGCGCTCACGGACGTAGAGCTCGAGGTCCACGCCGGCGAGGTGGTCGCCCTGGTCGGCGACAACGGCGCCGGAAAATCCACGCTGGTGAAGACGATCGCCGGCGTGCACCCCATCGACGAGGGCGTCGTCGAATGGGACGGCAGGACCGTCCAGATCAACAAGCCGCAGGATGCCCAGCACCTGGGCATCGCAACCGTCTACCAGGACCTCGCGCTGTGCGACAACATCGACGTCGTCGGCAACCTCTACCTGGGCCGTGAGCTGAAGAAGCGCGGCATCCTGGACGAGGTCGAGATGGAGCGCCGCTCCCGCGAACTGCTCCAGACGCTGTCGATCCGTATCCCCAGCGTGCGTATCCCGATCGCCTCGCTCTCCGGCGGTCAGCGTCAGACGGTGGCCATCGCCCGCTCCATGCTCGGCGAGCCCAAGCTGGTCATCCTCGACGAGCCCACCGCGGCCCTCGGTGTCGAGCAGACCGCCCAGGTCCTCGACCTGGTCGAGCGGCTGCGCGAGCGCGGCCACGCCGTCCTGCTCATCAGCCACAACATGGCCGACGTCAAGGCCGTCGCCGACAAGGTGGCGGTGCTCCGGCTCGGCCGCAACAACGGAGTCTTCGAGGTCAAGACCACCTCGCAGGAAGAGATCATCTCCGCCATCACCGGTGCCACGGACAACGCCGTGACCCGTCGTGCGGCGCGCAGCAACGGGGAGGCTCAGAAGTGAGCATCGACAAGACCTCCGCCACTCCCGGGGACCACGTCGTGGAGAACCCCGAGGCCGCCGCGGGCGCCGACGTCGCCGTCGACCCCCGGCTGCTGGTGCGCGAGCGTGGCTTCGCCGGCTACCTCGACGAGTTCAAGCGCAAGATGCGCGCCGGTGACCTGGGCTCCATCCCGGTCGTCGTCGGTCTGATCGTCATCTGTGTCATCTTCCAGAGCCTCAACTCGGCCTTCCTCTCGGCCGAGAACCTCAACAACATCGCCGTCGCGATGGTCGCCACCGGCATGATGTCCGTCGGCATCATCTTCGTCCTGATGCTCGGCGAGATCGACCTGTCGGTCGGTTCGGTCAGCGGTGTGGCGGGCGCCATCACCGCCGTGCTCAGCGTCACGAACGATGTGAACGAGTGGCTGGCGGTGCTCATCGCCCTCGCCAGCGGTGCGGCCATCGGCGCGATCCACGGCTTCTTCTTCGCGAGGATCGGCGCGCCCGCGTTCGCGGTCACGCTGGCCGGCCTGCTCTTCTGGCTCGGCTTCATGCTCCAGATCCTGGGCGAGAACGGCACGATCAACCTCGACGGCGACGGCCTGGTCGGCAAGCTGACCACGTACTACTTCTCGGACGTCGCCGCCGCCTACGGGCTCGCGGTGGTCGCGGTGGCGCTCTTCTTCGTCACCTCGTTCCTGGACAGCCGTCGTCGGGAGGCGGCGGGCATCCCGGCCCGCCCTCTCATCGACATCGTGGTGCGCACCGCGATCCTCGCGGTCGTCGCCTTCGCCGCGGCGATCATGTTCAACCAGTACAAGGGGCTGCCGCTGGCGCTGCTGCTGTTCGTCCTGGTCCTGGTGATCACGGACTTCGTGCTGCGCCGCACGACCTACGGCCGCAAGATCTTCGCGCTCGGCGGCAGCGTCGAGGCGTCCCGTCGTGCCGGTATCAACGTCACGGCGGTACGGGTCTCGGTCTTCGCCATCGCGGGCTTCTTCGCCGCGGTGGGCGGTCTGTTCTGGTCCTCGAAGATCGCGGCGGCGAACCAGAGCGCCGGTGCGGGTGACCTTCTGATGAACGTCATCGCGGCGGCGGTCATCGGCGGCACCAGCCTCTTCGGCGGGCGCGGGCGTACGTGGAACGCGCTGCTCGGTGTCATGGTGATCACGTCGATCCAGTACGGGCTGGCCCTTGAGGGCATCGCCACACCGGTCCAGTACATGATCACTGGTGGTGTGCTTCTGGCCACGGTTGTCATCGACTCCATCACCCGGCAGACGCAGAAGACCGCGGGTCGCGCGTAACCCTCCGCGGTCGGGGCGCGAAGCCCCGTTCGGACAAGTGCCCGACACCAATGGCGGTGTCGGGCACTTTCGTCTGTGCGTGTGCGTTTGGTGGCGGGAGCCGTGGGCGAGATGTTTTACGGCCGAACGCGTGACGTACGACGCACAGCCCGGCCGCCGCCGTGAAAGGCGGAACATTAGACTCGACAGACCCGGTAAAAGCTCGATCAGCTCTACTGCAAGGAGGCACGGGTGCCGCTGCTGACCCGCATCAGGGGACCGCGCGATCTGGACCGGCTCAGCCTGGAGCAGCTGGACCAGCTGGCAGGCGAGATCCGGACCTTCCTCGTCGAAGAGGTCTCCAAGACCGGCGGCCACCTCGGCCCGAACCTCGGTGTCGTGGAGCTCACCATCGCGCTGCACCGCGTCTTCGAGTCCCCGAAGGACAGAATTCTCTGGGACACGGGGCACCAGTCCTATGTGCACAAGCTGCTCACGGGCCGCCAGGACTTCTCGAAGCTGAAGATGAAGGGCGGCCTGTCCGGCTACCCCTCGCAGGCGGAGTCCGAGCACGACGTCATCGAGAACTCGCACGCCTCCACGGTCCTCGGCTGGGCCGACGGCCTCGCGAAAGCCAACGAGGTCCTGCGAAAAGAGGACCACGTCGTCGCCGTCATCGGCGACGGAGCCCTCACCGGCGGCATGGCCTGGGAGGCGCTCAACAACATCGCCGACGCCAAGGACCGCCCGCTCGTCATCGTCGTCAACGACAACGAGCGGTCGTACGCCCCCACGATCGGCGGCCTCGCCAACCACCTGGCGACCCTGCGCACCACCGACGGCTACGAGCGGTTCCTGGCCCGCGGCAAGGACATCCTGGAGCGCACGCCCGTCGTCGGGAAGCCGCTCTACGAAACCCTGCACGGCGCCAAGAAGGGCCTCAAGGACTTCATCGCCCCGCAGGGCATGTTCGAGGACCTGGGCCTGAAGTACGTCGGTCCCATCGACGGCCACGACATCGAGGCCCTAGAGTCCGCGCTCGTCCGCGCCAAGCGCTTCGGCGGCCCCGTCATCGTGCACTGCCTCACCGAGAAGGGCCGCGGCTACCAGCCCGCCCTCCAGGACGAGGCGGACCGCTTCCACGCCGTCGGCAAGATCCACCCCGACACGGGCCTGCCGATCGCCTCCTCCGGCGCCGACTGGACGTCCGTCTTCGGCGAGGAGATGGTCAAGCTCGGCAAGGAGCGCAAGGACGTCGTCGCCATCACGGCCGCCATGCTCCAGCCGGTCGGCCTCGACAAGTTCGCCAAGGCCTTCCCGGACCGGGTGTATGACGTCGGCATCGCCGAGCAGCACGCGGCCGTCTCGGCGGCCGGCCTCGCCACCGGCGGCCTGCACCCCGTCTTCGCGGTCTACGCGACCTTCCTCAACCGGGCCTTCGACCAGGTCCTGATGGACGTGGCCCTGCACAAGTGCGGTGTCACCTTCGTCCTCGACCGGGCCGGCATCACCGGCACCGACGGCGCCTCCCACAACGGTATGTGGGACATGTCGATCCTCCAGGTCGTCCCCGGGCTCCGGCTGGCCGCCCCGCGCGACGCCGACCAGGTCCGTGCCCAGCTCCGCGAGGCCGTCGAGGTCACCGACGCGCCGACCGTGGTCCGCTTCTCCAAGGGCGCGGTCGGTCCCGCCGTACCCGCCGTGGGCCGGATCGGCGGCATGGACGTCCTGCGCGAGCCGGGCACCGACGCCCCGGACGTCCTGCTCGTCTCGGTCGGCGCCCTCGCTCCGATGTGCCTGGAGATCGCCGGGCTCCTCGACAAGCAGGGAATCTCCACGACGGTCGTCGACCCGCGCTGGGTCAAGCCCGTCGACGAGGCCATGGCCCCGCTCGCCGAGCAGCACCGGGTGGTCGTCACCGTCGAGGACAACTCCCGCGTCGGCGGCGTCGGTTCGGCCGTCGCCCAGGCCCTGCGCGACGCGGGCGTGGACGTACCGCTGCGCGACTTCGGCATCCCGCCCCGCTTCCTCGACCACGCCACCCGCAAGGAGGTGCTGGCCGAGATCGGACTGACCGCACCGGACATCGCCCGGCAGGTCACCGGCCTGGTATCCAAGCTCGACGGCAGGTTCGAGCAGGCGCACGCCACGGTGGAGTCCGCCCGCGACTGACACGCCCGGTCGCACGCGACCGACACGGCCGAGTGGGCCGGTTTCCACACCCTTTACGGTGATGAAACCGGCCCATTGGCGTGAAACCTGCCGCGCCGGGGCATACGGACCACGCCCCCTCTCGATCATGTCGAGGACGACAAGCGTGGGAGGTACGCCGTGAGCAGCACCCTCTTCAGGACGAAGAAGGTCGAACAGTCCATCCTCGATACCGAGGAGCCGGAGCACGCGCTCAAGAAATCCTTGTCCGCGCTGGATCTGACCGTCTTCGGCGTCGGTGTCATCATCGGCACCGGCATCTTCGTCCTGACCGGCACGGTCGCCAAGAACAACGCCGGTCCCGCCGTAGCCCTGGCCTTCGCCGTCGCCGGGGTCGTCTGCGCGCTCGCCGCGCTCTGCTACGCCGAGTTCGCCTCCACCGTCCCGGTGGCCGGCTCGGCCTACACCTTCTCGTACGCCTCACTCGGGGAACTGCCCGCCTGGATCATCGGCTGGGACCTCGTGCTGGAGTTCGCGCTCGGCACGGCGGTGGTCGCCGTCGGCTGGTCGGGCTACATCGCCTCGCTGCTGGACAACGCGGGCTGGCACCTGCCGGCGGCCCTCAGCGGGAGAGAGGGGGCTGACGGCTTCGGCTTCGACATCCTCGCCGCCGCCCTCGTGCTGGTCCTCACCGGCATCCTCGTGATCGGCATGAAGCTCTCCGCCCGGATCACCGCGGTCGTCGTCGCCATCAAGGTCACCGTCGTCATGGTCGTGATCATCGCCGGTGCCTTCTTCATCACGAGCGACAACTACGACCCGTTCATCCCGAAGGCGCAGGAGGTGCCGGCGGGCGGCGATCTCCAGTCCCCGCTCATCCAGCTGATGTTCGGCTGGGCCCCCTCCAACTTCGGCGTGATGGGCATCTTCACCGCCGCGTCCGTCGTCTTCTTCGCCTTCATCGGCTTCGACGTCGTGGCCACGGCCGCCGAGGAGACCCGTAACCCACAGCGGGACATGCCGCGCGGCATCCTCGGCTCACTGGTCATCTGCACCACGCTGTACGTCGCGGTGGCGATCGTCGTGACCGGTATGCAGCACTACACCGAGCTCTCCGTTGACGCCCCGCTCGCCGACGCGTTCAAGGCCACCGGACACCCCTGGTTCGCGGGCTTCATCAGCTTCGGCGCCGCCGTCGGCCTCACGACGGTCTGCATGATCCTGCTCCTCGGCCAGACCCGGGTCTTCTTCGCGATGAGCCGCGACGGACTGCTGCCGCGCTTCTTCTCGCACGTCCACCCGCGCTTCAAGACCCCGCACCGGCCGACCATCCTGCTCGGCGTGATCATCGCGATCCTCGCGGGCTTCACCAGCCTCAGCGAGCTCGCCGAACTGGTCAACATCGGCACGCTGTTCGCGTTCGTCGTCGTCGCGATCGGCGTGATCATCCTCCGCCGCACCCGCCCCGAACTGCCCCGCTCCTTCCGCACCCCGCTGGTGCCGTTCCTGCCGATCGTCTCCGTCCTCGCCTCGCTGTGGCTGATGCTCAACCTGCCCGCCGAGACCTGGCTGCGGTTCGGCATCTGGATGGCGATCGGCTTCCTCGTGTACTTCCTGTACGGCCGCTCCCACAGCCGTCTCGGACGCGGCGAGGAGGCCGTGGCCGTCGATACCGTCAAGCCGCAGCGCGGAGACACCGAGTAACCCGACCTTCGCGTTCGACCGACCCTCGCGATCAACCGGCCCCGTACGTCCCGCTTCGGCGGAGACCGCGGGGCCGGACCGCGTGCGCGGCGGGTGGGAGCGAGCGGGTGCGGTGTACGGGTCCGCGGGATGTCGGGTGAGGGCTGCGGGTGTGCGGGTGCTAGGGGCGGACCGTGCGTGGGCCCGTGACCTCCGCGCCCAACTCGCTCACCCGACGGCGCAGTTCACGGTCGGCCGTGACCACCAGGCGCGGGCGGTCCGCGGCCTGGGCGGTCAGTTCCACGATGCGGTCGTCGCCGCTGCCGGGCGCCTCGTCGACCCGTACGCCCGGGACGGAGGCGATGCCGCGAGCGCCGCCCTCGACCACGAGGACCAGCTCCAGGGGGCCCGGATGCCCCGGCAGCCCGTCGGTGGCGTACGGGACGAGCAGGTCCCGCAGGCGCTCCGCGGCGCCCCGGCGGTCGCGCCACCAGCCGTCGGGCACGGACCCGACCACATTGGCGGCGTCGACGATCACGAGCAGCGGGGCGTCCATGTGGCCAGGGTCGCACGGAGGGGGATCACACCACCCGATTAGAGTGGTGGAGTGTCAATGGTCCGCACAGTGAACGGTGACTGGCTCATATGCGGCCGGGACGGCAGGCTCGGCGCCTACGCTCCGCGTGAGGAAGCGGTGTGGTGCCGGGCCGAGCAGCACCCGGGCGGCGCCTGGTCGGCGCCCCGTACGGTCGGCGGCGACCAGCGTGTCCATCCCGCACTCGCCGTGGGGCAGGGAACCGACGGTTACGCCCATCTGGTGTCCTGGCGTCCCACCGGCGGGCAGGAGTCGGGGCTCGTCCACGCCACGCACTTCCGGCCGCATCTCGCGGCCCTCGACTGGAACCCCCTCGGGCATCCCAACAAGAACGGCGAGGCGACCGGCGTCCCGGCCGTCACGGTCGACGCGCAGGGCCGCGCCCATGTCTTCGTACCCAACCGGGGCGGCGGAGTCAGCATGCGCGGCCAGAAGGAACGCGGCGGGTGGGGCCCGTGGCGCGACCTCAAGGGCCGCGAGGTCGAGGGCGAACTTGCGGCCGTGACGCGGGAGTCCGGGCTCGTCGAGCTGTACGCGACCTCGCCGACGGGCATCCTGCGGTGGACCCAGCCGGGCCCCGGCCACATCCCCGCGCTCGACGAGGAGCCGCTCAAGGTGGCGGCGCGGCCGGGCACGCTGCGGGCCCTCACCACCTCCGAGGACCACGTGACGCTCTTCTTCACGGACGAGTCGGACACGGTGTGCGCCTGGCGGGCCGGCGGTGAGCCCGTGGCGCTCCTCACCTGTGCCGGGCCTGGGCCGGTGTCCGCGATCCGCTGCACGCTCGACGGTGTCGACTGCACGTTGCTCGCCCAGAGGTCCTTGAGCGGCCGGGTCGCCTTCGCCGCGTATCCGACCGAGGGGGAGTCGGCGGGTGCCTGGTGGACCGAGTCCGGTCCCCAGCTTCCCGCGGACGTCCAGCTGTCCCTGAGCCAGGACCACGAGGGCCGCGTCACGGCCGCCACCCTCCAGCCGACCACCGGCCAACTCCTACTGACCCGCCGCAAGGAAGAGCCGGGTTTGGCGCTGGAGGCATGGCGGACCATTTAGCTCGCCCCCGCCGCCCCTACCCTCCCCCACTCTCGGTTTCGATCGAGCGGGGGACCCCCATCGTCCCTTTCGGGGGCCAGCCCCCGAACCCCCGCTCCTCAAACGCCGGAGGGGCCAAAGATTTCGCAGCCCGGGCCGACACCCCCAGCCCGTCCGGCGTTTGAGGACGGAGTCACGCCGGTAGTGCTCCAGGATTGAACGCCAAGGAATGATCACGATCTGAGGGGTCTCGGTTCGGTCACTGCGGGGGCTGGCGGGGTTCCTGTTGCCCAGCGTCACCGCATGTGAAGGGGCTGCCGAGCTCGCGCGGGCGGTCATGGAGCGCGGAGGCCGTGTGGATCTACCCGGACTTCACAGCGTGATGCCGGGGCGGCCCCGGCGACTGTCAGTCTCCGGAGGGAAGGGGCTCCGCCGTGCGAGCGGGTTCGGGTGTGTGCGGCGTCGGGTGGGCGGTGCTGGCGGGGGCCAGGGGCGCCGGATCCTGTTCGCCGCCCAGCCAGGACAGGTTGACGGCCACGGCGGCCATGGAGGCCACGACGATCAGTGCGCCGGCTGTGGCGAGCGCGGCTCGTCGTCGGCGGATCCGGAAGCCGCCGACGACAGCCGCGTCGACAACGCTGGGGAGCGTCGGCTCCGGATCGGCGCTGAGGACTGCCTGGAAGGCGGCGTGCAGAGCGTCGTCATTGTGGTCATTCATGGCCGGTTTCACCTCCTGGTCCCTTCAATGTCAAGGCCTTCGACGATCTCGCGCAGCCGGGCGAGCGCGCGGGCGCTTTGGCTCTTCACCGTTCCCGGACTCACCCGCAGCGCGTGCGCGGTCTGCTCGACGGACCAGTCCTCCCAGAATCGCAGGACCAACACGGCTCGGAAACGGGGCGCCAGCTCCATCAGGGCTTCCTGCATCATCCATCGCAACTCCGGTGCGCCGGACACGTCCGAGGGAAGATCGGGTGGCTCGCTCACCGGCTCCTCACGCCAGCCCCTCTTGCGCCACTGGTCGATGAAGGTGCGGGTGAGGATGGTGCGAGCGTAGGCATCCGCATTGCCGTCCCGGTTGACCCGTCCCCAGGCCGCGTACAACTTCATCAAAGTCGTCTGGGTCAGGTCCTGTGCCTGGTGCCAGTCACCGCAGAGCAGGTAGGCGCTGCGTCGGAGCTGCGCCTGCCGCGCCTCGGCGAATTCCCGGAACTCGCGTTCCCGGGCCGTGTCCCTCACTCTTCGCCGGCCTCTCCCTTGCCCACCACTCCATCTGACATACATACGTGGAGTGGCCCTCCGGGGTTGCACGGTGCGGGCAGGAGAATCTTCCCGCCGCACCGTGCAACCTGACTGCGCCCGTCTCCGTACCTCTCTCCTGAACGGGCTCCCACGCACAGGTGGGGGCCCGGCGATCCGAGAAAGAGGCAGACTCTTGTCGAAGCACCGCAAGTTCTCGCAGAACCGCCGCGCCATGTTCAGCGTGGCCGCCGGAACCGTTCTGGCCGCCGCGGGGATGGTCAGCGTCGCCAACGCCGCGACCCCGGCCACCCACGCGAACCCGGTCCCGGCCACTCAGGCGGACCCGGTGCCGGCCACCCACGCGAACCCCGTCGCGGCCACCCACGCCAACCCGGTGCCGGCCACTCAGGCGGACCCGGTTGCGGCCACTCACGCGAACCCTGTCGCGGCCACCCACGCCAACCCGCTCGCAGCCACTCACGCGAACCCCGTCGCGGCCAAGTCCGCCGCCGAACCCCTCTCGTCGCTGAGCGCGGCCGAGCAGGCGAACTCGGTGGGCTGAACCGCACGCTGAGGAGTGCGCACGCCTCCCCGAGAGCCTCGGGCCTTTGCCCGGTGCGGGAGGCGTGCTGCTCCGCTCGACCCGCCGTGGACCTCATTGCCCCTCGGGGGGGTAGCAACGTGCCCTGGATGAAGATCGGGTGCCCCTGTGGGCGTGTCCCGGGAACGGTCCCTCTCTGACATCCTCGCTGCGGCCTTTGGCTTTCCCTTGGCTGGACCCCTGGCTCAGACACCAGCCGCAAACCCGTGAGGGGTGTTGGCCCTTCTTCGTGCCGGTGGAGGGCCATGGACAGCATGTCCTCGTCGGTGACGCCCGCGCCGCCGATGGTCTTGCCGCGCTTGCGGGCGGACTCGTGGCCTTCAAGGGGCCGTCGCGGATGTACTCGCGCTCCATGCCGGACATGGCCGCGAGCACGGTGAACACGATGCCGGAGGGGTCGTGCGAGCCCCTCAGTTCACCGGTGAGGAACTCCAGGCCGACGTCGCTCGCCTTCAGTTCCTCGGCGAGCGTGGCGAGTTCGATGCCGCGGCCGAGCCGCTTGTGCGCGTCGAAAGACTGCCGGGCGGTCGAGGCCCGTGCGTAGCCGAGGCGGACGTGCCCGACCGGCTTGGTGCCGGCGCTCATCGGCCGGGGCAGCTCGGTCCACACCGACCCCGGCTTGCGTACGGCGGGGGTCGGCACGCTGAGCACCTTGGCGAGTTGCGGCACGAGGCGGAGGCGGGCGGTGCGGTACTGCATCGTCGCCTTGCCCTTCCCGGTCCGAGGCAGGGAGCCTGCGGGGGCGGCGCAGGTGGACATCGGGCAGTCGTACGCCTCCACGCGCTTGAAGGCGTCGCTCACGACCCCGGACTGTTTCATGAGGAGTCGCCGGGCGGGAGGGTGTTTCACGAGCGACCGCCTATGAAACAACCTCAGTGTCCGCGTTGCCGCCTCTTCGAGTCGGCGGACGTTCTTGCCACCCGCCCACGACACCGATTCGCGCCCGTGACCTACCTGGCCGCTGGCGTGTGGCACTTTTCGCTCGTATTCCGGTCCCACCACTTCCGGGCCCCGGGCGGCCGCCCGGGGCCATGACAGCCCGCCGGACGCACGTCCGGCGAAGCCGGCAACCCTCCACCACCGGTGGGGGAACGAGATCATTCCTCAGCGTTCAATCCTGGAGCATTACCGGCGGGACCCCAGGACGAGGCCGTTCAGGCCGAAGCGGGGGCCTGGGGGGCGGCAGCCCCCAGGGGACGGGAATGGGTAGGGGCGGCGGGGGCGAGAAACGTCCTGCCGGGCACGAACGCCAAGTGCCCCGCACACCCGGCCGGTGTACGGGGCACTGCGCAACCCAGTGGAACGCCTACGCCGGGACGCTAGCTACACCCCGCCCCAGGAACGGCTTGCCGTTGACCCGGTCGGAGACACCCTCACGGTCCAGGTAGGGCGTGATCCCACCCAGGTGGAAGGGCCACCCCGCACCAGTGATCAGGCACAGGTCGATGTCCTGCGCCTCGGCCACGACACCCTCGTCGAGCATGAGCCCGATCTCCTGGGCCACGGCGTCGAGGACACGCTCGCGCACCTGCTCCTCGGTCAGCACGACATCGCCCTGCTTGAGCAGCGCGGCGACCTCAGGGTCGAGTTCCGGCTTCCCGGAGTCGTACACGTAGAAGCCACGCTTGCCCGCCTTGACGACGGCCGCGAGGTTCGGGGAGACGGTGAAGCGCTCCGGGAAGGCCCGGTTGAGGGTCTCGGAGACGTGCAGACCGATCGCGGGACCGACCAGCTCAAGGAGCACCAGCGGTGACATCGGCAGACCCAGCGGCTCGACCGCCTTCTCCGCGACCTCGACCGACGTGCCCTCGTCGATGACGTTCTGGATCTCGCCCATGAAGCGCGTGAGGATGCGGTTCACGACGAACGCAGGGGCGTCCTTCACCAGAACCGCGGTCTTCTTCAGCTTCTTGGCGACGGCGAAGGCCGTGGCCAGCGAGGCGTCGTCCGTGGCCTCGCCCCGCACGATCTCCAGGAGCGGCAGGATCGCGACCGGGTTGAAGAAGTGGAAGCCGACGACCCGCTCGGGGTTCTTCAGCTTCGACGCCATCTCCGTCACGGAGAGGGACGAGGTGTTGGTGGCGAGGATCGCGTGCGCCGGGGCGACCGCCTCGACCTCCGCGAACACCTGCTGCTTGACGCCGATCTCCTCGAACACGGCCTCGATGATGAAGTCGGCGTCCGCGAAGCCCTCGGCCTTGTCCAGCACACCGGTGACCAGGGCCTTCAGGCGGTTGGCCTTGTCCTGGTTGATACGGGACTTCAGCAGCAGCTTGTCGATCTCGGCGTGGACGTAGCCCACACCCTTGTCGACGCGCTCCTGGTCGATGTCGGTCAGCACGACCGGCACCTCAAGGCGGCGCAGGAAGAGCAGTGCGAGCTGGGAGGCCATCAGACCGGCGCCAACGACACCGACCTTGGTGACCGGGCGGGCCAGGTTCCTGTCCGGGGCACCCGCGGGACGCTTGCCGCGCTTCTGCACCAGGTTGAACGCGTAGATGCCGGCGCGCAGTTCGCCACCCATGATCAGGTCGGCGAGGGCCACGTCCTCGGCGTCGTAACCCTGCTGCAGGTCACCGTTCTTCGCCGCGGCGATGATGTCCAGCGCGCGGTACGCGGCCGGGGCCGCCCCGTGCACCTTGCTGTCCGCGATGAAACGGCCCTTGGCGACGGCCTGGTCCCAGGCCTCGCCGCGGTCGATCACCGGGCGGTCGATGACGATCTCGCCCTTGAGGACGGACGCCGTCCAGATCAGCGACTGCTCCAGGAAGTCCGCCCCCTCGAACAGGGCGTCGGCGATGCCCAGTTCGTGGACCTGGGCGCCCTTGAGCTGCTTGTTCTGGTTGAGCGAGTTCTCGATGATCACGCTCACCGCACGCTCGGCGCCGATGAGGTTCGGGAGCAGCGTGCAGCCGCCCCAGCCCGGGACCAGGCCCAGGAACACCTCGGGCAGCGAGAAGGCGGGCAGGGCCGCGGACACCGTGCGGTAGGTGCAGTGCAGACCGACCTCGACGCCACCGCCCATGGCCGCGCCGTTGTAGTACGCGAAGGTCGGGACCGCGAGGGCCGCGAGACGCTTGAAGACCTCGTGGCCGCCCTTGCCGATGGCCAGCGCGTCCTTGTGGTCCTTCAGGAGCTCGACGCCCTTGAGGTCCGCGCCGACCGCGAAGATGAACGGCTTGCCGGTGACACCGACGCCGATGATCTCGCCGGCCGCGGCCTCCTTCTCGACCTGGTCGATCGCGGCGTCGAGGTTCGCCAGCGAGGCCGGGCCGAAGGTGGTCGGCTTGGTGTGGTCGAGGCCGTTGTCGAGCGTGATGAGCGCGAAGCGCCCGGCGCCGAACGGGAGGTCGAGGTGGCGTACGTGCGCCGACGTCACGACCTCGTCGGGGAACAGCTCTGCCGCGCCCTTCAGGAGTTCAGTGGTGCTCACTTGTCGCCTCCGGCGTCCTTGTGGTGCGGGTTCTCCCAGATCACCGTGGCGCCCATGCCGAAGCCGACGCACATGGTGGTGAGGCCGTAACGGACCTCCGGCTGCTCCTCGAACTGGCGGGCCAGCTGTGTCATCAGCCGGACGCCGGAGGAGGCCAGCGGGTGGCCGTACGCGATGGCGCCGCCGTACTGGTTGACGCGCGCGTCGTCGTCGGCGATGCCGTAGTGGTCGAGGAACGCGAGGACCTGGATGGCGAAGGCCTCGTTGATCTCGAAGAGGTTGATGTCCTCGATGGAGAGACCGGCCTTCGCCAGGGCCTTCTCCGTGGCCGGGATCGGGCCGTAGCCCATCACCTCGGGCTCGACGCCCACGAAGGCGTACGAGACCAGGCGCATCTTGACCGGCAGGTCGTGCTCGCGCGCGAAGTCCTCGGACGCGATGATCGACGCGGTCGCGCCGTCGTTCAGACCGGCCGCGTTACCGGCGGTGACCCGCCCGTGCACACGGAACGGCGTCTTCAGACCGGCGAGGTTCTCCAGGGTGGTCCCCGGACGCATCGGCTCGTCGGCGGTGACCAGGCCCCAGCCCGTCTCGCCCGCCTCGGCGTTCGTACGGCGTACGGAGATCGGGACCAGGTCGGCCTGGATCTTGCCGTTCGCGTAGGCCTTGGCCGCCTTCTCCTGCGAGCGCACGGCGTACTCGTCGGTGCGCTGCTTGGTGATGTGCGGGTAGCGGTCGTGCAGGTTCTCGGCGGTCATGCCCATGAACAGGGCGGACTCGTCGACCAGCTTCTCGCTGACGAACCGCGGGTTCGGGTCCACGCCCTCGCCCATGGGGTGGCGGCCCATGTGCTCGACACCACCGGCGATGACGGCGTCGTACGCGCCGAACGCGATGGAGCCGGCGGTCGAGGTGACGGCCGTCAGCGCACCGGCGCACATGCGGTCGATCGAGTAACCCGGCACGGACTGCGGCAGCCCGGCCAGGATTCCGGCCGTGCGGCCCAGCGTCAGGCCCTGGTCGCCGATCTGCGTGGTCGCGGCGATGGCGACCTCGTCGATCTTCTTCGGGTCGAGACCGGGGTTGCGGCGCAGCAGCTCCCGGATCGCCTTCACGACGAGGTCGTCGGCACGGGTCTCGTGGTAGATGCCCTTCGGGCCCGCCTTGCCGAACGGGGTGCGGACGCCGTCGACGAAGACGACGTCCCTGACGGTACGAGGCACGATGGCTCTCCTCCAGATGCGGGATGGCACTGCTGCGCGACACACACGCCCTGAGCGCGCGCTCACCTCCCATGCTACTTACGGGTAACCCACCTGCCCAGTCCCACAGCGGGGAGCGGCGAAGGTCACACGGCTTTCAGCCCCACCACGCACCCGCACCCCCGCACGGACCGCCTCGCACGGACCGCCCCGTACGGACCTCTACCGCGGCGGCGCCGTAGACCCCCGGGGCGTCAGCACGGGTGTGGGCACCGGATGCGACCCCCCGCCTTCCGCCCCCGTGACGACGTCGAACAACGTTCGGGCGACCTCCGCGCCGAACCCGTGCACGTCATGGCTCATCGCGGACAGCGTCGGATGCGTCAGCCGGCACAGCTGGGAGTCGTCCCAGGCGAGCAGCGACACATCCCCGGGCACGCTGAGCCCCATCTCCGCGGCCACCGACAACCCGGCCACCGCCATGATGTCGTTGTCGTACACGATCGCCGTGGGCCGGTCGCCGACCGAGGAGGTCAGCAGCGACCGCGTGGCCCTCGCCCCCGCGTCCCCCGAGAAGTCCGTGGCCACCTGCTGGGCCCCGGCCAGCCCAAGGACCCGCGCCGCCTCGTCGAACGCCGCCGTACGGATCGCCGTGTGGCCGAGCGCGGCGGCGCCGCCGACCCGGGCGACCCGCCGATGCCCGAGCGCCGCGAGATACCGCACGGCCTCGGTGACGGCGGTGGCGTCGTCGGTCCACACGGAGGTGAGCCCGCCGGTGAGCGACGGGTGGCCGACGGCCACGACGGGCATGCCGAGCCGCTCGACGGCGGGCACCCGCGGATCGTCGGCCCTGAAGTCGACCAGGATCGACCCGCTGACCTGCTTGCCCCGCCACCAGGAGTCCTGGAGCCCGACCTCCTCCTCCACCGTGCGCACGAGCCGCAGCAGCAGGGAGCACGAGTGCTCGGTCAGCACGCTCTCCACGCCCGAGATGAACTCCATGTAGAACGGTTCGAGCCCGAGCAGCTTCGCCGGCCGGCAGATGGCGAGGCCGATCACGTCCACGCGGCGATTGGACAGCGACCGGGCGGCGAGGTTCGGAGCCCAGCCCAGTTCGCGCGCTGCCTCGAAGATCCGGTCCCGGGTCGCGTCGGCGAGCCCCGGCTTGTGGTTGAAAGCCAGCGAGACGGCCCCCTTGGACACCCCGGCGCGGGCCGCGACGTCCTTGATCGTGACGCGGGGCGGTGTCGTCATCGGGCGGGCTCCACGCAGTACAGGGCGGATCGTGCGGTCTCCGCTTCCGGATGGTCCAGAGTCTCCCAGCCGCGCACACCGATGGTCACCCGTTCCCCGGGGAGCAGGGTCACCAGACCCCGGTCGGCCGATGCTCGCGGGTCCAGCCGGTCGGCCTGCAGCAGCAGATCCCGTACGAGCGTATGGGCCGTGACGGTCACCCGGTCGCCGCCCGGAGAGACCGAGACGTCGAACCGGGGCCGGGGGTACGGGACTTCACGGTCGGGCACGGGGAAGTGCAGCGCCCGTAGCACGTCCCCGTCCCTGCCTCCGTCTCTGTCCCCATCCTCGTCCGCGTCCGCCACCAGGAACTCCTTGGGTCCAACGGGCTCCAGTTCCCTCGGCACACGCACATCGGCGACGGCCCGCGCCCCGGCGTCGAACCCCACACTCGCCTCGGCCACGACACCACCCTCCACCGACATCCGACGCAGCGTCAGGCGGCCCCTCCAGGGCCCGGCGGCCTGGTTGATCACCGCCAACACCAGCCCCTCACCCCGCGGTTGAAGCGTGAGCAGCCGGTCCGCGTACAGCCTCTTCAGCTCGTGGTGGAGCGGCTTCTCGCGGCCGTCGCCGTCGATCGCCGCCCAGGAGGTCACCGGCCAGCAGTCGTTGAGCTGCCAGACGATCGTGCCCGCGCACACCGGCCAGTGGGAGCGCCAGTGTTCGATCCCGGCGGCGACGGCCCGCGCCTGGTTGACCTGGGTGAGGTAGTGCCACCGGTCGAAGTCGCCCTCGGAGAAGCCCTGTTCGGGCATGGGGAAGTGACGGGCGAGCCCGCGCGCAAGCTTCCCGTTCCCGTCGTCGGCCTTCTGGTGGTGCAGCATGCCGGGGGAGTCCGGCGAGAGTTCCTCGTCGGGCAGAGCGCGCCGCAGCGTGGCGTACGCGGGCGGTGCCTGCCAGCCGAACTCGGCCACGAACCGCGGGACATGGAGCCGGTAGTCGGCGTAGTCCTCCCGGTTCCACACCTCCCACGAGTGATGGGTGCCGTGTGCCGGGTCGTTGGGGTGGTGGTCCCAGGAGCCGGACCAGGGGCTGCCCGGCGTGTACGGCCGGGTCGGGTCCAACTCGGCGACGACACGCGGCAGTAGACCCAGGTAGTAGCCCTCCCCCCACGAGTCGCCGGCCAGCCGCTGCTCCCAGCCCCAGTCCTTGAAGCCCCACAGGTTCTCGTTGTTGCCGTTCCACAGCACGAGCGAGGGGTGCGGCATCAGCCGTACGACGTTCTCGCGCGCCTCGGCCTCCACCTCGCCCCGCAGCGGCTGTTCCTCGGGGTAGGCGGCGCAGGCGAAGGGGAAGTCCTGCCAGACCAGCAGGCCCAACTCGTCGCAGGCGTCGTAGAAGTCCTCGCTCTCGTAGATACCGCCGCCCCAGACGCGTACGAGATCCACGCCCGCGTCGGCCGCCTGGGTCAGGCGGGTGCGGTACCGCTCGCGGGTGATCCGCGACGGGAAGACGTCGTCCGGGATCCAGTTGACGCCCCGGGCGAAGAGCCGCTCGCCGTTCACGACGAAGGTGAAGCCCGACCCGTGCTCGTCGGACCCGCGGTCCAACTCGACACTCCTGAAGCCGATCCGGCGCCGCCAGCTGTCCAGCAGCCCCTCGTGGCTGAGCCACAACTCGACCTCGTACAGAGGCTGTTCGCCGTAGCCGCGCGGCCACCACAGTTCGACGTCCGGCACTTCGAGGCGTACGACCCCGCTGGTGCCGTCGACCGTGGCCTCCGCCCGGACGCCGCCGATCCGCGCGCCCAGGGTGAGCCCCGCCTCGACCCTGGTCCGTTCGACCTCGACGTGCAACTCCACCCGGCCCACGCCCTGTTCGACCGTCACGACCGGACGCACCCGGGCGATCCGTGCCGTCGACCAGTGCTCCAGACGCACCCGCTTCCAGATGCCGGCCGTGACCAGCGTCGGCCCCCAGTCCCAGCCGAAGGAGCAGGCCATCTTGCGGAGGTACTGGAAGGGCTCGGGATAGGCGTTCGGCCGCTCGCCGAGCCGCCCGCGCACCGCCTCCGCCTCACCGTAGGCCGAGCGGAAGTTCACCGAGAGCCGGCCGCCGAGCCCCGTGATGTCGAAGCGGTGCGAGCGGTGCATGTTCCGTACGGAGCCCAGGAGCCGACCGTCGAGCCGGATCTCCGCCGCGGTGTCGAGACCGTCGAACACGAGGTCCGTCTGCTCGTGCCCGCCCGGTATCGGGGTGAGCGTCGTCTCGTACGTCCAGTCGCGCCGCCCCACCCACGCCACCTCGGTCTCGTTCCGCCCCAGGAACGGGTCCGGGATGATCCCCGCCGCCAGCAGATCCGTGTGCACACAGCCCGGCACCGCGGCGGGGAGCGCGGCCCCGTCGTGCCGCAGGATCCATCCCTCGTCGATCGGTGTGACGTCCAGCATGCGCACTCCTAAACCGGTATAGGCCATTGCTGACCAGGGCTGGTACACACTCTTGAATCGTTGGCCGAAATAAGGACTTTACCGGTTTAGTGACGACTGCCAGAGTGCGGAACCAGCCATCCCACTCGTGCTCATCCGTCCCTGAACGGAGCTGGTGCAAATGAACCGCCGCACGAAACTCACCGGAAGTCTCCTCGCCGCCGCACTGCTGGCCGCGGGCTGTACCGGAAGCGGAGGCACGTCGAAGGGCGCGGACGCCAAGGCACCCGTCGACCCGGACAAGGTGACCGGCACGATCACGGTCCTCACGCACCGGACCGACCTGGTGCAGGACGGCACGATGAAGAAGTACGCCGCCGAGTTCAACAAGACCTATCCGAAGGTCAAGGTCGAGTTCGACGCCCTCACGGACTACGAGGGCGAGGTCAAGATCCGGATGAACACCGAGAACTACGGCGATGTGCTGATGATCCCCGCCGTGATCAAGAAGAGCGACTACCCCAAGTTCTTCGCCTCCCTCGGCACCGGGACCGAGCGCGCGAAGAAGTACCTGTTCACCGACTTCACCACGGTCGACGGCAAGGTCTACGGGCAGAGCCCGATGGGAGCGCTCCCCGGCTTCCTCTACAACAAGAAGGTCTGGAAGCAGGCCGGGATCACCGAGTGGCCCACCACACCGGCCCGGTTCATCGACGGTCTCAAGGCCATCAAGGCCAAGACCGACGCGGTCCCGTACTACACGAACTTCAAGGACATGTGGCCGCTGACGAGCTGGACGTACGTCGACGGCGCGGTCAGCTGCGACCCGCAGGCGACGACCAGGCTCGCCGCGGGCGACCCGTGGGCCGAGGGCGAGGACCTGCGCGTCGGCGACACCATGCTGTACGACATCGTGCGCGGCGGACTGATCGAGAAGGACCCGACGACCACCAACTGGGAAGCGTCCAAGCCCAAGTTGGCCAAGGGCGACATCGCCACGATGTGGCTCGGCTCCTGGGCGATCACCCAGTTCCAGGCGGCGGCGGAGCAGGCCGGCGCGAACCCGGACGACATCGGCTTCATGCCCTTCCCCGCCCAGAAGGACGGGAAGTACTGCGCGACCATGTCGCCCGACTACAACCAGGCCGTCAACGTCAACTCGGACCACAAGGAGGCGGCCCGCGCCTGGATCGACTGGTTCACCGACAAGTCCGGCTACGCGGCCGACAACCTGACCCTCTCGCCGGTCAAGGGCGCCCCGCTGCCCGAGGTGCTGCAGCCGTACGAGGACGCGGGTGTGCAGCTCATCGAGCTCGACGACGCCAAGGGCGCGGCGGTCAAGGAGATCGACAACCAGTCCGAGGTCGGCATCTACAAGCCCGACTACCGCCAGGACCTCGTCGACCTCGCCCGCGGCGCCAGGAAGGGCAGCCTCGACGACTTCCTGGGCGACCTGGGCAGGCGCTGGGAAGAGGCGCGGAAGTCCTCGGGGTCCTGATGACGGACACGACCGAGACGAGTACGACGGGGAAGGCGGCGCGGCCGAAGGAGGCCGCGCCCGCCGCCCGCACGGCACACGCCCGGGCCCCGCGCCGTCTGCGCCTGAGGAGGGGCCTCACCCCGTGGCTCTTTCTCGCGGCCCCGCTGGTCCTGCTGATCACGTTCACGTACGCGCCGGTCGCCAACATGGTCGCGTACGGCTTCACCGACTGGGACGGCGTCAGCCCCGAGCTCAGCTACACGGGCGCCGAGAACTACGTCGAACTCTTCACGCGCCCCGAGCTGTTCGAGGTCTTCTTCGTCAGCGGCTACTACCTGGCCGCCTCCGTGATCCAGATAGTGGCCGCGCTCTACTTCGCGACGGTCCTCAGCTTCAACGTGCGCTTCCGGAACTTCTTCAAGGGCATCCTCTTCTTCCCGTACCTGATCAACGGGGTCGCGATCGGCTTCGTCTTCCTCTACTTCTTCCAGGACGGCGGCACGCTCGACTCGGTGCTGAGCCTCTTCGGCGTCCACTCCGACCGCGCCTGGCTGGGCACCCCGGTCTCCGCGAACGTCTCACTGGCCGGCGTCTCCGTCTGGCGCTACCTGGGCCTGAACTTCGTCCTGTTCCTCGGCGCCATCCAGTCCATCCCGGGGGAGCTGTACGAGGCCGCAGAGCTGGACGGGGCGA
The DNA here is from genome assembly GCF_044334695.1 of Streptomyces sp. NPDC020747. Taxonomy (NCBI): domain Bacteria; kingdom Bacillati; phylum Actinomycetota; class Actinomycetes; order Kitasatosporales; family Streptomycetaceae; genus Streptomyces; species Streptomyces sp. NPDC020747. The sequence goes on along the minus strand of NZ_JBIRTJ010000004.1, from coordinate 276,855 downwards.
ACCGCTGGCACCAGTTCCGGTACATCATCGCGCCCGGCATCAGGCCCGTACTCAGCCTGACCGTCATCCTCTCCATCTCCGGCTCGCTGTCGGCCTTCGAGGTGCCGTTCATCATGACCGGCGGTGCGACCGGCACCGAGACCTTCGTGATCCAGACGGTGAAGCTGGCCTTCCAGTTCAACAAGACGGGGCTCGCCTCGGCTGCCGCGGTCGTGCTCCTGCTGATCATCCTGGCGGTGACCTGGGTGCAGCGGCGCCTCGTCCCGGACGACAAGGTGGATCTCGTATGAGCCGCATGTCCCGCAGGGGGATCGCCCGGACCCTCACCTACCTGTCGCTGGTCGTCGCGAGCGTGGTCGTCCTGCTCCCGCTCCTCGTCGTCCTGCTGGCCTCCCTCAAGTCCGAGAAGGAGATGGCGAACGACAGCGGGGCGCTCCAACTCCCCGACGACCTGCTGAACTTCGACAACTACGTGACGGCGTTCCAGGACGGCCGGATGCTCTCCGCGTTCGGGAACACCGCGTTCATCCTGCTGTTCTCCGTCACCGGCACGGTGATCATCGGGTCGATGGCGGCGTACGCGATCGACCGCTACACCTTCCGCTTCAGAAAGCTGGTCGTCGCGCTGTTCCTCGTCGCCACGCTCGTACCCGGTGTGACCACCCAGGTGGCGACCTTCCAGATCGTCGACAGTTTCGGCATGTTCGACAGCCGCTGGGCACCGATCGTGCTCTACATGGGCACGGACATCGTCTCGATCTACATCTTCCTGCAGTTCGTCCGGTCGATCCCGGTCTCCCTGGACGAGTCCGCCCGGCTCGACGGCGCGAACGCCTTCACGATCTACCGGAAGATCATTTTTCCGTTGCTGAAGCCCGCGATCGCGACGGTCGTCATCGTCAAGGGGATCACCGTCTACAACGACTTCTACATCCCGTTCCTCTACATGCCGTCCGAGGATCTTGGCGTGATCTCAACGTCCCTGTTCCGCTTCAAGGGCCCCTTCGGAGCGCACTGGGAGACGATCGCGGCAGGAGCGATCCTCGTGATCCTGCCGACGTTGATCGTCTTCCTGTTCCTGCAGCGCTACATCTACAACGGCTTCACGAGGGGCGCGACCAAGTAGGGACGGCCCGCGGCCGCCATGAGCCCGAACGACTCACGGCGACCGGGCGACCCTCGTTCATTCCTGGGTCTTGGCCTTGGCGGCCAACGCCACCACCAGCACCGGCGTGACCTGCTCCACCTGCCAGGGCCGGGCCCCGTACCCGGCGAGCGCGGCCGCCACGGACTCGGCGTCCGCGGAAGCCGGCGGCTCCCAGCACACGCGCCGGACCGTGTCCGGCGTGATCAGGTTCTCCTGAGGCATGTTCAGCGTCTCCGCCAGCGCGGAGACAGCGGCGCGTGCCGCGGACAGCCGAGCCGCGGCCACCGGGTCCTTCTCCGCCCAGGCCCGCGGCGGCGGAGGGCCGGTCACCGGCTGCCCGGGCTGCGGCAGCTCGGCGTCCGGCAGTTCCTTCGCGTGGTCGACGGCGGCCTGCCACTGCTCCAGCTGACGCCGTCCCATCCGGTGCCCGAATCCGTTCAGCGCGGAGAGCGCGTGCACGTTGGCCGGAAGTGAGAGGGCGGCTTCCACGATGGCCGCGTCCCCGAGCACCTTGCCGGGTGAGATGTCCCGGCGCTGCGCGACCCGGTCCCGGGTCTCCCACAGCTCCCGTACGACCGCCATCTGCCGGCGGCGGCGCACCTTGTGCATCCCGGACGTACGGCGCCACGGGTCCTTGCGGGGCTCCGGCGGGGGCGCCGAGGCGATCGCGTCGAACTCCTGGCGGGCCCACTCCAGCTTGCCCTGCCGGTCGAGCTCCTTCTCCAGGGCGTCCCGCAGATCGACGAGCAGCTCCACGTCGAGCGCGGCATAGCGCAGCCACGGCTCGGGCAGCGGACGGGTCGACCAGTCGACCGCGGAGTGCCCCTTCTCCAGTACGAAGCCCAGGACGCCCTCGACCATCGCGCCGAGGCCGACCCGCGGGAACCCGGCGAGCCGTCCGGCCAGCTCGGTGTCGAACAGGAGGCTGGGGACCATGCCTATCTCGCGCAGACACGGCAGATCCTGGGTGGCCGCGTGCAGCACCCACTCCACACCGGAGAGCGCCTCACCGAGGCCCGACAGATCGGGGCAGGCGACGGGATCGATCAGTGCGGTGCCCGCGCCCTCGCGGCGCAGCTGCACCAGATACGCGCGCTGGCCGTAGCGATAGCCGGACGCCCGCTCGGCGTCCACGGCCACGGGGCCGCTGCCGGCCTCGAACGCGGCGATCACCTCGGCGAGCGAGGCCTCGTCCGCGATGACGGGCGGAATTCCGTCGCGGGGCTCCAGCAAGGGGATCGGCGCCGGTTCGACGTCGTCCGGAGGAGCGCCTCCGGTGGTTCGCAGTGAACTGTCTGCTGCGGTCTCTTGGGCGTCGGTCACCTGTCAAGGGTATCTGTGTATGGACGACGCCCGTCGACGGAACGTTCCGTCGACGGGCGTCTGAGGGTCGTAAACCAGTCAGGTCAGTGAATCCTGAATCATCAGTGGATCCGGAATCAGTGGATGATCCCCGTCCGCAGGGCCACCGCGACCATTCCGGCGCGGTCGCCCGTGCCGAGCTTGCGGGCGATACGGGCGAGGTGGCTCTTCACGGTCAGCGCGGACAGGCCCATCGAGACGCCGATGGCCTTGTTCGACTGGCCCTCCGCCACCAGCCGGAGCACCTCGACCTCACGGCCGGACAGCTCGCGGTAGCCGCCCGGGTGGCTCGGGGAGCCCGGGGGGCGGCGGTGCATACGGGCGGCGGCCGAGCCGATCGGGGCGGCGCCCGGCCGGTTGGGAAGCCCGAGGTTCGTACGGGTGCCGGTGACCACATAGCCCTTGACGCCGCCCGCGAGGGCGTTGCGTACGGCGCCGATGTCGTCGGCGGCGGACAGGGCCAGGCCGTTCGGCCAGCCGGCGGCCCGAGTTTCGGACAGGAGGGTGAGGCCGGAGCCGTCGGGGAGATGGACGTCTGCGACACAGATGTCGCGGGGGTTGCCGATGCGGGGACGAGCCTCCGCGACGGACGAGGCCTCGATCACGTCGCGAACACCGAGCGCCCACAGGTGGCGGGTGACGGTGGAGCGCACACGGGGATCGGCCACGACCACCATCGCGGTCGGCTTGTTCGGGCGGTAGGCGACCAGGCTTGCGGGCTGCTCGAGGAGAACGGACACCAGGCCTCCTGGGGTGGGGGACGGGGCACCGGCTGTGGGGATGAAGCCGGGACGAACCGTGCTTTCAAGGTCACAGAGGTCTTCGGCACCAAACCCGTCCGCCTTTAGAGAATGATCACGATTTGGTGAGTAACAATGCGTGCAATTCGGACGGACGATCGATCATCCGAAGATCGAAACGAGTTCGCTCCGCTTCGTTACGCGGCCGAAAGTGGTCGTATCGACAAAAGGTCAGAAGCGTTCGCGCACCGGCTCGGAGGCTCCGGAGACGGCCCGAGCCCGCAAAACCCCAAGAACCCGAGCCCCAAACCCCAAGAAAAAGTGCGGTGTTCGCGCGATGTGATCCGGACAGTGGTCCCACGCACGGGTGTCTCTCCCTGCGCGAAGGCTCTGTTCCCCTTAATCTTCCCCGCATGGCTGCGGCTCAGGGACGACTGTCGGACGGCACTGGCGGAATGGACGACCCGAAGGAGGGGGAGCGGGATGCGATGGAGGCGGCTCCGCTGCCTTTCCGGGCCGCTGTCGACGCGTTGAGGGCCGCGCGGCCGCGGCCGCAGATCGAGATCGACCCGACGAAACCGCCGCAGCGGCTCGCCCCCTTCACCTACGCGCTGGAGGCCACGGTCGTCGACGGCGACGAGGATCTGGCGGACGGCCGGCTCGTCCTGCTCCACGACCCGGCGGGACACGACGCCTGGCAGGGCTCGTTCCGCCTGGTGACCCTGGTCCGCGCGGAGCTGGAGGCCGAGATGGCCGCCGACCCGCTGCTCCCCGAGGTCTGCTGGTCCTGGCTGACCGGCGCGCTCCAGGCCCGCGGCCTCTCCTACGGCGAACCCAGCGGCACGGTCACCCGGGCCGGCTCCCACTACTTCGGCGGCCTCGCGGACCGGCCGGCCAACTCCCAGATCGAGATCCGCGCCTCCTGGACACCCCGCGAAGGCCTGGGCGGCGTGCCCGACACGGCCTCCCATCTGGCGTCCTGGTGCGACCTCCTGGCCCAGATCGCCGGCCTGCCCCCGGCCGCCCCGGGCGACGCCTCCGTCGTCAGCCTCCCGCAACGCCGGGGCCCCCAGTCCCGCTGACCCGGGACCGGGGGCCGCGCCGACCGTGGGAGACTTTTCGGCGTGAGCGCCATTGACCGCCCCAAGGGCCAGCAGCCGACAGCGACGTACGACTCCACCTTCCTCAAGGCGTGCCGACGCGAGCCCGTGCCGCACACGCCCGTGTGGTTCATGCGGCAGGCGGGGCGGTCACTGCCCGAGTACCTGAAGGTGCGCGAGGGCATCCCCATGCTGGAGTCCTGCACACGGCCCGAGCTGGTCACCGAGATCACGCTCCAGCCGGTGCGGCGGCACAACGTGGACGCGGCGATCTACTTCAGCGACATCGTCGTACCCCTGAAGGCCATCGGTGTCGACCTCGACATCAAGCCCGGGGTCGGTCCGGTCGTCGAGAAGCCGATCCGCTCCCGCGCCGACCTCGCCCAGCTGCGCGACCTGACGCCCGACGACGTCTCGTACGTCACCGAGGCCATCGGAATGCTCACGCGTGAACTCGGCCCGACGCCCCTCATCGGGTTCGCCGGTGCGCCCTTCACGCTCGCCAGCTACCTCGTGGAGGGCGGGCCGTCCCGCAACCACGAGCACACCAAGGCGCTCATGTACGGCGACCCGCAGCTCTGGGCCGACCTGCTCGACCGGCTCGCGGACATCACTGCGGCCTTCCTCCGGGTGCAGATCGAGGCGGGGGCCAGCGCCGTCCAGCTCTTCGACTCCTGGGTCGGCGCGCTCGCGCCCGCCGACTACCGGCGCTCCGTGATGCCCGCCTCGACGAAGGTGTTCAAGGCCGTCGAGGAGTACGGCGTCCCGCGCATCCACTTCGGTGTCGGCACCGGTGAACTGCTCGGGCTCATGGGCGAGGCCGGTGCGGACGTCGTCGGCGTCGACTGGCGGGTGCCGCTCGACGAGGCCGCCCGGCGCGTCGGCCCCGGCAAGGCGCTGCAGGGCAACCTCGACCCCTCGGTCCTCTTCGCCCCGACCGAGGCGGTCGAGGAGAAGACCCAGGAGGTCCTCGACGCCGCGGCCGGTCTGGAGGGGCACGTCTTCAACCTCGGTCACGGCGTCCTGCCGACGATGGACCCCGACGCCCTGACCCGCCTCGTCGAGTACGTCCACACGCGTACGGCCGGCTAGTCCACGCTCACCAGCGCGGGTGTGCTCTTCTGCCCCACAGGAGGCCTCGGGGCTCGGGTGGGGGCGGGGTGCCGGGGCGCAGGGGCCAGGCGAGGAGCATGCCCGCGAGGAAGCCGACGACGTGGGCCACGTACGCCACGGTGCCGGCGCCCGAGACGCCGGTGCCGGACGAGTACACCGCCTGGAGGACGAACCAGGAGCCCAGCACGATCCACGCGGGCAGGCGCAGCGGCAGGAAGATCAGGAACGGGACGAGGACCCAGACCCTGGCCTTCGGGTAGAGCACCAGATACGCGCCCAGGACGCCGGCGATCGCACCCGACGCGCCGATCAGCGGGTCGCCGGAGTCGGCGTTGACGACGGCGAAGCCGTACGCCGCCGCGTAGCCGCAGGTCACGTAGAACAGCACGTAGCGGACGTGGCCGAGGCGGTCCTCGATGTTGTTGCCGAAGATCATCAGGAACAGCATGTTGCCGAGCAGGTGCAGCCAGCTGCTGTGCAGGAACATCGCCGTGAGGACCGACACCGGGGGCGACTTGTCGTAGCCGGGCGGGCCGACGAGGCAGCCCGCGCCCTGCGGCCCCACGCCCACGGCACCGGTGGGGACGGTCGTCGGCGTCCGGCCGTGGATCAGCTCCCGGGGCACCGCCGCCCAGTGGTCCAGGAACGCCTGGAGGTGGCACAGCTGGGCCGGGCCGCTCTCGCCGGTGATCGAGCTCGCCACCCCCGGAGTGGCCAGGAAAACCACGAAGTTGGCGGCGATCAGCGCGTACGTCACATACGGCGTGCGACGGACCGGGTTCACGTCATGGACGGGGATGACCACGGGGAAATCCTGCCCGGGTTCGGGCGATTCTGAACGGGACCGCGGGCGTGTGCGTATGTCTCGGCAACCGCCGTGATCCAAGCAACACGTGAGGAACAGGTCAATGAACGACCGAGTCACTCAGTCCCTGATCGCCACGCCGGACGGAGAGGCGGAGCTTGCCCTCGTGGTCAGGCTGTCGTGGGAGGACGTGGCCGCGCTCGGCCAGGAGGCCGGTCGGCTGTCCGCCAGCATGCAGCGGCCCGTGACGTTGGACGAGGCGGTGAGCCACCGGCTGCGGAGCCGGCAGGCGGGGTCGCACGCGCGGCCTCAGCAGGCGCCGCCGATGCCGCCTTCGGCGGTGTCCGCGCCCGCGGTGTCCACGGTCTCGTCGTTGACGCGGTCGCCGGGTGAGCAGGCTCGGCAGGCCATAGAGAAGATCAACGGGAACGGGTCGGCTCAAGGGGCCTGAGCGGGGGTTGCCGGCCGCGGGTTCGCTGTGGCTCGTCGCGCCCACGCGGCGGAGCCGCAAAATGTCACAGCCCCGCGCCCCTTACCGGGCGCTCCCTGCCCGTACCGCCGTCACCGCCTTGCGGGCCGCTACCAGGATCGGGTCCCAGACCGGGGAGAACGGTGGGGCGTAGCCGAGGTCCAGGGCTGTCATCTGTTCGACCGTCATGTGGGCGGTGAGCGCCACCGCGGCGATGTCGACGCGTTTGGCGGCGCCTTCCCGGCCGACGATCTGGACGCCGAGGAGGCGGCCGGTGCGGCGTTCGGCCAGCATCTTGACCGTCATGGGGTCGGCGCCCGGGTAGTAGCCCGCGCGGCTGGTCGACTCGATGGTGACCGTCTCGAACCGTAGGCCCGCCCGGCGGGCGTCCTTCTCGCGCAGGCCGGTACGGGCGATCTCCAGATCGCAGACCTTGCTGACCGCCGTGCCGACGACGCCCGGGAACGTGGCGTAGCCGCCGCCGACGTTCGCGCCGATCACCTGGCCGTGCTTGTTGGCGTGGGTGCCGAGCGCGATGTGCCGTTCGCGGCCCGAGACCAGGTCGAGTACCTCGACGCAGTCGCCGCCCGCCCAGACGTTCTCGTGCCCGCGCACCCGCATCGCCAGATCGGTCAGCAGCCCCTTGTGGTCGCCGAGCGGCAGCCCCGCGGCCTCGGCGAGCGCGGTCTCGGGACGTACGCCGATGCCGAGGACCACCACGTCCGCCGGATACTCGGCGTCCTCCGTGGCCACCGCCCGGACCCGGCCGTCCTCACCGGTGAGGATCTTGGTGACCTCGGCGTCGTTCACCATCGTGATGCCCAGGCCCTCCATGGCCTCGTGCACCAGCCGGCCCATGTCCGGGTCGAGCGTCGACATGGGCTCCTGGCCACGGTTGACGACCGTCACCTCGTACCCGCGGTTGATCAGCGCCTCGGCCATCTCCACGCCGATGTAGCCCGCGCCGATCACCACCGCGCGGCGGCCCGCCGTACGGGCCAGCGTGTCGAGGAGAGCCTGCCCGTCGTCGAGGGTCTGCACGCCGTGCACCCCGGGCGCGTCGATGCCGGGCAGCGCCGGCCGCATCGGATGGGCGCCCGTCGCGAGCACGAGCTTGTCGTACGACGTCCACGCCTCGGCCCCGGACTCCAGGTCCCGGGAGCGTACGCGGCCGCCCGCGACGTCGAGTTCCGTGACCTCCGTACGCATCCGCAGGTCGATCCCGCGCGCCCGGTGCTCCTCCGGAGAGCGTGCGATCAGCTGGTCCCGGTCCGTGACGTCACCGCCCACCCAGTAGGGGATGCCGCACGCCGAGTAGGAGCTGAAGTGGCCCCGCTCGAACGCCACGATCTCCAGTTCGTCGGGGCCCCTCATACGGCGTGCCTGGGACGCGGCGGACATGCCCGCCGCGTCCCCACCGACGATCACCAGGCGCTCTTGGGAACGGCTCGCACGGTTCATGCTCATACGAACACGCTACGGGGGCGCCGCATTTCGGTCCTGCGCAGGATCGCGCCGAATCACCCGGGTCCGCTCAGTCCTTGTCGTCGCCCTCTGCCCGGACCGGCGGGGCTACCGGCAGCGAACCCGTGCCCGCACCCGCGCCGCTCGGCGCCGCCGCGACCGGGCTGGCCGGCATCCGGCCGCGCAGGAAACGCACCCACAGGAACAGCAGCAGCGCCGCGCCCACCAGGAAGGGCAGGACCGCGCCGAGAGCCAGCGCGATCCAGCGGAACATGGTGACGAACGCGTCCCAGCCGCCCCCGAGCGCGTCCGCGAACCCCGGGTCGTCGTCCTTCTCGGCGACCTTCTTCACCGGCGTCTCGGACAGCGACAGGGTGATCGTGGCCAGGCTCGTACGGTCCTTCAGGGACGCCTGCTGGGCCAGCAGCGACTCCAGGTCGGCCTGACGGGAGCTCAACTCGCCCTCAAGGGTCACCACATCGCTCAGCCTGGTCGCCTGGTCCATCAGCTCGCGGATCCGCACCACGCTGGCGCGCTGCGACTTGATACGGCTCTCCACGTCGACGACCTGCTCCGTGACGTCGTCCGCCTTCGCCTTGCGGTCGATGAGCTTGCCCGAGCCCTCCAGCTCCGTGAGCACCTCCTCGTACTTGTCCGCGGGCACCCGCAGGACGACACGGGAGCGCTCGCGGCCCTTGGAGTCGCGGTCCGTGGTCTCGTTGCCGACCATGCCGCCCGCGTTCTCGACCACCGTGCGGGCCTCGTCGAGCGACTTCGGCACGTCCTTGACCTGCACGGTCAGGGACGCGGTGTAGATGATGTGGGCGGTCAGTTTCGGTGGCGCGGCGGCCTGCTCGTTCTTGCCGCCGCCGCTCGTGTCGCTGTCGGCCGCGCCGGCGCCCGCCTCGTTCGCACCCGGGGCGGCGGCCTTGTCGGCGCTTGAGCCCGAGCTCTCGTCGCCGTCGGCCGCGCCCGTGCACCCGGTCAGTGCGAGGGCGGCGGCGAGCGCGAGCGCCGAGAGGATCTGGACAGGTCGTACGGACCGGTGCCTGGCGGATCGGTGCCCGGTCGTGCCACTGCCACGCGTCTGCATATCGGCTTACCCCCGAGGGTGTCGTGATGACTGACGCTCCTACGACGCAGAGCCCTTCTGAGACGTTGGCCGAATCCGGTCCCGAAGAGGTCACGGTCCGGACTCGTCATGGACACCCTCACCGGCAGGTTCACGGGCACCGGGGCCCGCGGGACTGTCGGTGGGGTCTGGGACAGTGGAGACATGCACGCAGACACACGTACGGGCACGGGTCAGGTCGTCGTCATCGGGGGCGGTATCGCCGGTCTGGCCGCCGCCCACCGGCTGCTGGACGGCGGGGCGCGCGTGACCGTCCTGGAGGCCTCGGACCGGCTCGGCGGCAAGCTGCTGCCCGGTGAGATCGCCGGCGTCCGGGTCGACCTCGGTGCAGAGTCGATGCTCGCCCGGCGGCCCGAGGCGGTGGCGCTCGCCCGCGAGGTGGGCCTCGCCGACCGGCTCCGGCCGCCCGCGACGGCGAGCGCTTCGATCTGGACGCGCGGGGCGCTGCGGCCCATGCCCAAGGGCCACGTCATGGGCGTCCCCGGCGACGCGGCCGCCCTCTCCGGAGTGCTCTCCGAGGAGGGCCTGCGCCGGATCGAGCGCGACCGCGACCTGCCGCGCACGGAGGTCGGCGACGACGTGGCGGTGGGGGAGTTCGTCGCCGCGCGCCTCGGCCGCGAGGTCGTCGACCGTCTCATCGAGCCCCTTCTGGGCGGTGTCTACGCGGGCGACGCGTACCGCATCTCGATGCGCTCGGCCGTCCCCCAGCTCTTCGAGGCGGCCCGCGGCCACGCGTCGCTGACGGAGGCCGTCCGCGAGATCCAGGCGAGGGCGGCGAAGAACCAGCAGACAGGGCCGGTCTTCACCGGCATCGAGGGCGGCGTCGGCGGACTCCCGCTCGCCGTCGCGGAGTCGGTCCGCGCGCGGGGCGGCGAGATCGTCACCGGGGCACCGGTGACCGAACTGCGGCGGGTCGAGGGCGGGGCGGCGGGGGCGGACGGCGGCGGGCGCTGGCGTGTCGTCGCCGGTGGCGACGTCCTCCATGCCGACGCCGTCGTGGTGGCGGTGCCCGCCGGTGCCGCGGCCGGGCTGCTCGGCGCCGAGGCCCCGGCCGCCGCGGCCGAGCTCGCGACCGTCGAGTACGCCTCCATGGCGCTGATCACCCTCGCCTACCGCCGCGACGAGATCGCCCTCCCCGAAGGGAGCGGTTTTCTGGTGCCGCCTGTTGACGGGCGCACCATCAAGGCCTCGACGTTCGCCTCCCAGAAGTGGGGGTGGATCGCCGAGGAGGACCCGGACGTGGTGGTCCTGCGCACGTCCGTCGGGCGCTACGGCGAGACGGAGATCCTCGGCCGGGACGACGCCGGCCTCGTCGACGTGTCACGGCACGACCTGCGCGAGGCCACCGGCCTGGACGCCGAGCCCGTCGAGACCCGGGTGACCCGCTGGACCGACGGACTGCCCCAGTACCCGGTCGGGCACCACGCGCGCGTGGCCCGCATCCGCGAGCACGTCGGCAAGCTGCCGGGCCTCGCCGTCTGCGGAGCGGCGTACGACGGCGTCGGCATCCCGGCCTGTATCGCGAGCGCCGACGCGGCCGTGGACAAGCTGACCGGCGACCGCGCGGGACTGACGGACGCCCTGATCACGAACCCGGTGCAGAGCCTGCACGGCGGAGCGGGAGAATAGCCCCATGAGTGACGACGCCCCCACCACCGGCCAGGCCAGGATTCCGAACGCCGGCAAGAAGGCCAAGGACCTCAACGAGGTCATCCGCTACACCCTCTGGTCCGTGTTCAAGCTTCGAGACGTCCTCCCCGATGACGCTCCGCGCGCCGGGTACGCGGACGAGGTCCAGGAGCTCTTCGACCAGCTCGACGCCAAGGACGTCACCGTCCGCGGCACGTACGACGTGTCGGGGCTGCGCGCCGACGCCGACCTCATGATCTGGTGGCACGCCGAGACGGCCGACCAGCTCCAGGAGGCGTACAACCTCTTCCGCCGTACGAAGCTGGGCCGCGCGCTGGAGCCGGTCTGGTCGAACATGGCGCTGCACCGGCCGGCGGAGTTCAACCGCTCGCACGTCCCGGCGTTCCTCGCCGACGAGACGCCGCGCAACTACATCAGCGTCTACCCCTTCGTGCGCTCCTACGACTGGTACCTGCTGCCGGACGAGGACCGTCGCCGGATGCTCGCCGACCACGGCAAGATGGCCCGGGGGTACCCGGACGTGCGCGCCAACACGGTCGCCTCCTTCTCACTCGGTGACTACGAGTGGCTGCTCGCCTTCGAGGCGGACGAGCTGTATCGCATCGTGGATCTCATGCGCCACCTGCGTGCGTCCGAGGCGCGGATGCACGTCCGGGAAGAGGTGCCGTTCTACACCGGGCGGCGGAAGTCCGTCGCCGAGCTGGTCGCCGGGCTCGCGTAGCCCTGTACGTACACAGCCCCGCGTCCCTGAAGGGCGCCCCTAAAGGCGCGTGACCGGGGTTGGCTCCTTGTGCGGCGCGCAGGCTGCGCCTCGCACCGGGAGCTCGCCCTCCAGCAAGTACGCGTCCAGGTAGGCGTTGACGCACGCGTTGGAGCCGCCGCCGATGCCGTGCGAGCCCGACGCCCGCTCGGTGATCAGAACGGAACCCGACAGGCGCCGGTGCAGCTCCAGGGCGCCGGAGTACGGGGTCGCCGCGTCCCGTTCGGCGGCCAGGATCAGGGTGGGCGGCAGCTCACCGGGTGACGTCCGTACGTCGAGCGGCCGTTGGCGGGGCAGGGGCCAGTAGGCGCAGGGCAGGTTCATCCAGACGTTGTCCCAGGTCTCGAACGGGGCCACGCGGGCGAGCCGGGTGTTGTCCCGGTCCCAGGTGTGCCAGGCCCGCGGCCAGGGCGCGTCGTTGCACTCGATGGCGGAGTAGACCGCCTTGCTGTTCTCCTGCTCCTTCACCGCGTCCGGGTTCGGCCCCGCCTGCCGGATCAGGGGCTGCGGGTCGCCCTTCAGATAGGCGGAGAGCGCCAGGGCGCGCTGCGGCCAGTAGTCGTCGTAGTACCCGGCCTGCAAGAACGTGCTCCGGAGCTGACCCGGACCGACCTTGCCGCCCGCGGGTTCGGCGGCGAGCCGCGCCCGGGCCCGCTCGTAACTGCGCAGTACTTCTTCCGGCGTGCGGCCCAGTCCGTACACCTTGTGGTGCTTGGCGATCCATGTGCGGAAGTCGGCCCAGCGGCCCTCGAAGGCGACCGACTGGTCGAGGTTGTTCCGGTACCAGACCTTCTCCGGGTCCGGGTTCACGGCCGAGTCGAAGACCATCCTGCGTACGTGCGAGGGGAACAGCGTCGCGTACAGCGACGCGAAGTACGTGCCGTACGAGGCCCCCATGAAGGTCAGCTTCCGTTCGCCGAGGGCGGCGCGCAGGACGTCCAGGTCGCGGGCGTTGTTGAGCGAGGAGAAGTGCCGGATCTCGCGCCCCGACCGCTCGACACAGCCCCGCGCGTACGCCTTGGCCCGCGCGACGCGCTCCTTCTTGTACGACTCCGAGGGGTACGTCGGCGACTGTGTGGGGCCCTTCAGGAGCCGCTTCGGGTCCTGGCAGGAGAGCGGGGCCGACCGGCCGACCCCGCGCGGGGCGTAGCCGACGAGGTCGTACGCCCCGGCGATGCGCTTCCACTCCGGGATCATGCCGATCAGCGGGAAGTACATGCCGGAGGCGCCGGGGCCGCCCGGGTTGAAGACCAGCGAGCCCTGCCGCGCGACCGGCCGCTTGCCGTACTTGCCGGTGGCCTTCACCCGGCTGACGGTCAGCTTGATCTTCCTGCCCTCGGGGTGCGCGTAGTCGAGCGGCACCTCCACCGTGCCGCACTGCAGGCTGCCGGGGGTGTCCTGCTCCGCCGAGCAGTTGCCGAACCGGATGCCCTCGGCGGCGGCGCGCTGGGCGGCGACCGCCGTGCCGTGCAGTTCGGACCGGCCGAGCGGGGTCTGGGCGCCGCCCGCGGGGGCGGCGACGACGGCGGTCAGAACCAGGGACCCGGCCGTTCCGTAGAGGGCGGCAGCTCGCATCGCGTTCCCTTCAGTGCACGGCAGCAACAGAAGGGATGTTTCGTTCGGTACTTGGCGAAGTAAAGCACCGGCCCGCCGGTGTCGGCCCAATGACCCCGATGCGCGCCCGGCGCGCGTCCCCGGCGCGCTCTAGGCGTGCGGTTCTCGGTGTGCGAAGGCCGCACGCAGGTCCGGTTCGCCGATCGCGCGGATGCCGCGCACGGCCACGGTGGTGAGGTACGTACGGTCGTCGCTGCCGCTGTCCGCGCGGCGGGCCAGGGCGCTGAGCAGGTGCTGGCCGGCCGGGGACGCCCAGCGCGTGTAGGGGTGGACCTCGATCCGGGCTATGGCCAGGCAGCTCAGGGTGAGGATGAGCGGGAGCGTGAACCAGATGGCCACCAGAGCCCGGTTCTCCTGCGCCTGAGAAGGCATCAACAGGGCGACCGCGCCCAGGCCCAGCACGGCCACCGCGGCGGCCCGCACCTGGCGGACGGCGCCCGCGACGGTGGTGCGGGCGCCGTCGGGCACGGCGAGGCCCGCCGCGACGAGGCGGTCGGCGAGGACGCGTACGGACTCCGCGGCGGCCGCGGTCGTACGGACCGGCGCGATCCGCGACTGCCCGTACGGGCCTATCGCGCCCAGCACCGAGCGTTCCATCTCGTCCCGGCCGCGCGGGTCCACGACGGTCGCCCAGCCCGTGTGGGCGAGCAGCAGGCGGCGCTGGCGGGCCATCGACACCAGCGTCAGCTCGGCGACCCGCGCCGGGCCGCCCGACAGGAACGCCGCCTCGTACAGCGTGAGGCCGCGGCCCTGGAACCGGTCCGTCTCGTCGACGACGGCGGCGGCGCGGACGGAGGCCAGGCACAGACGCGTACACGTGGTGCCGGCCGCGACCCAGGCGAGGAGCAGGAGGAGGACCCAGAACATGCGGGATTTCTATGCGAAGGAGGCCCGGGTGCGCCACGGCTTGTTCACAATTTGGACGGAGCGTCGTCACAGTGTGACGTTTCGCTTCGGTGCGTTCCGGTTGTCAGGGCTTCTTGTCCTCGGACTTGTCCCCGCCCTTGTCCCCGTCCTTCGAGGCCTCGGACTTCTTGGGCTCCTTGGGTTCCTTCGGCTCGTCGTCCTCCGGCGGGCGGCTCGTCGCGGGCGGCGGCAGGGTGTAGGTCCGCGCAGGGGAGGGGTCGGCCGGGGACGCGGAGACCGGGACGGGCGGGCTCGGGGAGTCCGTCGGACCGGGCGGGGCCGGGGAGTTGGTGAGCGGCGGCGGGCTCGCGGTGGCCGCGTCCCGGGCCAGGGCGTCGAAATCGACGAGACCGGTGGCCTCCAGGACCGTGATGTGGTCCAGGACCGTGGTGTTCGCGTCGTCGGCGAGACCGCGGACGAGCGAGTTGCGGGTGCTCGCGCGGACCTGCGCGACCAGGCCGAAGACCTTGCCGTGCGCCTTGCGCAGGATGTTCGCGAACTGCACGTCGTATTCCTCGCCCCGCGCCGCGCTCAGCGTGCCGAGCCACGCCCGCTGCTGCTCGTTGGGCTGGTTGGGCAGTTGGAGCCCGAGCCGCGAGGCCACCTCGCGCACACGCTCGTCCAGGAACGTGTGCCCCTCCACGAGGTGCTCGCCCGCCGTCTTGACCGCCTGGGTCGTGCCGCGTTCCTCGGCCTGCTGGCCGGCGGGCAGTTCCCACAGGCCCGCGAGCCGCACCTTGGTGACGAACTCCCGGTCCAGCGCGGACAGCGGACCGTACCTCGTCGACATGGTCTGGGCGTTCAGGGTGTCCACGCCGGTGCCCGACCGGTCCGAGTACGACCAGACCGGGAAGATCAGCGCCACGAGGGTCGCGGCCAGGCCCGTGACGATGAGCCCGGTGCCGCTGAACAGTCTGCGGCTGGTTCCGTGGCTGTTGATGGATCGCATGGTGCCTCCTGTTGCGGCACCGCACGTTAGTGCGCTTCGGGTTGGGCTGGAATATTACTGCGTGGCGTACGTCAACTGAGGTACGGGTTCGGACGGTTGCCGCACGAACCCGGACAGACGGCCGCAGGAGGGGCGTTTTCGCAGGTGGAGGCGGTGCGGCGGCGCACAGGCGACGGCGGGCGGGCTTCCGCGCACCACGCGCACACGCGGGGTGCGCCCGGCGCCGGTCGGATGCGAGCCCGCGCGCCCGGCCGTCGGGGCAGCGGCACTGAGCAGGCAAGGAGCCCGCTGTCCTGTACGGATCCGGTGCCCGTGTAGCCCGGTGAGCGATGTCACGTGGTGGCGCAGGCCCCTACGCCCGACGTCGACTTGTTCTCAACGCCCCGGCGAGACCGCGCGGGCAGGAGACCCGTCATCGTCTCGGCGGGACGCGCCTCATCGCCCCAGCAGTACCCGTCGTGTGGCGCGTGCCAGGCGGGCCGCGGGGTGCTGCGACAGCGGGGCGGGACCCGAGCGCTCCAGCCACCAGTCGCTCACCCGCCGCCGTACGTCCGGGTCCTCCAGCCGGCCGCCGAGCAGCAGCTGCTCGGCGAAGTCCAGCGCGTCCCGCCGGTAGCCGCCGGTCATCGGGTGGCCGTGCGCGTACGCGACGAACGCCTTGCGGTACGCCCCCGCGAGAATCTCCGGCAGCTCGGGCGCGACCTTGGCCACGACATCGGCCCGCTTGCCCGCCAGCGCCCGGGCCTGCACCGACAGCCGGGTCCCGTCGAAGCCCTCCGGTACGGGCGTTCCGGCCACCAGCGCGGACAACAGGGCCGCCTGCGCGAGGGCGAGCCGCTGGCGGGAGGGGTCGGTGGACGGTGACGCCTTCGGCGCCCCGTCGGAATCCGGTTCGGCGGTTCCGGAGGCGTCGGACATGGCACCGGCGGACACCTTCGACGCCTCCGGGGCCACCGAGACCGCCCCCTTCTCCACCGTCTCCCGTATCGCCGTCAGCTCTCGCTCCAGCTCGGCCGGTGCGGGGAAGTTCTCGTCGCGCTCCAGGAGCACGCCCGGCGGGCGGACCCGGGAGGACAGGTCGGCGAGGATCGCGAGGACGGCCGGCGGCACGGCGTGGGCGTGGCTGTCGTGCCAGACGCCGTCCCGCTCGAAACCGCCGGCGACATGGACGTACGCGATGGCCTCGACGGGCAGTTCGTCCAGCGCCTTGGCGGGGTCCTCGCCGCGGTTGACGTGGTTGGTGTGGAGGTTGGCCACGTCGATGAGGAGGCGTACGCCCGTGCGGTCGGCCAGGTCGTACAGGAACTGTCCCTCGGTCATCTCCTCGCCCGGCCAGGCGATCAGCGCCGCGATGTTCTCCACCGCGAGCGGCACGGGCAGCGCGTCCTGGGCGATGCGGATGTTCTCGCAGAGGACGTCGAGGGCGTCCCGGGTGCGGGGGACGGGCAGCAGGTGCCCGGCCTCCAGGCGGGGCGAGGCGGTGAGCGCCCCGCCCGCGCGGACGAACGCGATGTGCTCGGTGACCAGAGGGGAGCCGAGGGCCTCGGCGGCCGCCGCGAGGTCGGCGAGCTTTCCCTCGTCGGGGCGGTCGGCGCCGCCGAGCCCGAGCGACACCCCGTGCGGAACCACCGTGACGCCGCGCTCGCGGAGCCGTACCAGCGACTCCGGGAGATGCCCCGGGCACACGTTCTCCGCGACGGCCTCGACCCAGTCGATGCCGGGCATGCCCTCCACGGCCGCCGCGATCTCCGGCCGCCACCCGATTCCCGTACCCAAGTGCTTCATCGCGTCCCCCTCCTTCACCACGGCTTCACCAGGACCTGTGCGTCGTCTCCTTCGACGGACCTGTTGTTCCGGCGTGACGGGGTCATGGCCCCGGCAAGCGGGGCCGAACCCATCGGCGGGGACGTTCAGAGCAACATTTGAGCTTCGGGACGGGCTGAGGTCATCCCTCGCTAAGGCGAGGGAGTGGGCGAGGCCCCGCCGGGATTGTCCGGGTCCTCGGCTTCCGGTCGGTTCGTGTTGACCGTGCCCGGCTGACCCGGTGAGGGCCGCGAGGTGGTCTGGATGTCGCCTGACGCCTCCGCGGGCGGGGCCACGGACGGGGCCACGCCCGAGACCGGCGGCGGCGGACCGCTCGGGCTGGCCGTCGATCCGGCCACCGAGTCGTTGGCGATCGCGTCGAAGTCGATCGCGCCGGTCTTCTCCAGCACCGTGATGTGGTCGAGCACGGTCTGGTTGGTGTCCGAGGCGAGCTGACGCACCAGCGTGTTGCGCGTCTGGTTCCGGACCGTGCCGATCACCGGGAAGATCTTGCCGTGCGCGGACCGGAGGAGGTTCGCCCACACCTTCACATAGTCCTCGTCCGACGCCGCGGACATCTGGTTCAGCCAGCCCTGCTGCTGCTCGGTGGGCTGGTTCGGCAGCGAGAGACCGAGATCCCGCGCGACACTGCGTGCGCGCTTGTCGAGGTCGGTATGACCGACGATCAGGTGGTCGGCCGCCTCCCGCACCGGACCGCTCGGGAATCGCTCGGCAGCCTGCTGGCCCGCCGGCAACTCCCACAGACCTGCCAGCCGCACGCGGTTGATCAGGTCGCGGTCGTTGGCGGTCAGCGGGCCCCAGCGCGTCGGTACGGTTCCGGAGGCGAGGTTCGCCTCTCCCGTACCGGCGCGGTCGGCGTACGACCACACGGGGAACGCGAGCGCGCCGAGTGTGCCGACGAGTGCCACGATGACGAGGGCCGTGCCGTTGATTCGCCGCAAAGGTGCCTCCCGGGATATGCCAACTGGTCGTTGGGAATCTGTGCTTGGCCAGCGCAGGGAGATACGCGTGGGGCGGCCGGTGTGTTCAACAGTCGATGTTTGCTCCCTCACATTCGTTGTTCGGGCGTGTCGTGAGGGCCGGGCGGGTCCGTCCGGCCCTCACGATCCGCTGCCGGGCGGGCCGGCTCAGCCGAACGGGTCGAGCGTGATGTACGCCGTCTGCGGGTTGCCGTCGTTGACCAGCGACTCATGGTTGCCGACGTCGTCGCAGGCGAATCCGCACGCCTCGCCGTCGGCCGTCTGGGCGTGAATCTTCCGACCCTAGTGGTTGGTCACCGCGTCCTGGTAGAAGCCCGCGGAACTCGTGTCGGGCTGGTTGGGGTTGGTCAGGAACGTGGACCGGTTGTAGCCCGCGCACAGGGTGCGGGAGATCGGGCCGCGCACACCTTCGTGCGAGAACAGGTCACAGCGACGGCCGTGGGTCCGGGCGCCCACGAGGAGCGTGGCGCACACCGGCATCTCACGCCGGGTCCGGGTGTCCGCGGTGAGCGGGTCGGCGTCGGTCACCCCAGGTCCGCCCGGTCGCCGACCCGGATCACCCTCGACCCCTCCGCCACGGCGACGCCGACCGGGCTCGGACACCGCGACACCATCGCGTCCTTCACCGGGGGCATCCAGTCGGCACCGTGAGCCGCCGGGCTCTCCCGGTGGCATCGGCTCGTCCGGGGAGCGCGGGACGTGTGGGCCGGGTGTGGCTCGCGTGCCCGGCCATCGGTTGCGGTTTCTCGTGGAGGCCCGGGGTTACGCAGTGGTCGCGTCGGCCGGCTCCGGTTCGTTCGCCGGTGTGGCTGTGGGCTGCTGCGGCCCTCGGGCGAGGACATACGCGAAGAGGGCGGCCATGACGGCGACCCCGGCCCACATGGCGTTCTGCCAGCCGTCGACGAACGACTCCTGGGCGGCACGGACCAGCGACTCCGCCTGGTCGCCGGTCTGGGGCGCGGCGTCGAGGGCGTTGGCGACACCTTCGCGCGCGGTGTCGGCAGGGCCCTCTGGAACGCCGGCGAGCCGGGAGTCGATGGCGCTCCGGTAGCCGGCGGACAGGAGGGCTCCGAGCAGGGCGACGCCGAGCGCGGTGCCGAACTCGCGGGTGACGTCGTTGAGCGCGGACGCGACGCCCTGGCGCTCCCGGGGGAGGGCACCGGTGATGGCCTCGGTGGAGGGCGTCATCGAGAGGCCCATGCCGATGCCCATGGCGAGCATCCCGGGAAGGACGGACAGATAGCCGCCGTCGACGGAGACGACGGCGGCCATGAGCGCCAGACCCGCACCGGCCAGCAGGACGCCGGTGGCCATGGTCGCCCGGGGGCCGACACGCGCGGCCAGCTGTGCGGCGAGGCCGGAGGACATCATCATCATGACGGCCATGGGCATCATCGCCAGGGTGGACAGCAGCGCCGACCAGCCGAGGACGGCCTGGAAGAACGGGAAGAGGACCACGAAGATGCCCGCCTGGACACCGAAGACCACCAGGAGCGTGATCGAGCCCCCGGCGAGGCCGCGCTCGCGGAACAGGCGTACGTCCAGCAGCGCGGCATCCCGGCTGCGCAGTTCCCAGGCTACGAAGCCGATGGCGGCGATGACGCCGACGACCAGGCCGATCAGGGTCGCGGGGGCGGTCCAGCCCCGCTCGGGGCCTTCCTGGAGGACGAAGATGAGCCCGACCACCGCGACGACGGACGTCAGCGCGCCGACGGTGTCGAAGGCGTGCCCGGACCTCTCGCGGGAGTTGGGGACGGACCGCAGCGTCATGGCGAGGGCGACCGTCACGAGTGCGATGGGCAGGACGAACAGCCACCGCCAGCTCACCGCGTCGACCAGGGCGGCCGAGAGGAACATGCCCAGGACGCCGCCACCGCCGGCCACACCGGTCCACACGCCGATCGCCCGTCCCCGTTCCTCCTTGGGGAAGGTCGAGGTGATGACGGCGAGCGTGATCGGCATGATCATCGCCGCGCCCACTCCGCCGAGCAGCCGGGCGGCGAGCATGACCTCGGTCGACGGGGCGAGGCTGGCCACCGCGTTGGCGACGCCGAAGACGGTCAGGCCGGCGAGCAGCATGGGCTTGCGGCCGAAGCGGTCGCCGATCGCGCCGAGCGGCAACAGGAGCGCGGCCAGGCTCAGCGTGTAGAGGTTGATGATCCACAGGACCGTGCTCTGCGAGGCGTCGAAGGCGACGGCGAGGTCGGGCTGGGCCACGTTGAGCCCGGACACCGAGGCGATGACGGCCATCAGCGCGATACAGACGGCGATCAGGATCGTCCGACGCTGACGAGCGTCGGGCACGCCCTCGCCCGGGGCGCCCTCGTTCGGGGTGTCGGCGCCGCTCGGGTCGGGGCTCGCTTCGGGAGCCTGGTTCGTACTCATGGATTCCTCGGGATTCTCAAGAGGGCATGCGGATATCGGTTCAGCGGGGCACGCGGATACCGGCGCCGGAGCGGAAGCCGAAGCGCCAGGGGCGATGGGTGGACAGGGGTGGGTCCCGTCCTTCGCTCACGCGGTCGGTGAGCGGCGGGCCGCGGGCCGGACAAGAACGACGCTAAGCGCTTCTTGCTCTGTGGGCATACGATGTTGCCTATGACGCAAGACAATGGCGAGCTGGACAGCCTGGTACGCAAACGCATCCGTGCCCTCCGCGTGGCCCAGGGCTGGTCCCTGGAGGAGCTGGCCACCCGTGCCCAGGTCAGTCAGTCCACGCTCAGCCGCATCGAGACCGGCAGCCGCCGCCTGGCCCTCGACCAGCTCGTCACCCTGGCCCGCGCCCTGGACACCTCCCTCGACCAGCTGGTCGAGACCGCCACGGACGACGTCATCTCCAACCCGATGATCGACGCGGCCCACGGGCTGATGCGCTGGCCCATCAAGGCGGAGCCCGGCATGACCGTCGTACGCCAGCGCATGACCGATCCGCCGCCCGACAACCCCTCGCGGATGCGCGCCCACCCGGGCCGCGAATGGCTCGTCGTCCTCTCCGGCACCGCGATCCTGCTGCTGGGCAACCGGCGCCTGCGGATCGAGACCAACCAGGCGGCGGAGTTCACCACGATGCTTCCGCACGCCATCGGCGCCGATGGCGGGCCGTGCGAGATCCTCGGCATCTTCGACCGCGACGCCCGCCGCGGCCACCAGCGCGGCGAGGACGCGGGGAAGACGAGCCGCTCGTCTGCGTCGCCGTCGCCGTCGTCGCCGACGTCTCCGTCACCGTGACCGTTTGCGTGTCCCGCAGTTCAGCCGGTCATCGTCTTGCGCATTCCGGAAGCGACCAGGCCACCCGCGAACGGCCCGCCTAGCTTGGGCGCATGAACCATCCCTCCCCGCACACAGCGAGCCATGGTCACGAGCGCCACGCAGGCGACCACTCGGAGATCCTCGACCTGGACGCGGAAGTACTCGCCGAACACATCGCGTCCATCACCGCCTGGCTGCCCGTCGGGGCCGGCCCCCGCCGCATCGTGGATCTGGGCTGCGGTACCGGAGCCGGCAGCCTCGCCCTGCTCGATCGCTTTCCCGGGGCGGAGGTGACGGCGGTCGACGTCTCGGCCGCCCACCTGCACCGCCTCCAGGAGAAGGCAGCCGGAGCGGCCGACCGCCTGCGCATCGTGCGGGCCGACCTCGACGCGGCGGTGTGGCCCGACCTCGGCGCACCGGACCTGGTCTGGGCGTCGGCCTCCATGCACCACATGTCCGACCCCGGCCGCGCCCTGCGCCAGGTCCACGAGCTGCTGGCACCGGGCGGGCTGTTCGCCGTCGTCGAGCTGGCCGGCTTCCCCCGGTTCCTGCCGGCGGACGCCCCGGAAGAGGCTCCCGGCCTTGAGGATCGCTGCCATGCCGCACTCGACCACCACCACGCCGAGCAGGTACCCCATCGCGGCGCCGACTGGGGAACCAAGCTGACGGAGACCGGCTTCACGGTCGAGGGCGAACGCACCGTCGCGGTCGACGTCGGCCCGACGCACACCGACGCGGTGGGCCGCTACGCGCTCAGCAGCCTGCGCCGCATCCGCGGCAACGCGGCATCCGCCCTGACGTCCGAGGACCTGACCGCTCTCGACCAACTCCTCGACATCGACAGCCCGTACAGCATCCTGCGCCGCACCGACCTCGGCGTGCGCACCGAGCGCACGGTGTGGGCGGCACGCCGCACCTGACCCTCACGGTCCCGGAGCCGGCCAAGGGCAGGGACGCGAACGTGCTATTCGGCCGACCGGCGCACGTGGTCCGGCAGGAGGGCGCCGACGCGGTCGTATCCCTCGACCGCGACGGTTGTCCCCGGCGCGATCTCCGTGAAGCCCGCGTCGCGCACCAGCGGCAGTCCGCTCGTGGTGAGTTCGGTCCACCGGGCGGGGGCGGCGGTGCGGACCGTGAGGGGGAAGCCCGCCTCACGCCAGGCCGTGCGGTCCTCGTCCGACAGCTCCCACCAGGCCAGTTGGGCGCCGTGGCCCGCCTGGGCCATCGACTTGCCGGCCGACATCTCCAGGTCCGGGTTCATCCAGAGCACGGGCCCCGCCGGGTCGGCGTCTCCGGGCGGCTCCGGGTCGTCCAGGTCCGTGGCGGAGACCTGGAGGCGTGCCAGGTCCTTGGGCCAGCCGTCGAGCGGGACCGGCGGGAAGACCCGGACCTCGGCCGACTTCCCGGTGACGGTGAGACCGGGCAGCGCCTCGGCCCGCCGCCACTCGGCGCCGCGCGCCCGCCGGACGACCTTGCGGATCCGGGCGTCCTGCCAGTCCCGCATCGCCTGCGCCCACTCCCCGTCCCCCAGCGACCGCTCGTCGCTGAGCATCACCAGGACGGCACGGGCCGCGGTCTCCAGCGCGTCCGTACGCCCCGGCGGTTCGTTCCGCTCGATACGGACGACCAGGGGCAGCACGTACTGCGGGGCCTCGTCGCGGGCGGTCCGCTCGTGCCGGAAGGGGCTGTCCTGCGGGGTGCCGTCCGGGGAGTCCTGTGGGGTGTCCCCGGCGCCGGCACCGGAGGCGGTCGTCTGGTCGCTGCTCACGCCCTCCAGTCTGCCAGGCGGAAGATCGGTTCCCCGGAGCGGTTCCTTGGAGCGATGCCCAGGAGCGGTTCCTCGGGACAGGTCTTCTGACTGGTCCCTCTGGCCGGTCCGCCGACTGGTTCCTCTGCGCTCACGCGAACGGCCGCGCGAGGATGAGACGCATGAATCGCGAGTTGCTGCTGGAGGGCGTCGGCCGCCGGTACGGTCTCGGCGGCGCCCCATGGGTACTGCGCGGCGTCGACCTCACGCCGACCCCGGGCACCCTGACGAGGATCGAGGGCGCCAACGGCAACGGCAAGTCGACCCTGTTGCGCCTGCTGGCCGGAATCCACCTCGGCAGCGTCCACCGCCTGTCCCGTGGGGAGGCCGCCCGGGCCGCCGTCGAGTGGCTGGAACGGCTGGGCGCCGCCGAGTACGCCCGTACGCCGATGTCGGAACTCTCCAAGGGCAGCAGCCAGAAGGCCGCCGTCGCCCAGGCCCTGCTCACCGAACCGGAACTCCTCGTCCTCGACGAGGCCTGCACCGGACTCGACACGGCCGCCCGTACGGTCATGGGGAGTTCGGCGCCGAGGGAGGAGGCGTACGTGGTTGTCGAGGTACAGGGGCCGCCGGGCGCCGAGCCGCCCGCGGAGGCGACGCGGTCGGCCGTCTCCGTCGAGGAGCCCGGCTCCGGAAGGTGTTCCGCCTCACCGTCCCCGCGACGCGTTCGGACACCTTGCTCAGGGCTCTGCTGACGGCCCGCCCGCCATGGCATGTGGTGAGCGTGGGGGAGGAGTCCGCCGCGACCGGCGTGCCGCCAAGAGCCCCTGCCGCTACGGCTGTTGATGCCGACGCGGATGCCGACGCCGAGGTCCGCTCATGACCGCGCTCCTCCGCTATCAGGCCGCGCTCCTGTTCCGCTCTCAGCGCCGGCTGCCGCCGGTCATCCTGTACGCGGCCGTTCTGGCGATCGGCGTCCAGACGGGCCGGCCGGTGCTGGACTCGCTCGGTTACGCCGCCGCGGTGCTCCCCGTCGCGGCCTGGCTTGTACGCGGCTGTGCTACCAACGAGCCGCCCGCCGCCCGGAGTTGTGTGGGTGCGGCGGCCGGGCCCGCACGGGCGCATCTCGCCTGTCTGCTCGTCGCGTTCGGGGCGGCGGCGCTGCTCGGGGTGGTGGCGACGGTCGTCGTGACCGTGGTCAGCGACCCGGCGAGCACCGACCACCGGACACCCGTACCCGTCGTACCGGCGGGCGGCGCCGGGCTGCTCGCCGCGCTCGCCTGCGCCCTGCTCGGCACGGCCGTCGGAGCGCTCACGACCAGGCCGCTGCTGCGCTCGACCGAACGGGCGGTCCCGGCGATGCTGCTCGCGGCGGTGCTGGCGCTGGTGGTGACCGGGTCACCGGCCCGCGTGGCGGTCACCGACCTGGTGACGGGGTCGCAGGCGGGGGTCGTACCGGCGCCGGTGCTGCCGCTGTTCGTCGCCGGTGTGATGGCGGCTGCGGCCGTCGCGGTGGCCTGCGCGCTCACCACCCGCCGGGGTCGATCAACCGGAGCAGGCTGTGCGCTGTGCCTCCTGCCACTCGCAGACGGGGCACAGCGTGATGCCCTTGTGGGACTCCGGGTACTCGGTGGGCTTCTGGCAGAGCACGCACTCGGCGAAGTCCTCCGGGGGAAGACCGGTGGGTGCCGGATCGCTCGTCGTGGGCCGGTCGTGCCCCGCGGCGGAGCCGCACGATGTCACAGCCCCGCGCCCCTTGAGGGACGCGGGGTGCTCGGTGCCCGAATGGTCGCTCATGCCTTCAGGGTAGGCACGCGCCCCCTCACGCCGCGTCGAGGCGTGCCTGCTCCTCCGTGGACAGCTTCAGCTCCGCGGCCGCGACCGAGTCGCGGATGGTCTCCGGGCGGGAGGAACCCGGGATCGGGATCACCACCGGTGCCTTCGCGAGCATCCACGCCAGGCAGACCTGCTGGGGGCTCACGCCGTGGGCCCGGGCCACGTCCGCGAACGCGGCGTACCGCGAACCCAGCGCGCCGGCGTTCGAGATGCCGCCCAGCGGGCTCCACGGCAGGAACGCGATGCCGAGTTCCGCGCAGAGCTCCAACTCGGGCTCGCTGGAACGGAATGCGGGTGAAAACTGGTTCTGCACGCTCACCAGCCGGCCGCCGAGGATCTCGTTGGCCAGCCGGATCCGGTCGGGATCGGCGTTGGAGATTCCCGCGAAGCGGATCTTGCCCGCGTCGAGCAGATCGCGGATCGCCCCGACAGACTCCTCGTAGGGCACGCGCGGGTCGGGCCGGTGGAACTGGTAGAGCCCGATGGCCTCGACGCCGAGCCGCTCCAGCGAGGCGTCGCAGGCCTTCTTCAGGTACTCCGGCGAGCCGTTCAGCGTCCACGAGCCGTCGCCCGGACGCAGATGACCGCCCTTCGTCGCGATCAGCACGTCCGAGGTGTCACCGCCGTACCCGGCCACCGCGCGGGCGATCAGGGACTCGTTGTGACCGACCTCGTCGGCGTCCCGGTGATAGGCGTCCGCGGTGTCGATCAGCGTCACGCCGGCCTCCAGCGCGGCGTGCACGGTCGCGACCGAACGCTCTTCGTCGGGGCGCCCCTCGATGGACATCGGCATACCGCCCAGACCGATCGCTCCGACCTGGACGTCACCGACGGTGCGTGTCTGCATGAAGGCTCCTCCTGGGGATTCATTCGGTACACCCCAGCCTCCACCGTGACCTTTCAGCCGTCCAACAAGAGAATCCGATCGCTTTGAGCGGTGCCGGTGATGAATCCGGTGCCGGACCCGCCGGGGCGGGACCCGTCATCCGTGTCCCACCCCTCCCGTCGGCCGAGATGTCGGCTCGGCGGGCGTGGAGTTACCTTCGCCAGGGGCCCGTCACCGCGAACGTCGTGCCGGGGGTGTAGCAGTTCACGTACATCGTTCTGCCGTCGGGCGAGAAGGTGACGCCCGCGAACTCGCCCCACTCGGGCTCCTCGGGCGTGCCGATGTTCTGCCGGTTGCGGGCCATCGCGTACACCTCGCCGCGCCGGGTCACGCCGTACACGTGCTGTACGCCCCCGCCGTCCTCGCAGACCATCAGGCCGCCGCTGGGGGCGAGGCAGATGTTGTCGGGGGACTCGCCGGGCAGTTGTACGTCGGTGTCGGGGCCGAAGACGATCACCAGGGTGAGCCGGCGGGCGTCGGGGTCGTACCGCCAGATCTGGCCGAAGTGGTCGGCGGCCGAACCCTCGCTGCTGTGCGCGAAGGACGAGACGAAGTAGACGGACCTGCCGCCCCAGTAGCAGCCCTCCAACTTCTGGGCGTGGGTGATGCCCTTGGGGCCGAAGTCCTGGAAGCGGATGGCGGTTTGGGCGGCCAGCGGGTCCGGGACGTCCACCCACTCGACGCGGTCGAAGCTCGCGCCCGTCTCCTGGATCGACGAGAGGTCCGGTACGCCCGGCACACGCATCGCCTGGAGCCGGCCGCCCGCGCGCAGCGAACCACGGCCGCCCTCGGGCTTGTTGGGCAGGAAGCGGTAGAAGAGGCCGAAGGGCCTCTCGAAGGCGTCCTCGGTCTCGTAGACGATGCCCCGCTTCGGGTCGACGGCGATCGCCTCGTGCTGGAAGCGGCCCATCGCGGTGAGGGGAACCGCGCCCGTGCGGTGCGGATGCGCCGGGTCGACCTCGAAGATGAAGCCGTGGTCCTTGGTGTAGCCGTTCGTGCCGGCCTTGTCCTCGGTCTCCTCGCAGGTGAGCCAGGTGCCCCAAGGGGTGGGCCCACCCGCGCAGTTGACCGCCGTACCGGCGATCGCGACCCGCTCGTCGAGCACGTTTCCGCGCGAGTCGACCGTCAGCGACGTACAGCCGCCCTTGCCCATCGGGTCGTAGGTGAGGCCCTCGATCGTCGGGACCGGGATACGGCCGGTGACGCGGTTCTCGTGGTTGCGGACCAGGTGGACGACCCGGCCGTGTCTGTCGCCGGAGCCGGACCGCCCGGCGAACGCGGCCATGCCGTCGTGGTTGCTCGGCACCCGGCCCTCGCCGGAGCGCAGTTGGTCGCCCTCGCGGGAGAGCACCCGGTAGCGGAAGCCTTCGGGCAGATCCAGCAGGCCGTCCGGGTCGGGGACCAGGGGGCCGTATCCGGTGTGGCCCAGCGCGGTGGCCGTGCCGGTGAAGAGCTCCGACATGGCTCCCGTGAACGCGATGCCCACTCCCAGGGCACCGGAGCGGGCGAGCACCTCGCGTCGTGTTGCGGACATGGGGCAACCTTCCTGTTGGCGGACAGGAGAATGTGACCCGCCTGTGTGTATCACGCAGCAACGGACACGTGAACCACGCGCGTAGCGTGGCGTTCTCACGCAGCGTCAGATGACCCGGATGGCGGGGGAGTTGGGCCCTGGAGTTCGTTCCGCTGCTGTGCCCGCTCCAGGAACCGCAGCAGCTCGACGGGGAAGGGCAGCACGAGCGTCGAGTTCTTCTCGGCGGCGACCGCCACCACGGTCTGCAGCAGCCGGAGTTGGAGCGCGGCGGGCTGCTCGGACATCACCCCGGCGGCCTCCGCCAGCTTCCTCGACGCCTGGAGTTCCGCGTCGGCGTTGATGATCCGCGCCCGGCGCTCACGGTCGGCCTCGGCCTGCCGGGCCATGGACCGCTTCATCGTCTCGGGCAGGGACACGTCCTTGATCTCGACGCGGTCGATGGACACGCCCCAGTCCACGGCCGGGCTGTCGATCATCAGCTCCAGGCCCTGGTTGAGCTTCTCGCGGTTCGACAGCAGGTCGTCGAGGTCGCTCTTGCCGATGATCGAGCGCAGTGACGTCTGTGCCATCTGCGAGACCGCGAAGCGGTAGTCCTCGACCCTGATGATCGCGTTCGACGCGTCGACCACCTTGAAGTAGACGACCGCGTCCACGCGCACCGTCACGTTGTCCCGGGTGATGCCCTCCTGCGCCGGTACGGGCATCGTCACGATCTGCATGTTCACCTTGTGCAGCCGGTCGACCCCGGGGACCACCATCGTGAACCCCGGAGTGCGCGGCTGCCCGCGCAGACGCCCGAGTCGGAGGACCACTCCGCGTTCGTACTGCTTGACGATCCGTGCCGCCGCCGCGACGTACACGACCCCGACGGACGCGACCGTCGCCGCCGCGACCAGGAGTTCCTCGACCATGACGACCCCTGCCCTCCGCACCTTGCGCCGATCGAGTCGCCGCTTATGTGGCTAATCCAACGATACGCCCGTGTTATGGCAACGGAACGGCCCGGGGCTCGACCGAGCCCCAGGCCGTTCCTGCCTGCTCATGGGAGGTTACGGCGTGGTGACCTTCACCGGTTCCGTGCCCGTCGCGCTGTGCCGCTCGGCCCAGTTCTCCAGGGCCGTCCGGCACGCGTGGTCCAGGTGGTGCAGCCCCGACAGGTCCAGCTCGACCGGCCGGTCCTGGGGCAGCGCCTCCAGGTTGTCGAGGATCTTCGGCAGCCGCAGGAAGGTGGCGTTGCCCGACAGGTACGCCTGCACGGGGCCCGCTCCCTTGTCGATGACGTCCAGCTTGAGGTGCGAGGCCTCCCAGGCCGTCTTGGCGACCGCGAGGGCGAGCCCGATGAGGACACCCTCGAACATGCTGATCGCGACGATCGACACGGCCGTGACCACCAGGATCAGCGCCTCGCCCCGGTGCTCGCGCCACAGCGACACGATCCCGCGCAGCGGAATCAGCTTCCAGCCCGCGTGGACCAGGATGCCGGCGAGGGCCGGCAGCGGAATGTAGGCGAGCACGGCCGGCAGCAGCGCCGCGAACAGCAGCAGCCACACACCGTGCATGACCCGGGACGCCTTCGTCCGCGCGCCCGCCTGCACGTTCGCCGCGCTGCGCACGATCACCGCGGTCATCGGCAGCGCGCCGAGCAGCCCGCAGACCGTGTTGCCCGCGCCCTGCGCCATCAGTTCCTTGTCGTACTCCGTACGCGGTCCGTCGTGCAGCCGGTCCACGGCGGCGGCGCTGAACAGCGACTCCGCCGAGGCGATCAGCACGAACGCCACCACCGTGCCGAGCACGCCCAGACTCGCCAGTTCCCCGACGGTCTCGAAGCCCGGCAGCTGGATCGAGTCGAGCAGGCCCTTCACCTCGACGGTGGCCACGGGCAGGCTGAACGCCAGTGTCACGAGTGTGGCCAGCGCGACCGCGGCGAGCGCCCCCGGAACCGTACGCACCTTCTTCGGCAGGCGCTTCCACAGCACCAGCACGGCGATGGTGCCGGCCCCGAGTCCGAACGAGGCCAGTGCCTCGGTGGACCCGGCGGAGTCGGCGATCAGTCCCGGAAGTCCGGCCAGCTTGCCCAGGCCCGAGGCGGGTGCCTCGGCGCCCGCCACCGAGTAGAGCTGCCCCGCGATCAGGACGAGCCCGATCCCGGCCAGCATGCCCTCGACGACGGCCACCGAGATGGCCCGGAAGTAGCGCCCCAACTTCAGGGCGCCCATGGCCACTTGGATCAGACCCGTGGCCAGCACGATGACTCCGAGCACGGGCAGTCCGTACTCCTGCACCGCCTCGAAGACCAGCACGGTCAGGCCCGCGGCAGGCCCCGAGACCTGGAGGCTGCTGCCGGGCAGCAGACCGGTGACGAGGCCGCCCACGATGCCGGTGACCAGGCCGAGTTCGGCGGGTACGCCCGACGCCACCGCCACGCCCACGCACAACGGCAGGGCGACGAGGAAGACGACGAGCGAGGCGGCGAAGTCCTGCCGCAGCTGGGGGAACTTCATTCGGTTGCCTGTACTCATTCGATTGCTTGTGGAGGCCTCCATCGCGTCGCTCACAGCCCCTTGAAGGTGTCGGTGTGCGCGTCGTGCTCCAGGACGGAGCCGGTGTGCACCTCGTAGAACCAGCCGCGCAGCCGGAGTTGACCACTTGTCAGGCGCCGCGCCACGCACGGGTAGGAGCGCAGCCGCAGAAGCTGGGTGAGTATGTGGCTCTGCACGGCCTCGGTGACGGTCGGGTCCTCGACGGCGCCTTCGGGCCGGGGAGTGGAGTGCGCGAGCCAGTCGCGTACGGCGGGTACGGCGGTCAGGTCGTCGCCGCGGACCAGCGCGCCGACGGCACCGCAGTGGGAGTGGCCGCAGACGACGATGTCCGCGACGCCGAGCACCTCGACGGCGTACTCGATGGTGGCCGCCTCGCTGGTGGGCTGCGAGGAGGTGTGTGGGGGGACGATGTTGCCCGCCGTGCGCAGTTCGAAGAGTTCACCGGGCCGGGCTCCGGTGATCAGGGCCGGGACGACCCGGGAGTCGGAGCAGGTGATGAACAGGACCTGCGGGGACTGGCCTTCGGCGAGACGGGCGAACTCCTCCGGGCGGTCCTCGGACTGCTTGCGGAAGGAGCGTGCGTGATCGATGAGCGGCTGCATGTGTCAGTTCCTCCTGGCGCGCAACAGGGCGCGTCGGTGTACAAAACGGAGCGCATGCGGGTACGGCGACATGACCCCACGTCGACGCGCTCGGCGGACGTGGCGTGGTGAGGGTAGGTCAGGTCGGAGTCGCTTCGTTCCCGGTGGGGGTCGGGTTGTCAGCAGCGGAACACTTGAAGTGCCGCCGTGGAGTGGGCTGTCGACGATCTCGTCGTACGGTGGTGCGCCGCCGGAGCGGCGATGTGCGACGGGTCGTCCTGGTAGGTCGCGGAGTCCTTGCAGAGCAGTGGACGCGCGGGTGACTGGGGGACGTGGTCCGCGACGCGGATCCGGTCACGGGTCCGCAGGGGACCCGTCGGGCTGCCCGGGTGCCGGGCCTCACCACAGGTGATGAACTCGGCCTTGCTCTTGGGGCCCATGACAGGTTTCGCATGCGCGGAAGCGAACGCCGAACCAGGCGCGGAGAGTTGCAGGGCGAGCAGGACGGCGGCGAGAACGGCAAACAGGGTCCGGGCCGTCGTACCTCGTAACATGCGCCCCCTCTCGGCCGGCTTCGGGTCAAGTGCTCTCACGTCAACAGGAACGTTAACGGGTGAAGTTGTTTGCAGGGTTAACTTAACGTTTCACCCTGAAGAGAGCCTGAAGTGGGCTGAAGAGCATCGCAAGCAGGCCGGAAACCGGCTGATGGGCGGCGGTCGGTCAGTTCTTCACGAGGGTTTTCGCGTCCCGTGCGAGTGCCGTGAGCCGGGAGATCGCGCGGAAGTACTTCTTGCGGTAGCCGCCGTTCAGCATCTCCTCGCTGAACAGCCGGTCGAAGGGCATCCCCGAGGCGAGTACCGGCACCTCGCGGTCGTACAGACGGTCGGCGAGGACGACGAGCCGCAGCGCGGTCGACTGGTCCGGGACCGGCTGGACGTCCGTGAGGCAGACCGCCGTGATCCCGTCGGTCAGCGCGCCGTACCGGCTGGGGTGGACCCGGGCCAGGTGGTCGAGCAGATGCGGGAAGTCGTCGAGCGAGGCCCCCGGCGTCGCGTACGCGGCCTTCGTGACCTGCTCTTCGGAGTACGGGGCCGGGGCCTCGGGCAGCCCGCGGTGGCGGTAGTCCTCGCCGTCGATGCGCAGCGACCGGAAGTGCGCGGAGAGGCCCTGGATCTCGCGCAGGAAGTCGACCGAGGCGAACCGGCCCTCGCCGAGCTTGCCGGGCAGCGTGTTGGAGGTCGCGGCGAGCGCCACCCCCGCCTCGACCAGCCGGCCGAGCAGGCTGGACACGAGGACGGTGTCGCCGGGGTCGTCGAGCTCGAACTCGTCGATGCAGAGCAGCCGGTGGCCGCTCAGCGTCCGCACGGTCTGCTGGAAGCCGAGGGCGCCGACCAGGTTCGTCAGCTCCACGAACGTGCCGAAGGCCTTCAGGGATGGCTCGGCGGGGGTCGCGTGCCAGAGGGAGGCGAGCAGGTGCGTCTTGCCGACGCCGTAGCCGCCGTCGAGGTAGACCCCGCGGGGGCCGGCCGGTGCCTTCGCCGCCTTCTTCCCGAAGCCGAGGAAACCCCGCTTGCCGGAGCCGGCGGCCTGCGCCCCGCCGAGACCCGCCGCGAAGGCGTCCAGCACGTGGACGGCCTCCGTCTGGCTGGGCTGGTTCGGGTCCGGAATGTACGTATCGAAGCGGACCGAGTCGAACCGCGGCGGCGGCACCATCTCGGCGACCAGCCGGTCCGCGGGAACACGCGGCTCACGGGCACACAGGGACGACGGGGCCGCGTCGGCTATTGAACCGAGACCGGAGGCAGAGGGGGAGGTCGACACGGTTCCCCACTGTAGGGCCTGTCGTCAAAGGTGGCGTCGTCCGCCCGGAGGGCGGGCCTCGCGGCGCCTGGTGCGTGCGATCGCAAGGCGCCGGAGTGTCCTCGTAGCGGAGCTACGAGGACACTCCGGCAACGCGGCGAGCGTGCGTGCCAGGCGCCGCGAGGCAGACGCCACCTTTGACGACAGGCCCTGAGGGCCGTGCCAGACTGCACGGCATGCGACGCCTGTTCCCTGTGACCGACGAGACAGCAGCCCGGGACTCGGGCGGGGCCCCCGGTGCGGAGGGGGTGGACCACGAGTGGTCGCTGGAGCAGCTGGCGGTGGCGTACGCCTATCCGTCCGGCTCGGGACCCGCCGGGCCGGAGCCGTGGCTGCGGGCCAACATGGTGTCCACACTCGACGGTGCCGCCCAGCACGACGGGCGGTCGCAGCCCATCTCCAGCGCCGCCGACATGCGGATCTTCGGTACGTTGCGGGCGCTCGCGGACGCTGTGGTGGTCGGTGCGGAAACGGTACGCCAGGAGGGTTACCGCCCGGCCCGCGCGCGAGAGGATTTCGCCGCTCTCCGGGAGGCGGCGGGGCAGGGCCCGGCCCCGGCGATCGCGGTGGTGAGCGCGAGCCTGGACCTGGACTTCTCGCTGCCGCTCTTCACCTCGCCGCTGGTCCCCACGCTCGTGCTCACGGGCGCCGCGGCGGCCCCCGACCGGATCGCCGCCGCCGAGAAGGCCGGCGCGCAGGTCGTGATCGCCGGGGACGGCACGGGCGTGGAGCCGGCCCGGGCCGTACGCGCGCTCGCCGAGCGGGGGCTGTGCCGGCTCCTGACCGAGGGCGGGCCGCGGCTGCTCGGCCAGCTGGTCGCCGCCGGGGTGCTCGACGAACTCTGTCTGACGGTGTCCCCGATGCTCACCGCGGGCGACGCCCAACGCATCGCAGGCGGCCCTCCGGTGGCCGTGCCGAGGCGGTTCGAGCTGACGTCTCTGCTGGAGGAGGCCGGGTTCCTGTTCAGCCGTTACCGTCGGACCTGACCAAATAGACGGAATCACCCGTTCCGTTTGACTTTCCCTGGGCACACCAAATCTCGCAGTACCCGTGCGGTTACGGGGCAGGATGGTTTCCGCAGGGGCCTACGGACGGCCCACGGATGAGAAGGGCGCCTGTCGTGTTCACAAGCGTACTGATGATCGAGAAGGCCCTGACGTCCGCGGACGTGGAGTTCGTCACCAGCTTGCACGGTGACGAGGACGTCGCCTTCCATGTGCTGCTCCAGCCCCGCGGCGACCAGGCCGACCGGCTGCTGCGGGCCATCGACGACGTGGCACTCGGCGAGCTGGACGAGGCGGCGCGTGAGAGCGAGACGCCCGAGGGCGAGGAGGCCGTCGGCCAGGGGCAGAAGGCCCTGGCGGTGTCGCTGGTGGCGTTGCGGGCGGCGGGGAGCGGGGCGGAGGGGCGGTTGATCGAGGATCATCCGCTGGACGCGCTGAAGGGGCTCGTGGACGAGATCGACGCGGATGAGGTCATCGTGCTGACCGATCCTCATTACGTGGAGGAGTTCTTCCACCGGGACTGGGCCTCGCGGGCTCGGCACAAGGTGGGGGTGCCGGTGCTGAAGCTGTTCTCGCACAGCAAGACGTGACGGTTCGCTGCCGCTGCCGCTGCCGCTGTGGCTCGGCCGTGGGCGCCGTGGTGGATCTCGGGTTCGCCGGGTGCGGCGGGCATGCGGCTGGTCGCGCCCACGCGGCGGAGCCGCACAATGTCACAGCCCCGCGCCCCTGAGAGGGCGCGGGGTGCCGCAGCCAATAGGCTGGGCGCGCTCACCGTCCCACCCGAGTCCTGGGAGTAACACGTATGGCACCCGGTCTTCCCACCGCCATGGACCGACCGCACTTCATCGGCATCGGCGGTGCCGGGATGTCGGGGATCGCGAAGATCCTCGCGCAGCGCGGCGCCCAGGTCGCGGGCAGTGACGCGAAGGAGTCCGCGACCGCCGAGGCCCTGCGCGCGCTGGGGGCGACGGTGCACATCGGCCACGCGGCCGGGCACCTCGCCGACGACGCGACCTGCGTGGTCGTGTCGTCCGCGATCCGCGCCGACAACCCGGAGCTGGCCCGCGCCGCCGAGCTGGGCATCCCGGTCGTCCACCGCTCGGACGCCCTCGCCCGCCTGATGGACGGCCTGCGGCCGATCGCGGTCGCGGGCACCCACGGCAAGACGACCACGACGTCGATGCTGGCCGTCTCCCTGTCGACCCTGGGCCTGAACCCCTCGTACGCGATCGGCGGCGACCTCGACGCCCCCGGCTCCAACGCCCTGCACGGCGAGGGCGAGATCTTCGTCGCCGAGGCCGACGAGTCGGACCGCAGCTTCCACAAGTACGCGCCCGAGGTGGCGATCGTGCTGAACGTGGAGCTGGACCACCACGCCAACTACGCGTCCATGGACGAGATCTACGAGTCCTTCGAGACGTTCGCGGACAAGATCGTGCCCGGTGGCACCCTGGTGATCACCGCGGACCACGAGGGTGCGCGGGAGCTGACCCGGCGGCTGTCGGACGACGTCCGCGTGGTGACGTACGGCGAGTCCGAGGACGCGGACGTTCGGGTGCTGTCCGTGGTCGCCCAGGGGCTGAAGAGCGAGGTGACCGTCGAGCTGGACGGTTCGCCGCTCACCTTCACGGTCTCGGTCCCGGGCCGCCACTACGCGCACAACGCGGTGGCGGCGCTGGCGGCGGGCGCGGCCCTCGGCATCCCGGCGGCGGAGCTGGCCCCGGCCATCGCCTCGTACACGGGTGTGAAGCGGCGGCTCCAGCTGAAGGGCGAGGAGGCGGGCGTGCAGGTCATCGACTCGTACGCGCACCACCCGACGGAGATGACCGCGGACCTGGAGGCGATGCGGGCGGCCGCCGGCGACGCCCGGATCCTGGTCGTCTTCCAGCCGCACCTGTTCTCCCGCACCCAGGAGCTGGGCAAGGAGATGGGCGAGTCGCTGGCCCTGGCTGACGCCTCGGTCGTGCTGGACATCTACCCGGCCCGCGAGGACCCGATCCCCGGCGTCACGAGCGAGCTGATCATCGAGGCGGCCCGGGCCGCGGGCGCGGACGTGACGCCGGCGAAGGACAAGGCGGACGTGCCCGCGGTGGTGGCGGGAATGGCGAAGCCCGGTGATCTCGTTCTCACCATGGGCGCGGGTGACGTGACGGACCTCGGACCCGAGATCCTGACCCGCCTGTCGAAGTAGCCGTACCTGTAGTGAGGGGTTGAGCTTCATGTCGTACGACATCGAGAAGCCGGACGAGCAGTGGCGCGCGGAGCTGAACCCGGCCGAGTACGCGGTGCTGCGCAAGGCCGGCACCGAGCCGGCGTTCACCGGCGAGTACACCGACACCAAGACGAAGGGCGTGTACTCCTGTCGCGCCTGCGGCGCCGAACTCTTCACCTCCACCGAGAAGTTCGAGTCGCACTGCGGCTGGCCCTCCTTCTACGACCCGAAGGAGTCCGACGCGGTCGAGCTGATCGCGGACCGGTCGCACGGGATGGCGCGGACGGAGGTCCGGTGCGCCCGCTGCGGCTCGCACCTCGGGCACGTGTTCGACGGTGAGGGGTATCCGACCCCGACCGACCAGCGGTACTGCATCAACAGCGTCTCGCTGAGGCTGACGCCCGACGAGGGCTGATCCGGGGAACGAGTAGGCTCCGAAACATGCGGATCTCCGTCTCCTCCGACATGGACGAACCCGTCGCCCGTGCCCTGCTCGAAGAGTTGCGCGGGCGCGGTCACGAGGTGCTGGCGTACGGGGCGTTGAGCCCCGGGGACGATCCGCGGTGGGCGGTGTGCTCGGAGACGGCGGCTCGTCAGGTCGCCGCCGGGACGGCCGACCAGGCGGTCGTGTGCTGCTGGACCGGCACCGGTGCGTCGATCGCCGCGAACAAGGTGCCCGGCGTACGGGCCGCGCTGTGCACGGACGCGTACACGGCCGAGGGTGCACGGCGGTGGAACGACGCCAACGTGCTGGCGCTCAGCCTGCGGCTGACGTCCGAGCCGTTGCTCAAGGAGATCCTCGACGCCTGGTTCGCCGCGGAGGCGAGCGAGGACGCCGAGGACCTCGGGAACGTGGCCCACGTCGGAGGGCTCGATCTCGGAGGAAACGAGCCCTAGTTCCTGGTTCCTGGTTCCGCTCACAGCACCTTGCGGTGTACCAGGATCGACAGGACCAGCGCGCCGGGCAGCAGCGGGACCCAGACCGTCAGGACGCGGTAGCCGATGACGGTCGCCGTGGCGATGCCGATCGGTGCGCCGAACGCGACCAAGGTGAACACCAGGGCCGCGTCGACCGGCCCGATGCCGCCGGGCGCGGGCACGGCTCCGACCGCCGTACTGGCGAGGAGCAGCGCGAGGATCACCTGAGCCCAGGACAGCGGCAGCCCGAGCGAGAACCCGACCGCGGCGATCACGCTCCCCTGGAGCAGCGGGGTCGCGGTCGAACCGCCCCAGAGGGCGAGGATCCGGGCCGGCCGGGTGTGCAGCACCCGGACGTCGGTCAGGGCGGTGCGTACGCAGTCGAGGGCCGGGCGGCGCAGCGGACGCACGGTGGTCACGAGCAGGGCCGCCGAGCCGAACCCGAGGGTCGCGGCACCGGCGACCAGGAGCATGGTCCGTTCGTCCGGGACGAGTTCACCGAGGTGCAGCAACTCCGGGAAGGCCACCATGAAGACCAGCAGCACCAGCGTCTTCGCGATCGGCTTGACCAGCGAGTACAGGGCCAGCGAGGCGGTGGCCCTGGCCAGGGGGATGCCGCGGCCCTGAAGAAAGCGCAGGGTGACGGCGTGGGCGCCGATGCTCGCCGGGAGTACGTGGTTCGCGGTGCCCGCGGCGACCTGGGAGGCCAGCAGCAGTCCCGGCGGCAGCCGGTCAGGTATGGCGCCCTGCCGCACACACGCGGCGGCCACCCAGCCCAGGCAGGTGAACAGGGCCGCGGCCAGCAGCCACCAGGGGTCGGCGGAGGCCAGCCGGGCGGCGCCGTCACGGACGGCCCGCCGGTCGGCCACCGCCCACACCCCGATGAGGACGACCGGGAGCAGGCTCAGCGTCCAGCGGGTCGGGCGCGCGGCGACGGAGAAGCGGGAGGGCGAAGGTGAAGGGGACGGGGCGGGCGTGGGGAGCGCCCGGGGGACGGTGGTGTCGAGCGGCAGCGGGGACACGGCGCACGTCGTCCTTCCGCGTCACGCCCGCGCGGGGAGCGGGGCGGACGGATACAAGGCGAGGCAGGAGGGGACGACCGAAACGTGCCCGCCCGGTGTGACGCGACGGTGTCCGGGAGCGGAAGGCACGCGGGCGGGCGGGCGACGCGAGTCACCCGGTACGGAGTACGGGCCGTGCGGAGTGTGTGCGGGGGCGGGCGGTGCCGCCCGCTGCGGAGAGTTCGGACCGGACCACCACGGCGGCGCCGGACCATTCCTGACGGGTCATCAGGAAGGTTGTGGCGGCGCCGAGTTCAGATGCCCGGCTGAGCGCCGCTCGGCCCGTTCCAGCGCTTCTGATGGCCCGTCAGGAATGGTCCGGCCGGTCCCGCCGGCGGCGCTCACACCCGACCGCTCGGCCGTCCGCTTCCGTTGCTCTGGGCCGAGTTGGCTATCAACTGGTCTATCAGTGCTATCAGTACGTCCCGGCACGACTCCCGGTCCCGGGCGTCGCAGAGCAGTACGTGGGTGTGTTCGGGCAGGGCCAGGGCGTCCCGGATCTCGTCGGCCGCGTACGGATGCTCGCCGTGGAAGCCGTTGACGCCGACGACGAACGGGATGTCGCGCCTCTCGAAGAAGTCGATGGCGGCGAAGCTGGACTCCGGGCGGCGGACGTCGACGAGGACGACCGCGCCGAGGGCGCCGATGGCCAGGTCGTTCCACATGAACCAGAACCGCTGCTGCCCCGGCGTGCCGAAGAGATACAGCACGAGTTCCTGGCTGAGCGTGATCCGGCCGAAGTCCAGCGCCACCGTCGTGGCGTGCTTCTCCGGGATGCCGTTGAGGTCGTCGACACCCAGGCCGGCCGAGGTCAGCGGTTCCTCCGTGCGCAGCGGCACGATCTCGCTGACCGCGCCGACCATCGTGGTCTTGCCGACGCCGAATCCCCCGGCGATCAGGATCTTGACCGTGTCGGGTGCTGAGGTCCCCTGGATGACGGGGTCAGAGCCGGCCAAGGCCGTCCCTCACTTTCTGCAGCAGGTCCATGTCCGAGGTTCGGGAGATCTGGCGTGGGGCGTGGGCGACGATCCGGCCCGCCTCCAGCAGGTCGCAGAGCATGATGCAGACCACGCTGACCGGCAGATCGAGCTGGGCGGCGAGCTCCGCGACCACGACCGGCTTCGTACACAGCCGCAGGATCCGGGTGTACTCGGGCTGCTGCCGCGCGGCCCTGTCGGGCGGCGGGTCCACCGTGGTGACCGACGTGATGAGGGTGAAGTCGGTGCGGCTGGGCCTGGTGCGGCCACCGGTCAGCGTGAACGGCCGCACCAGACGGCCGCCCGCGTCGCCTCCGTTCACCTCACTCGCCGTTGTCGGTGACGGCGACACCCGCCCGCGGTGCCGCGCTGAGGTGCTCGCCGATCTTCTTCACCAGCATGTTCATCTGGTACGCGACCACGCCGACATCCGCACCCTGGCTGGTGAGCACGGCCAGATGGGCGCCTGGCCCGGCCGTGCTGAGTATCAGATAACTGTTGGCCATCTCGATGAGCGCCTGCCTCACGGGGCCGCCGCGGAAGTCCATGCTGACGCCCTTGCTGAGGCTCATCAGGCCGGACGCGGTCGCCGCCAGCCGCTCGGCGTCGTCGCGCAGGAAGCCCGTGGACCTGCTGACGACCAGTCCGTCCTCGGAGAGCACGACGGCTTGGTTCACCTCGGCGACCCGGTCCACCAGTCCGGTGAGCAGCTGGTCGAGCTGGCTGTGCGTGGCGGGGATGGGGCGTGTCATTTCTCTGTCCTTCATGAGCGGTCTGCGGGCGGAGTCGAGGTGACGGATGCGCCTTCGGGTGCGGTTTCTTCCCCTTGGTCGTACGCCGTATCCGTGTCGTTGTCACGCGCCTGGAGCGTTCCGCGCTGGAAACCGGAGAGGGAGGAGGCCGCCCGCTCCGCGGTGAAGTCCGCGAAGGCGTCGTCGGCCTCGGAGGACGCGACGGGCGGCGCGTCCTCCCGCAGCTCGGCGGCCAGGCTGGTCTGCGGCACCCGGCGCGGCAGCGGAGCGATGCCGCCGGGCCTCGCCGCGGCCGGGCCGGAGCGGGCCGCACCGGCGGCGACCGGTGTCCCGGCCGCCTGAGGTGTCCGCGCCCGGGCGACGGGCTGCGCCTCCCGCGAGCGCTCGTGGGTCTGCCGGTCCGTGCCCGGGATCCGGTCCGCCGAACTCCTCGCGGCGGCACCGACCGGCTGCACGACCGGCTCACCGGCCCCTTTCCCGCCCTGCTGCCGGACGGCCGGCACGGCCCCTTCGGCGTTCTCGACGTCCGTGGAGGGCGATTCGAGGGGCTCGCGCACCACGATCTCGTGCGGGATCAGCACGATCGCGGTGGTGCCCCCGTACGGCGAGGACCGCAGTGTGACGGTGATGCCGTGCCGGGTGGCGAGCCGGGCGATCACGAACATGCCGAGCCGCAGGTCGTCGGCGAGCGCCACCACGTCGAACTGCGGGGGCACCGCCAACTGGGAGTTGAACGACGCGTAGTCCTCGTCGGACATGCCGAGACCGCGGTCCTCGATCTCGACGGCCAGCCCCTTGGCGACCATTCCGGCCCGCACTCCGACCGGGCTGGGCGCGGGGGAGTACGCGGTCGCGTTGTCGATGAGCTCGGCCAGCAGGTGGATGACGTCCGCCACCGCCGGCGGGGTGAGGAACACCTCCTCGTCGGTGTTCACCTCCACCCGCTGGTACTCGGCGACCTCACCGACGGCGCTGCGCAGGATGTCGATCAGCGCGACCGGTTCGGTCCAGCTGCGCCGCGGCTGCTCGCCGCTGATGATGACGAGGTTCTCCTCGTAGCGGCGCAACTGGCTCGCGGTGGAGTCCAGTTCGTACAGGCCCTTGAGGATGTCCGGGTCCTGGTGGCTGCGCTCCAGCGCGTCCAGCTTGGTGAGCTGGAGGTTGACCAGGTTCTGGCTCTGCCGGGCGATGCCCAGGATGACCTTCTGGAAGCCGCGCCTGGTGTCGGCGAGTTCGACCGCGGTGTGGACCGCGGTGCGCTGGGCGGCGTTGAACGCCTGGGCCACCTGCCCGAGTTCGTCCCGGCCGTAGTCGAGCGGGGGCGTGGCCGACTCCACGTCGACCTTCTCGCCGCGGTTGAGCCGTGCCACCACGTCGGGCAGCCGCTCCTCGGCGAGGCTGAGGGTGGCGATACGCAGTCCGCGCAGCCGACGGGAGAGGGAGCGGGTGATGCGCCAGGACATGAGGACGCACACCAGCAGGGCGACGAAGCCGCCGGTGCTCAGCGCGGCCGCCTTGATCAGCAGGTCATCCGCCCTGTCGTCACTGCGTTCGAGCAGTGCCGTCGTCTCCTGGCGGATCAGGGCGGTGTACTGGTCCCTGAGTTCGTCGAACGCGGGGTCCCACCGCTTCTGCGCGTCCGGCAGGGTGATCTTCCGGCTGTCGGTGAGGCCCTTCGCGCGGGCCGCGACCACCTGGTCCTCGACGCTCTCCAGGGTCTTCCACTCCGGACCCTGAAGGATCCGCTCGGTCTGCGTCTTCACCGAGCCGCGCAGCGAGGGCACCAATTGGTCCTCGACGAGCCAGCGCCGTGTGTTGACCAGCTGGACGAGGTGGTTCCACGCGTTCTCGTCGAGCTTCCCGGACGGCCAGGCCAGATGCAGCTGGGCGTCCTCCTGGGACACCAGCTCGGCCGAGTGCTCCAGGGCCACGAGCGGGCCGGCCTGCGAGGTCAGTTCCCCGTCGTCGACCTGCGAGAGCTCCTGGAAGGCGTGGATCTGGTCGTCGATGATCGACGTGTACTGGTCCAGCGCCTGGTCGGGGGTGATG
Source organism: Streptomyces sp. NPDC020747 (assembly GCF_044334695.1). Taxonomy (NCBI): domain Bacteria; kingdom Bacillati; phylum Actinomycetota; class Actinomycetes; order Kitasatosporales; family Streptomycetaceae; genus Streptomyces; species Streptomyces sp. NPDC020747. Next base: position 235,637 of record NZ_JBIRTJ010000004.1, on the reverse strand, counting down.
TCGGTGGGTTTGTCCACCTGGCCCCGGTAGTACTCCAGGCTGCCCACCGAGGCGATGACCGAGTACATCCGCTCGCTGATCCGCTCGGGGGCCCGCTGGACCGCGTCGGACTGGCCGACGAGAATCGCGACCGCCTTGTCGGTACGCGCCCGCTGCTCGTCCAGGGCGGTACGGGAACTGCCGGGCGAGGCCAGCAGCACGGCCGACAGGCTGCGTTCCCGCTGCAACGCGAGCGTCGCGTCGGTGCCCATGGCCCCGGTCGACTTGCTGAGTTCCGTCTGGTCCTTCAGCCGCAGACCCTCCGAGAACATCTGGATCGTCGTCACGCCCCACATGGCGGCGAGAGTGACGCTGGGTACCAGAGCCAGCAGGATCAGTGAGAGACGTATGGAGCCGAGACGGCGGCGGGAGCCTGTCCGTGGAGACATCGTCGTCCTAGGGCGATCAGCGGTGAGCGGAAGGGGTCTTGGGGGAAGTCGGGTGGTCAACAGGGGTGGGAGACGGGACAAGGGCGGCGGGTGACCGCGTGACCGGAACAGCACAGGGGGTGCGCAGGATGCTATCCGTACAAGTGACCGTACGCACCGTGAGTACCCCAAACCTTGGCGACGCTGTTACCTGACGGCGCCGGACAAGCCGGTCCGGCACATACCTGGCGGCGTGGGACCAGCCCGTCCGGCACGGCGGTTCGACCCGTCCGGCACCGCGCCTCGACCGGTCGGGCACCGAGGTCCGGCCGGTCTGCCAGGGGGCGTCTCACCGTGTTCCGTTGGCCGCGAACTGCGAGACCGCGGCGACGTTCTGCTTGGTGACGAAGGCCGGTCCGGTGAGTACGGGCTCCTCTCCGCCGCCGCTGACGTTGCCGTTGGTCTTGTACAGCCAGAGCGAGTCCACGGCGAGGTAGCCCTGCAGATAGGGCTGTTGGTCCACGGCGAACTGCACGTCGCCGCTCTGCACGGCCTTCACCAGGTCCTTGTTGAGGTCGAAGGTGGCGACCTCGGCCCTGCTGCCCGCCTTCTTCACCGACTTCACCGCCGCGAGCGCGAACCCCGCGCCGTTCATGACGACTTCGTCGATGGTCCGGTCCTGTCGCAGGGCGGCGGCGACCGAGTCGGTCACCGCGTCCATGTCGGTGCCGTCCACGTAGTGCATCTCGGTCCGGCCGCCGAACGTCTTCTTCACCCCGGCGCAGCGGGCCTCCACGGCAACGTTGCCACGCTCGTGGATGACGCACAGGGCGTGCTTGGCGCGCAGGGAGTCCAGCTTGTCGCCGACCGCCTGGCCCGCGACGCTCTCGTCCTGGCCGAAGTACTGCAGCAGGCCCCCGGACTTCCAGGCGTCGATACCGGAGTTGAGGCCGACCACCGCGATGCCCGCCGCCCTGGCCGCGGCGACCGCGCCCTTCATGGCCTCCGGCTTGGCCAGGGTCAGGGCTATGCCGTCGACCCGGTCGGCGATCGCGTCCCGCACCAGGTCGGCCTGGCCCTTGGCGTCGGGGTTGGCCTCGTACGTCAGCGCGATGTCGTCCTTGACGGCGGCGGCCTCGGCGCCCTTCCGCACCCGCTCCCAGAAGGCGTCGTCGGGGGCGCCGTGGGTGATCAGGGCGACCTTGATCCCGCCGGCGCTCGCCTTCCCCGCCGTGTCGGCGTCCGAGCCCGCGTCGGATCCTCCGGAGCCCGAGCAGCCGGAGGCGAGCAGGCAGACGGCCGCGACGGCGGCGGCCAGAGCCGTGCCCCGCGCGGATCCGGCGGGGACGGGACCTGAGGGAGTCGTGTTCATGGGGGGTATGGCACCTCGCTGTGCGGCCGGGCAAGCGGATGGGAGCATGAATAGGTGTGACCGTCGGGGGATCATGTGTGTCGACTGTCTGGCCTTTGCTGGCCGGAGCCAATCGTGTGTGACGCCTGGTAGTCAAGTGAGCGCCCAGATGGCCGGAGTTGTCTTTTTTGATCTTGAAGTGGAGTGAGAAGCGGTCAACCACTTCTGAAAGTCGCCGAGTCGGTGCCTTCGGGGAGGGGGCGGAACGGAACGAAGGGTTCCCTGGATTCCGTGCGGGCGCGGGAGGCCGCCCCGACCGCGACTGCCGCGTTGCCGAGCCCGGCCCGTACGACCCTGACCGGGTGGCCGCTGACGGGGGGTTCGGCGGTGAGCGCGGCCCGGATCGACGGCTCCAGGAGCGTCCAGGCGCCGCTGACCCCGCCACCGATCACGAACGTCGTGACGTCCAGCATGCCCGCGGTGATCAGGATCGCGCGGGCGACCGCGCTGCCGGCGGCCTCGTACACGGCGAGCGCGTCCGGGTCGCCGCGCTGCGCCGCGTCGGCGACGGCGCGGGCGCTGCGGTCGAGCCCGGTCCGTTCGCCGTACCGGGCGGTGATGGACCGGCCGGAGGCCAGGGTCTCCAGATGGCCGCGGCCGCCGCAGGTGCACGGGAGGTCCCCGAAGCCCGGGATGTGCCCCGCCTCGCCCGCCGCGCCGTGCGGCCCCTCGTACAGCGCACCGTCCAGCCACAGCGCGCCGCCGACGCCGGTGCCGAGCGTCATGCCGAGGACGTGCCGCTCGCCCACGACGGCGCCCCGGGCCAACTCGCCGCGCAGGAACGCGTTCACGTCGTTGTCGAGGAAGACCGGAACGCCGAGCGCGGCCTCCATGGTCGCCGTCACCTCGAACCCGGCCCAGGCGTGGAAGGAGTCGCTGGCCACGAGGATGCGACCGGCGCGGACGTCGACCAGACCCGCCGCGCCCACCCCGACCGCGCGCAGCCGGGCCGGTACGCGCGCCAGGAGCAGGCCCAGGGCGTCGAGCGCGGCGCCGACCATCGCCGTGCCGCCCTCCGCGGCCGGGGTGGGCACTTCCTGGCTGTCCACGACGGCGAGTTCGGGCGTGCAGAGCACGACCTGTGTGGTCGTGCCGCCGATGTCGACACCGGCGAACACCTCGGGGGCCGAGGCGGTCGCGGAGACGGGGGCGGGCGGACGCGGCTGGGGTGCGGTCACGCCCCGCCCTCCGTTCCGGCGGCGGCGAGCGCGGCCTGTCGTTCGGTACGGCGCACACGTTGGAGCACCGGGTCGGGTACGGGCACGGCGGCGATGAGCCGGCGGGTGTAGTCCGTCTCCGGGTGGGTGAGGGTGGTCGCGGTGGCGCCCTCCTCCTCGACCCGGCCCGCCCGCATGACGACGACCCGCCGCGCGAACTGCTGGACGACCGCGAGGTCGTGGGAGACGAAGAGGCAGGCGAAGCCGAGCTCGTCCTGCAGTTCGGCGATCACGTCCAGGACGGTCTGCTGCACGCTGACGTCGAGCGCGCTCGTCGGCTCGTCGGCGACCAGCAGCCGGGGGTCGAGGACCAGCGCCCGGGCGAGACTCACCCGCTGCCGCTGCCCGCCGGACAGCTCGCGCGGCCCGCGGCCCGCCAACTCCCGGGGCAGCCGCACGCGTTCCAGCACCTCCGCGACCCGCTCCCGACGCTCGGCCGCCGCCATCCCCCGGCGGTGCACCCGCAACGGCTCGGCGACACACTCAGCCACACTCATCCGCGCGTCCAGCGAGGCCACCGGGTCCTGCAACACCACGCCGACGCCGGCGAGCAGGGCCCGGCGCGCGCGTCCCCTCGCCCGCCGGAGATCGGCACCGAACAGCGACACCGAGCCGGAGGAGGGCGCCACGAGCCCGAGCGCGACCCGGGCAGCCGTCGACTTCCCGGACCCCGACTCCCCGACGAGCCCGAGGGTTTCCCCGGGCCGTACGGTCAGCGACACGTCGTGCAGCGCCTGCACGGCCCGCGACCCACGCCCGAACCGCACGGAGACGCCACGCAGTTCGACGACCGGGGCGTCGGCGAGGGTTTCGGCGGGGGCTCCGGCGGGGGTGTCGGGGTCGGCGTCGGTTCCTGGGGTGCGGTGGACGGACGCGCCGCCCCCGGCCACGGTCAACCGCGGCACAGCCGCCAGCAGCCGCTTCGTGTACTCGTGCGTCGGCCGCAGCAGGACCTCCTCCACCGGGCCGGTCTCCACGATCTCCCCGTCCAGCATCACCGCGACGCGGTCCGCGAAGTCCGCGACGACGCCCATGTTGTGGGTGACGAGGAGGACGCCGGTGCCGGAGTCGGTCGCGAGTGCCCGGAGGAGGTCGAGGATCTCGGCCTGGACGGTGACGTCGAGCGCGGTGGTCGGCTCGTCGGCGATCAGGAGGCTCGGGGAGTTCGCGATCGCCATGGCGATGACCACCCGCTGCCGCTGTCCGCCGGAGAGCTGGAAGGGGTACGCGGACGCCCGCTTCTCCGGCTCCGGGACACCGACCCGCCGCAGCAGTTCGACCGCCTCTCCGGCGGCTTCGCGCGCGGAGACCGGCCGGTGGTTGCGTACGACCTCCGCGATCTGTGCGCCGATCCGGGTCAGCGGATCGAGGGCGGTCGCGGGCTCCTGGAACACCATCGACACCGTGCGCCCCCGCAAACCCACGAGGTCGCTCTCGACGGCGCCGACGACGTCCGTGCCGTCGACCGAGGCCCGGCCCGACGCCCGCGCGTTCCCCGGCAGCAGCCCCATCGCGGCGAGCGCGACCGTCGACTTCCCGGACCCGGACTCGCCGACCAGCGCCAGCGTCTCCCCGGGCCGCACGTACAGCGACACCCCGCGCACCGCGGGCACGTCGCCCGTCTCCGTGGAGAAGGTCACCCCGAGGTCCTCGACCTCCAGGATGCTGCCCGTACTGCCCACACCGCTCGTCCCCGTCGTGGCCCTCATGCCCGTCCCTTCACGTCGAACGCGTCCCGTAGTCCGTCCCCGACCGCGTTGAACGCGCACACGACGAGGATGATCGCGAGGCCCGGCGGCACGATCAGCCACCAGCGCCCGGAGTACGCGGCCGTCAGCCCGGCCGACAGCATTCCGCCCCAGTCGGTCGAGGGCGGCTGGACACCGAGTCCGAGATACGAGACGTACGCGACGAGCAGGATGGCGTCGGCGACCTGGAACGTGGCCGCGACCACGATCGTCGAGACAGAGTTCGGCAGGATGTGCCGGAAGATCGCCCGGCCGTGCGTCCCGCCGATCGCGCGGAGCGTCAGCACGTAGTCGCGGCTCTTCAGCGTGAGCGTCTCCGCCCGTACGAGCCGGGACGGGACGAGCCAGGAGACGAACCCCAGGATGAGGATCAGCCCGAGCGGGTCCGGGGTCGTGATCGCCGAGACGACGAGCAGGATGAAGAGCGCCGGGATGGCGATCCCCGCGTCCACGACCCGCATCATGACCGCGTCGACCCAGCCACCCGCGTACCCGGCGACCGCGCCCCACAGCGTCCCGATGACCGTAGCGAGGAGACCGGCCGCGAGCCCGACGAGCAGCGACACCTTCCCGCCGAACATCAGCCGCCCCAACTCGTCGTGCCCGACCGCGTCGGTGCCGAGCCAGTGCGACCCGCTCGGCGCGAGGTTCACCTGGGTGAGGTCGGTGTGGGTCTGGTCGGTCGAGTACACCAACGGGCCCACGAAGCAGAAGAGCAGGAAGAGGACTACGACCAACAGCCCTGCCACCGCGAGCCTGTTGCGTGCGAACCGCCGCACGGAGAGGCGGTATCCAGTCGCCAACTCCAGTGTGGGCGCCTTGGTCTGGAGTACGGCACTCATGTCCGGCCCGCCTTCACACGAGGGTCGATGATCCGCTGGACGACATCGGCCAGCAGGGTGCCGACGACGGTCGCGACGGAGATGACGAGCACACAGCCGAGCAGCACCGGATAGTCCGAGGACTGCGCCGCGCTCCAGAACAGCAGCCCCATTCCCGGGTAGTTGAAGAGCTGCTCGACGACGAGCGCACCGCCGAAGAGCACGGGCACGTAGTAGCCGAGCATCGCGACGACGGGTGTCAGGGAGTTGCGGAAGACGTGCCGCCACAGGATCGCGCGCGGCCGCGAACCGCCGGCCCGCGCGGTCCGTACGTAGTCCTCCTGGAGGTTCTCCAGCGTCGCCGCCCGCATGTACCGGCTGAACACGGCGACCATCGACGCGGCCCCCGCGACCACCGGCAGCACCAGGGCGTTGGGCTGTGCGAACACGTCCGCGAGCGTCTCGCCCTGGGGTGCCTGTGAGGGGAACCAGTTCAGCCACTGGGTGAACACGAGCACGAGCACAAGTCCCAGGAAGTACACGGGAGTCGCGTACGCCACGAAGCTCAGCGTGGTGATGACGTAGTCCGTCGGCCTGTTGCGCCGCACGGCCTGCCACATGCCGAGCGGGATCGCCAGCAGCAGCCCGACGAGAGCGGACAGCACGGTCAGGACGAGCGTCTTGGGCAGCCGCTGCTCGATGAGCTGGAAGACCCCCTCGTTGAGCGTGTACGAGGTGCCGAGGTCGCCCTGGACCAGCGTGCGGAGGTAGTAGAGGTACTGGACGGGGATCGAACGGTCCAGGCCCTGCTCGTGGTTGAAGGAGGCGATCTGCTGGGCCGTCGCCTGCGGGCCGAGGATCCCGCGTGCGGGACCCCCGGGCAGCGCGTGCAGCAGGCAGAAGACCACGACCGTGACGATGAGGATCACCACGAGGGCCTGGAGGACCCGTCGGGTCAAGTAGAGGAAGGTGTCCATGAGTTGGTCCTCAGGTCCTCAGCCGGTCCTCACCTGGTCCACTTCCACTGCGCCGGGTGGAAGTTGGCGAGCGAGTCCTGCGAGAAGCCGCCGAGGCCGTTCTTGACGACGGAGATCTGGTAGTCCGGCGCCGGGAGCCAGATGACCGGCAGATCCTTCGCGAGGGCCGCGCTGTAGTCCTGGACCGCCTGCGACGAACTCGACGTCGTGGACGCGGTGATCAGCTTGTCGACGTCGGGGTTCGAGTAGTTGCCGAAGTTCGAGCCGCCCTTGGTCTGGAACAGCGAGTCGCCGGTCGGGAAGGCGTTGAAGTACCAGCTGCCCGCGGTGCCGAAGAACGACAGCTGCCACTTGCAGATCGGCCGGCCCGAGGTGCACTGCGGGGTCTGCGAGAGCACCGAGTTGACGGGCGCGGTCTTGATGGAGAACTTGATGCCGGTCTTCTCCAGCGAGGACTGGACCGAGCTCATCATGTTGTCGGTCACGGCCGAGCCGGACTGCGACAGCACCTGCATCTCGAACTTCGTTCCCTCGGCGACGCCTTCACCGCACTGCGCGCCCCCGGTCCCCGGGTCCGTACAGACCATGACCCCGCCCTTCTCCTCCCAACCATGGCCGGTCAGCAGGGACTTGGCCGCCGACGTCGAGAACGGGTACGGGTTGTCCTTCTGCACCTGCGAGACGAAGTCGGACGCCTGCGCCTGCGGGACCGGGCCGTAGCCGGGCACGGCCGTTCCGTTGAAGATGACCTTCGCCAGGCTCGTCTGGTCGATCGACCGCTGGACCGCCTGGCGCGCGTACAGCTGCTTGAACACCGCTCCCATGGCGGGGTTGTTGAAGTTGTACGGCATGTAGGTGATCGCCCAGCCCGACCACGGCTTGACCGTGTATCCCTGCGCCGTGAACCGGTCCTTCTGGTCGAGGTCCGTCGCCTCGATGTAGCCGTAGTCGACACTGCCGGAGCGCAGCGCGTTCTTCTCGGCGTCCGCCGTCGTGAAGGGGAGCAGGTTCACCGTCGCGATGTTCGCCTTCTCACCGCCGTCGTACTTCTTGTTGGCGGCGAGCACGACCTTGCCGGACGTGGAGAACGACTTGACCGCGTAAGGGCCGCTGAGGGTCTTCCACAGCGCGTCCTTGTCGTAGCGGGAGATGTTCTTCGCGGCCGAGTTCAGATACGTCCAGACTTTCTTCGCGCCGGCGGCGGTCCGGTCGGCGTCGGACACCTGCGCGGAGGCGTCGGTCTTGTCCCACACGTGCTGCGGCAGCGGGGTGATCTCGCTGAACTCGTTGGCCAGCATCCACTGGGAGTTGTAGGCCTTGTCGAAGGTGATCGTGAAGTGACGGTCGTCCACGGTCTTGAACGAGGTCCAGTTGTCCGGCGCCTTGCCCGGGTTGTAGCCCGCCCACTCCGCCTTGTTCGCCTTGATGAGGTTGAACCAGAACTCGACGTCCCGCGAGGTGATCGGCTTGCCGTCGCTCCAACTGCGGTCGCCCAGCGTGACCTTGACGCTTTTGCCGTCGGACGCGAAGTCGGCGGCGGTGGCGATGGACGCCTTCTTGTTCCAGGCGATCTTCCCGGTGGAGCCGTCGTACGCGACGAGCCGCTCCCACATGCTGTCGGCGATGGACCTGTTGTTGGTGTTGAGGTGCGCGGCCGTACCGATCGGCAGGATCCAGTTCGGCGTGAAGTTCGCGGGCAGCGCGTAGTTGATGGAGTCGGGGGACGCGGACGACGTGTCGTTCGTCCCGGAACAGCCCGCGAGCAGCAGTGTGCCCGCCGAGACGACGGCACAGGCGACGAGCGTCGTGCGAGCAGGGGACATGGCTCTCCTCAGGTGGACAAGGGCTCGGTGCGCGAGACCGGACGCGAGGCCGGAGACGAACGGCGGCGCTCGGCGGAGCCAGTCAACGACCGGAAGGTTCGAAGAAACAGGCGGCCCGCTGTAAAAAGTCTGTTACTGCTGTTCTGCAAAAAGTCGCGTGAGGGACATACAGGCATACGCTCGTCGCTCTGGCCTCCGGATTTCCCCGGCTTTCCCCAACCCTGGGAGTTACTTCGTCCATGTCTGAAAAAAGTGCGGGACACCGGAGGGGCGTCACGGGCGTCTCCTCGCTGGCCGAGCGGGTCCTCGAACTCCTCGCCTCCGGGCAGGCGTCGACCCGCACGGAACTCGCCGCTCTGCTCGGTGCCGCACCCTCGACGATCTCGCTCACGGTCGGCCAGCTTCTGGCGCACGGGCTGGTCGCCGAGCAGGGCACGCGGTCCTCGACCGGCGGGCGCCCGCGCAAGGTGCTGCGCCTCGGCGGGAGCGACGGGTTCGCCGTCGCGGCCGACCTCGGCGGACGGCACGCCCGGGTCGGGGTCGTCCTGCCCGGCGGCGGGTTCACCGAGGTCTCCACTGTGCCGTTCGCGACGGCCGAGGGACCCGAGACCGCGCTGCCCGCACTCGCCGAGACCCTGGAGACCCTCGCCGGGCGACGCGGCCGGGAACTGCTGCGCGGCGTCGGCCTCTGCCTCCCGGGCCCGGTCGATGTCGTGGAGGGCGTCGTCACCCTCCCCTCGCGCATGCCCGGCTGGAACCGCTTCCCCGTCCGGGACTGGCTGGAGGAGCGGTTCGGCGTACCGGCCGCCATCGAGAACGACGCCAACTGCATGGCCGTGGGCGAGCACAGCGTCCGGCCCGCCGAGCGCCGCCAGTCGATCATGGTGAAGATGGGCTCGGCGATCGGCGCGGGGGTCATCGCCGACGGGAAGTTGTACCGCGGCGCGACCGGTGCCGCCGGCGAGATCACCCACGTACGGGTCGAGGCGGGCCACGACATCCCCTGCTCCTGCGGCAACACCGGCTGCCTGGAGACCGTCGCCTCGGGCGCCGCGCTCGTCCGGATCCTGCGCGAGCGAGGCCTGGACGTCACATCCATCGAGGACGTCGTACGCCTCGCCCACGACGCCGACCCGGAGGCCACCCGCGCCGTCCGCCAGGCCGGCCGCTATCTCGGCATGGTCCTGTCCGCGAACGTCAACTTCTTCAACCCCGACGCCGTGTACCTCGGCGGCCTCCTCTCGACGCTCGAACCGTTCGTCGCCGCCGTCCGCAGCCAGCTGTACGAGGGCTGCCATCCGCTGGTGACCAAGCACCTGGTGATCGAGCGGACCAGCCTCGGCGCGGACGCGGGCCTCGTCGGAGCGGGCCAGTTCGCGCTCCAACGGGCCCTGGCGAACGCCCTCCAGGCCGTCACAGGCGCCGTGGCCCCCACCCATCACTGACCACTGACACCCATCCACCGCGCGAGGCGCTCAACCCACCACTGTGCGAGCCCAGCTGACATCCACCACCGTGCGAGGAGCCATGCCACAACCGCGTACCCCCGTCACCCGTCCCGTCATCGCGATCGCCGGGCTCGGCATCGAGTCGTCCACGTTCTCGCCGGCCCGGACCGAGGCCCCCGCCTTCCACCCGCAGCGCGGCACGGACGTCCTGACGCGCTATCAGTTCCTCGCGCCCGGAACGGCGTTGAGGGCCGCCGCCGACTGGCGCGGCGCCCTGGTCGGCAAGGCGCTGCCCGGCGGTACGGTGACAGCGGCCGCTTACGCCGAACTCTCCGACGAACTGATCGCGAGGCTGGGGGAGTTGGGGCACCTCGACGGGCTCTGGTTCGACATCCACGGCGCGATGACGGTGGAAGGGGTCGACGACGCCGAGGCGGCCCTGCTCGCCCGTGTCCGGGAGACGGTCGGCCCGGACGTCATCGTGTCCACCTCCATGGACCTGCACGGCAACGTCTCGCGCGAACTCGCCCACCTGAGCGACCTGATCACCTGCTACCGCATGGCCCCGCACGAGGACGCCATGGACACGAAGGAACGGGCGGCCCGCAACCTCGTGGACCTCCTCACGGCCGGCGCGCCCCGCCCGGTCAAGGCCTGGATCCCGGTGCCCGTGCTCCTGGCGGGCGAACAGACCTCGACCCGCATCGAACCCGCGAAGAGCGTGTACGCGGCCGTCGACGAGGTGGAGGCCACGGAGGGCGTCACGGACGCCGCGATCTGGGTCGGCTACGCCTGGGCGGACGAGCCGCGCAACCGGGCGGCGGTCGTCGTCACGGGCCCGTCGCGGGACGCGGTCACGGCGGGCGCGGAACGCCTGGCACGCGGCTTCTGGGAGGCACGGCACGACTTCGCCTTCGTCGCCCCCACGGGCACGCTGGACGACTGCCTGGACGAGGCGCTGGCGGCCCCCAACACGAACCGGCCCTATTTCATCAGCGACACCGGCGACAACCCGACGGCGGGCGGCGCGGGCGACGTCACCTGGGGGCTCGAACGAGTGTTGTCCCGGCCGGAGTTCAAGGACCCGTCGGGGCCGACGGTCATCTACGCCTCGCTCCCCGGTCCGGCCGCCGTGGAGACGGCCGTACGGGCGGGCGTCGGAGCGACCGTCACCGTCACCGCGGGCGCTGAGGTCGACGACCGCCACGCCGGCCCGCTCACCCTGACCGGCACGGTCCACGCGATCCGCCACGGCGACCCGCACGCCCAGGCGGAGGTGGTGCTACGGGTCGGCGGCGTGCACGTGATCCTCACCGCGCTGCGCAAGCCCTACCACCACGAACACGACTTCACCGACCTGGAGTTGTCACCCCGCACGGCCGACATCGTCCTCGTCAAGATCGGCTACCTGGAACCCGAACTCTTCTCCATGGCCGCCGACTGGAAGATGGCCCTGACTCCGGGCGGAGTGGACCAGAACCTCGTCCGCCTGGGCCACCACCGCATCAACCGCCCGATGTACCCGTTCGACAGAGAGATGCCCACTCCGGACCTGACGGCGAGAGTCATCCCCCCGTCGAACGAACGGCTGGGTGCACCGGGCGAGTGACCTGCACCCGCGCCCCGATAGGGGCGCGGGGAACTGCGCGACCAGCACCAACGGACCCGCAGGTATCGAACGGTCAACCAGCGGAGCGCTACGGCTTGCGGGCCACCGCCCCGTACATCGCGATGTCCTCGTCCCGAATCCCCTCACCGCTCGCGGCATCCGGGTGCCACTTGTGCACCTGGACGATGCCGGGTTCGACGAGTTCGAGGCCCTCGAAGAACTGGTCGGCCTCGTCGATCGTGCGCAGCCGCATGGGCATGTTGCGGGCCGCGTACTCGCGGGCGACCCGGCCCACGTCCTCGGGCGCGAACTCGGCGGTGCCGATGGACATCGCGAGGTAGCTGCCGGAGGGCAGGGGCTCCAGGAGGCGGCGCACGATGCCGACCGCGTCGTCCTCGTCCAGTACGAAGTGGACGATCGCGATCACGGTCAGCGCGACCGGCTTGCCCAGGTCGAGCGTCTCGCGGAACTCGGGCGAGTCGAGCACGGCCTCCGGGTGCTGGAAGTCGGCCTCGATGTACGCCGTCCTGCCCTCGGGCGTGCTGGCCAGCAGCCCCTGGGAGAGGGTGAGGACGATCGGGTCGTTGTCCACGTAGACGACCCGTGACTCGGGGGCCACCGACTGGGCGATCTCGTGGAGGTTCGGGGAGGTGGGGATGCCGGTGCCGATGTCCAGGAACTGGCGAATCCCCGCCTCCTTCGCCAGCCAGGCCACCGCGCGGTTCATCCAGTCGCGGTTGGCCTTCATGTGGATCGGCAGGGCGGGCCACTCCCGCGACATGGCGTCGCCCGCCTCCTTGTCGGACGGGTAGTAGTCCTTACCGCCGAGGATGTAGTCGTAGATGCGTGCCGAGTGGGCGTTCTCGGTGTCGATCCGGTCGGCCGGCCATCCGTTCTCGGGCAAAGCCGCCCCTCCTGTCAAATCGTCGGGTTCGAAGTCAACGCTCAGGGAAATCAAGGGTGTTGATCAAAGCAGAGGTGTTCAGGAAACCAGGGAAGTCTGTGCGCGGGAACATCTGTGCGCGGGAACAAGGGGGTGCCTCAGAGCAGGAAGTCGGCGGCACCCGCCTTCACACCCGCCAGGAAACTCGTCATCTCGCGCGGCGTGAAGACCAGCGCGGGGCCGTCGGGATCGGTCGACTGGCGCAGTGCGACCCGGCCGTCGCCGAGCTTCTTCGCCTCGACGCAGGCGCCGCCCGCGTCGTCGCTCCACGGCTTGAACCAGCCGCGGGTGCCGAGGTCCCGGGACGGCATGCCGTTGCGTATGTGTCCGTTGCGTATGTGGTGGTGCACGTCAGAGCTCCTTGCGAATCGCACCGAGGAGGGCCTCGGTCTTTCTGGCGGGCGTCGCCTGCGCGCCCAGCCGGTCCAGGGCCTCGCGATAGACCACGACGTCGTCGTCCTTGTCCAGATAGACAGCGCCCACCAAACCGTTGAGGTAGACGATGTCCGGCAGTTCGCGTGCCCGGAACCGGAAGAGATGGAAAGCACCGGCCCGCATCGCCGGATGCGGGCCGTTCTTGAACGGCATGATCTGCAATGTCACTTGGGGTAGCGAGTTGACCGCGATCAGATGGTCGATCTGGGCGCGCATCACCTCGGGTCCGCCGACCGGCCAGCGCAGCACGGTCTCGTCCATCACGATCCACACGCGCGGCGGCGAGGGCCGGGACAGCAGCTCCTGGCGCCGCATCCGCAGCGCGACCCTGCGCTCCGTGGCCTCGGTCGCGGCGTGCGGATTCCCGGCGCCCAGCAGGGCGCGCGCGTACTCCTCGGTCTGCAGCAGACCGTGCACGAACTGGGCCTCGTACGCGCGGATCTGGAGCGCCGCCTGCTCCAGGCTCAGATAGGCCGCGAACCAGTCCGGCAGCACGTCACGGTAGGTGTGCCACCAGCCGCGCTTGTTGGCCTCGCGGACCGATTTCAGGAAGGTGTCGATCTCCTGCTGGTCCGTCACGCCGTAGACCTGGAGCAGTTTCTCGGCGTCCGGAAGCCTGAGCCGGGCCACCTTGGCGGCTTCCATCCGGCGGATCGTGGAGTGGCTCACCCCGATCGCTCCGCCCGCCTGTTCGTATGTCAGTCCGGCGCGGTTGCGCAGCTCCTCCAGCTGCCTGCCGAGGATCATGCGCAGGACGGAGGGCGCGCCGCCCCAGTCGGTTTCCACGGTCACGGCTTACCCCCTCACAGCGGGTTCGAGGTCGCAGTCTGTCACGATCATCCGTTCGACAGGGGAAGCATGCACCTGGCGAATTGCAATTTTCAACTTGTTGGTTGCGGGCTGTTGTTGGCAGGTGTCACAGTGGGGCGTACCGTCCCGGTCCGGTGAACGGCGAGACGACGCGGCCCAGTTGGGGGAGAACGGGGCGTGATTCGTCACCGTGCGCAACGGGTTGTACGCGCCTCGCGGCTGAACCGGATCAAGCGGTACAGGCACTGGCCCGACCTCCGGTGCGAAGGCAGACGAAAGGCGAACGGCGATGGCTCCGCCCTCCCTCCCCAAGCCATTGGGCCGACTGCCCGCGAATGAACACCCCCACAGAGCGGGCGTGTTCGGACTCTCCCCGACACCCGCCTCGGTGGGGGTGGCCCGCAGGAACGTGCGCGAACTGCTGAGCGAGTGGGGCACGAGCCCCGACACCTGCGACAACGCCGTCCTGGTGACCTCCGAGCTGGTCACCAACGCGCTCACGCACACGGCGAGCGAGTGGATCGTCTGCAGACTGCGCACCGCGGGCGGACGGCTCCACATCGAGGTCGAGGACCAGAACCGCGGTCTGACGGGCCCCGCGCAGCGCAGTGCCGGGCCCGACGACCAGGGTGGCCGCGGACTGTTGCTCGTCGGCATGGTCAGCAGCGACTGGGGCGTCAGGGACAGCGCGAACGGTTCCGGACGCGTCGTCTGGGCCGTCCTGCCGTCCCAGCCGGTGCCGTCGCCGCCGGCGTCCTCCCCGCCGGTGTCGTTGCGGTCGGTGCCGCAGCAGCCGACGTCGTCGCAGTCAAGAGAACCCGCCTCCACCGGGCGCGCGCCCACCACGCACCTCACCCGGCCCAACCCCCACTCGGCCGAAGGACACCTGCCTCATGGAACTGCAGCACGCCCCTGAACCGCGACCGCGCACGTACGGCTCGCGACTGCTTCCCTCCACGACCTTCCCGTCCGGGCAGTCCGGCCGCCTGGTCATCCCCGCCCAGCTGCGCGCCGGCCTGGGCTGCGACGCCGTGACCACGTCCCGCGAGCACGGCGAACGCATCATGAACTCCCTGCCCCGCGTGGGCTGTGTCTTCGCCGACGACTTCGAGGACGAGGAACGCTGGTGGTGGATCGTCCCCTCCGGCTCCCACATCGGCGTCACCTGGCCGCCCTCCACGACGTACACCGTCGGCGCGCACCTGGCCGACCCGTCCTGGACACGGGCCCGCCGCGGCCCCTGGGCCGACCGGCCCCGGCTGATCCACAGCCCCGCGGGAGGCTCGCCCTACACCCCGCCGATACCGCTGTACTTCCTCACGTGCCGCCTCGCGGGCAGCGTCCCGAGCTGGTCCCTGGGCGCGGCGGACTGAACCGCTCCCGCCCCGCCCGGGGGCCGGCGCGTCCCTCCTCGTACGACCCCGGGTGAACGGCCTCCTCGCCTCTGACGTAGACGTATGCGACAGGGTGAACGCGGCGGAGGATGATGGGCGACCGTGTCAGGTGACCATGTGACGCAACGCGACGGCAGGGGCCAGGGGTCCCGGCCGAGCCGCGCGGGCGCCCGGGTCCGGGCCGTGACGTTCGCCCTCGTCGGCAGTGTGCTCGCCGCCGTCGGCCATCACGCGGTCGAGGGCGGGCAGGTGCCGTGGCGGCTCGTGACCGCCTTCGCCGCCGCGCAGTTCGTCGTCGTACGGCCCTTCGCCCGCCGCCGCCCCGGACTGCTCGCGGTCGGCGGCTGCACCCTGGCGGCACAGGCCGCGATGCATCTCGCGCTCACGACGGCCGGCGGCCACCGCGCCGGTACGGGACGCATGACGCACGCCGGGCACGACGCGATGACGACGGGTCCCGGCGGACACCCCTGGCAGCACGCCTCCGAGACGGCCATGACGACCGCGCACGTCGTCGCCGCCCTCGTCGTCGCCTGGCTGCTCCACCGAGCCGACGCGGCGGTCACGGCGGCCCTGGCCACCGGCCGTACACTGCGCGCCGTCGCCGCGGCGGTCATATCCCGGTTCCTGCCGGGCACGGCCGTAGCCACTGCCCACCGTCCGCCGCCCGTACCGCTCGCCTGCTCCTTCGAACTCCCGGCAGGAGCACGGACCCAGACCCTGGAGCACGCGCTGGTGCGCAGGGGACCTCCGGGACGGACACCCGTCCCCGTCGTCCCCTTCACCCGGGCCCGGCCTCGGCCCGCCCGGTTCCACCAGCAAGGAGTTCCACCATGTCCCTGTCCGTCAACGGGCGCCGTGTCGCACTGACCGGCGCCGCCGCGCTCACGGCCGTCCTCGCGCTGGCCGGTCCCGCCTCGGCGCACACGGAGGTCGAGGCCGACAAGGCGCAGGCCCTCGCCGAGAACGTCACCCTCACCGTCGTCTGCGAGGCGGAGTCCGCCACCGCGGGCTTCCGCGAGGTGCGCGTCGTGCTGCCCGAGGGGATCGCACCGGCCGACGTCACGCTCGTCGAGGCCCCCAAGGGCTGGCAGTTGAAGGCCACCGACGACGGTTACGTCGTGGGCGGCACCCCTCTCAGGACCGGCGCCGACGCCGAGTACAAGGTGAAGATCCGCCAGCTCCCGGACGTCGGGGAAGTGGCGTTCAAGACCATCGACACCTACAGCGACGGGAAGGTCTCGCGCTGGATCGAGCTGCCCAAGGGTGGTGAGGAGCCCGAACAGCCCGCCCCGCTCCTGGAGTTGAAGGCGGCGGCACCGGGCGCGAAGCCGATCGCTCCCAGCCCGACCGCGAGCCCGACGCCCAGCCCGACCCCGTCGGTCACCGCGACGCCCTCCGAGCCCGGTGCCACGGCGGCAGCGGCCGACACGAAGAAGGACGACGACGGAACGCCCATGAGCCTCGTCGTCGGCGGAGGGGTCGCCGCGCTGCTGGTGCTGGGTGCCGGGGCGTGGTGGCTGACGAACCGCCGCGCCTCCACCGCGGGGAGCTGATCCCACCCGGCCCGTGGGACGAGCACGTCCCACGGGCCGGCTCAGGACGCGGGCGGCGGGGCCTGTACGAGCCCGGACTGGTAGGCGATGACGACCAGTTGGGCCCGGTCGCGGGCGCCCAGCTTCGTCATCGCGCGATGCACGTGCGTGCGTACGGTCAAGGGGCTGACGAAGAGGCTCTCGGCGATCTCGTCGTTGGATCTGCCCTCGGCGGCCAGGCCCATCACCTGCCGTTCACGGGAGGTCAGGGTGGCGAGGAGCTCGGGCGTCGCCAGCCGGTCGGCGGGCGCGGGTGCGGCGAGGAAGCGGGTGATGAGGGAGCGCGTGGCGAGCGGGGAGAGCAGGGACTCGCCGGCGGAGACCGTCCGGATGCCGTCGAGGAGCACATCGGCCGTGACGTCCTTGCCGAGGAACCCGCTCGCGCCGGCGCGCAGGGCCCGCGCTACGTACTCGTCGGTCTCGAAGGTGGTGAGGATGAGGACGCGCGTGCCCGAGAGGTCCGGGCCGGCGCAGATCGCGGTGGTGGCGCCCAGACCGTCGGAACCGGGCATCCGGATGTCCATGAGGACGACGTCGGGGCGGAGGGTGTGGGTGAGCCCGACGGCCTCGTCGCCGTCCGTCGCCTCGCCGACCACCTCCATGTCGTCGCAGGAGTCGATCAGGATCCGGAAGGTCGCTCTCAGCAGGGCTTGGTCGTCGGCGAGCAGGACGCGGATGGTCATCTGATTCGGTTCGCTTCCGGGGTCGGGACCGAGGTCGGAGTCGGGTTCGGGATCGGACCGGCGGTGCGCCGCCGGTCGTTCGGGCGTCAGAGATCGATCGGCAGTTCGCCGGTGACGCTGAAACCACCTTCGGGGCAGGGTCCCGTCCGGACGAGGCCGCCGACGGACCGGGCGCGTTCCCGCATGCCGATGAGACCGAAGCCGCCGCTCGGGGAGGGCACCACGGGGGTGTCTCCCGATCCGTCGTCGGTGACCGTGACGGTCAGCCGGTCGTGCGTGTACGCCAGTGTCACCCGCGCCGTCCGCGCGGACGCGTGCTTGGTGACGTTGGTGAGCGCTTCCTGCACGATTCGGAACGCCGTCAGGTCCACGCTCGGTGAGAGCGGCCGCGGTTCGCCCTCGGTGACGATGTCGACCGTCAGCCCGGCGGAGGCGAACGCGGTGGCCAGCTCGGTCAGCCGCCCGAGTCCGGGAGCGGGTTCCAGCGGCGCCTCGGAGTCGTCGGGCCGGCGCAACAGGCCGACGGTGGCCTTCAGTTCGCGCAGCGCGGTGGAGGTGGTGCCGACCAGGTCGGCGAGGATCCGCTCCGTCTGCTCGGGGCGGCTGGCCGCGAGGTGTGCGGCGGTGCCGGCCAGGGCGTTGGCCAGCGCCATGTGGTGGGCGACCACGTCGTGCAGTTCCCGGGCGATGCGCATGCGCTCCTCGGCGACCCGGTGGCGCGCCTCCTCCTCACGGGTGCGCTCCGCGTGCTCGGCGCGGGCCTGTACGGCCTCCAGATAGGCGCTCCGCAGCCGGGAGGCCGTACCCCAGGCGATCGGCAGCACCACCCAGGTGGCGGGTCCGATCGTCTTGAGGGCCAGCGGATGGCCGTACGGGTCGAAGAGCATCGCCGTGGTCACCAGCAGGACGGTGACCGCGAGGCAGTGGACGCGTGCGGTCCTGCGGTCGGTTTGGACGGCCAGCCAGTACAGCGCGGCCATGACCGGAGCCAGCAGCAGCGGGGTGAGCAGGTAGCCGGCCGCCCCGGCGGTGTTGCCGCAGATCGCGGTCACCACGACGACGGTACGGGGGTGGCTCCGGTGCCACAGCAGGGTGACGCAGGCGATGCCGCCCAGCAGTACGCCGAGACCGAGCGATCCGTTCGTCCGGGAGTTCCCGGCCGTGGTGAACGCGCTTCCCAGGGCGACGGCGGCGAACAGCTGCACGATCACCAGCACGTCGACGACGCGGGGGTGGTCCTTGGCGTACCGCTGCCAGCTGGTGATCATCGGACTCTCCGGTGGGAAGTGAGCTGGGTCCATGGTGGGCCACGGCCCGTGCGAACGGCCGACGAGGGCCGTCCGTGACGAGCACGGGCGGCCCTGCGGAACGTACGGGACGCAGGTCAGACGTGAGCCGACTCCCGGTCGTGCGGGCCGACCGCGGTGAGGGGCACGGCGGCCTTCCGGTGAAGGGCCTCGCCCTCCACGTCGATGTCGGGCAGCAGCCGGTCCAGCCAACGGGGCATCCACCAGGCGGCCTTGCCCAGCAGGGCGAGGACCGCCGGGACGAACGCCATACGGACGACGAACGCGTCGAACAGAACGGCCACGGCCAGCCCGAAGCCGATCATCTTGATCATGGGTTCGCCGGCCCCGATGAACCCGGAGAAGACCGCCATCATGATCAGCGCGGCGGCCACCACGACCCGGGCGCTGTACCGGAAGCCGGTGACCACGGCCTGGCCGGGCCGGTCGCCGTGCACGTACGCCTCCCGCATGCGGGTGACGAGGAAGACCTGGTAGTCCATGGCGAGCCCGAAGACGATACCGACCAGGAAGATCGGCATCATGCTCATGATCGGGCCGGTGGTCTCCAGGCCGAGCAGGTCCGCGCCCCAGCCCCACTGGAAGACCGCGACGACGGATCCGAGGGCCGCGAGCACCGACAGCAGGAACCCGAGCGCCGCCTTGACCGGCACCAGGACGGACCGGAACACGAGCAGCAGGAGCAGGATCGCCAGTCCCACCACGACGATCAGGTACGGGATCAGCGCGTCCTGCATCTTCCGGGCGACGTCGATGTTCAGGGCGGTGGTGCCGGTGACCTCGAACTCCGCGCCGGTCGAGGCCTCGGTCGCGGGCCGCTCGTCCCGGATGATGTGGACGAGGTCCTGGGTCCGCTCGCTGGTGGGCGAGTCGGCCGGGACCGCCGAGAAGACCGCGGTGTCCCCGGCCGGGTTGAACCGGGCCTGCGAGACGGACACGACGCCCTCGGTGGCGCCGATCTCCTTGGCGATCCTGTTCACGGCGGTTTTCGCGTCCGGGGCGCTCTTGGCGTCCACGACGATGGTCAGCGGCCCGTTGAAGCCGGGTCCGAAGCCGTCGGCGAGCGCGTCGTAGGCACGGCGTTGGGTGGTGGACGTCGGCTTGGCCTCGTCCCCGGACGTGCCCAGCTGCAGGTCCATGACGGGTACCGCGAGTGCGCCGAGTCCGGCGACGGAGGCCAGCAGGACGGGCACGGGGCGGCGCAGGACGAAGCGGGCCCAGCGGCTGCCGCCGTTGTTCTCGCCGCCCTCCTTGACGCGTCCGCTCCTGCGGGCCCCGCGCGAGAGAACGGCGTCGGGCCAGAAACCGAGCACGGCCGGGACCAGCGTCAGCGCGATCAGCACCCCGACGACGACCGCGCCCGCGGCGGCGAGCCCCATCCTGGTCAGCATCGGGACCCCGACCACCGCGAGCCCGGCCAGCGCGATGACCACGGTGAGCCCGGCGAAGACGACGGCGGATCCGGCGGTACCGGCGGCCAGGCCCGCCGCCTCCTGCGGGGCGTGTCCGTTGGCCCGCTCCTCGCGGTAGCGGGAGACGACGAACACCGCGTAGTCGATGCCCACCGCTAGTCCGAGCATCGTGGCCAGCGTCCCGGTCGACGAGCCCAGTCCGAACGCCTCGGCCAGCGCCATGATCGACGCCATGCTGACGCCGACGCCGAGGACGGCGGTGAGCAGCGGAAGACCGGCGGCGGCCAGCGACCCGAAGGTCATCATCAGCACGACGGCGGCGATCGAGACACCGATGATCTCGGTCGCACCGCCCACCGACGGCTCGGTGGCCAGCGCGGAACCGCCGGCCTCGACGGTCAGCCCCGCGTCCCGGGCCTGTTCGACAGCCTTTTCGAGGTGGTTCTTGCTGGCGTCGGTGAGGTCGTCGGACTTCACCTTGTAGGTGATGGTGGCGTACGCGGTCGTCGCGTCCTCGCTGACCGCCTTGGCCCGGAAGGGGTTCACGGCACTGGCGACCTGCGAACCGGCGCCGGCCCGCTCGACGAACGCGTCGACGGTCTCCCGGTTCTCGGCGGCCGTGATCTTCCGCCCGCCGTGCGCGAGGAAGACGACCCGCGCGCTCGCCCCGTCGGCCGTGGCCCCGGGGAAGCGCTGGTCCATCAGGTCGAAGGCCTTCTGGGACTCGATACCGGGCATGGACGCCCCGTCGTCGAGTGCCTCGGGTGCCTTGGCGGCGGCGAAGCCGACCGCGGCCAGCACCGCCACCCACAGGAACGTCACGAGCCAACGCCGTCGGAAGGTCAGACGGCCCAGTCGATAGAGAAAAGCAGCCACGGGACGGAGGTCTCCACATCTGGTCTCGGGTACCTCACCAGGCTCCCGGCCGGCGGCGCTCACGTCGTCGTGCGGCTGCCGACACTCTCCCGTACTGAGAACGCAGTACACCGGTGCCCGGCACCTCCTCCGAGGGCATGACCGGGTACGCCCCTGTCAGCATCCAGGCGTACGGGGAGAGGCGTCTCGCGGTCAGGGTTTCCGGGTCAGGGGCGGGGCCAGGGCCGCTCGTCGAGGTTCTCGATGTCCGTGTTGAACCGCTTGAGGTACGCGGCGAAGGTGGCGACCTCCTCGGGGTCCCAGTCGGCCATCACCTTCTCCAGCCCCTGGACGGCCTCCGCGCGATGCGTGTCGAGGCGGCGCTCGCCCTCGTCCGTGATGCGGAACTTGCGGGCCATGCCCCCGTCGGGGTCCGGAATGCGCTCGACGAGACCGCCGCGCAGCATCGCGGCGGTCTGCCGGTTGAGCGTGGAGGCGTCGAGACCGAAGGCGTCGCTGAGCTGCCCGATGGACATCGGGCCCTCCATACGGATGCGGCTCAGCAGGATGTAGGCGCTGCGCTCGAGGCGGCCGCCGGCCCGGGCCCGGGGCGAGTTCAGATAGAGGTGCCGCCCGAGCAGCATCGCCTCGAATTCGATCAAGTGCGTGGGCTTGTCCATGCGGCCGGTCCTTCCCCAGATCTCGACTCCCGCCCCGAAACCTGAGCCTGGGCCTGAGGTCAGGGCAGGAGCCATGACATCAAATATGCACCACGCACCTAATATGTACGATGCATGCCCCCAGGCCCGCCGCTCGGACCTGGCCGCCGAGGGTGTCCCGGCCGCGGCCCGGCGCCCGGGCGGCGGCTTGCTTGAGCCGGTCGAGCAGGTGCTTCCGAATTTACTTGAGTCAGGCAAGTACCTGATAGGGTGGGACTCATGCCCACGCCATCGCCCGCGCAGACCCCTGACCCCCTGTCCGGGGCCGCGTCCGTCCCCGTCTCCGACGAGGTGGTCGAGATCGAGCGAGCCCTCAACCGCATCGTCTATCTGACCGGTCGGGTCAGGCAGCACGACCGCCTCATGGCCCTGGCCGGGGTGTCGCTGGACCGGGCCGCGGTGGCGCTGCTGCGGCAGATCGCCGACTCGGAACCCATGCGCCCCGGCGAGCTGGCGGCCCGGCTGGCCGTGGAGGCGTCGCACGTCACCCGGCAGGTGCAGCAGCTGGAGAAGGGCGGTTACGTGACCCGGGTCCCGGATCCGGACGACCGCCGCGCCCAGCGCATCCAGCTCACGCCCCTCGGCCAGGAGGCGATCGACCGTATCCGCATGGCGAGTTGCCGGGGCATGGAGCTCGCGCTGTCCCAGTGGTCGCCGGATGACCTGCGGCAACTCTCCACGCTGTTCCACCGGATGGTCGACGACTTCCTGCACACCGAGGTCACGCTGGAGGGCGAGGACTCCTCGTCGCGCCTGGCCTGACCGGTGCCGTTCGGTGCGACCGCCGTTCGTGTCCGGCGCGTGAGTCCGGCGCGAAGCGGTGTCGCCGCCCGCCACCTACCCATGAACGAGGTGCATGCGATGGACAGGACGGACGAGGTGGACCGGGTGCACGGAACGGACCGCGTCGGCGTCGGCGGGATGCGCGGGATTGGCACGGAGGCGCCCGCGCCCGCCCGTGGGAACGGGCAGCATGTCCTGCTCATCGTCCATGACTCCGCGATCGCCGAACTGCTCACGACCACCCTGGAGTTGGCGGACTACCGGGTGACCGTCACCCGCACCGGAGCCCAGGGGATGACACGGCTCGCCGAGCACCGTTTCGACCTCGTGGTCATGGATGTGTCGGTCCCGGACATCGAGGAGCTGGGCGAGGCACGCCACTTCCGACCGGCCGACCTGCCTCCCGTGCTCTTCCTCGCCGACTACGAGAAGCTGGGCCTCCTCGTCCCCGAACTCGGCCTCGGTGAATCGGACTACGTCACCGTGCCGTTCCGGATCTCCGAAGTCCTCACCAGGGCCCACGTGTTACTGCGCGGCCGCAGTTCGATGCGCCACGGGCCGTGCTACGGCGACCTCGTCCTCGACGACGCCACCTGTCAGGCCCGGCGCGGCCGACGGGACCTCGACCTCACCCCGGCCGAGTACCGGCTGCTGCGTCATCTGCTCGTCAACGCCGAGCGGGTGCTGTCGAAGGAGCAGATCTGCCGGCACGTCTGGGGCGAGACCCGGGCAGGCAACGCGATCGAGAAACTCGTCTCCCGCCTCCGCCACAAGGTGGACCAGGAGCAGCCTCCGCTGATCCACACACGCCGGGGCTTCGGCTACCGCCTCGGACGCTGAACCTCACACCCCTCCACGCTCTCCCCGTACTTTCAACTCCCTCACCCCCACAAACCCTCTCTCCAAGCGGCCGTGCGTCTCTCGCACCGGCCGCTTCGTCGTGTCCGCGGGGTGAGGTCGCGACGCGAGGTGGCGCGAAAGCGTGCCCAGGTGGCCGACCCCCTGCGGGTCAGGTCTGTGATCTGGATCACGTCAGCTTCATGTCAGGCAACCGGCCGGAAGCTGTCAGTCCGCTCCGCTTGCATGGGGTCCCAGAGGTCGCCACGCCTTCCCCGTTCTCCGCCCCCGCGGAGCCCCCACCGAGGAGTCAGATGGCCGAGACACTGGCCGGAGCCGCGTCCGACGCGGCCGAGGCGATGCCCGGGTTCCCGATGCCCAGGGCGGCCGGCTGCCCGTTCGCCCCGCCGCCGGCCGTGGAGGAGCTGCGCGAGCGGGACCCGATCGGCAAGGTCCGGATCTGGGACGGCAGCACGCCGTGGATGATCACCGGGCACGCCCTGCAGCGGGCCCTGCTGACCGACCCCCGCGTCAGCGCCAACGACAAGAGCCCCGGCAGCTTCCCGTTCGTGACGGCGTACCGGCAGGAGATCGCCAAGTACACCCCGGAGCTCATCGTCAACACGGACGCCCCCGAGCACACCCGGCTGCGCCGGATGGTCAACGGGCCGTTCCTCGTCAAGCGGATCGAGGCCATGCGGGCCCCGATCCAGAAGATCGTCGACGGTCTGATCGACGACATGCTGGCCGGCCCGAACCCGGCCGACCTCCTGACGGCGCTCGCGCTGCCGGTGCCCTCGCTGGTGATCAGCGAACTGCTCGGAGTGCCGTACGCGGACCACGAGTTCTTCCAGCGGAACAGCAGCCTCGCGCTCGACCGTGCCGCCGCGCCCGAGGACTCGCGGGCGGCGAGCAACGCGCTCTCCGCCTACCTCGACGACCTGCTCGGCAAGAAGCTCACCGACCCCGGTGACGACGTGCTGTCCGAGATGGCGGGTCGGGTCACGGCCGGCGAGATGAGCCGGAGCGAGGCCGTCCACATGGGCGTGGCGATGCTCATCGCCGGCCACGAGACCACCGCGACGATGATCAGCCTCGGCACGCTGGTCCTGCTGGAGAACCCGGAGCAACTCGCCCTGGTACGCGACTCCGAGGACCCCAAGGTCGTCGCCGGCGCGGTGGAGGAACTGCTGCGCTATCTGAGCATCGTCCAGGTCGGTCTGCGCCGCGTCGCCACCGAGGACATCGAGATCGGCGGCCAGGTCATCCGTGCGGGCGACGGCCTGATCGTGGATCTGCACGCCGCCAACTGGGACCCCGAGGCGTTCCCCGGCGCCGACCGGGTGGACGTCACCCGGCCCGCGCGCAAGCACAACGCCTTCGGCCACGGCCCCCACCAGTGCCTGGGCCAGTCCCTCGCCCGCCTGGAACTCCAGGTCGTCTACGGCACCCTCTACCGGCGCGTCCCCACGCTGCGCTTGGCGGCCGGGGTCGAGGAGTTGGAGTTCGACCACGACGGCACCACGTACGGCGTCGCCTCCCTGCCCGTCACCTGGTGACCGGATCCCACCGGTGAACGCAGTGGGTGAACGTACCGAAGGAGCAAGGAAGATGACCATGCGTGTGGAACTGGACGAACCGAAGTGTGTCGCGGCGGGTCAGTGCGTGATGGCCTCCCCGGAGGTCTTCGACCAGCGTGACGACGACGGGGTGGCGATCCTGCTGGAGGAGCGGCCCGCCGACGAACTCCTCGAAGGGGTGCGCGAAGCCGTGGCGATCTGCCCGGCCGCGGCGATCCGGCTGGTCGACCAGTGAGGCGGATTCTCGTCGTGGGTGCCTCGGCGGCCGGACTCTCGGCCGTCGAGACACTGCGCCGGGAGGGGTACGACGGCACGCTCACCCTGGTCGGCGACGAGCCGCACCCGCCGTACGACCGGCCGCCGTTGTCCAAGCAGATCCTGGCCTCCGAGTGGGAGCGCGACCGGCTGACGCTGCGATCCACCGGCGAACTGGCCGCCCTGGAACTGGACTTGAGACTCGGGATCGCGGCGACAGGCCTCGATCTCGACGGGCGTGCGGTGCTGCTCGCCGACGGGACGAGGGTCGCGTACGACGGACTGATCGTGGCCACCGGGGTGCGTCCGCGACGGCTGCCCGGTGACGGGCACGCGCATGTCCTGCGCACCCTGGACGACGCGCTCGCACTGCGGGACCGGCTGGGGGAGGGGCGGCGCCTGGTGGTCGTCGGCGCCGGGTTCCTCGGCGCCGAGGCCGCCGCCGTGGCACGGGGCCTGGGCACCGAGGTCACCCTCCTGGAACCGGCTCCCGTACCGCTCGGCCACGCCGTCGGCGACGAGGTCGGTCGGGTGCTGTCGGCCGCCCACCTGGAACACGGGGTGGACCTGCGCACCGGGGTCACCGTGTCCGCGGTCACCGAGGCGGGCGTGCGGCTGGCCGACGGCGAACTGGTCGAGGGCGACGAGGTGTTGGTGGCCGTCGGCTCGCTGCCGAACACCGAGTGGCTGGCGGACAGCGGCCTCACCGTGGGCGACGGCCTGGTCTGCGACGAGTACTGCGAGGCGGTCCGGGAGACCCTCGGGCCGACGAAGTCTCCCGGGCCGACGTCCGGGGGCGTGTACGCGGCCGGTGACGTCGCCCGCTGGCACAACCCGCTGTTCGGGGTGCCGATGCGCATCGAGCACCGTACGAACGCCGCCGAGCAGGGCATGGCCGCCGCACGGAACCTCCTGCACCCGCAGGCCCGCAAGCCGTTCGCTCCGGTGCCGTACTTCTGGTCGGACCAGTACGGCATGAAGGTCCAGGCGTTCGGCCGGCTGCACGGACACGACGAAGTCGCCGTGGTCGAAGGGGACTTGGCCGAGCGCCGGTTCCTGGTCGCCTATCGCAGGGGCGACCACCTGACCGGGGTCCTCGCGATCGGTATGCCACCGAAGGCGATCCGCGGCTGGCGACAGGCCGTCGCCGTGCGCTGCACGTGGCACGAGGCAGTACCGGCCACCGGCGTGTTGTAGCCAGCACACCCAACTGGGCGTCGGAACACGGCAGTTCGAACGATGAGGGGAGGTTGTTCCATGGTCGGCCTCGCCGTCCGGACCCACATGACGGCGATGCCGGACGCGAGCGGATCGGGGAGGGCCGGGACCGGCCTTCTCATCGACGGCGGCCAGGCCGCCCGGCTCCGCTTCCACTCCCGTCCGCGGTAGCGACCCGGCGGAGCCCGCACAGCCCTCCACACCAGACCAGCGCATACCCCTCGACAGCAGAAGGAACACGCATGACCAACCCCCACACCCCGTCCGCCGCCCCCGAATTCGACCCGGAGGGACTCGGGTTCGACCCGGAGGCCCTGCGTGCGCGCTACCGGGCCGAGCGCGACCGCCGGATCCGCCCCGAGGGCAACGCGCAATACCACCGCACCGCCGGTGAGTTCGGCTCCTACGCCGACGATCCGTACGTGGAGGAGCCGGACTTCACCCGGGAGCCGATCGACGACCGGGTGGAGGTCGTGGTCGTCGGCGGCGGGTTCGGCGGGCTGCTGGCCGGCGCGCGCCTGCGGCAGGCGGGCGTGCGGGGCATCCGGGTCATCGAGCAGGCCGGGGACTTCGGCGGGACCTGGTACTGGAACCGGTACCCGGGAATCCACTGCGACATCGAGTCGTACGTCTACATGCCGCTCCTGGAAGAGATCGGCTACGTCCCGCAGTGGAAGTACGCGCCCGGCGAGGAGATCCGGCAGCACGCGCGGGCCATCGGGCGGCACTTCGGCCTGTACGAGGACGCCTGCTTCCGGACCCGGGTGAACGAACTCCGCTGGGACGACACCGAGTTGGAGTGGCTCGTCACCACCGACCGCGGCGACCGCATTCGGGCACGCTATGTGGTGGTCTCCAGCGGCACGCTCAGCCAGGCGAAGCTCCCCGGCATCCCCGGGATCGAGAACTTCAAGGGCCACACCTTCCACACCAGCCGCTGGGACTACGAGTACACCGGAGGCGACGCGAACGGAAACCTGGACCGGCTCGCCGACAAGCGCGTGGCCGTGATCGGCACCGGCGCGACCGCCATCCAGGTCGTGCCGCACCTCGGCCGCGACGCCGAGCGGCTGTACGTGTTCCAGCGCACGCCCTCCTCGGTCGACGTACGCGACCAGCGACCCACGGACCCGGAGTGGGCCAAGTCGCTGGAGCCGGGCTGGCAGCGGCGCCGCAGGGACAACTTCCTCAGGACCGTCACCGGGGCCCACGCGGACGAGGACCTGGTGAACGACGGCTGGACCAGCAGCGCCCGGCTGCTGCAGAACCTCATCCCGACCAACAACTACGCGGACCTCCCGACGGCGGACCGCGACCGCGTGAACGAACTCGCCGACTTCCAGAAGATGAACGAGCTCCGCGACCGTGTGAACACCGTCGTCGAGGACCCCGCGACGGCCGAGGCGCTCAAGCCCTGGTACCGCTACATGTGCAAGCGGCCCACGTTCAGCGACCACTACCTGGACACGTTCAACCGGCCCAATGTGACGCTGGTCGACACGGCCGACCACGGGGGCGTCGAGCGCATCACCGAGGACGCCGTCGTGGTCGGCGGGACCGAGTACAAGGTCGACTGCGTCATCTTCGCCACCGGTTTCGAGGTGGGCGTCTCGGGGATCCTGTCCGGCCGACTCCCTGTGCACGGAAGGAACGGCGCCACTCTGCCGGGCGCCTGGATGCAGGGCCCGAAGACCCTCCACGGCTTCTACAGCCACGGCTTCCCGAACCTCTTCCAGTTCGGCCCGCTGCAGAACGCCACCTCCGTGAACTACGTCCACATCCTCGACGAACAGGCCAGCCACGTCGCCGAAGTGGTCGCCGAGGCACGGGAGCGCCGGGCCCGGTACGTGGAGCCGTCCCCCGAGGCCGAGGACGCCTGGGTGGCTACGATCCGTCAGAAGGCCGCGGACCTCTACGAGTTCCAGGCCGAGTGCACCCCCGGCTACTACAACAACGAGGGCGAGCCCAGGAAGCAGAGCGAGTCGTTCGGCGACGGGCCCGTCGCGTTCCACGAACTGCTCAGGAGCTGGCGCGAGGACGGCGGCATGAACGACGTCATCGTCGAGTGACCGGCCCGGGGCGTCGGCGCAGCGGAGCGCCGACGCCCCGACCGCGTGAACGACCATCACCCAACCCAGGGACGGGGAAGCGACGATGCGGCCCAGCAGATTCGACGACACAGGCAACACACGGTCCACGAGCAGCCGTTGGGACCTGCGCAGACTCAACCCACCGAACCGGCTGTGGGGTTCGAACGGCGTCACGTTCGGACCCGACGGGCGGCTGTACGTGGCCCAGTTCCTCGCCGGACAGATCAGCGCCGTCGACACGTCCTCGGGGGACGTCGACGTGGTGGTACCGCTGGACAGTCCGGTCCAGGCGCCCGACGACCTCGCGTTCGGGGCGGACGGTTCCATGTACATCGCCGACCTGACTCCGGGGCGGGTCTGGCGGCGCAGCCCCGAGGGCGCGTACAGCCTCGTCTCCGACCAGGTTCAGGTACCCAACGGCATCACCTGTGTCGGAGACCGGCTCTTCGTCAACGAGATGAAGATGAACGGCCGTCTGCTGGAGCTGTTCCCGGACGGCGGCGACCCGGTCGTGCTGACCGACGGGCTGGCTCTCGGCAACGCGATGCAGCTCGGCCCGGACGGCTGTCTCTACTACCCGCACATGATCGGCAACCAGGTCTGGCGGATCCCGCCGGACGGCGGCACCCCCGAACTGTTCGCCGAGGAGGTCGACGACCCGGTCGCGGTCCGGTTCGACAAGGGCGGCGTCCTGGTCGTCCTGTCGCGGGGCCCGGCCGGCATCGTGACCCGCATCGATCTCGCCACCGGGGCGCGGTCGGTGGTCGTCAGCGGTGTCATCGGGCTGGACAACGCGGCCTTCGACGCGGAGAACCGCATGTTCGTCTCCAGCTTCGGCAGCGGCGGCGTCACGGAGATGCGCGAGGACGGCCGGACCCGGGAGATTGTTCCCCGGGGGCTCAACGGCCCCTTCGGAGTGACCGTCGACCTCCGGGGCACGGTCTACGCGGCGGACCACTACCGCCTGGCGAGCCCCGGCGACTCCGGGAAGAACGACTCCAGCGGCGTGATCACCCACGAACTGCAGACCTTCATCCACGGCATCACCGCGGACGACGGGCTGCTGCACTTCGCCTCGGAGTACGGCGACGTCCGTACGTACGATCCCGTCCGCAGGACCACGCGGGTACGGGCGCAGGGGCTGAACGCGCCCACCGGAATCGAGCGTTCGCCCGACGGAGCCCTCGTCGTGGCCGAGTCGGGCGCCGGCCGCGTCGTACGGATCGACGAGGCGGACACCGTCACCGTGCTCGCGGAAGGGCTCCAGC
This sequence comes from Streptomyces sp. NPDC020747, assembly GCF_044334695.1. NCBI lineage: Bacteria > Bacillati > Actinomycetota > Actinomycetes > Kitasatosporales > Streptomycetaceae > Streptomyces > Streptomyces sp. NPDC020747. Next base: position 205,992 of record NZ_JBIRTJ010000004.1, on the reverse strand, counting down.
ATCCCGTCGACGTCGCCTTCGACGCCGAGGGGCGCTGCTACGTCAGCGACGACGGGCTCGGGGCGGTGCTCCGGATCGACGACGGCGAGACGGTGACCGTCGCGGACGGTCTCGGCACGCCGCAGGGGCTGGCCGTCCGCGGGGACGAACTGTTCACGGTGGACGTCGAGCACCGGTGTCTGCGGGCGGTGTCCCTCACGACGGGAGAGGCCCGGATCGACGCCGAGGACCTCGCGGTCGGTCTGCCCCCGGGGATCACCCGTACCGAACCCGTCCTGTTCGCCGCGGGCATGCCCGGTTCGCCGCGCCGCTTCGCGGGTCTCGCCGTGGCCCCGGACGGCACCCTTCTCCTCTCGGCGAACGGCGAGGGAAGCGTCCTGCGCCTGACCGAACGCTCACCTTCGGAGGAGTGACCGGCACGGCACCACACCCGGCCGTCAGGTCTTGGCCGGCCCGCCCGCCGTCGGCGCGGTGCCGGAGATGCCGCCGAGGCAGAATCGCCAGGCCTCCTCGGCGGTGACCGGCTCGGTGTGCCCGTCGGAGGGCGCACCGTGGGCCTGGGCGGCGAACATGACGGTCTGCAGGACGAGCGCGGCCCGGCGGCGGGGCGGCCCGGCCGCGATGACGCCCGCGTCGGCGGCCCGCTCGACGAGTTCCGCGAACACCGTGCGCAGCGGCCGGTGGGCGGTCGCCACCTGGGAGGGGTGCTTCACCAGCAGGTGCAGGGCGAAGCCGCCGAACAGCAACCGCGGCACGTCGGGGCCCGGCCGCGCCCGCTCGTGGAGCATCTCCACGGCCAGGCGCAGCGCCCGGAGCGGATCGCTCTTCGACGAGGCGGCTTCCCGGATCTCGTTGGCCGTCTTGGCGAGCGTGTCCTCGAACAGGGCCAGCAGCAGCTCGTGTTTCCCGTCGAAGTGCTGGTAGAAGCTCCGCAGCGACTGCTTCGAGCGGCCCACGACCTCCTGGACGGTGAAGTCCGTCGTGCCCTTCTCCGCGATGAGCTCGTAGGCCGAGTCCAGGAACCTCTGTACGCGTTCCTCCGCGCGCGGCTTCGCGGCCCGGGTGGATCGCTCGACGGCTCGCCTGCGCCACGCCGGTTCTTCGGGGACAGCGGTCATTCGTCGAACGTTACTCGACGTGCCCGTTCGGAGAGCGCCGGTCGAAATCCCCTACGGCACTGTCAGTGGCGTCGGCGATACTTCATCGATCCCCCTCGCTTCGAACGAGGCTCCGGATGAGGTCTCGGACGAGGTCTCGGGTGCGGCCCCGGACGAGGCCCCTGACGGGACTGCGGTCGAGAGCGGGAGGGGAGCCGATCGAGGGGGAGACCGTGCCACAGCCCGACCCGTCCGACACACAGGCCACACCGCCGTGGCGGCTCCTGCTCGGGTACGTACGCCCGTATCGCTGGACGCTGCTGCTCGGGGCCGTGCTGTCGCTGCTGACCGGCGCCGCCGGGCTCGCGCTGCCGCTGGTCGCCCGGTCGCTCATCGACGACCTGGGGCACGACCGGGCGATCACCGGCGCGCTGCTGGCCATGTCGGTGCTGGTGGTCGCCAACGCCGCGCTCGGGGCGCTGGGTTCGTACGTGCTGCGGTACACCGCGGAGTCCGTCGTACTCGGCGCGCGGCGGGGCCTGGTCTCGCATCTGCTGCGACTGCGAATAGCCGCCGTCGACCGCAGCGAACCCGGCGATCTGATGGCCCGGATCACCTCCGACACCACACTGCTCAGGGAGGTCACCACCGATTCGCTGGTCGGACTCGGCACGGGCGGGCTCACGCTGGTGGCCACGCTCGCGATGATGGGGTTCGTCGACCCGGTGCTGACGGGCGTCACCCTGGCCGTGGTCCTGGTCGCGGGCACGGTGATCGGCGTGATCGTGCCGCGGATCAACCGCGCCAGCAGGCGCGCGCAGGACGCCGTCGGAGCGATGGGGGCCTCGCTGGAACGGACCCTCGGCGCGCTCAGGACCATCAAGGCGTCCGGCGCCGAGCACCGCGAGGAGCGGGCCGTGCACGCGGCGGCCGAGGAGTCGTGGCGCCAGAGCGTACGGGCCGCCAAGTGGGCCGCGCTGGCGGGGAACACGGCCGGCCTCTCGATGCAGGTCGCCTTCATCACGGTGCTCGCCGTGGGCGGCGCACGGGTCGCGACCGGGGCCGTCGACATCGGCACCCTCGTCGCGTTCCTGCTGTACGTCTTCTACCTGATGGCGCCGATCCAGCAGGTCGTCGGAGCCGTCGCCCAGTACCAGACCGGCTCGGCCGCCCTGGCCCGGATCGAGGAGGCCAGGCTGCTGCCCGCCGAACCGGCCGCCGAGCCCTCGCCGCTGCCCCGGCCGGGCGCCGAACCCGCCGCGATCGCCTTCGAGGACGTCCGCTTCCGCTACGACGACGACCTGCCGTACGTGCACCACGGCGTGACCTTCGCCGTCCCGCCGCGCGGCATGACCGCCTTCGTCGGACCGTCCGGCGCCGGGAAGACCACGGTGTTCTCGCTCATCGAGCGGTTCTACGACCCGGAGGAGGGGACCATCACGCTGGACGGCCGCGACCTCACCGACTGGGAGGTCTCCGCGCTCCGGTCCGCCATCGGCTATGTGGAGCAGGACGCGCCAGTCCTCTCCGGCAGCCTCCGCGACAACCTCCTGCTCGGCAATCCCGACGCCGACGACGGCGAGGTGCTCCGCGCGCTGAGGACCACCCGTCTCGACACCCTCGTCGACCGGCTGCCGAAGGGGCTCGACACCCTCGTCGGCCACCGCGGCACCAAGCTCTCCGGCGGTGAGCGCCAGCGCGTCGCCATCGCCCGCGCCCTGCTCAGGCGGCCCCGGCTGCTGCTCCTCGACGAGGCCACCAGCCAGCTCGACGCGGTCAACGAGGCCGCGCTGCGCGACACAGTCGCCGATGTCGCCCGCACCACCACGGTCCTGGTCGTCGCCCACCGGCTGTCCACCGTGACCATGGCCGACCGGATCGTCGTCATGGACGCGGGGCAGGTACGGGCGGTGGGCACCCATCGCGAACTCGTGGCAGGCGACCCGCTGTACGCCGAGCTCGCCGCCACGCAGTTCCTCGCGGCCACCGACGACGGCCTGCTGACGCCCGAGTCCGTCGACAGCTGAGCCCGACGACCGGGCCCCGATCGAGCCGGACGACCGAGCCCGGCGAGACAGGACCGAACGTCCGGAAAGGGGTCTTTCCCGCCAACCGGCCCGTCCCCATAGGGGGTTCTCGGCCATGGATCGAGGGTTTTCCCCGTATCCGCGGGATAAAGGCTCCGCCTATTGTTCGACCACAGCCGAACCACAGGTAACCCCTGATGGAGGCTCGCGCACGGCCGGCTTCGCGCCTTCTCGATGAACCCCCCGCCGCTTCGACGACGAAGCGAATCGAACCGCTGCTCCGCACCGCACGGCACCGCACGCACCGCATCGCACCGTCTGTTTCGCGCTGCCCGGAGCCGGCCACGAAAGGCACTCACTTGCGTACTCCTCGACCCGCGAGACGGAAGCTGATATCCGTCGCCGCGATCTCCGCGACACTCCTGGCCGGGACCGCCACATCCCTCGCGCTGGCCGGTCCCGCCACCGCCACGGTCCCCGCCGAGCAGACCGCGAAGACCGCCGCCGCTGCCGTGTCCGCCCCGGCCGAGCGGCTGATCGTCGGCTACAAGTCGGGCGCCACCGAGGCCAGTTCGAACAAGGCCGCCTCCGCCGACGCCGAGGCCAAGGGCAAGGAGGCCGGCGAGAACCTGGACTTCCGGCGCCGCCTCGGCACCGGCGCCGCGCTCGTCGACCTGGGCGAGCGGCTGAGCAAGGCCGATGTCGCCGACGTCGTCGCCGAGTACCGGGCCGACCCGCAGGTCGCGTACGTCGTGCCGGACCGCCTCAACAAGCCGCAGGCCGACCCGAACGACACCGAGTACAGCAAGCAGTGGGACCTCTTCGAGACCACCGCGGGCATGCGTGTGCCCGGCGCCTGGGACACCGCGACCGGCAGCGGCGTGACCGTCGCGGTCATCGACACCGGTTACGTCACCCACTCCGACCTCGCCGCCAACATCGTCGCGGGCTACGACTTCATCTCCGACACCGCGGTCGCGGTCGACGGCAACGGGCGCGACAGCAACCCGGCCGACCCGGGCGACTGGTACGCCGCCGGCGAGTGCGAACAGACCGCGGGCAGCGGCTCCTCCTGGCACGGCACCCACGTCGCGGGCACCATCGCGGCCGTCACCAACAACAGCAAGGGCGTCGCGGGCATCGCGTACAACGCGAAGATCTCCCCGCTGCGCGTCCTCGGCAAGTGCGGCGGCTACGACTCCGACATCATCGACGCCATCACCTGGGCGTCCGGCGGCAGCGTCTCCGGTGTCCCGGCCAACGCCAACGTCGCCAAGGTCATCAACATGAGCCTGGGCGGCGGCGGTGCCTGCACCACGGCCACCCAGACCGCGATCAACAACGCGGTCGGCCGGGGCACCACGGTGGTCGTCGCGGCGGGCAACAGCAACGCCAACGCGGCCAACTACTCGCCGGCCAGCTGCGGCAACGTGATCTCGGTCGCCGCGCTCAACCGCACGGGCGCCAAGGCGAGTTACTCCAACTTCGGCTCGGTCGTCGACATCGCGGCACCCGGTGGCCAGACCAGCACCGGCACCGCCAGCGGCATCCTTTCCACGCTGAACTCCGGTACGCAGGGCCCCTCTTCGGAGTCGTACGCCTACTACCAGGGCACCAGCATGGCCGCCCCGCACATCGCGGGCCTCGCCGCGCTGGCCAAGTCGGCGAACTCCGCGCTGACCCCGGCCCAGATCGAGTCCGCGATCAAGACCAACTCGCGTGCTCTGCCCGGTACTTGCTCGGGCGGCTGCGGCGCGGGTCTCGCCGACGCGGCCAAGACGGTGCAGGCGGTGAGCGGGTCGGGAGGCTCCACGGGGGGCACCACCTTCACCAGCACCACGGCCGTCTCCATCCCGGACGCCGGCTCGGCCGTCGAGTCCTCGATCGCCGTCAGCGGCCGCACCGGCAACGCGCCCTCGGCCCTCCAGGTCGGCGTCGACATCACCCACACCTACCGCGGTGACCTGGTGATCGGCCTGGTCGCCCCGGACGGCACGGTGTACCCGCTGAAGTCCTCGGGCTCGGACTCGGCCGACAACGTCAACACGACCTACACCGTGGACGCTTCGAGCGAGACCGCCAACGGCACCTGGAAGCTGCGCGTCCAGGACGTGGCCTCGGCGGACACCGGCACGATCAACAGCTGGAAGCTGACCTTCTGACCGTCGAGCGGCCGCCGGACGACTGTTGACCGAGGCGGACGGCGGCTGATCGACGACTGACGAGCCACCCCCCACAGGGTGGGGCCGAAAGGCCCCGCAGGGGCGGCCGACGCGAGCGGGCGTCGGCCGCCCCTGCCTTTCGTCTCGCGCACGTATACCTTCGTCGCCGCCTTTCATCCCGCCGTTGGATGGTGGAACCCGCGCCTCCGGGACAGGATGCCCGCATGAAGGGTGATCTGTTTTCCAGCGAGTACATGGTGCAGCCGGCCACTGCGGCGGGCATGAGCGTCGAGAACGCCAAGTCGATCAAGTACGCCGTCAACGGCGAGATGCTCGCCCGGCAGGGCGCGATGATCGCCTACCGGGGCAGTCTGCAGTTCGAGCGCAAGGGCCAGGGCGTCGGCGGCATGCTCAAACGGGCTGTCACGGGCGAGGGGTTGGCGCTCATGGCGGTGCGCGGGCAGGGGGAGGCCTGGTTCGCGCACGAGGCGCAGAACTGCTTCATCGTCGACATCGACCCCGGTGACGTCTTCACCGTCAACGGCCGCAACGTACTGTGCTTCGACGCCTCACTGAAGTACGAGATCAAGACGGTCAAGGGCGCGGGCATCACCGGCGGCGGGCTGTTCAACAGCGTCTTCACCGGGCAGGGCAGGCTCGGTCTCGTCTGTGAGGGCAACCCGCTGGTCATCCCGGTCTCGCCGCAGTGGCCGGTGTACGTCGACACGGACGCGATCGTCGGCTGGACGGCCAACCTCCAGACCTCACTGCACCGTTCGCAGTCCATCGGCTCGATGATCCGCGGCGGCTCCGGCGAGGCCGTGCAGTTGATGCTCCAGGGCGAGGGCTACGTCGTCGTACGGCCGAGCGAGGCGACCCCGCAGAAGGTCCAACAGCACTGATACGGGCCCGAGTCGGGCCTGCTCGCGGCTGTCGGACCTTCCGGGGTGGGGGTCGTCGGGTGTCTGCTTGTCCCCTTCGCCGCCCGTGGGCTCGTGGGCTCGTCAGTTCGCCGATGGGCCTACGTCGTGGCCCGTCGCCGGCGCCACAGCACCGCGGCGGTGCCGGTGGCGAGCAGCGCCGCGGTGCCGGCCGCGGCGGGCAGGAGCACGTCGGTGCCGGTGGAGGCGAGCGACCCGTCGCCGGTGGTGTCGAGCGAGCCGCCACCGGTCGTGGTCTGCGCGCCACCGCCACCGCCTCCGGTGCCGGCCGCGCTGTCTCCGTCGGCGGTCGGACCGTCGACGGGAACCGTGGTGGCGGAGCCGGTCGGATCGGCGCTCGGACCGGAGTCACTGAGCGACGGCTCGGACGTTCCGTCCGAAGGACTCGGCGAGGCCGGGTCCGAGGGCGAGGGCGACCCCGGGTCGGACGGTGACGGCGACTCGGAGGGCGACGGCGGCACCGGCGCCCGGAACACGGTGAGCGAGGCCTCGGACGGGCTCGCGACGAACACCGAGTCGCCACCCGGCGTCACCGCGACGGACGAGCTGCCCAACTGGCCGTTGACGCCCGGCAGTTCGGCGCCCATGTCGAGGTCCTTGAGCGTCGCCGTGTCGTACACCGCGAGCTGCCCCACGCCGTCCCCCTCCTCCGGCGGGTTGCCCCAGTCCTGCCACACCGCGAACGCCCGGTCGGAGCGCGGGTCCACGGCGACATCGGCGATGGTGTCACCGGGTTTCGCGTCGAAGGAGGCGGCCAGTTTGCCGGTGGCGATGTCGTACGCCTCCAGGACCGTGCCGCGCCCCGCCCACAGCACTCCGCGCTCGGTGTCCCACTCCAGGAAGGACACCGCGGCACCGGCGCCGAGCGCGATCTCCTTGCCGTCCGGCGTGAAGTCGGCCGAACCGACCCTGCGCAGCACGCTGTTGGTGTTGTCGGTGACCCAGATCTGCCCGGCGGCGGTGTCCACGGCGAGCGGACCGCCGGCGGCCGGCAGGGTCAGGGAGCGCTCCACGGTCACCGACGTCTCGCCGACGGCGACCTCCTCCAGTTTCGTCCCGCGTACGACCACGACCGTGCCGGCCTTCGCACCGGCCTTGGCCTGAGTGATCGTCGTGCCGGTGAGCCAGCCTCCGCGCCCCGCCGTGTCGCCGTCCTTCACGGCGGCGATCCCGCGCAGCCCGACCAGGTAGTGCACCCCGTCGCCCGGCAGCGGCCCGGCGAGCCGTTTGCCCGGCAGCTGGGCGGGCACGCCCGTGCTGCCGGGCGAGGTCTTCACCCAGTTCAGTACGTTCCCGGAGGCCGGGTCGACGACATGGACCCCGGCCAGGCTCCCGCCCGTCGTACCGGCGACGGTGTCGGACCCGACGTACAGCTTCCCCGACTCGGGGTGCACCAGCAGGTCGAGCGGTTTGCCGACGGTCGTGAGGCGGGCCGTCTGCTCGTATCCGTCCGTCCCTGCCGGGTCGTCGGCGCCGACGGCGGGCGTGCTGACGACGACGGCGGTGAGGACCACCGCCGTGATCCCCACGAGGGCGCCCGCCGCCCGGGGGCGGAGCACATCGCTCCGCCCCCGGGTTCTGAGAGGCGCGGTCACGAGAAGGTGACCGGGATGTAGACGTCGTACGAGCGGGTGCCGCTCGCCGTGTGGTCGGCGCGCGTCACGATGGCGCAGTCGACGTCCGTGCCGCAGACCTGGCCGGAGGCGATGTTCGGGTTCACGTGCACGCTGACGTTGAAGGAGCCGCCGGAGCCGTAGGCGGAGCTGTTCGCGACGGTGCCGCCGCCGAGGTTCGACACCCAGTGCGAGGCGCCCGTCGTGCCGGACTGGTCCGCGCCGCCCAGGCAGGGGGTCGGCCGGGAGGTGTACGTCGACGGGTCCCCGGGCACGACGCCGTCGGGGATCACGCACAGACCGACGTAGACGCCCTGGAGAGTGTTGTAGCCGCTGCCCGAGACGGTGATGTTCTGCCCGGCGGCCGACAGGCCGTCGGGGGCCGTCAGCGACAGGTTGTACGTCGTTCCGCTCACCGTCACGGACCGCGTGGCGGTGGCGGCCGAGGCGGAGGTGGCGAGCCCGATCGTCAGCGCGGCGGCGGTGGCTCCGACGGCGGCGATTCGGCTGGCACGGGCGAACGCGGCGGATCTCATGGGCAGTTGGCCTTTCGGAGGCGAAAACCACTTAGGTAAGGCAAACCTAAGTTGCAGGTCAATGGATCGTCAACCCGCACCCCAGGGAACCCAGCCGACCCGACCGGCTCGGGCCTCGGGCAAGGGTGCGCGCGAGGGCTCCGGTGGCCGTCGGCGGGAATGTGCTTTCGCATTCATTCGAAGGTCGCGGGAACGGCGCATAAGTGTGTGGTGATCACGTCAAGTGGAGGGCATCATGCGCGCATGCCGACGCGCCGAGCCCATGTCCGTGCGGGAAAACCGACCGTCGCCGCGATCGCCCTGGTGATGACCCTGGCGGCCTGCGGCGGCGACTCCGACGACTCCGATTCCAGTAACGCCGGGGGCGACGGGCTGGAGCGGTCGAGCATCACCGTCGCCGCGCTCCCGCTGGCCGACGACGCACCCCTCTACATCGCGCAGGACCGGGGCCTGTTCAAGAAGGAGGGCCTGGACGTGCGCATCCAGCCCGTCCAGCAGAGCATCCAGGCACTGCCCGCCCTGTCGAAGGGGCAGGTCGACGTCATCGCGAGCGCGAACTACGTCACCTTCCTCCAGGCCCACGAGAAGGGCACCCTCGACCTCCGCATCCTCGCCGAGGGGGCGCGCGTCGCACCGCACATGATGGACGTCCTCGTGCCCGAGGACTCGGACATCAGGAGCGTCGCCGACCTCAAGGGCAAGAAGGTCGCCGTCAACATCCTCAACAACATCCAGTCACTGACGCTGAACGCGATCCTCGACCAACAGGGCGCCGACCGCCCCGAGTACCGGCAGATCGCCTTCCCCCAGATGGGACCCGCCCTGGAGAAGGGACAGGTCGACGCCGTCCACGCGGCCGAACCCTTCAACAGCGCCATCCAGAACGACCTGAACGCCCGCGTCCTCGTCGACGGCGGCTCCGCCCCTGTGGAGTCCATACCGATCAGCGGCTACGTCACGACCCGCGGCTACGCCTCCGACAACCCCAAGACCGCGGCGGCCTTCAAGCGGGCCATCGCCGCGGCCGCGGAGATCGCCACGCAGGACCAGGCCGCCGTACGCGCGGAGTTGCCCAAGTACGCCAAGGTGACCGCGGACCAGGCCGAGTCCATCCGCCTGCCGACCTACCCGGCGACGACGGACGTCACGCAGCTGAGGCGCCTCACCGAACTCATGAAGAAACAGGGCCTGTTGAAGAAGGCGATCGATCCGGGAACGTTGCTCGTCAAGTGAGCCGAGTGAGCCGAGTGAGGGGACGCCGTCAGGAACTGCTGCTCGGTGCGCTCGGCGTGCTGCTCGCCTTCGGCGTGTGCGAGGCGGTCGGCCGGGCCGGTCTTGTGCGCCGCGACTATCTGCCGCCCGCCTCCGAAGTCCTGGCGCGCGCGGTGGAGTTGGCGGGTGACCCGGTCTTCCTGGACGGGGTCGGAGCGACGGTCCGGGCCTGGGCCCTCGGTCTCGGCCTCGCCTGCGCGATCGCCGTCCCGCTGGGCCTGCTGCTCGGCAGTGTGCCCCTGGTCGACGAAGCCGTGCGCGCGATCGTCGAGTTCCTGCGGCCCCTGCCGTCCGTCGCGCTGATCCCGCTGGTGTCCCTGCTGCTGGGTTCCGGTACGGAGACGAAGGTCGCCCTCATCGCGTACGCCTCCGTCTGGCCCATCCTCTTCAACACCGTCTACGGCCTCGGTGAGACCGATCCGCTGGCCAAGGACACCCTGCGCGCCTTCGGCTTCGGGCGTCTCTCGGTCCTCCTGCGCGTCGAACTCCCCGCGACCGCGCCCTTCATCGCCGCGGGCCTCCGTATCTCCGCCGCCATCGCCCTCGTCCTGGCCGTCGCCACCGAGATCCTCGCGGGCTTCGGGGAGGGCCTCGGCATCTTCATCGCCCAGTCCGGCCTGTCGACGAACGGCACGCGGGACGTGCTGGCGGGGGTGGTGTGGGCCGGGGCCCTGGGCCTGGTGATCAACAGCGCGCTGGTGTGGGGCGAGCGGAGGTTGTTCCCATGGACGGCGGAGCATCGGGGGATGCGGTGAGGTGGGTGGGGGGTTGGGTCTTCGCCCCCGCCGCCCCTTCCCTTCCCGTCCCTGGGGGCTGCGCCCCCAGACCTCCACTGAAAATCAGCCCCTCCGGCGTTTGAGGAGCGGGGGTTCGGGGGCGGAGCCCCCGAGTAGTGACGGGAATGGGTAGGGGCGGCGGGGCGAAAACCAGCGCAGGGAGGACGGTCCATGAGGGGCGGCAACGTGGCGCGCAGGGCGGCGCTCCGATGGGGCGTGCTCGCCGCGGCCATCGGCGCCTGGCAGATGGCCACCCGCACACACACCAGCGTCTATTTCCCGCCACCCTCAGAAATCGCCCGCCACACCCACAACCTGTGGTTCTCGGGCCCACCCACCCACGCCTTCCTCACCCCGGAGGCCACCGAGAACATCCTCCCCAGCCTCGCCCGCATGACCACAGGCTTCGCCCTCGCCGCAGCCGCAGGAATCGCGCTGGGCACAGCCCTGGGCCGCTCCCGCCGCGCCTACGCCCTCTGCAACCCGGCCCTGCAGTTCGCCCGAGCCGTCCCACCCCCGGCCCTGGTCCCCGTCTTCGTCGTGATCTTCGACTTCGGCACCCAGATGCAACTCGCGTCGATCGTCTTCAGCGCCATCTGGCCCGTACTGATCAACACGGCGGAGGGCGCCCGCAACACCGACCCCCTGCGCATCGAAGTGGCAGCCGTACTGCACCTCACCACGGCGCAACGGCTCTGGCTCCTGTTCCTGCCCTCGGCTCTGCCCCGCATCTTCGCGGGCCTGCGCCTGAGCCTCTCGCTCGCCCTCATCCTGATGGTCTTCTCGGAGCTGCTGCCCGGCACGGCCAACGGCATCGGCTTCACACTCACCGACGCCCAGTCGCGCTCCGACCTGCTCACCGTGTGGGCCGCGCTGGTGCTGCTCGGCGCACTCGGATACGTACTCAACACCGGCCTGTTGGCGGTCGAGAAGCGACTGCTGGGCAAAGGGAGGCCCGCATGAAGCCGAAACCGCACCCGGGACCGACCCGCGCGGCGGAGACCGGCACCGTCCTGGAAGCCGTCATCGGGTTCTGCCGGGACACCGGCATGACCACCGTCTTCGGCAACCCGGGCTCCACGGAACTGCGTATGTTCCGCGACTGGCCCGACGACTTCACCTATGTGTTGGGACTACAGGAATCCGTGGCCGTGGGCATGGCCGCAGGACACGCACTGGGTACGGGCCGCGCGGCCCTCGTCAGTCTCCACTCGGCGGGCGGGGTGGGCCACGCCCTGGGCGCCGTCTTCAACGCCTACCGCGACCGCGTGCCCCTCGTCGTCCTGGCAGGACAACAGTCGCGCACCCTGACCCAGCTGAGGCCGTTCCTCGGAGCCGACGACCCCGTACAGTTCCCGCGCCCGTACGTGAAGTCGAGCCGCCAGCCGGACCGCGCGGCCGACGTACCCGCCGTGCTCGCCGAGGCCCACCGCCTCGCGATGTCGCATCCGCGCGGCCCCGTCTTCGTGTCCGTCCACGAGGACGACTGGGACCAACCGGTCGCGCCCGTCGAACCGCGCACGCTGCACGGCACGTTCACCGCGGACACGAGCGCCCTGTCCGCCCTGGCGAGGCGCCTGGACACCTGCGAGCGGCCCGCGCTGGTCGTCGGACCCGGAGTCGACGACGAGGACGCGACCGCCGAGGTCCGCGCCCTCGCCGAACGCACCCGCGCCGCCGTCTGGATCAGCCCGATGTCCGGCCGCTCCGGTTTCCCCGAGTCGCACCCGCTCTTCCAGGGGTTCCTGCCGCCGGCGGCCGACCGGCTGGCGGCCTGCCTGGAGGCGTACGACGTGGTGGTGGCGCTGGGGGCGCCCCTGTTCACGTACCACTTCCACACGGAGAGCCCGCCGCTGCCGACGCGTACCGAGCTCTTCCACCTCGACTGCGACCCGGGGCAGGCGGCCTGGCTGCCGACGGGCACGAGCATCGTCACGACGCTGAAACCGGCCGTCGGTCAACTCGCCGCACTGGTGGGCGAGTCGGACCGCAAACCACCGCCCTCCCGCCTGGTCCCGCTCCCCGCCCCCGGCGACGGCCCGATCACGCCGGAGCTCGTACTCGACCTGCTCCAGGAGCGGTTGCCCCGCGACCGTGTCCTCGTGGAGGAGACGCCCAGCCATCGGGAAGCGCTCCACGCGCGCGTGCGGATCGAATCGGCGGGCGGGTTCCTCACCACCGGCAGCGGCGCGCTCGGCTGGGGGCTGCCGCTCGCCGTGGGGCGCGCGCTGGCCGACCGGCGGCGGGTGGTCTGCCTGGTCGGCGACGGCTCGGCGATGTACTCCGTGCAGGCCCTGTGGACCGCCGCACGCCATCGGGCGCCCGTCACGTACGTCCTCCTCGACAACGGCGGATACGCGGCCGTACGCGCGCTGGGCCGCCGCATCGACATCGCGCCCGTGCCCGGCACGGACATCGGGGGCATCGACTTCGCCGGCGTGGCGACGGGCTTCGGCTGCCCCGCGGCGTACGTGGAGGAGTCCGCCGACCTCCCCGCCGCGCTCGACCGTGCGCTGACCGGTCACGGTGACGACGACGGGCCCTTCCTGCTCCACGTCCGGGTCGACGACGGCACGTTCGACTCCGACTCCAGGGGCAGGTGACCGCCCCGCATGCTCCGCCTCGACTCACTCGGCCAGTGGTACGGCGACCATCCCGTCCTGCACGACATCACGCTCACCGTCCCCGACGGCCAACTCCTCTGTGTCGTCGGGCCGTCCGGGTGCGGCAAGTCGACACTGCTCCGCACCATCGCGGGGTTGCAGCCCGCGCGTGCGGGCTCAGTCAGCGTCGACGGGGAACCCGTCACCGGTGTGCCCGACCGGCTCGCCGTCGTCTTCCAGGACTACGGGCGGTCGCTCTTCCCCTGGCTGTCCGTCCGGGAGAACGTCGCGCTTCCCCTGCGGCGGCGGGGGCTCGGGCGTGCCGAACGGCGGGACGAGGCCGAGCGGATGCTGGAACGGGTGGGGCTCCCCGGCGCCGGGCGGCGGCATCCCTGGCAGCTGTCCGGCGGTATGCAGCAGCGTGTCGCGATCGCCCGCGCTCTCGTCTGCCGCCCCTCCCTCCTCCTCATGGACGAGCCCTTCGGTTCCCTCGACGCCCAGACCCGCGAGGACCTTGAGGACCTCCTCCTGGAGGTGCATCAGACCGAGGGGCCGACGATCGTGTTCGTCACGCACGACATCGACGAGAGCGTGTACGTGGGGGACCGCGTCGTCGTCCTCTCGTCCGGCCCCGCCTCCCGTGTCGTCCTCGACCTCCCGGTCGGTCTTCCCGGCAAGCGCGACCAGATCGCGACGAGGGGGTTGCCGGAGTTCGTGAGCTTGCGGGCGGAGGTGGGGAGGGCGGTACGGGGTTGAGGGTGCGGGCCCCCGAGCAAGGGATGGGAAGGGCAGCACACCTTTCCCCGAACCGCCGCCCGTCACTCGTCCGTTCACGCGATGGTGCGATCATGTGCCGCCGTACGGATGCCCGTGGGAGGCCGCGGGTAGGGCCGGGCCATGACGCAGCCGTTCGAACTCCCGCACTTCTACATGCCGTACCCCGCGCGGCTGAACCCGCATCTCGACGAGGCGCGTGCCCATTCGAGCGAGTGGGCCCGCGGAATGGGCATGCTGGAGGGCTCCGGAATCTGGGAGCAGGCCGACCTCGACGCGCACGACTACGGCCTGTTGTGCGCGTACACGCATCCGGAGTGCGACGGGCCGGCCCTCTCGCTCATCACCGACTGGTACGTGTGGGTCTTCTTCTTCGACGACCACTTCCTGGAGACCTTCAAGCGCAGCCAGGACCGATCGGGCGGCAAGGACTACCTCGACCGACTTCCGCTCTTCATGCCGCTCGACCTGTCGACCCCCGTCCCGGAGCCGCGCAATCCCGTCGAGGCCGGGCTCGCCGACCTCTGGTCGCGCACGGTTCCCTCGATGTCCCTGGGCTGGCGCAAGCGGTTCGCCGAGTCCACCGAGCATCTGCTCAACGAGTCGATGTGGGAGCTGTCCAACATCAACGAGGGGCGGATCGCCAACCCCGTCGAGTACATCGAGATGCGCCGCAAGGTCGGCGGCGCCCCCTGGTCCGCGGGGCTCGTGGAGTTCGCGACGGCCGAGGTCCCCGAACCCGTCGCCGACTCGCGGCCGTTGCGCGTACTCATGGAGACCTTCTCCGACGCCGTGCACCTGCGCAACGACCTCTTCTCGTACCAGCGGGAGGTCGAGGACGAGGGCGAGTTGAGCAACGGAGTGCTCGTCCTTGAGACCTTCTTCGGCTGCACCATCCAGCAGGCCGCCGACACGGTCAACGACGTCCTCACCTCGCGGCTGCACCAGTTCGAGCACACCGCGCTCACCGAAGTGCCCGCGCTGGCCCTGGACAAGGGCCTCACACCGGACGAGGTCCGAGCGATCGGCGCGTACGCGCAGGGGCTGCAGGACTGGCAGTCGGGCGGCCACGAGTGGCACCTGCGGTCGAGCCGCTACATGAACGAGGGGGCTCTCGCGACCTCACCGCTGGGCGGCCTCACGGGTCCCGGTACCTCCGCCGCCGACGTCGGGGCGCTGCTCGCCGCCGCCGGTGCCGAGCGGCTGCGCGCGTACACCCATGTGCCCTACAAGAAGGTGGGCCCCTCCCAACTCCCCGACTTCTACATGCCGTTCCAGGTCCGGCTGAACGCCGATCTGGACGGGGCCCGGCAGCGCATCGCGCCGTGGGCCCACAGCATGGGCATCCTGGAGGAGGGCGTCTGGGACGAGGACAAGCTCGCCGCCTACGACCTGCCGCTGTGCTCGGCCGGCCTCGATCCGGACGGTACGCCGGAGGCCCTGGACCTCAGCGCGCAGTGGCTGGTGTGGGGGACGTACGGCGACGACTACTACCCGATGGTGTTCGGGAACCGGCGCGACGTGGCCGCGGCGAAGCTGTGCACCGAGCGGCTCTCCGCCTGTATGCCCCTCGCGGGCGAGGAGATCCCGCCCCCGGTCAACGCGATGGAGCGGGCCCTCGCCGATCTGTGGCGGCGTACGACGGCTGAGATGACCCTGGACGCGCGGCGCACCTTCAAGGCCTCGGTGGACGTGATGACCGAGAGCTGGGTGTGGGAGCTGGTCAACCAGCTCCAGAACCGCATCCCCGACCCCGTCGACTACCTGGAGATGCGTCGCGCCACCTTCGGCTCCGACCTCACCAAGAGTCTGTGCCGCCTGGGCCACGGCCCGGCGGTGCCTCCCGAGGTCTACCGCAGCGGTCCGGTCCGTTCGCTGGAGAACGCCGCGATCGACTACGGGATGCTCATCAACGACGTCTTCTCGTACCAGAAGGAGATCGAGTACGAGGGAGAGGTGCACAACGCGATCCTCGTCGTGCAGAACTTCTTCGGCTGCGACTACCCGACGGCACTCGGCGTCATCCACGACCTCATGACCCAGCGCATGAAGCAGTTCCAGCATGTCGCCGCCAACGAGTTCCCTCTCCTCTACGAGGACTTCCAGCTCTCCGACGAGGCCCGCGAGATCCTGGAGGGCTATGTGGTCGAGCTGCAGAACTGGATGGCCGGCATCCTGAAGTGGCACTACGACTGCCGCCGCTACGGAGCCGCCGACCTGGCCCGCCGCGCCCACGGCTTCGTACCGGGACAGCTCCCGGGCCTGCCGATCGCCGCCAGTCGACAGCGCGCGTCGATCGGCGCCCTCTGACGGAGCCACTGCCTCGCGTCACCCGTTCGAGGATCGTGGCGTGCCGGTGCGGAGGGTAGGGCTCTGGCCGGAGGCGATCATCCATGGAACAGACTGCGTTGCGTCCCAAGCCGATGCCGGGCCGGGAGCCGGGCGGCGGCCGTCCGCCCGGCCCGGTCCGCCGCCCGCACGCCGCACGCCGGCGCGGGCGACGGCTCACGACCCTGCTGTTCAGCCTGTTCGTCGGGGCGGTCCTCGTGCTGTCGGGGATCGGCCTCGGCACCATGGGCGCCACGGTGATCGGCATGAGCAAACTGGCCGACCTGCGGAGGGAGGCGGGTGAGGCGGGTGGCACCCCGGGGTCGTCCGGCCCGGCGCAAGGGTCGGCGGAGGGCCCCGGCGGCTCCAAGTCGGCCCCAGGATCCGGGAGTTCCGCCTCGCCGAGGAATCCGTCCCGGGATCCGCGGCAAGACGCGCACGAAGAGCGGCCCACCCTCGCCGTGGAGGCCGTGGACGCCCCCAACGGCCCGGGCGCGCTCCTCGTCGGCGTGCACGTCCCCGGACCCGGCTACACCGCGGGTCTCGTACGGGGTGACGTGCTGCTCGTCTTCGGCAGGGTCCGTGTCGACTCGGCCGCCGACCTCGCACGGGCCGTCGCCGCCGCGCGCCCCGGCACCGCGGTCACGCTCACGCTGCGGCACGCGAGCGGCGGCTACCAGCAGCTGTCGGTGACTCCCGGTGTCGTCACCTGACGGGATCCGGCGTCACACGGCGACCCTGAGGTGGCTCGTCAACCGGTCCTCGTCGTCCACCCCGTGGAAGGCGAACCCGGGAGGCGCCTCCCGGTCCGCCGCCCCCTCGCCCGGATGGCTGATTAATGGTCTGAGTGCATCTATGCATTAGAACTAATGGTTGAGGAATCGTGGATCGTTAAATGTCTTGGCCGCGCCCCCTCCGCCGGGACACGATGGGCCCCATGCTGAGCACCCTTCTCGCCTTCCTCGGCGCCTGCACCCTGATCGCCGCCTCGCCCGGACCGAGCACGGTGCTGATCATCAGGCAGTCCCTGCAGAGCAGGCGTTCCGGATTCCTGACGGTGCTGGGCAACGAGACCGGCGTCTTCGTATGGGGAGTCGTCGCCGCGTTCGGCCTCACCGCGCTGCTCGCCGCCTCCGAGACGGCGTACGACGTGATGCGCGTCGTGGGAGCCGTCGTGCTCGTCGTCTTCGGCATACAGATGCTGTGGCAGGCGCGGCACGCCAAGGGCGCGGCGGACGACGGCCCGGATCAGGGCGGCGGGAAGAGCGGCTGGGCCTCCTACCGGACCGGCCTGCTGATCAACCTCGCCAACCCCAAGGCGGCGATCTTCGCGATGTCCTTCCTCCCGCAGTTCGTGCCGGAGGGTGCCCCGCACCTGCCCGCCATGGTGGGGCTCGCCGCGCTCTGGGCGGTCTACGAGATCGGCTACTACGGCCTGTACGTCTGGTTCGTCGGCCGGATGAAGACCGTGCTGTCCCGGGCCGGCGTGCGCCGCAGGTTGGAACAGGTCTCCGGAGGAGTGCTGCTGCTCCTCGGCGCCCGCCTCGCCCTGGAGAGCTGATGTCCCGGGAAAATGACGCTCTTCTTGAAGAAGGCGCCGTTCGGAAAGTAGTGGTGACCGGCTCGCGCCGCCCCCGCTGTCCGGGCAGGATGCTGCCCGTAGCCCCTTTTGACCCACGGAGGCCCGGATGACCGGCACGCCCGCGCCCTTCACCGCCGACGACTACCGGGCACGGATGGAGCGCGCCGCGCGGGCCGCCGCCGACGCGGGGCTCGCCGGGGTACTGGTCGCGCCCGGCCCCGACCTCGTCTGGCTCACCGGCTACGCGCCGCCCGCGGCCACCGAGCGGCTTACCCTGCTGGTGCTCGCCGCCGGACAGGACCCCGTGCTCGTCGTGCCCACCCTGGAGGCCCCGGACGCGGAGAAGGCGGCGGGCGGGCCCGCCCTGGCCCTGCGCGACTGGACCGACGGCAAGGACCCGTACGCGACGACGGCCCCGCTCCTCGGCACCTCGGGCCGCTTCGGGGTCAGCGACAACGCCTGGGCGCTGCATCTGCTGGGCCTCCAGAAGGCGCTGCCCGGCACCTCGTACGTCTCGCTCACCGAGGGACTGCCGATGCTCCGGGCCGTCAAGGACGCGGCGGAACTGGAGCGTCTGACGGCGGCGGGAGCAGCCGCGGACGCGACGTACGAGGAGATCCTCAAGGTGGCCTTCGCCGGCCGCCGTGAGTCGGAGGTCGCCGGTGACCTCGCGGACCTGCTGCGGCGGTTCGGGCACTCACAGGTGGACTTCACGGTCGTCGGCTCGGGACCGAACGGCGCCAACCCGCACCACGAGGCGGGCGAACGCGTCATCGAGAACGGCGACACGGTCGTGCTCGACTTCGGGGGACTGAAGGACGGCTACGGCTCCGACACCTCCCGCACCGTGCACGTCGGCGAGCCGAGCGCCGAGGAGCGGCGGGTCCACGACGTCGTCCGCGAGGCCCAGGAGGCGGCGTTCCGGGCCGTGCGGCCGGGCATCGCCTGCCAGGACGTCGACCGGGTCGCCCGCGCGCACATCACCGAGGCCGGGTACGGCGACCGCTTCATCCATCGCACCGGGCACGGCATCGGCGTCACCACCCATGAACCGCCCTACATGATCGAGGGCGAGGAACAGCCGCTCGTGCCCGGGATGTGCTTCTCCGTGGAGCCCGGAATCTATCTGCCGGGCCGTTTCGGCGTACGCATAGAGGACATCGTGACGGTCACCGAGGACGGCGGACGCCGACTCAACAACACCTCCCGGGAGATGGCCGTCGTGCACTGACCACTCCCAGGAGATCCCGGACCCCGGACCCCGAACGGCAGACGGCGCGACCATGACCCAGGCAGCGACACCCACCGCGGACACCGTGAGACGCCTCGTCCGCTCCCTGCTCCCGGACGGCGGCGGGCCCGAGATCCGGCCCGTCGCCGAGGGCGGCGAGCACTCCACCTGGTTCGTGGGCGCACGCCATGTGCTGCGGCTCGCCCCGGACCGCGAGGCATCCCTGCGCCAGCGGCGCGAACTGCGGCTGCGCGATCTGGTGCGCCCCCACATCGGCGTCTCCGTGCCGGTGAGCATCGCGCACGGCGAGTGGGCGAGCGGTCTGACGTACACGCTCGACACGCTGATCCCGGGCGGCTCGGGCGAGCGGCAGGACGTCTCCGCCGTGGGCGAGGCGGACCTGGCGGGACTGCTCACGGGACTGCGCGAGGTGCCGGTGCGCCAGGCCGAGGCGTTCGGCGTGCCCCGGGCCGCGCCCCGGTCCCTCGAAGTGCTCCGGACCGCCGCCGAGCGCGTCGCCGAACAGCTCGCCGCCGCCGACGAGTTCGACCCCGTCCGGCTCCACCAGCTGACCGCGCCCGCGGCCGGCCAGCTCGCCGCGCAGCCCGGTGCCGCCTTCCTCGTCCACCACGATCTCAAGGGCGAGCACCTCGTGGTCAGCGCCGAGGGCCGCGTACGCGGCGTCCTCGACTGGACCGACGCGGTGCTCGGCGACCCCGCCGAGGACATCGCGGGCCTCGCCCTCGCCGTCGGTGCCCCCGCCGCCGTCCGCGCGGCCACCCTCGCCGGCTACGGCGCCCGCCCCTGTCTGCGCGGCCTGTGGCTCGCCCGCTGCGACACCCTCACCCGCCTCGCCGACCGCCTCCGCGACCACGACCACAGCCCCTTGCCGCTCCTCCGCTCCCAACTGCGACGCTCCTGGGAGGCGATCCTGCTGGAACGGGTCACGGAACTGCGGGACGAGACGGACGAGACGCTGTAGAGCCACCCCTCGGCCGGCCCCGCAGAACCACCGCCCCGTCACCCCTGCAGAAGCACCACACACGACTCGCCTGGCAGGCTCAGTACCCCGTCCGCCCCCGGCACCTCCACCGGCTCCCACGTCGCCAGTACGCGGGCCGGACGGGTGCCGAGAGGGATCGCCGCCGGGTCCTTGCCGAGGTTCACGGCCACCCGGACGTCACCGCGCCGGAAGGCGAGCCAGCGGGTGCGCTCGTCGAAGGCGACCTTGACGTCCGCGAGGTCGGGGTCGGTGAGGTCCGGCTGGGCGTGCCGCAGGGCGATGAGTTCGCGGTACCAGCCGAGCACGCGCGCGTGGAGCCCGTTCTCCGGTTCGGACCAGTCCAGGCAGGAGCGGTCACGGGTGGCGGGGTCCTGCGGGTCCGGGACGTCCTCCTCGGCCCACCCGTGCGCCGCGAACTCCCGCCGCCTGCCCCGGCGTACGGCCTCCGCGAGCTCGGGATCCGTGTGGTCCGTGAAGAACTGCCAGGGCGTGCCCGCCGCCCACTCCTCGCCCATGAACAGCATCGGGGTGAACGGCCCGGTCAGCGTCAGCGCGGCCGCGCAGGCCAGCAGGCCGGGGGAGAGGGAGGCCGAGAGCCGGTCGCCCTGGGCGCGGTTGCCGATCTGGTCGTGGGTCTGCGCGTACCCCAGGAGGCGGTGTGCGGAGACCTTCGTGAGGTCCAGCGGGCGGCCGTGCCGGCGACCGCGGAAGCTCGAGTACGTACCGTCGTGGAAGAAGCCCGTGGTCAGCGTCTTGGCGACCGAGGCGAGCGGGGACCGGCCGAAGTCCGCGTAGTAGCCCTGCGCCTCACCGGTCAGCGCCGTGTGCAGCGCGTGGTGGAAGTCGTCGTTCCACTGCGCGTGCAGCCCGAGCCCGTTCTCCTTGCGGGGTGTGATGATCCGCGGGTCCGCCAGGTCCGACTCGGCGACGAGGAACAGCGGCCGGCCCTGCTCCTCGGCGAACGTGTCCACGGCGGCGGACAGCTCCTCAAGAAAGTGACACGCGCGCGTGTCGTGCAGCGCGTGCACGGCGTCCAGCCGCAGCCCGTCGAACCGGTAGTCGCGCAGCCACGCCAGCGCGCTGCCGAGCAGGAACGCACGCACCTCGTCCGAACCGGGCGCGTCCAGGTTCACGGCCGAGCCCCAGGGCGTGTGGTGCGTCTCCGTGAAGTACGGCCCGAAGGCGGGCAGGTAGTTGCCGGACGGCCCCAGGTGGTTGTGCACGACGTCCAGGACGACACCGAGCCCGAGTTCGTGTGCCCGGTCGACGAAGCGCTTCAGGGCCTCGGGGCCGCCGTACGGCTCGTGCACGGCCCACAGCGACACCCCCTCGTACCCCCAGCCGTGCCGCCCCGGGAACGGGCACAGCGGCATCAACTCGACGTGCGTCACGCCCAGTTCCACCAGATGCCCGAGCCGCTCGGCCGCCGCGTCCAGCGTGCCCTCACGCGTGTACGTGCCCACGTGCAGCTCGTACAGCACGGCGCCCGGCAGCCCGCGCCCCGCCCACCGCGCACGCCACGCGTACCGCTCGTGGTCGACGACCGCGCTCAGCCCGTCGGGCCCGTCCGGCTGCCTGCGCGAGCGCGGATCGGGCAGTACGGGGCCGTCGTCGACCGCGAACCCGTACCGCGTCCCGTCCTGCGCCTCGGCCTCTCCCGTCCACCACCCCACACGCTCAGGATCGGGCTCCAACGCGCGCGTGGTGTCCGCGCAGTGGAGCGTCATGCGGTCGGCCTGTGGTGCCCACACCTCGAACTGCACGGACGGTTCTCCCTCGTCTGCTCACCGTGACGTCGCCGGTCCCATGGTGCGTCAAACGAGATCAATTCACCGTCGAATCCTCCGGATCGCACGACGTGAAAGGACCGGATCCGACGTAGGTACTCCTCTGAAGTGCTGCGTTTTCTGGACACTCCGGCCGTGCTGCCAGACAATCGGCTCCGTGACGTCGTCCTCCGAGTTCCACACCTATCCCGCTCCCGCGCGGTTGTCGGACGCCGAGCGGGACCGGGCGCTGAGGGTGCTGCGGGAGGGCGTCGCCCTGGGAAGGCTCTCGCACGACACGTTCGTACTGCGGATGGAACTCGCCTTCGCCGCCCGCACCTTGGACGAACTCGCCGCGCTCACCGCCGACCTGCGGACGGAGAACCGTTGGTCGCGGGCGCTGTTCGGCGCGGTCGAGGCGGTCTCCGGCTTCACCGTGCGGCTGCGCAGGGCGTGGCAGGCCGAGCGGCTGCCCAAGCTGCTGCTGCCCAGGCCGGACAACCGGTACCCGCTGCGTATCGGCCGCGACCCGGCCAGCGGTCTGAGGCTCAGCCACGAGACGGTGTCCCGGGTGCACGCCGAGCTCACCCGCCAGGGCGGCATGTGGGTGCTGCGCGACCTGGGCTCGACCAACGGCACGTCCGTGAACGGGCGGCGGGTGATCGGTGCGGCCGTCGTCCAGGTCGGGGACCAGGTCAGCTTCGGGCGGATGGCGTTCCGGCTCGCGGCGGACTGAGCGGTTCGCCCTGAGGTTCGCTCCGCGGGGAGCGGAGCTGAAGCCTCCGCCGGGCCGCCCCGGCTGACGTGAACGATTCCGTCGTGCTGTGGTGTTGACGTACCCCCGTAGTCGTGACTCACTGTGCGTACGTCATGCACACCAAGTGAACCGATGGCTCTTCACAGCGGAGGTCAAGACGCTGCCGCCACTCCTCCGCTACCTGTCCGTCGACGAGCTTGGCGTGCGGGCGGCCGCGCTCGTCGAACGCCGCCCACGGGACGCCCGGCTGCGCCAAGTGGGCACGTCACGGGCCGGACTGCCCCTGTTGCTGCTGTCCGTCGGACACGGCAGCCGCCAGGCCCTGATCGTCGCGGGACCCCACGCCAACGAGCCGGTCGGCGGCGCCACCGCCCTGCGGCTCGCCGAACGGGCCCTCGCCGACCCCCGGTTGTGCGACGGCGCCGACGTGACCTGGAACCTGCTGCTGTGCCTCGACCCCGACGGCGCCCGCCGCAACGAGGGCTGGCTGTCGGGCCCCTACACCCTCGGCCACTACTTCCGGCACTTCTTCCGCCCCGGCTTCCTCGAACAGCCCGAGTGGCTGCCCGACGGCGCGGCGGCGGCAGCCCTGCCGGAGACCCGCGCCCTGCTCGCTCTCCAGGACGAACTGCGGCCCTTCTTCCAGTGCTCCCTGCACGGCGTCGACGTGGGCGGCGGCTTCGTCGAGCTGACCCGCGACCTGCCCGGACTCGCGCCGCGCCTCGCGCACATCGCGGGGCGCCTGGGCATCCCGCTGGAACTCGGGTCGTACGACACGCTGTACTGGCCCACCCTCGGGCCCGCGGTCTACCGGATCCCGCCCCCGCGGCGCGGCGACCTGGCCGCGGCCATCACGGAGGCGGCGGTCGAGTCCACCTGGTTCCACCCGCACCCGTACGGCACGGTGACCGCCGTCGTCGAGGCGCCCATGTGGGGCGTGGCGGCCGTGGGGGACGCCTCTGAGCCCGCGGACACCGACGGGGCCCTGCGGACCGTCAGCCGCACACTGCGGCGCGACACGGCCCTTCTGGAGGCCCTGCTGGCCCGTATCCGCCCCTCCCTGGGCACGGCTCCGGACGCGGACCGTCTCCTCGCGCCGGTCGACGACTATTTACTGGTCTGCCCCGGCCTCGCCGACTCCTGGGACCCCGACACCGACGCGGACGGCGGCGCGCGCCCGCTGCCGCCGCTCGACACGGCCCGGCTGACCGCGCTGCGCATCTCCGGGCGGCGGATAGCGCTGCGCACGGCGGGGCTGCTGCGCCAGTTGGTGACCGCCGCAGGGCAGGACCCGACCGGCGCGGCGGCGGACCTCGACCGGCTCATCGACGAGTGGTGCGCGGACTACCACGACGGCCACGGGGCCCGCTGGATCCCGGTGGCGCGGCAGGTCGACTACCACGCGCGCGTGGTAGTCGCCGCGTTCGACCTGGCGCGGCATCAGGCACCTGTCCAGGCACCCGTTCCGCCCGCCGGCGCGAGTCCGCTCGGTACGCCCCCGAGAAGGGCCGAAGTACCGTTCGAGTGAGTCGGGGTGGGCCTCGGGGCCCGGTGTGCCGATGCACTGGCCATGACGAACACTCACAAAGCGACGGTCGCCGTACGGGCCTGTCTGCTGACCGCCTGCGCCCTCCTCGTGGCGGGTTCGGTGCCGGCCCGGGCCGCGGCGCCCCCGGAGTCGCTTGCGGGCAACTGGCTCTACGTCACCGTCACCCGCGGCGACGCCCGCTCCAGCGACACGCGCGGCACGCTGCTGCTGTGCGACCCGCCCCAGGGCCACGCGCACGCGGCACGGGCCTGCGCGGAACTCCGGGCCGCGGGCGGCGACATCGGCCGCATCCCGCCCAAGGAGGTCTACTGCCCGATGATCTACGCGCCGGTGACCACCTCCGCGCGCGGCGAGTGGGGCGGCCGAGCGGTCACGTACAAGGAGACGCACGCCAACTCCTGTGTGATGGCGGCCCGGACGGGATCGGTGTTCGCGCTGTCGGACTGAACGCCGATCACAGCGAACCGCCAGGCACGCGAGCCACAGCCTCCGCCGGGCACGCGCGCAAGCCGACCGACAGGCACGCGCGCGTGCCGCAGAAAACGGCCTCCACGCGCGCGTGTCTCAAGCCGCCCGGTCCCGGGCGTGCCGTGCCGCCGCGACCACCGTGCGGCTCTGGTGCTCGACCTGATGTTCCAGCGGCACCCAGCGCGCCCGGAAGCGTTCCGCGAACGCTTCGCTCCAGGACGCGACCAGCCGCTCCAGAGGGGGCGCGGCGCGGTCGTCGGCTTCCTGGAGGACCCGCAGGAGCATCGCCGCGGCCCGCAGCGGGAGCCGTCGGCCGAACGCGTCCACGCTGCCGACGTACGCCATCGTCGTGCCCGCAGGCGGCGGCAGCGCCCAGTCGCCCGCCAGCCCCGGCACCAGCTCCAGCGCCCACTTGGCGGCGCGCAGCAGTGGACCGTCCGGTCCGGGAAGGCGCGGCAGCGCCTCGGCGAGGACGCTCTCGACCTGGACCGCGTCCTGGAGGAGGCGACGCGCCAGACGCCGCATCGCGGCCGCCGGGGCGGGATGCGGCGCGGGATCGTCGACCAGGTCGCTCGCCCACATCGGCACCTCGACGACCGCGGTCAGACCGCCGTACCGGTGGGCGTGGTACCAGGTGCTGTGCCGGGCGTCGTCCGGCATGCTCGGGTACGCCAGGTCCGAGCCCGGGGCGGGCATCACATGCACACCCGGCCCGGAGGCGGGCCAGCCGGCGGCGTCCGAGGCGCCGGTCTCCACCGGGATGTTCAGCTCCGCCGCGGACTTGGCGAACGGTTCGGCGAGACCTGGGATGTCCTTCGTCAACTGCACCCAGCTGCCGCCGAGATCCGTTCCGTGGAGGGTCACCTGGAGGTAGGGGCGGAGTTCGTCGATGACCCGGGTCAGGGCACGCGTCTCGGGCGGCAGCCGGTCGGGCGGCAGCACGGCCGGCGACCACTCGGGCTGTTCGGGCCCCGCCGGGCGGAAGAAGCCGAGGTGGTAGTCGAGCAGGGTGCGCGGCGCCGGCGTCACATGGAGGCTGGCGCCGTCCGGGTCAGCGCAGAGCAGGAAGTGCCACGAGGCATCGGTCCGCAACTCCCGTTCGCGCAGCACCCGTTCGGCCAGCGACAGGAGGGTGGAGCCGCCCGTGGGCTCGTTGGCGTGGGCGCCCGCGACGACGAGCACCGAGCGCGCGGCGTGCCCCACGGAGAGCAGCTGCAGCGGCCGGCCGGCGCGCGAGGAACCGACCTGTCTGAGCGAACACAGGCCCGGCCGGTGGGCCGCCAACGCCCGGGCCGAGGAAACGATTTCGGTCACACTGGGGTAGCGCAGCTCCGGCAGGAGACTCACCCCCGACTAGGTCCGCCCGGCGTCGCAATCCGCAGTACTCCACGGACCGGAGGAACTGTCAAGGACGTGAAGGGGCGCCACCGGGGAGCGCCAAGCAGCATTTACCGGCAGCCGGGGGGTAATTCACTCCCGGACGGCGGGCGCGGCCCGCGCCCTCCGCCGGGCGCCGCCGGTCAGCCGCTCTCGCCGGAGCCGGTACCGGAATCGTCGCCTACCCGCTCCAGCAGCACCACCGGCAACAGTCCGAAAAGCTCCTCCACGCGCGCGTGCCCGGTGAACTCCCGCCCCGGAGCGAGCAGGTCGGCCCACCGCCCCGCGGGCAGCGCCAGTACCGTGTCGCGCCAGCCGCCCGCCTCCTCCAGGCGCAGCGACAGCCGGGTGACCGCCGTGACCACCTCCCCGGAGCGCACGAACGCCACACAGTGCGCGGCGCCCGGACCCTCCGCGGGAAGCGGCGTGTACGTCGCCGACTCGCCGAAGACGGCGGGCCGCCGCCCGCGCAGCCGCAGCGCGGCCCCGGTGAGTCCGGCCTTCTCGGCGGACAGACCCTCCGGGTCGACCGGCGGGAAGGCCGCGGGCCGCCGGTTGTCCGGGTCCACCAGCGCCCGGTACTCGACCTCCGTGCCCTGGTAGACGTCCGGCACGCCCGGCATCGTCAGCTGGACCAGCGCGGCCCCCAGGACGTTCGCGCGGACATGCGGTTCGACGGAGTTCCTGAACCCGGCCACCAGCTGCCCGGGCGTCCCGCACGGCCCCGCCTTGAGGAACTCCGCCACGGCGGCCTCGTACGCGGGATCCTGCTCGGTCCACGAGGTGCCGAGGCCCGCCTCGCGGACGTGCTTCAGCAGTGCGCCCTGGAGCCGCTCCCCGGCCGCGGGACCGAGCCCGACCGCCGTCTGCCACGCGGCCCAGGCCACCTGCGGATCCGGCACGCCGATCCCCTCGGCCGCCGTCCACCCGGTCACCTCGGTCAGCAGGTCGGCCCAGCGCGACGGCACCTGAGTGAGCACCGAGATCGCCGCCCGTACGTCTGCGCTGCGCTTGGTGTCGTGCGTGGACAGGACGGTGCCGGTGGCGGGCCAGTCGCGCTGCACGCGCGCGCAGTACGCGTGGAAGACCTCCGGGGACACGGCAGGGGACCCCGGTTCGCCGCCCACCTCGGTCGCCGACAGCAGCGGAACGTACCGGTAGAACGCGGTGTCCTCGACGGACTTGGCCCGCAGCGCCGACGCGGTCTGCGCGAACCGCGCCCGGAACGCCTCGTACTCGGGTCCCTCGCCGGCCCGGCCGAGCACCAGGTCCCGTACGAGATCGACCGCCTGGGCCTCCTCGGGCACCTCGAAGGCCAGGCGTGCCTCGTCCGCGGCCTCCTCGGTGACGACCGCCGCGGCGTCCCCGGAGGTGTACGGCCGGTAGACCTCCATGCGGACGAGGAGCTCCCGCAGCGCGGTGCGCAGGGCCCAGGGGGCGCGGTCGCGCGGCGCGGGGTCGGGCGAGGCGCGGCACAGGCGGTCCGCCTCGCGTGTGAGCCGGTCGACCTCGGCGGCCAGCTCGTGATGCACCACCTTGTACGCGGCCCGCCGCACCGTGGCCTCCCAGACGCCCCCACGGTCGGCCTGGGGGGCCGCGAACCGCCGGTACTGGCCGAGGAGTTCCCCCGCGCCCGCCGGGTCCGTGAAGAGGCCGTCCACGTGCCGCAGCGCGTCGTATCCGGTGGTGCCCGCGACCGGCCAGGCGGCAGGCAGCGGCTCGCCGTCCGCGAGGATCTTCTCGACGACCGTCCAGCGCCCGCCCGTCGCCTCGTTCAGACGGCGGAGGTACGCGTCGGGGTCGGCGAGGCCGTCCGGGTGGTCGATCCGCAGCCCGTCGACCACGCCCTCGTCCAGCAGCTCAAGGATCTTCCCGTGGGTGGCCGCGAACACCTCCGGGTCCTCGACGCGCACCCCGATGAGCTCCGAGATGCTGAAGAACCGCCGGTAGTTGAGCTCGGTGCGGGCCAGCCGCCACCACCCCAGCCGGTACCACTGCGCGTCCAGCAGCCGGGGCAGCGGCAGCTCCCGCGTGCCGGCCCGCAGCGGGAACACGTGGTCGTAGTAGCGCAGGACGTCCCCGTCGACCTCCAGGGCGCCGATCTCCGCGCCGAGCGGTCCACCGAGCACCGGCAGGAGTACGCGCCCGTCCTGGGCCTCCCAGTCGATGTCGAACCAGCGCGCGTACGGCGAGTCGGGGCCCTCGCGCAGCACCTCCCACAGGGCGTGGTTGTGGCGCGGGGCCATCGCCATGTGGTTCGGCACGATGTCCACCACGAGCCCCAGACCGTGCTCCCGCGCGGTGCGCGACAGGGACCGCAGCCCCGTCTCGCCGCCCAGTTCGTCCCGCACGCGCGCGTGGTCCACGACGTCGTAGCCGTGCGCCGAACCCGGAACCGACTCCAGGACCGGCGACAGATGCAGATGGGAGACGCCGAGCGAGGCCAGATACGGGACGGCCGCCTCGGCCGCCCCGAAGGGGAACTCCGGCTGCAGCTGGAGCCGGTAGGTGGCGGTCGGCGCGACGGGGGCGACCGGGTCGGGACGCTCAGGTGTCATGGGAACCTACGTACCCGCCCGGGGGCGGTTTGTGCCATCGACACGCTTGCGGTCCGCGGGGTGCGCCGATTGAAGGTGCGGGTTCGCTGTGGCTGGGTGCGCCCACGCGGCGGAGCCGCATATTGACACAGCCCCGCGCCCCTAAAGGAGGCGGTGGTCGGTTCGCGCGTGTCGCGCGCGAGCCGACCACCGCCGCCAGTCGATCCGCCTACGCCGGTCGCTGCAGCACCATCATGCTTCTGTCCACCAACGACAGGCGGTCGCCCGCCTGGACCTTCGCGCCCGTGCCGCGTTCCAGGCCGGAAGGCCGGGCGGTGTCGACGACGACCTGCCACTGGCGGCCGTGGTTGACCGGCACCACGAACTCCAGGGTCTTCGGCGAGGCGTTGAACATCAGCAGGAACGAGTCGTCGCTGATGCGCTCACCGCGCGGCCCCGGTTCCGAGATCGCGTTGCCGTTGAGGAACACCGACAGGGCCCGCGCCTGCGTGGAGTCCCAGTCGCGCTGGGTCATCTCCTCGCCCTCGGGGGTGAACCAGGCGATGTCCGACAGCTCGTCGTGGGTGCCCTCCACGGGCCGGCCGTGGAAGAACCGGCGCCGCCGGAACACCGGATGGTCGCGGCGCAGCCACACCATCGCGCGGGTGAACTCCAGCAGCTCGGCATCGCCCTCGGCGTTCTCGGGCCACGGCACCCAGGACACCTCGTTGTCCTGGCAGTACGCGTTGTTGTTGCCGTTCTGCGTGCGCCCGAACTCGTCGCCGTGGCTCAGCATCGGCACGCCCTGGGAGAGCATCAGCGTCGCGGTGAAGTTCCGCATCTGACGCGCCCGCAGCTCCAGGACCTGAGGGTCGTCGGTGTCGCCCTCGGCGCCGCAGTTCCACGACCGGTTGTGGCTCTCGCCGTCGCGGTTGTCCTCGCCGTTCGCGTCGTTGCGTTTCTCGTTGTACGACACCAGGTCGTTCAGCGTGAACCCGTCGTGGCAGGTGACGAAGTTGATGGACGCCAGCGGGCGCCGCCCGTCGTCCTGGTAGAGGTCCGAGGAGCCCGTGAGCCGGGACGCGAACTCGGCGAGCGTCTGCGGCTCGCCCCGCCACATGTCCCGTACGGTGTCGCGGTACTTGCCGTTCCACTCGGTCCACAGGGGTGGGAAGTTGCCCACCTGGTAGCCGCCCTCGCCGACGTCCCAGGGCTCGGCGATCAGCTTCACCTGGGAGACCACGGGGTCCTGCTGCACGAGGTCGAAGAACGACGACAGCCGGTCCACCTCGTGGAACTGCCGGGCCAGGGTCGCCGCCAGGTCGAAGCGGAACCCGTCGACGTGCATCTCGGTGACCCAGTAGCGCAGCGAGTCCATGATCAGCTGGAGCACGTGCGGGGAGCGCATGAGCAGCGAGTTGCCCGTCCCCGTGGTGTCCATGTAGTAGCGGGGATCGTCGGTGAGCCGGTAGTACGAGGCGTTGTCGAGCCCCTTGAAGGACAGTGTCGGGCCCAGGTGGTTGCCCTCGGCGGTGTGGTTGTAGACCACGTCGAGGATGACCTCGATATTGGCCTCGTGCAGCGCCCGGACGGCCGACTTGAACTCCAGGACCTGCTGTCCGCGGTCGCCCCAGGACGCGTACGCGTTGTGCGGGGCGAAGAAGCCGATGGTGTTGTAGCCCCAGTAGTTGTTGAGGCCCATGTCGACCAGACGGTGGTCGTTCACGAACTGGTGAACGGGCATCAGTTCCAGTGCCGTGACGCCCAGTTCGGTCAGGTGTTCGATGATGGCGGGGTGGGCGAGGGCCGCGTACGTGCCGCGCAGCTCGTCCGGCAGCCCCGGGTGCCGCATCGTCAGGCCCTTCACATGGGCCTCGTACAGGAGCGTGTGGTGGTACTCGGTGCGCGGGCGCCGGTCGTCGCCCCAGTCGAAGTACGGGTTGACCACCACGGAACTCATCGTGTGGGGCGCCGAGTCCAGGTCGTTGCGCTTGCCGGGCGACGCGAAGTGGTAGCCGTACACCTCCTCGCCCCACTCGATGCCGCCGCTTATGGCCTTCGCGTAGGGGTCGAGCAGCAGCTTCGCGGAGTTGCAGCGCTGCCCCCGCTCGGGCGCGTACGGACCGTGCACACGGAAGCCGTACCGCTGGCCCGGCATGATGCCGGGCAGGTACGCGTGC
This sequence comes from Streptomyces sp. NPDC020747, assembly GCF_044334695.1. NCBI lineage: Bacteria > Bacillati > Actinomycetota > Actinomycetes > Kitasatosporales > Streptomycetaceae > Streptomyces > Streptomyces sp. NPDC020747. The sequence goes on along the minus strand of NZ_JBIRTJ010000004.1, from coordinate 175,413 downwards.
CGTACGAACGCGTCGGTCTCGCGCAGCTCTATCGCCGTCTCCGAGCCGTCGTCGTGCAGCAGACACAGCTCGATCCGGTCGGCGGCCTCCGAGAAGACCGCGAAGTTGGTGCCGGCGCCGTCGTACGTGGCACCGAGTGGGTACGCCTGTCCAGGCCAGACCTGCATGGATGCAACTCTTCCAGTTGTGCGACGCCGCCGGGGGCGACTCCCGCCCGAGTCTCCCCGAAAGTGATGGAACCACCTAGGACTTACGCCCCTCTTACCGAACGACCAGTGCATACGCGGTATGCCGAACCAGTGGGACTCGATCGACTCCTAGAGATACAGGGGGAGTAGGGGGAAATGTGCGCACGATAGTGCACCGCCATCTGGGCAAGGTGGTGGCAGGCGCGGCCATCGCGGTCGCCGGGACCGCCGTCATGGTCGGGATCACCCTGCCGGGCTCGGCGGGCGCCGACGACTCCGGTGGCGGCAACGGGGCGGGCCAGACCTCACAGCAGGCCGGACAGAGCAAGAACCAGGGCCAGGACCAGGCTCAGGGTGCCGTGCAGCCCGGCGTCGTCGAAGAGGCCCCGGCCGAGGGCGACAAGGGCAAGGGACGTGACCCGCTCACCGACGACGAGACCGAGAGTGTCGAGAAGCTCGCCCTCGACCGGCAGCTCTTCCGCACCAGCGAGAACGTCGAGGGCGACAAGGGTCCCCAGCGGATCACCGTCGACCTCGCCGAACCCGACGAGAGCGAACTGGACGACCCGAACGCGCCCCGACGCGCCGAGGTGTCGTTCTACGACTACAAGGACGACTCGCTCGTCACCAAGACCGTGAACCTCGACACCGGCAAGGTCGAGGGGACCGACACCCAGCACGGCGTCCAGCCGCCGCTCAGCCGTGCCGAGACTGTCGAGGCCGCGCAGCTCCTGATCGCCGACCCGCTCGGCGCAGGCCTGAAAGCCGACTTCAAGGACGCCACCGGCAAGGAGCTGACCACTCCCGACCAGCTGATGCTCAACAGCATGGTGTACCGGGCGAACCCCGGTACGCCCGCGGCCCTCGCCGACTGTGGCAAGCACCGCTGCCTGCGGCTCTTCGTGAAGGCCAAGAACGGCCCCTGGATCGACAGCCGTGACCTGGTGGTCGATCTGAGCGCCCGGAAGATCGCCAAGGTCGGCTGACCTTTCCTTCCGTTCAGCCTCTTGCGTTCACCGGCCTGGGTTCGGCCCGGATTCGGCGAAGTCCGTTCACTTTTCCAACTTTCCTGCTTGTGCAAGGGAGTCACTTCTTCATGCGCGACAACAGAATCAACCGCGCCCGCAGGCGGACGGCGGTGGGCCTCTCGGTGGCCGCCCTGACCGTCGGCGCCACCACGGCCGCGGGACCGGCCGTCGCCCAGCCCAAGGCCGCCCCCGCGGCGGCGGCCGACTGCAGCGCGGCGTACAAGATCGAGCAGACACTCACCACCGGCACCAAGTGGTCGATGTGCTGGCACTACGAGAGCGAGGCCGGGCTCGTCCTGGAGAACGTCTCGTACCAGCCCAAGGGCGAAGCGGCCCCCATACGCGTCCTGACAAGTGCGAAGCTCGCCCAGATCCACGTCCCCTACGACGACGGTTCGGTCGAGTACGACGACCTCACGGGTGCCGGATTCGGCCAGGGCCTGATGAACATGGCCCCCGGTGAGTGTCCCGGCGGCACCATCAAGACGGTCAAGGTCCCGGACTCCTGGGACCCGGAGCACCCGAACGTCAAGGGCCTGTGCACCACGACCCGTTCGCGCGGCCACGCCTACCGCATGCAGGGCGACTCGGCGAGCAAGGTCTTCCAGCAGCAGGGCAAGGACCTGCTCGTCTACACCGTCAACCAGGTCGGCTGGTACGAGTACATCACCGAGTGGCGCTTCTCGGACGACGGCGCGATCAACATGAACGTCGGCGCCACCGGCAGCCTCTCGCCCGGTGACTACGACGCCGGTGACGGCCGCGGCTGGCCGCTCGGCAAGGGCGCCAAGGCGTACGCCACCAGCCACAGCCACAACGTCTTCTGGCGGCTCAACTTCGGCCTCGACGGCAACTCCAAGAACAAGGTCGAGCAGTACGACTCCGTGGTCAGCCCGCCCGCCGCCGACGGCGAGGCCCCGCGCAACAAGACCACCCGCAAGGAGATCACCAAGGAACTCGCGGGCGACGCCAAGAACATGCGCTGGTGGCGCGTGGTCAGCACGACCGGCAAGAACAAGGACGACCACGCCCGCTCGTACGAACTCGTCCCGGGAGCCAGCTCCAAGTACCCGGGCCGCAGCTTCACCAAGCACGACGTCTATTTCACCCAGTACAAGAAGTGCGAGCAGTTCGCCAGCGACAACCTGCCCAACTGCGGTACCGGAGCCGGTAAGTCCGTCGACAAGTGGGTCAACGGACAGAACCTCACACACCCCGTGGCCTGGGTGAACATCGGCTTCCATCATGTCGCCCGGGACGAGGACCAGCAGCCCATGCCGGTCCACTGGCAGGGCTTCTCCCTCGCCCCGCGTGACGTCACCGCTATGAATCCGCTCACTCCGCCGGAGCTGGCCGATCAGAACGGCAAGCCGGACGACGGTAGTTGAGAAACGACCTGTCCATCCGGCTGCACCGTTCGCCGCTCCCGGAGTACCCTTCCTTGATCGTTGGCTGGGGGAGTGCTCGGGGGAGCGGAAGGCGGTGCGCGGGTGGGGTCCGGAGGGCTGGAGTTGCCCCCTGGTGACGGCGGTCACGAGGGGAGCTCCACGGATGCCCCACCGGGCGCGGTGTCCCTGGCGCGACCGATGGAAATCGGAGCGGAGCTGGACTGGGACGCCGACGCCTGGCGCGAGGTGCGTACGCGCGCCCAGCGGGCGGGCCGGGCCTACATCTGGCTGAACCTCGTCGAACAGCGGCTGCGCGCGGTCGTGGCCGCTGTTCTGCGCCCGATCTACGAACCCGTCCACGGCGAGGACGACTGGGTGGTCGCCGCCGCCGGACCCGCCGGGCAGGAGTGGGTGCAGCGCGCCGTCGCCGTACGCGAAGTCAGCCGCCGCAAGGGCTACTTGCTCGACCCCGCCGACGACAACGTCATCAGTTTCCTCACGTTGCCCCAGCTGCGCGAGCTGATGGTGCAGCACTGGCCGTGCTTCGAGCCGTACTTCGACGAGCGCCGGGACGTCGAACTCGCCCTGGACGAACTGGAAGTCACCCGCAACGTCGTCTCGCGCAACAGGGCGCTGTCCGAGGCCGTCCTCGCCCAGGCCGAGCGCGCCTCCGCGAAGCTCCTGGAGATACTCGGCGCGGGCAGCGACGTACCGTCCGCGCGCCGGCTCCCCGTCGACGCGGTCGAGAACCTGGTGGGCGACCGGTACGCGGACGTGGTGGGCGTGCACTCGGACCGGGTGCGGCTGATGCGGCAGTTCCCCGCCGAGGACATCTTCGGCGGAGCGCGCCGCTTGGACGCCATCGGCATCGGCCTCAACCTCCTCGTGCAGAACTTCTCGGGGCGGCGGCTGGTCAGGCTGGCCGAGTCCGGCTGCCGGGTGCGGCTGCTGTTCCTCAACCCGGCCTCCAGCGCGGTCAAGCGCCGTGAGCGTGAACTGGGCATCAAGCGGGGTGAGTTGAGCCGCTCCGTCGAGATGAACATCCTGCACATGCGGCGGGTCCGGGCCCGGCTGCGTGATCCCGGCGCCTTCGAGATCCAGGTCTACGACGAGACGCCCCGCTTCACGGCGTACCTCGTCGACGGGGACGGCTCGGACGGCATAGCGGTCGTCCAGTCGTATCTGCGGCGGACGCGCGGGATGGAGGCGCCGGTGCTCGTACTGCGCGGTGGGGGGCGGGTGTTGAAGCCGGACGAGGTCGGCGAAGAAGGTCTTTTCGGGACGTATCGCGAGGAGTTCGAGGTGGCTTGGGCCGATTCGCGGCCTGTGTCCTGACGGGCGTCAAACGGAATGCGGTCGTCGGATTGTCAGTGGCCCATGGGATCGTGGAGGTCATTGGGGGATCGCACCACGAAGAAGGGGGCCGGCATGGGTTGGCACGGGGAGCTGCTGGTCGGCTTCGACCTGGAGACGACCGGGACGGATCCGCGCGAGGCGCGCATCGTCACCGGGGCCGTGATCGAGGTCAGGGGAACAGAGCCGGTCGGGCACCGCGAATGGCTCGCCGACCCGGGAGTCGAGATCCCGGCGGACGCGGTGGCGGTGCACGGGATCAGCAACGAAAGGGCGACGGCCGACGGCAGGCCCGCCGACCAGGTGGCCGACGCGATCGCCTCGGTCCTCGTCTCGTACTGGCAGTCGGGCGTCCCGGTCGTCGCGTACAACGCGGCCTTCGACCTGACCCTGCTCTCCGCCGAACTGCGGCGGCACGGACTGCCGTCACTGCGCGACCGGCTGGGCGGGGTCGACCCCGCGCCGGTCATCGACCCGTACACGATCGACCGCTCGGTGGACCGCTACCGCCGCGGCAAGCGGAATCTCGAAGCGGTCTGCGCGGAGTACGGGATCTCGCTCGACGCCGCCCACGACGCCTCGGCGGACGCCCTGGCGGCGGCCCGTCTCGCCGGCGCGATAGCCGCCCGGCATCCCAAGGTCGCGGCGCTGGGCCCGGCGGAGCTGCACCGCCGCCAGATCGAGTGGTACGCGGAATGGGCGGCCGACTTCCAGAGCTTCCTGCGCCGCAAGGGGGACGCTACGGCGGTGGTCGACGGGGTGTGGCCGGTACGGGACCTGGCTGACGAGCGGGTCTGAACCGGTCGTTCAGGCCGCTCGTTCACGCCCGGTTCACGCCTGGGTCCGGGCTTGGGTTCGCGGTCGGATCCAGGCTCGGGCTCGCGATGGGCTCGACGCGCGGCTCGGCGAGGCGGGCGTAGTCGGAGCCCGACATGACGAGGGAGCGGTCGAGGCGGGCCGCGTTGAAGTAGAGGCGCGGCCGTTCCACGACCTCCGGGTCGGCGACGACCTCCAGCTCGGGATCGAAGCTGAACGGCAGCACGGTGCCGGGCACGGAGCGGGCCAGTCGCTCCGCCGTGGCCGCGTCGCTGAATCCGGCGTAGCGGGCGGAGTAGAGGGTACGGACGGCGTCGAGGTCCACGCGCCGGTCTCCGGGGACGACCGCCAGGACGTTACGGGTGGTTCTGCGGTCGACCTTGACCCGCAGGACGATGCACTTCGCGGCCTCGGACGCGGGGTGACCGCGCAGCGCGCAGACGGCTTCCGTGCTCCCTTCCGGCTCGTGGTCGATGAGTTCGTAGGTGACGGAGGCGGTGTCCAGGAGGGCGATCAGACGGCCGTAGGTGTCGTGGGTGTGGTCGAGGGTGTCGTGGTCGGGCATGCGGGGTCCTCTTCCGTGGGTCGGCGCTCCGCCGGGAGGGCCCGCGCCCCTGAAAGGGCGGCGGCACGGTGGGCGCGTTCGACTGCCTGGCCCCAGTACGTTCCCGTGATCAGCAGGGTCGCGCCGAGGGCGGTGAGGGGGGTGAAGTGGTCGCCTGCCAGGCCGATGCCGACCGCGGCGGCCCAGATCGGCTCGGTGCCGAGCAGGAGGCTGGCCCGGCTCGCCGAGGTGCGCTGGACGGCCCAGGTCTGCGCGAGGAAGGCGAACACACTGCAGAACAGGGCGAGATAGAGCAGCTGGGCCCAGCCCGCGACGCCGATGTGGGCGAGCGTGGACAGTTCGCCGGACGCGGGCAGCAGGAACAGCGCCGAGCCGACGAGGGTCTGCACGGTGGTCAACCGCAGCGGGCGGATCGCACGGTTCACGGTGAGCCGGCCGACGAGCGCCACATGCACCGCACGGATCAGCGCCGCTGCGAGCATCAGCAGGTCGCCGAGGCGGGGAGCGTGGAAGCCGTTGCCCGACATGAGGAGGCCGACGGCCAGCAGGCACACACCGGCGGCCGCGTAGAAAGACGGCGGAAGGCCGCCGCGGTGGCCCGTGCGGTCGAGGAGGGGAGTGATCACGATGGTCAGGCTGATGATCAGCCCCGCGTTCGCGGCACTCGTGTGGGCGACGCCGTATGTCTCCACCACCAGGACGGCCGCCTGGGTGACCCCCAGTGGCACGCCGATCCGGATCTCGTCGCGGGTCCACCCGCCGGACTTCCGGTCGGTGGCGACCAGACCGAGACAGGCGATCGCGGACAGGGCGTACCGCGCGAACAGCACGACCAGGACGGGCAGTACGGCGGTGGCAGTCTGGGCGGACAGATAGCTGGAACCCCAGACGAGGGCGACGAGGAGAAGTACCGCATCGGTACGGCGGGCATCGGGCACGCGCTCACCCTGCACCGTCCACGTCCCTGAAGCCCAGAGCCAACTTCTTAAACGATCCTTTAGCATCCCTACATCGGGAACGAAGCGATCCCGGGACGATCCCGAGGACTGGGACGAGGACTGGGACGAGGACTGGGACGAGGGCATGGACGAACGGCAGCTGAGGATCCTGCGTGAGCTGGGCGAACTCGGCAGCGTCACCGCTGTCGCCGAGGCGCTGCTCGTGACGCCCTCGGCGATCTCCCAGCAACTGCGGCTGCTTCAGCGCGCGATCCCCGTCCCGCTCACCGAGCGCCAGGGGCGGCGGCTGGTGCTCACCGACGCCGGACAGGCGCTGGCCGGGGCGGCGATCGAGGTGGAGACGGCGCTGGAGCGCGCCCGGCACACCGTCGCGGAGTTCGTCGACCGGCCGGACGGCGAGGTGTCGGTGGCGGCCTTCCACAGCGCGGCTTCGGCGTTCTTCCCGTTGCTGCTCCAGGCGTCGGCCGAGCCCGGCGGGCCGCGGCTTTCCCTGGCCGACGCGGATGTGACGCAGGACGACTTCCCGCCGCTGACCAGGGAGTACGACCTCGTGCTCGCCCACCGCCTCGAACACACCCCGGGCTGGCCGCGCACGGTCACGGCCACCACCCTCCTGCGCGAACCGCTCGACGTGGCGATGCCCGCCGACCACCCGCTGGCCGTCAAACGGCGGCTCACCCCGCGCGACGTGGCCGACCAGCCCTGGATCACGGCACACGACGGCTTCCCGATCGTGGCGACCGTCGACGCCATCGCCACCGCCGCGGGACGTCGACTCCGTCTCGCGCACCGCATCAACGAGTTCGCGGTGGCAGCCGAGGCCGTCGCCGCCGGAGGGGGCCTCGCCCTGATGCCCCGCTGGACGATGCGCCCGCACCCCGCGCTGGTGCTCAAGCCGCTCAGCGGCGTTCAGGCCCGGCGGCACATCGACGCGCTCCACCGCCCCGAACGCACGGCCCGCAAGGCGGTACGGACCGTACTCGCCGAACTGCACCGGGCAGCCGTGACGATCCGCGGCCGAGGCTGATTTCCCAAGATGGGGGACCTCAGAAGGGATACCAGCGAACCGTTTCGTCACCGTCCCGCAAGGACGCCACCCGGCGCTCGAACTCCGCCAGTGCCTTCGGGTTGCTCGGTGCGTGCTGGGAGACCCAGGCGCAGCTGGCGGTCTCGCGGGCCCCTCGCAGCACCCCACAGCCGTCCCACTCGCGTACGTCCCAGCCGTACGTCCGGGTGAACGCGTCGTACGCCTCCGCGGGCAGCCCGTACCGGTCGCGGGACAGCGCCATGACCACGAGGTCGTGTTCGCGCAGGTCGGTGGAGAAGGTCTCCAGGTCGACCAGGACCGGACCGTCGGGGCCGATGTGGACGTTGCGGGGCAGCGCGTCGCCGTGGATCGGGCCCGGCGGCAGCTGCGGGGCGAGTGCGGCGGCCGAAGTGGCGAAGCCGTCGCGCCGGTCCCGCAGGAACGCGGCGTCCGCCGGGTCGATCGCGTCGCCCGCCAGCCGCAGCCACCGCTCGACGCCGCCCAGCAGTTCGCGGCGCGGCAGCGTGAAGGCGGGCGAGGGCAACGCGTGCACCAGCCGCAGCAGTTCGGCGAGATCACGGGGTTCGGCGGGACGTACGGGAGCGGGCAGCCGGTGCCACACCGTCACCGGGTGACCGGTCACGGACCGCGCCTCGGGCTCGGCGGCCCGCACCGTGGGGACGCCCGCCTCGGCGAGCCAGCCGGCGATGGCCAGTTCCCGCCGCGCCCGGTCGAGGAGTTCGGCGTCGCGGCCCACCTTGACCACCAGGTCACCGGCGGCGAACACGGCGTTCTCGCCCAGCGCGAGCAGCTCCGCGCCCCGGTCGAACCCGGCCTCGGCGAGCACGTCCCGCGCCTGTGCCTCGTCCATCACTCGCCTCCCGTGGAGTCCGTGATTCTCGTGGGTCCCGTCGTGTCGGCAGTCGAGATCACGCCATACGCCGCCCAGTGTCGCATTCGCACTGGTGGGAGCCCTCGGGAGGGTGTGCGCGCTGCCTTGACGGCGTGTCGGTACGTCAGCACGATGACGAGGGCCGCCGGGACGGCCAGACCCGTACGAGCCGCCCAGAGGAGCTGATTCCGTGACATCGGCGACCGTGAGGAAGCGGTCAGGCAAACGATCGAAGCGGTCGGCGAGCGGCGCGTCGGGCGGAGGAAGAGGCGGAGGAACAGGCGGAGGCGACGGCCCGGGTGGTGGCCGCCTCGTCGACCACGGCGCCTGGTTCCTGGTGCTGCCCGCGCTGATCCCGATCCTGGTGCTCAGCGTCGGACCGCTCCTCTACGGCATCGCGCTGGCGTTCACCGACTCCCAGTCGGGCCGCACCGAGCCCACGCAGTGGATCGGGACCCTCAACTTCCAGGATCTGCTGCACGACACCCTGTTCTGGGACTCGTTCCGGATCGGTCTGCTGTGGGCGGTGGGGGTCACGGTCCCGCAGTTCCTCCTCGCCCTCGGCCTCGCCCTGCTGCTGAGCGAGAACCTCCGCTTCCGCTGGCTGGCGCGGTCGCTCGCGATCATCCCGTGGGCGATGCCCGAGGTGGTGGTCGGCATCATGTGGCGGCTCGTCTACAACCCGGACGCGGGCATCCTCAACGAGACGATCCGCGACCTGGGCCTGGGTGACGGCCGCGACTGGCTGAGTGGCCTGGCCACCGCCCTGCCCGCGGTGATCGTGGTCGGCGTCTGGGCGGGCATGCCCCAGACGACGGTCGCCCTGCTCGCCGGACTCCAGAACACACCCCGCGAACTGCACGAGGCCGCGGCGATGGACGGCGCGGGCGCCTGGCGCCGCTTCCGCACGGTGACCTGGCCCGCCCTCAAACCGGTCGCGCTCGCCATCACCGCGCTGAATTTTATTTGGAACTTCAATTCCTTCGCCCTCGTGTACGTCCTGACCAACGGCGGACCTGGCGGCCGCACCCGGCTGCCGATGCTGTTCGCGTACGAAGAGGCCTTCCGCTACGGGCAGTTCGGGTACGCGGCGGCGATGGGGTGTGTGATGGTCGCGGTGATCTCGGTGATCCTCGCCCTCCAGCTGGTCGGCCGGCTGAGGGAAGGTGAGGACGCGTGAGGACTCGGAAATCGGCTCGCGCGGGCCAGTACCTCGCGCTCTTCGCGTATCTCGTCTTTCTCGCCTTCCCGTTCCTCTGGCTGATCTCCACCGCCTTCAAACCGCCGCGCGAGCTGGGCAGTCTGCATCCGACCTGGATCCCCAAGGACCCGACCCTCGCCAACTTCCGGCAGGCCTTCGACGAACAGCCGCTGCTGGACGCCGCGTTGAACTCCCTGATCGCGGCGGTCGGCGCGGCGGTGATCGCCGTACTGATCGCGACCCCGATGGCGTACGTCATGGCCCGGCACCGCACACGGCTGGCGAGGGCCGCGACCGGCTGGGTCGTGGTCAGCCAGGCGTTCCCGTTCGTGCTGGTGATCATCCCGCTGTTCCTGGTCCTGAAGAACCTGCGGCTGATCAACTCCCTACCGGGTCTGATCATGGTGTACGTCGTGTGGGCGCTGCCGTTCGCACTGTGGATGCTCGTGGGGTACGTACGGGCCGTGCCGACCGAGCTGGAGGAGGCCGCGGCGGTGGACGGAGCCGGCAGGCTGCGGACGCTGGTCTCGATCACCGCGCCGCTGCTCGCGCCGGGGATCGTGGCCACGGCGCTGTTCGCGTTCATCAGCGCGTGGAACGAGTTCTTCTTCGCGCTGGTGCTCCTCAAGACCCCGGAGAAACAGACCCTTCCGGTCGTCCTCACGCACTTCATCGGCGCGGAGGGCGTGGCGGACCTCGGGCCCCTCGCGGCAGCCGCGTTCCTGGCGACCCTGCCCTCACTGGTCGTCTTCGCGATCATCCAGAAACGGATCACGGGCGGGATGCTCGCCGGGGCGGTGAAGAGCTGATGCGGACGAAACGGCTTCTCGCGACGGTGGTGGCGCTGCTGCTCACGGGCAGTGCGGCCTGCACCGGCGGTGACGGTGGTTCCGATGACGGCAGGATCACTCTCCGCTTCCAGTCCCTCGCCTGGCAGGAGGAGTCCGTCGACGTCAACAAGGAACTGGTGAAGGAGTGGAACGCCACCCATCCGGACGTCAAGGTCGAGTACGTACAGGGGAGTTGGGACAGCGTCCACGACCAGCTGCTCACCTCCTTCGAGGGCGGTGAGGCGCCGGACATCATCCATGACGCCTCGGACGACCTCGCGGACTTCGCGTACGGCGGGTATCTCGCGGATCTGCGTGACCTGCTGCCCGAGCGGCTCAAGTCCGACATCCCGCAGCGGAGTTGGGAGACCGTGACCTTCGGGGACGGGGTCTACGGCGTGCCGTTTCTCCAGGAGCCGCGCGTCCTGATCGCCAACGCCAAGTGGCTGCGGGAGTCGGGCGTACGGATTGCCACGCCCCAAAAGCCGTGGAGCTGGGACGAGTTCAGGGCGGTCACCGATGAACTGGGTGACGGGGAAGGGAAGTACGGGGTGGCCTGGCCGCTCAAGGAGCCGGTGTCGGCGACCCTCAACCTGTCGCTCTCGACCGGCGGACAGCTGTTCCACCGGGGTGCCGACGGCAAGGTGCGGATCCGGTTCGGCGAGGGCGACGAGGTGGTGCCACGCACCATCCACGACCAGGTCAACACCGATGACAGCGCGTCGAGTTCGACGCTCGGCAGCGGAGGATCCGACACACTGCCCGGGTTCTTCGGCGGCAAGTACGCGATGGTGCCGCTCGGGTTCTCCTACCGGCAGCAGATCGTGCAGCAGGCGCCGAAGGGCTTCGAATGGCAGGTGCTGCCCGCGCCGGCCGGTGCGGACGGGCTCACTCAGGGGGTGAGCCCTCAGACGCTGTCCGTCGCGGAGGACAGCCCGCACAAGGCGGAGGCCGCCGCGTTCATCGACTTCCTGCTCCAGCCGCGGAACATGGTGCGGCTCGCGCTCGGCGACTGGATGCTGCCGACCGGTACGGGGGCGCTCCGGGATCCGGCGCTGAGTGTCGAGGAGAACGGGTGGGCGATCGGTACGGCGCTCGCGCGGTATCTGCGGTCGGCGCCGGCGCAGTCCGTACGGGGGTATCCGGAGTGGAAGGACAAGGTGGCCACGCCGGCGTTTCAGGAGTACTACAGCGGGGCCATTGGGCTTGGTGAGTTGCGTGAGCGGTTGGTGGGGGACGGGAACCTGGTGCTCGCGCGGTACCAGAGGTGACGGTTCGCTGCCGCTGGGCTTGGGGGATGCGGGTTGTTTGTCGGGTGGCGGCCGGTGGGGGCCGGTCGCGCCCACGCGGCGGAGCCGCACATGTCACAGCCCCGCGCCCCCAAAAGATTGCGCCGTTCCCCGCGCCCCTAAAAGCAGGCGGTTGCCCGTGCCGCTGGAAGGACGTGCGGGGCGCCTACGGAAGGTGCGCGGTTCCTCGCGCCCCTGGAGGGTGCAGGGGGCGAAATTCGGTTGGCCGGGGCCGCCCGGGACGTCTAGCGTGCCGGGCGTGGGTATCAATGCGATTTTTTCCTCCGGTCTCGGCCGGGGCTGCACGCACTCCATTCGGATGCGTTGTGCCCCCGGTGCCCTGACCGGCCCGGGGATCTGCGCTCGCTGACGGCATTCGCCGCAGGGGTGCCCCCTCTCACGTACGCCTTGAAGCAGGTGCGCGGCTGACGCGTGCCCGCCTGCGCGCGTCCTTTTCCTCCCTTCCGGTCGGGGCCTTCGTCTGCCCGTTCTCGCCCTCACGGAAGACAAGGACCGCAGGCCATGGCCCGCCCCACCCACGTTTCGCGCGCGCTCTCGCAGAACTTCCTCACGGACCGCGCCACCGCGGACCGCTTCGCCCGGCTCGCCGTACCGCGGCCGCGGCACCCGCCCCTCGTGCTCGAAGTGGGCGCGGGCAAAGGCGCGTTGACCGAGGTGCTCGCACCCCGCTGCCGGGAGCTGCGTGCCTACGAGATCGACCCACGACTGGTGCCCGCGCTGCGCACCCGCTTCTCCGGAACGCCGCAAGTGCGCGTGATCGGCGGTGACTTCCTCGCCGCGCGGCCACCGGGCAGCCCCTTCTCCGTCGCCGGAAACGTGCCCTTCTCACGCACCGCGGACGTCGTCGACTGGTGCCTGCACGCGCCCGGCCTGCTGGACGCCACGCTCCTCACCCAGCTCGAATACGCCCGCAAACGCACCGGGGACTACGGGAGTTGGACCCTGCTCACCGTCCGCACCTGGCCGCGCTTCGAGTGGCGGTTCCTCGGGCGGGTCACCAGGACCAGGTTCCGGCCCGTGCCCCGGGTCGACGCCGGAATCGTACGCATCGAGCGACGCCCTGCCCCGCTGCTCGACCGGACCTCGTACGACGACTGGCGGCACCTCGTCGAACTCGGCTTCTCGGGGGTCGGCGGCTCGCTCCACGCCTCGCTGCGCAGGGCCCATTCGAGGCGCCGGGTGGATGCCGCGTTCCAGGCCGCGCGTCTCGACCCTCGTGCGCTCGTCGGGGAGGTGCCGCCCGAGCGGTGGCTGGGGCTCCACGACGTGCTGGCGTCGCGGTGAGCCGCGTACGTACGAGCCGCGTACGAGCCGCGTGCAGGTCGCGACGGCGGGCGACCGTAATCGAGTTGCACGAGACGTATCGTCTCGCTTATGGTCGGCTCATGACCACCCCGCGCCCCGCCCACATCGCCATGTTCTCCATCGCCGCCCACGGGCACGTGAACCCGAGCCTTGAGGTGATCCGGGAGCTCGTCGCCCGCGGGCACCGGGTCACGTACGCGATTCCGCCGGTCTTCGCCGAGAAGGTCGCGGAGACGGGTGCCGAGCCGAAACCGTGGAATTCGACCCTGCCGTCCCCCGACGACGACCCCTCGGCATGGGGGACCACACTCCTGGACAACGTGGAGCCCTTCCTGGCCGACGCGATCCAGGCGTTGCCGCAGCTCATCGAGGCGTACGACGGCGACGAGCCGGACCTCGTACTGCACGACATCACCTCGTACCCGGCCCGTGTCCTCGCGCACCGCTGGGGCGTCCCGGCGGTCTCGCTCTCGCCGAACCTCGTCGCCTGGGAGGGGTACGAGGAGGAGGTCGCCGAGCCCATGTGGGCGGAGCCGAAGCAGACCGAGCGGGGCAGGGCGTACTACGCCCGCTTCCACGCCTGGCTGGAGGAGAACGGGATCACCCAGCACCCCGACCCGTTCGCCGGCCGCCCCGCCCGTTCCGTCGTCCTGATCCCGAAGGCCCTCCAGCCGAACGCCGACCGGGTCGACGAGTCGGTGTACACCTTCGTCGGCGCCTGTCAGGGCGACCGCGCCGCCCAGGGGGAGTGGCGTCGGCCCGCCGACGCCGAGCGGGTCCTCCTCGTGTCCCTGGGCTCCTCCTTCACCAAGCAGCCCGCCTTCTACCGCGAGTGCGTCAAGGCGTTCGGCGACCTGCCGGGCTGGCACATGGTGCTGCAGGTCGGCAAGCACGTAGACCGGGCGGAACTCGGCGAGGTCCCGGGGAACGTCGAAGTGCGGGACTGGGTACCGCAGTTGGCGATCCTCAAGCAGGCCGACGCCTTCATCACGCACGCGGGCGCGGGCGGCAGCCAGGAAGGGCTGGCCACCGCCACACCGATGGTCTGCGTGCCCCAGGCCGTCGACCAGTTCGGCAACGCGGACATGCTCCAGGCGCTCGGCGTCGCCCGGCACCTGCCGATGGAGGAGGCGACGGCCGAGACCCTGCGCGAGGCCGTACTCACGATCGCCGGAGACCCGGAAGTGGCGCGGCGGCTCAAGGAGATCCAGGCGGGAATGGCGACCGAGGGCGGCACGGCACGCGCGGCGGATCTGATCGAGGCGGAAATCGCCAGGAGCGCCACGGGCGCGTGACCGAAGCTTTACCGAGCCTTGGAGGGGCCGCGACCGGGTGCCGTCCGCGAAATCGGGTGACCGTCCGCAGAACTGGAGTGACCGTCCGCCAACTCAGAATTCCCACGGGCCACGGTTGTACGCCAACGGTGAAGCCATGGCGCACTTTGGATAACGGGACGGTCATTCGATAACGCTCGGGTAACGCGGCATCCGCCCTATCGGGGCATGGACAGGGTTACCGGGTTGGACGGTTACCCCCTGCCGAAGGTTGCACGGATCGCTTCTTGTTCCTCGTATGAACGCCTTCCTAGCTTGAGGTGAACTCACTACGAACGCTGGGAAGTTGATCAATGCGCCGAGACATACCGCCTCTCGCCGAGGTGCGCCGCCTCACCGAGAAGAAGCGTGACGCGTGGTGGACCGTGCTGCTCGTCGACCCGGTGGCCACGCCGTTGGTGAGGCTCACCGCGATGCGTACGAGGATCACGCCGAACCAGATCACCTGGGGGGCGTTCCTGCTGGGCCTGGTCTCGGCGGCCTGCTTCGCCTTCGGTGACTGGCGGTGGCTGGTCGTCGGCGCCCTCGTCTACCACCTGAGTTTCATCCTCGACTGCATGGACGGGAAGGTGGCCCGGCTGACCGGCCAGGGTTCCGTCTTCGGGGCCTGGCTGGACTTCGTCTTCGACCGTATCCGGGTGGCGGCGTGCGGGGTCGCGCTGATGGCCGGGCAGTACGACCGCACCGGTGACACGGTCTACATCTGGCTGGCCCTCGCGGTCGTCGGCCTCGACACGCTGCGGTACATCAACTCCCTTGAGATCTTCAAGATCCGCTATTCCATGCGCAAGCAGATCAAGGCGCGTATGCGGGAGGCCCGCCGCTCGGAGAACTCCGCCGAGGTCGCCTTCATGGAAGACCTGTTGCGCAACAATCCCTCGGCGGACATCGAACACGACATCCGCAAGACGTCGACCCTGTCCGGACCGGACACTGAGCCGATCTCCGAACCGGTCACCGAGCCGGCCTCCGAAGGAACCGCCGACGACGCTCCCCAGAAGTCCCAGGGAGAGCCCCAGGAGAAGTCCCAGGGCCAGGTCATCGACCTCCAGCAGGAGTTCCGCCACCGCTTTCCGGTCTATCTCCGGATGCGGTCCTTCCTCCTGCGTCACCGGATTCGTACACACCTGGTGAGCGGTATCGAATTCCAGATGGGCGTGTTCATCGTCGGCCCGCTCCTCGACGCGGTCATCGAGGCGACCCTGGTCTCCGGCGCCCTGCTCCTCGTCTTCGAACTCGCCATCATCTACAAGCTGTTGCTCTCCACCCGTGACTTCACCCGTACCATCGACTCCTTCGAACGGGACGAGGTGGCCACGGCGGCCTGATCCGGTGTGCCGCACGCAACGGCCGCACACAACGGCGCACACGGCTGCCGCACACGGCTGCCGCACACGACGGCGTGGCCGGGGCGAGTGCCCCGGCCACGCCGCTGCTGCGAGTCGGGTGGTTCAGACCGTCAGACCCCGACCCTCTCCCCTTCGACCGCCGGAGGCTGCGGCGGCGCGGCCGCGGCCTCGGGGGACTCGTCGTGGCTGAGGTCCGGCAGGCGGTTCAGCCACTTCGGGAAGTACCAGTTGCGTTCGCCGAGGAGCGCCATCACCGCAGGCAGCAGCACACCGCGGATGATCGTCGCGTCGATGAGGACCGCGGCCGCGAGGCCCACGCCCATCTGCTTCATGGACTGCATGGACAGCGTGCCGAAGATCGCGAAGACGGCGACCATGATGACGGCGGCGCTGGTGATGACACCGGCCGTCGTGACCACCCCGTGCTGGATGGCGTCCCGGGTCGTCAGCCCCCGCATCCGCGCCTCACGGATTCGCGAGACCACGAACACGTGGTAGTCCATCGAGAGCCCGAAGAGGATCACGAAGAGGAACAGCGGCAGCCAGGTGATGATGGCGCCCACGCCCTCCGCGCCCACCAGCGACGCGCCCCAGCCGTGCTGGAAGACGGCGACCAGGATGCCGTAGGCAGCCCCGACCGAGAGGAGGTTGAGGACGATCGAGGTGATCGCGATCGTCAGCGAGCGGAACGACAGGAGCATCAGCAGGAAGGCGAAGATCACGACGAAGGCGAAGACCGGGGCCACCGCGCTGACGAGCTGGTCGTTGAAGTCCTTCGAACCCGCCACCTGACCGGTCACCGGAGCCTCGACCCCGTCGACCTTGCCGAACGTCGCCGGTCGGACCTCGTCGCGGATGATGTCCAGGCTCTTCTCGGCCTTGTCGAGGTTCGAGCCGCCCACCAGCGGTACGTACACGAAGGCGATGTTCTGCGAGTCGTGCACCTTGACCTCGACCGGACCGCGCGAGGCACCCGAACTGACCGCCTGCTCACGGAAGTCGGCGATCGCGGACTTCACCTCGGCGGAGTTGATGTCGTTGGCCCTGACTACCACCTCGGCCGGGTCGGAACCGCCCGGGAAGGCCTCGTTGACCCGCTCGTACGTCTTCACGATCGGCAGTGAGTCGCCGAACTCCTGGTCCAGTGTGAGGTTCTGGGTCTTCATGCCGAGCGCGGGGGCCGCGATGGCCAGCAGTGCGCCCGCCGCGACGACCAGCGAGATCGCCGGCTTGGCCAGCACCACCCGCAGGACGCTCGTCCAGAACCGGCTTCCGTTGTCGCCCGAACGGCCTTTGCCGGAACCGCCGTTGGCCTTGCGCCGCTTGTCCGGGTGCAGGAACGGGATGCGCCCCTTCTCGACCCGCGTACCGAGCAGCGAGAGGACCGCGGGCAGCACCGTCACCGAGCCGACCATGGCGACCGCCACGACCATCAGGGAGGCCAGGCCCATCGCCTTGAAGGTGGAGATTCCGGTGAACAGCATGCCCGCCATCGCCACGCACACCGTGACGCCGGAGACGATGATGGCGCGACCGCTGGTCGCCGCGGCGATCCGCAGCGCGGTCTCGGGGTCCCTGCCCGCCGCGCGCTCCTCGCGCTCGCGCCGCAGATAGAACAGGCAGTAGTCGACGCCGACCGCCAGGCCGACGAGCAGCATCACGGAGCTCGATGTGTCGTCCATCGGCTGGATGTGGCTGACGAGCATCATCAGGCCCATCGTGGCCACGATGGCGGTGATCGCGAGGAGGACCGGCACCAGGGCCGCCACCAGCGCGCCGAACGCGACCAGCAGGATGCCGAGGGCGACGGGTACGGCGGAGTACTCCGCCTGCTTGAAGTCGTTGCCGAAGGCGTCGTCGAACGTCTTGTTCATGCTGGCGCCGCCGATCTCCTCGATCAGCAGCCCCTCATGGTCCTTCTGCACGGTGTCGACGGCCTTCAGCACGGGCTCCACCCGCTCGCCCGCCGTCTCCGCGTCCCCGCGCATGTCGAACTGCACGAGCGCGCTGCGGCCGTCCTTCGAGATCGTGTCCGTGTCGTACGGCGAGGTCACGTTGGTCACCTTGCCGGTGCCCTCGACCGCCTTCATCACGGCTTCGACGGCGGCGCGGAACTCGGCGCCCGTCGCCTTGACGCCCGCGGCCTTCGCCTGGAGGAGCACGGACTCCCCGGCCGGCTCGTTGATCCCCGCTTCCTCCGCGATGGCCGCGGCCCGGCCGGTCTCGCCGCTGAGCTGGTCGCTGTCCTTGAGCTCGACGGTGCCCGCCGCGGAGCCGAGCCCCATCGCCAGAACGACGAACAGCACCCAGATCCCGACAGCCGCCCAGCGGTGCCGGGCACTCCAGCCGCCGGCCCGGGCTGCTATGCCCCGTACCCGCGTGTCTCCGTTCCCCATGACGGGCTTGCCCCCTCGTCCTCGGTGCCGACCCCCTGCCCGCACCTTGTCTCTCGAAGGTATGGGGCGGATAAGGATCTCTCGTCGTGCTGTCCGGTGAGGTGCCGGGAGCCCGAGTCCTCCCCTCGGACCCCGCGGCCTCCGCACTGAGGAGGATGACAGCCCCTTACATGTAAAGCGGCACCTCGGGGGTCGCGATCAGAGTGTCCGGTCTGTCCCCGGAACACCCCGGCGTCTCCCCGGCCCGGCCCGGGCCTCTCCGGGCCCCTCTCCCGGCCCGGGTCCGATCTGCCGGGGAAGATCCTCTTTGGTGTTACGAAAGTTTGTTGAACAAGTCACAGCTGTGTGCGGGGGTTGAACTGAGCGCGCCCATCAGCCAGGGTTTTGAGCCAACCGGCCGGTAACTTCCGGTGCCAGGCCGCCCGGAAACCGCGGCCGTCGTGCCCACCCCCACGGGGCACGACGGCCGCTTTATGGTGTGCGGATGACTCTGGGCATGACGACGTACGCGGCACTGCTGCGCGGGATCAACGTGGGCGGCAGCAAGAAGGTGCCGATGGCCGAGCTGCGCACCCTCATGGAGGGCCTCGGGTACGACGGTGTCCGTACGTATCTCCAGAGCGGGAACGCCGTCTTCTCCAGCGACCACGGCGACGAGGACGCGCTCGCCGCGGAGCTGTCGGGGGCGATGGAGAAGCGCTTCGGCTTCACGGTCGACATCCTGGTGCGCGACCACACCTATCTGCGGGCCGTCCTCGACGCCTGTCCGTTCCCGGCCGCCGAACTGGAGGCCAAGCAACTGCACGCCACCTACTTCTCCGAGCCGGTCGGCGCCGAGCGCTTCGCGTCCATCGACCAACAGGCCTTCCTGCCCGAGGAGTTCCGCCTGGGCGACCGCGTCCTCTACCTGCACACCCCTGACGGCCTCGGCCGCTCCAAGCTGGCGGAAACCCTGTTGAAGCCCCGGATGACGAAGGGCATCATCGCCACCACGCGGAACTGGAACACCGTCACCAAACTCGCGGAGCTGACCAGTGGCTGACCAAGGCCCCGCCGTCGAGGCGGCCATCGAGGGCGAACTGCGCCTCCTCGACCCGGAGATCCGCCGCTCGCCCGAACTGCTCGGGGCGCTGCTGCACCCCGACTTCCACGAGTTCGGCGTCTCCGGGCGGCACTGGGACCGGGCCTCGATCATCGACGCACTGGCCGGGGCGAAGGAATCGGGAACCGGCCCGGGCATCATCTCCCGGGTGAGGGGCGTCGAGCTCGCCCCCGACCTGGTCCACCTCACCTTCGACACGGAGAACAACGGCCGTCACGCGCACCGCAGTTCGCTGTGGCGGCGGACGGGCGAGGGATGGCTCCTGTACTTCCACCAGGGAACGCCGTTCAGCCCCGAAGGCCCTCGGGAAGCCTGACCTTCCGGACACCGAGGTAGGTCGTGTACGAGGTGATCTCCGCCGGGACGGTGAGGCGGGGGTCCGCGTACATGCGCCGGATCTCCTCGGGCGACACGGCAGACCCAGCAGACCCGGCCGACACGCCTGAGGTGGCCGATGCGCCTGAGGTGGCCGGCATGGCTGAGGTGGCCGGCATGGCCGTCGCCGCGGCCACCGCGTCGAGCAGCGCGAGATCGTCCGCGGTCACGTCCGGCTCGTCCTTCGCCGCCAGCCCCCACGCGTCCCACGGCAGCACCTCGACCCCGTGGAGGGCCGCGAGATCCCGTACGACGTTGCAGCGCACGAACCACAGGCCGTGCAGGGCGCCCGTGGGGAGGGGCACCCCGAAGGCGTCGGGGTCCGCGTCGCCCGCCCGGCACCCCCGCCAGCCGGCTCCGGCGACGAGGAACAGGTCCCGCGGGACGTCCAGCGGATCGAAGGACACGTCGTACGCCCCGTCGGCCACCTGGGCGTCCGCGAGCCGCCAACTGCCGTCCGCCAGACGGTACTCGGTGACCCAGTGGTCCCCGTGGGTCACGGGTGAGGAGCCGTCCTCGAAGTACGTGGCGAAGCCGCACCGGACGCGTGCGGGGGTGCCCGTCGCCCTCAGGAACGCGCACAGCAGCACCGCGAAGTCCCGGCACGTGCCGGCGAACCGCTCGCCCAGCTCCCGGTGTTCGGTGAGCGGCGCCCGTGAGCGCCCGCGCAGGATCCGCAGTATCTCGCTCACGTACCGGGCCTCGGCGTCCTCGTGACGGCGCTCCTCGGGCATCGCGTACCCGAAGTGCCCGCCCTCCTCCCGGTGGATGAGCAAGTTCCGCACGAGGAGGGCGAGTTGACGTGGGTCGGCGGGCAGGTCGGCCGGTACGGCTCCGGGGTCGCTGTACGGGCTCTGCTTGAGGTGGAAGTCGTGGGAGTCCATGCCCCGGAGCGTGGAGTCTGCCCCAGGGGCAAGGTCAAGCACTGGCGAGCAGGGCCGAGAAGGGTCGAGAAGGGGTCAACCCAGGGCGTCGAGGCGGGACATGTCCTCCTCGCCGAGCCGCACGGCGGTCGCGTCGAGGTTCTCCTCCAGATGCGCGAGGGAGCCCGTGCCAGGGGTCGGGCAGAGCACGGGGGAGCGGTGCAGCAGCCAGGCCAGGGCGATCTGCCCGGGCGACACTCCGTGCGCGGCGGCGATGTCCGCGCACACCGGGTCCGTGGTCAACGAACCGTTGCCCAGGGGGAACCAGGGCAGGAACGCGATGCCGTGCGCCTCGCACAGCTTCAGCAGCGGCTCCGAGGCGCGGTCGGTGAGGTTGTACCGGTTCTGAACGGAGGCGATGCCCGTCAACTCCCGTGCGGCGTCGAGCTGTTCGGCCGTCACCGAGTCGAGCCCGATGTGCCGGATCTTGCCCTCCTGCCGCAACTCGTCGAGCGCGCCGAGCTGTTCGGCCATCGGCACGCCCGGGTCCAGCCGGTGCAGCTGGTACAGGTCGATCGTGACGAGCCGCAGCCGCCGCAGACTCGCCTCGCACATCGCCCGCAACCGTTCGGGCCGCCCGTCGATGTGCCAGGCGTCGGCGCCGGTGCGTACGACACCGCCCTTCGTGGCGATCACCAGGCCGGCCGGATACGGGTACAGGGCCTCGGCGACCAGTTCCTCGGCGATCGACGGGCCGTAGTTGTCCGCCGTGTCGATCAGCGTGACCCCGCGCTCGACGGCCCGCCGCAGAACGGCCACCGCGTCCCGGGCCTCACCACGCGGCCCCCAGCAGCCGGGACCGGTCAACTGAACGGTGCCGTAACCGAGGCGGCGTACGGGCAGCAGTCCGGCGAGCTCGAAGATTTCCGGAATCATTGATGGAGCGTACACACGCCTGTGGCAGGCTCGGACGCATGCGCTACATCATCATCGGAGCAGGGGCTGTGGGCGGGGCGATCGGCGGTCGCCTCGCCGGGTCGGGACACGACGTGGTGCTGGTCGCGCGCGGCGCGCAGTACGAGGCGCTGCGCGAGCGGGGGCTGCGCCTGGTGACGCCCGACGGACCGCACACGCATCGGCCGCCCGTCGTGGACGGGCCGCACGCGCTCGGCGAACTGGGCGCCGACGACGTGCTCGTACTCGCCGTCAAGACGCAGGACAGCGAGGCGGCGCTGGAGGCGTGGGGACCCGTGCCCGTGGCGGGCGGTGGCACGGCGGCCGAGCGGCTGCCGTTGGTCTGCGCGCAGAACGGCGTGGAGAGCCAGCGGCTCGCGCTGCGCCGCTTCCGGCGGGTGTACGGGGTGTGCGTGTGGCTGCCCGCGACGTTCGTCGAGCCGGGGGTGGTGTCCGCGGCCGGTACGCCGCTCACCGGGATCCTGCACCTCGGACGCTATCCGCACGGCACGGACGAGACGGATGAGACGGATGAGACGGACGAGACAGTACGGAGCATCGCCGCCGACCTGTCCGCGTCCCGCTTCGAGGCGCCGGTCGTGGCCGACGTGACGCGCTGGCAGTACGCCAAGCTCCTCGGCAACCTCGCCAACTCGATCGAGGCGGTCAGCGGCGTGCTCACCAGTGAGGAGGGCATCGCGCTCTACGGCCGGGTGCGTGCCGAGGGCGAGGCCGTGCTCGCGGCGGCGGGCATCCCGCACGCCTCCGAGGAGGAGCAGAAGGAGGCCCGCGCCGACAAGATCCGCTTCGAGCCCCTCGACGGGTCCGAGCGGGGTGCCGGGTCTTCGTGGCAGTCCCTGAACCGTGGCACGGGGACCATCGAGGCGGACTACCTCAACGGGGAGATCGCCCTGCTGGGTCGGCTGCACGGCGTACCGACACCGCTCAACGACCTGCTGCAACGGCTCGCCAACGACTTCGCGCGCGAGCGGCGGGCGGCCGGTTCGATGCCGGTGGAGGAGCTTGTGCGGCTGGCCGGGGACGCTGTCGCGTTTGTTCAAGAGGGTGCGGGGCCGCGTCCCTAGCGTGGGACGCATGGAGACGAACGCGAACAAGAACGTGGACGAGAGCCCGGTCGAGAGCCCGGTCGAGAGTTCGACCAAGAGCTCGGACCAGGAGAACGCGCCCTGCACGATGGAGGGCCTGTACCCGTCCATGGTCGAATGCGCCGCCGAGGCCGCACGCGTCGCGCGCGGGGTCACCGCGGCGCAGCTCGCCGGGGCCACCCACTGTCCGGACTGGGATGTCCGGGCTCTGGTCAACCACTGGGTGCTCTACACCTCTCACGGTCTGGAGCACCGGGCGTTGCGCAAGCCGCTGCCCGAGTCGCTGACCGGGCGGGACTTCGCTGCCGATCCGGGGTGGGCGTCGGCGTATGCCGCCCAGCTGGACCGGGCGGTCGCCGCGTGGGCGGATCCGGTGGTGTGGGAGGGGGAGGTGGACCTGGGCATGGGATCCATGGCGGCTCCCGAGCTGGCCTCGATGATCGTGAAGGAGACGGCGGTGCATGGGTGGGACGTCGCTACGGCGACCGGCCAGGAGTACCGCGTCTCCGACGCGGCGGCCCGTGTCGTCCTGGACGTCGTGGTCACCCACGGCGACCTCTACCGCCAGTACGACGGCTTCGCGCCCGCTGTCCCGGTGCCTTCCGACGCCCCCGTCTTCACCCGGGCCCTCGCGTTGAGCGGCCGCGACCCCGGTCTGTCCCAGGCGGCCTCCTGAACGAACCTGTCCTCGCCCCCGCCGCCCCTACCCGTCCCGTCCCTGGGGGCTGCGCCCCCGGACCCCCCCTATCGCGCTACCGCGCTCGTCCTCAAACGCCGGACGGGCTGGGGGTGGGTGGGGACTGATGGGGGCGGGTGGGCAGTCGGCCTGAGCGGCCTCGCCCTCAAACGCCGGACGGGCTGAAGGTGGGGCGCAGCGACAGCGCGTCAGTGTCGACCTAACCTCCCGCTGTGGGCGAGATACAAGGCCAGGACGATGGGCGGTCCTTCTCGTGGCGGGAGCTGCTGCAGCGCTGGAGTGACGAGTGGCTCGATCCGGTGCTGCATGAGCAGGAACGCACAGAACCGTTCCCCGACGAGGTACGCAGAGCCCGCCGGCTCGGTGCCGCCGGGGCCACCCGCGAGGAAGCCGGCGCGCTGGAGGACCGCCTCGGCACCAAGTGCCGATGAGCTACCGCCAGTTCCTGCTGACGAGCAACGGCCGGCTCAACACCACCCACGGTGTGGACAGGATCCTGGCGGCCCAAGCGTGGTCACCCCAGACGGTGAGTGGGGGAGGCCTGGTATCTCGCCCACTGGCTGCCCGGCGCGGTCCGCTTCCGGTCTTTCTGGGACCTGGTGAACGACGAGTACAGAAGCTTCCGCGACGAGCGGTGACCCGTTGCACAACCGCGCAGCGGGTCCACGGAGTGGAGGTTGGATCTCAAACTCAGCCTGGTTCTCATGGCTTGATCTCGAACGACGCCCCGAATGTGAGCCCGGGGTGTCCCAACGGCTGTGGAACGCTGGGACGATGATCCCCAGTGCACCGGATGACGCGGAGTCCCTGGCCGTCGGGGCCCTTGAGTGGCTGCTGAAGGCTGCCCGGGAGGTCGACAACGGCTTGACCTGGCCGAGCACTCTCGCCGATGGCGAGTTCAACCCGACGCTGTACAACGGGACTTCGGGCGTGCTGCCGGCCCTCCTTGACGCATGGCGGTACTTCGACCGACGACCGCTACGCGGACGCGGCCCTGCGTGGTGCCCGCAGCGTCGCTGACGCGGTCGACGACTGGGAGGACAGCGGCCTGTACGTGGGGGTGGCCGGGATGGCTGTCGCGCTGAAGGGCGTGTACCGCGTGCTGGGGGACACCTCGGCGGGCGCGTCGGCGGACCGTGCTCTGGACGTCCTGCGGTCCCGCTACGACGGCGCGGGGTGGAACGACTACTACGAACTCATCGCCGGGAACGCCGGCATCGCCATCGCCGCGCTGGAGTGCGGCGACCTCGACCTCGCCCTGCTGGCCGTCGACCGCTACCCGCGCACCGCCGAACCCAGCGCCTGCGGCGTTCAGTGGGAGATCCGGGCCGGCGCGGTACAGCGCTTGCACCACATATCGCACGGCACCCTCGGCATCGTCCACGCGCTCGCCGCCGTGGGCCGGGCCGCCGGCCGCCCGGATCTCGTTGACCTCGCACTGGCCGGTGCCGCCGATGTCGTCTCCCGCGACGAAGCCGGCCCGGAAGGCTTCCTCGTCGCGCACTCCGACCCGCAACAGCAGCACGAGAAGATCGAACGTCACAACTACGGCTGGTGCCACGGCCCGACCGGCGACGCCCAGACGTTCCGCCTGCTGAGCCAAGTTCTGCCCGACGACCCTGGATGGGGCCACCTCGCCGACCGCTGCTGGCGTACCGTCGTCGACTCAGGCCTTCCGCGACGACTCCGTCCCGGCTTCTGGGACAACAACGGCCGCTGCTGCGGCACCGCGGGAGTCCTCGCCCTCGCCTGCGACCGTCAGGTCGAACGCGGTGACGGCAGCGACTTCGCCGACGTCCTCGTCGCCGACCTCGCGGCCCGCGCGAGGACCGATGGCGACGGCGTCAGCTGGTCCAACTTCGAACACCGTGAGACGCCCAGTGATCTTGCCCCCGGCACCGGCTGGGCCATGGGCAACGCGGGCATCATCCGTGAACTCCTCCGCCACGCCCGCATCACCGCAAACCACGCCCCAAGGTACGCGGCCCCTTTCCCGGACCACCCACCCACCGACTGAACCTGTCCCCTTGTGGCTCGGGGTCGTAGTGAGCCTCGGACCGGACCGCTCACCCGGGGATTCGCCTGGCGATGGGGTTGCCTTCGTCTGATCACGCGCTCCGGCCAAGGCGCACCGCTCACCGCCAAGCTGGGCAGCAGACTTCAGACGGATCAGGCCGAGATGTTCGAGGTTGTGCGCCGAGTATGCGACTGCCCCACAGACCAGCGCATCCCGATTCGGCTGCTCGCCCTCAGCTCAGGGGCGCGAGGAACCGCGCGCCCAGCCACACACCACCCGCACCCGACGTCGGTCGGGTCAGGCGCCCACCGCCGTCAGGGCCGGGGCCCGGGCCGCGTCGTAGCGCTGCAGGAGGACGCGGGCCACCTCCGGGGACGCGCCGAGAACGTCGGCCAGGACGTCCGCCTCGGCCGCACCCCGGGCGATCCGGTCCGGGAGGAAGCCGGGGGCCAGGACGTAGGGGGCGACAGCCACGCGCGCGCACCCGAGGGCGCGCAACTCCCGCACCGCATCCCCCGTACGCGGCAACGACGCGGAGGCGAACGCAGGCCGCACGGCGCACCAACCGGTCCGCCGCCACTCCCGCGCGATTTCTGCGATCACTGCGATCGCCTCCGGGTCCGTGGACCCCGCCGAGGCCAGCACGACCCCGGTCGAGGACTTGTCGGCGGGGGACAACCCCGCCTCGTACAACCGCCGTTCGAGCGCGGCGGTCAACAGTGGCGACGGACCGAGCACCTCGGCCTGCCGGATCCTCAGCCGTGCCGGAGCCTCGCTCAGCACCGCCGGGATGTCCGACTTGGCGTGGAAGGCCCGGGTCAGGAGGAGAGGGAGCGCCACCACGTCGCGTACGCCCTCCGCCGCCAGTGACTCCAACACCCCCGAGACCGAAGGGATGTTGAAGTCCAGGAAGCCGGTCTCCACACGCACGCCCGGGCGCAGGGCCCGTACGCGCCGCACCAGGGCGTGCACGGTCGCGGCATGGCGCGGGTCGCGGCTGCCGTGGGCGATGACGAGAAGTACCGGTCGGGGCATGGGAGTTCAGCTCTTCACGAGGAGACCGCGGCTGCGCAGCACCCACCGCTCCAGTGGACTGAAGATGAGCAGGTCGATGGCGATGCCGACGATCAGGATGAGGAGGATGGCGAGGAAGACCATGGACATGCTGTTGGCGGTGCGGCCGTTCTCCAGGAGCTGGCCGAGGCCGATGCCCAGGTCGGGTGAGGAGGCGATGATCTCGGCGGCCATCAGGGAGCGCCAGGAGAAGGCCCAGCCCTGTTTGAGGCCGGCGAGGTAGCCGGGCAGTGCGGCGGGGATCACGATGTGCCAGGTGCCGCGCAACCCCGTGGCGCCGAGGGTACGGCCCGCCCGCAGGTAGAGCGGGGGTACCTGGTCGACGCCGGAGACCAGCCCGTTGGCGATCGAGGGGACCGCGCCGAGCAGGATCACCGCGTACATCATCGAGTCGTTGAGCCCGAGCCACAGGACGGCCGGAGGTACCCAGGCCACGGACGGCAGTGACTGGAGTCCGGACAGGATCGGGCCGATGGCCGCGCGGACGAACTTCACGCGGGCGACCAGCAGACCCAGCGGCGTGCCGATCGCCAGGGCCAGGAGGAAGCCGAGCAGGCCGCGCGAGACGCTGGTCCAGATGTACTCCAGGAGCGTGCCCTGGAGCCAGGCCTCGCTGACCTCGTCCCAGACCGCGGACGGTGCGGGCAGTTTGTAGCTGTCGGTGACCTTCGCCCAGACCAGGACCTGCCAGACCACCAGAACCAGCGCCACGGCGACGATCGGAGGGAAGATCTTCTCCACGAAGGTCCTGCGGAACGGGGTCCGTCCGCTCTGGACGGTCTCCAGCGCGTCCAGGCCCGCTTCGAGTCCGGCGAGATCGTTGCCGTCCTTGACGGCGTTCGTCTCAGTGCTGGCCATGGCGGCGGATCTCCCCACGCAGTTGTTCGGTGATCTCGACGGACAGTTCCGCGACGGCGGAGTCCTCGATACGGCGTGGCTGCGGGATGTCGACCGTCCACTCGTGGGCGACACGGCCCGGACGGGAGGACAGCAGCACCACGCGTTCGGCGAGGCGTACCGCCTCGCGGACGTTGTGGGTGACGAAGAGCACCGAGACGCTGGTCTCGCGCCAGATGCGGGTCAGTTCGTCGTGCAGCACGTCCCGGGTGATGGCGTCCAGGGCGGCGAACGGCTCGTCCATCAGCAGCAGTTTGCTGTCCTGGGCGAGTGCGCGGGCCAGTGCGACCCGCTGGCGCATTCCGCCGGACAGCTCGTGCACCCGCTTGCCGTACGCGCCGGTCAGGCGGACGAGTGCCAGCAGCTCCTCCGCCTTGCCGCGGCGCTCGGCCTTGGGCACGCCGCGCAGTTTGAGGGCGAGTTCGATGTTCTTGCCGGCGGTCAGCCAGGGGAACAGGGCGTGTTCCTGGAACATCAGGGCGGGGCGGCCGTCGGTGCCGATCGTGCCCGCCGACGGCTTGTCGAGTCCGGCGACGAGGTTGAGCAGGGTGGATTTGCCGCAGCCGGAGGCTCCCAGGAGGGTGACGAACTCGCCGGGTGCGACATCGAGGGTGATGTCGTCCAGGACGAGCTGGCGGCCGGCCGGGGTGGTGAAGGACTTCGAGACGTGCTCGATCCGCGCGGCGTACTCCACCGACGTGCCGGTGTCGGCGGCCTTGGCGAGGGCGGTTGCCATGGTCGTCACCTCCTGGGAACTCATGGGTGAAAGGGGGCTGGTCCGGTGCTTACTTGACGCCGAGTCCGGCGTCGTCGACCGTGCTCTTGCCCTCGGCGGTGAGGACCTTGTTCAACGGCTTGAGGTCGTAGATGCCGTCCAGCTTCGGCTTCTTGAGCAGGCCGGCCTTGACCGCGTGCGCGGCCTCGGCGTTGAGGGTGGAGGCCAGCGGGTCGTCGGTGAACTGGATCGACTTCCACGCCGGGTCCAGCACATCGGCGGGCAGCGGCTTGCCGGACAGCTCCTTCAGCTTGGCGTTGGCGGCGGCCTTCGCCTTGTCGGGGTTGGCGTTGATCCAGGTGTTGGTCTTCACCGAGCCGCGCAGCACCGCCTGGACCACGTCGGGGTGCTCGGCGAGGAACTTCTGGGAGACGATGATGTTGGTGATGACGAACTTCTTGTCGGGCCACAGGTCGGCCTCGTCCAGGAGGACCTTGCCGCCCTCGGCGACCAGCTTGGAGGCGGTCGGCTCGGGCACCCACGCCCCGTCGATCGAGCCGGACTTGTAGGCATCAGGGGTGATCTTGTTGTCGGTGCGGACCACCGACACATCGCCCTTGCCGCTCTGCGCGTCGACCTTCCAGCCCTGCTCGGCGATCCAGTTGAGGAACGCCACGTCCTGGGTGTTGCCCAGCTGCGGGGTGGCGATCTTCTTGCCCTTGACGTCCTTGAGGGACGTGACCTTGTCCGGGTTGACGACGAGCTTCACACCGCCGGACGCGGAGCCGCCGATGATCCGCAGGCCCTTGCCGTCGGTGGTGCTGTAGCCGTTGATCGCGGGCGAGGGACCGATCCAGCCGATGTCGATCGAACCCGAGTTCAACGACTCGATCTCCGCAGGACCCGCGTTGAACTGCGAGTACGAGACCTTCGTGCCACCGAGTTCCTTCTGCAGCAGCCCCTCCTGATCGCCCACGAGCGCCGTGGCATGCGTCAGGTTCGGGAAGTAGCCGATCCGCACGGAGTCGAGGCCGTCGACCTTCTTGCCCACGGCCGCCACCTTCGACGTGTCACCGTCCTTGGCCTCGGAACCGTAGCCACAGGCGGTGGCGGCGAGCGCAAGGAGGGGCAGAGCGGCTACGGCGGCGAGGCCGCGGCGCAGCTTCCTTCGGGTGGCAGGCACGGGAGGGGTTCCTCTCGTCGGCCCGGCGGTCACGTCTCTCAGGTCGTGGCCGGGAGGTCGGCAGGTCTTCGTCGTATCCGCGACGGCGGGCGGGGGGACGGGGCGCGCAGGCAGTGCGCGTACGTCAATCCGCACATCGCGCCACCCCGCCCTGCCCGCAGCCCAGGGCGCCGCTGCCGACGCGGCCGCCCTCCTTCGCGAACGTGGAGTAGAAGTCGTGGGAAGCCATGTCAGAAGTCCCAACCGTCGTCGTCCGCCTCGGCCTTGACCGGCTCCGGGGAGGCGAAGGACTCGCCGACCATGCCCGCGGTGAGCGTGGTGCCGTCGGACGGGTCGATCAGGATGAACGAACCGGTGCGCCGGGAGTCGGCGTACGAGTCGACGGGCAGCGGCTCGGCCGTACGGATCTTGACGCGGCCGATGTCGTTGGCGTCCAGGTGGCCCGGGTGCGGGTGCAGCGACAGGTCGTCGAGCGTCAGCCGGGACGGGATGTCCTTGACGAGCGCCTTGACCGTGCGGGTGCCGTGCTTGAGCAGCACGCGGTGGCCGATGGTCAGCGGCGCGTCGGCGACGTGGCAGACGGTCGCCTCGATGTCCTGCGTCGTCGCGGGCGCGTCCTTGGTCGGCACGAGCAGGTCGCCGCGCGAGATGTCGACGTCGTCCTCCAGGAGGACGGTCACCGACTGCGTCGTCCAGGCCACGTCGACCGGCTCGCCGAGCAGGTCGATCGCGGAGATCCGCGACGTACGGCCGGAGGGCAGTACGGTGACCGACTCGCCGACACGGAAGGCGCCGGCCGCGATCTGGCCCGCGTACCCCCGGTAGTCCGGGTGCTCGGCGGTCTGCGGACGGATCACGTACTGCACGGGCAGCCGCGCGTGGCAGGTCGTGAGGTCGTGGCTGACCGGGACCGTCTCCAGGTGCTCAAGGAAGGTCGGGCCGCCGTACCAGTCCATGTTCGCGGACGGGTCCACCACGTTGTCACCGGCGAGCGCGGAGATCGGGATCGCGGTGATCTCGGGGACGCCCAGCTCGGAGGCGTACGCCGTGAACTCCTTGGCGATCGCCGCGAAGACGGACTCCTTGTACTCGACGAGGTCCATCTTGTTGACGGCCAGCACGACGTGCGGGACGCGCAGCAGTGCGGCGATCGCCGCGTGGCGGCGGGTCTGCTCGACGACGCCGTTGCGGGCGTCGACCAGGACCACCGTCAGCTCGGCCGTGGAGGCACCCGTCACCATGTTGCGGGTGTACTGCACGTGTCCGGGCGTGTCGGCGAGGATGAACCGGCGCCGGGCCGTGGCGAAGTAACGGTACGCCACGTCGATCGTGATGCCCTGCTCGCGCTCGGCCCGCAGACCGTCGGTGAGCAGCGCGAGGTCGGGCGTGTCCTGACCGCGGTTGCGCGAGGCGTGCTCGACGGCCTCCAGCTGGTCGGTGAGGACCGACTTGGAGTCGTGCAGCAGCCGTCCGACGAGGGTGGACTTGCCGTCGTCGACGGACCCCGCGGTGGCGAACCGCAGCAGGGTCGTCGCGGACAGCTGCTCGACCGACAGCGGCACGGTGGGTTCGGTGGTGCTCGTCATGGTTAGAAGTACCCCTCGCGCTTGCGGTCTTCCATCGCGGCCTCGGACATCTTGTCGTCGGCGCGGGTGGCGCCCCGCTCGGTGAGCCGGGAGGCGGCGATCTCGGTGATCACGGCGTCCAGCGTGGTGGCGTCCGAGTCGACGGCACCCGTGCAGGACATGTCACCGACGGTCCGGTAGCGGACGAGACGGGTCTCGACGCTCTCGCTGTCCTTCGGGCCGCCCCACTCGCCGGCGGTCAGCCACATGCCGGCCCGCTGGAAGACCTCCCGCTCGTGCGCGAAGTAGATCTCCGGGAGCTCGATGCCCTCGCGGGCGATGTACTGCCAGACGTCCAGCTCGGTCCAGTTGGAGAGCGGGAAGACGCGGACGTGCTCGCCGGCGGCGTGCCGTCCGTTGTAGAGGTTCCACAGCTCGGGGCGCTGGCGGCGCGGGTCCCACTGGGAGAACTCGTCGCGCAGCGAGAACACCCGCTCCTTGGCCCGCGCCTTCTCCTCGTCCCGGCGTCCGCCGCCGAACACCGCGTCGAACCGCTCGGCCTGGATCTTCTCCGTCAGCGGCACCGTCTGCAGCGGGTTACGCGTCCCGTCCGGGCGCTCCTTGAGGGCGCCGCGGTCGATGTAGTCCTGCACGGAGGCCACGTGCAGCCGAAGCCCGTGCTTCTTCACCGTGCGGTCGCGGTACTCCAGGACCTCCGGGAAGTTGTGACCGGTGTCCACATGCAGCAGCGAGAACGGCACCGCGGCCGGCGCGAACGCCTTCAGCGCCAGGTGCAGCATGACGATGGAGTCCTTGCCGCCGGAGAACAGGACCACCGGCCGCTCGAACTCACCCGCCACCTCGCGGAAGATGTGCACCGCCTCGGACTCCAGAGCGTCCAGATGGCTCAGGGCGTACGGGCTGTCGGTCCCCTCCTCGGAGACGTCGGCGACGGTCGTCGTCATGCGAGACCCCTTTCGGCGAGCAGCGCGTGAAGCGCCGCCGCGGACTCCTGCACGGACTGGGTGTGCGACTCGATGCGCAGATCGGGCGACTCGGGCTCCTCGTACGGGTCGTCGACCCCGGTCAGCCCCGAGATCTCGCCCGCCGCCTGCTTGGCGTACAGGCCCTTGACGTCCCGCTCGCTGCACACCTCGACCGGAGTGGCGACATGCACCTCGATGTACGCGGCCCCGCTCGCCTGGTGGCGCTTGCGCACCGCCTCGCGGCTGTCCGCGTACGGAGCGATGACCGGCACCAGCGTCTTGACGCCGTTGCGGGCCAGCAGGTCGGCGAGGAAGCCGATGCGCTGTACGTTCGTGTGCCGGTCCTCGCGGCTGAAGCCGAGGCCCGCCGTCAGGAACGTACGGATCTCGTCGCCGTCGAGCACCTCGACGCGGTGGCCCTCCTCGCGCAGCCGTCCGGCCAGTTCGTACGCGATGGTGGTCTTGCCGGCGCTCGGCAGACCCGTGAGCCAGATGGTGGCTCCGGTCACTTGAATCTCCTGGTTCATCGAAGTCGCAGTCGTCGCGGTCATGGTCAGCCGTGCAGCCCGCACTCGGTCTTCGCGTTGCCCGCCCAGCGGCCGGCGCGCGCGTCCTCGCCCTCCAGCACCCGGCGGGTGCAGGGGGCGCAGCCGACGGAGGCGTAGCCGTCCGTCAGCAGGGGGTTGGTGAGTACGCCGTGCTCGGTGACGTACGCGTCGACGTCGTCCTGCGTCCAGCGGGCGATCGGCGAGATCTTGACCTTGCGGCGCTTCTCGTCCCAGCCGACCACCGGGGTGTTCGCCCGGGTCGGGGACTCGTCGCGGCGCAGGCCCGTCGCCCAGGCGCTGTACTCGGTGAGCCCCTCTTCGAGGGGCTTGACCTTCCGCAGCGCGCAGCACAGGTCGGGGTCGCGGTCGTGCAGCTTCGGCCCGTACTCGGCGTCCTGCTCGGCCACGGTCCGGCGCGGGGTGAGTGTGATGACGTTGACGTCCATCACGGCCTCGACCGCGTCCCGGGTGCCGATGGTCTCCTCGAAGTGGTAGCCGGTGTCGAGGAAGACGACGTCCACGCCGGGCCTCGCGCGGGAGGCGAGGTGGGCGACCACCGCGTCCTCCATCGAGGAGGTCACGCAGAACCGCTTGCCGAAGGTGTCCACCGCC
Source organism: Streptomyces sp. NPDC020747 (assembly GCF_044334695.1). Lineage (NCBI taxonomy): Bacteria > Bacillati > Actinomycetota > Actinomycetes > Kitasatosporales > Streptomycetaceae > Streptomyces > Streptomyces sp. NPDC020747. Next base: position 142,778 of record NZ_JBIRTJ010000004.1, on the reverse strand, counting down.
CACTGGAGGATCTCCAGGGCGGAGGCGTCCTCCAGGTCACGGCCGGCCTGCTCGGCGAGAGCCTTGAACTCGGCGTCCCGGCCGCCCTCAAGGTCGGTCTGATTCTCGGTATCGGCATTGGTGTCAGTATCGGTATCGGTCTGAACGGTCGTCATATCTCGTCCCCTCCACCGTCGTTGCGCTGAACTCCCCGGGACAGCAGCCCGAGGAACTTCAGTTGGAAGGCTCGACTGCATGCCGCGCATTCCCACGCGCCGTGGCTGCCTTCGATGGCTTCGCTGGGCCGAAGGTCCTCGTCACCGCAGTAGGGGCAGTAGAAGGGCGCCGCGCGCTCGCTCATGACAGCGACTCCTCGCTGGCCCGGGTGGCCCACGCGGCGAAGCGCTCGCCGTCCTCGCGCTGCTCCTCGAAACGCTTCAGCACCCGCTCGACGTAGTCCGGCAGGTCGTCCGAAGTGACCTTCAGGCCGCGGACCTTGCGGCCGAAGCCGGCCTCCAGGCCGAGTGCGCCGCCGAGGTGCACCTGGTAGCCCTCGACCTGCTCGCCCTGGTCGTTCAGCATCAACTGGCCCTTGAGACCGATGTCCGCGACCTGGATACGGGCGCAGGCGTTCGGGCAGCCGTTGATGTTGATGGTGATGGGCTCGTCGAACTCGGGGATGCGGCGCTCCAGTTCGTCGATCAGCGAGGCGCCGCGGGCCTTGGTCTCGACGATGGCGAGCTTGCAGTACTCGATGCCGGTGCAGGCCATCGTGCCGCGCCGGAAGGGCGACGGCTTGGCGGTCAGGTCGAGCGACTCCAGGCCCTCGACCAGCGAGTCGATCCGGTCCTGCTCCACGTCGAGCACGATCATCTTCTGCTCGACGGTGGTGCGCAGCCGGCCCGAGCCGTGCGCCTCGGCCAGTTCGGCGATCTTGGTGAGGGTCGCGCCGTCCACGCGGCCCACGCGCGGGGCGAAGCCCACGTAGTAGCGGCCGTCCTGCTGACGGTGCACACCGACGTGGTCGCGCCAGCGGGCCACCGGCTGGTCGGGGGCCGGGCCGTCGACGAGCTTGCGCTGCAGGTACTCGTCCTCAAGGACCTGGCGGAACTTCTCGACACCCCAGTCGGCGACCAGGAACTTCAGCCGGGCGCGCGTACGCAGGCGCCGGTAGCCGTAGTCGCGGAAGATCGACAGGACGCCGATGTGGACGTCCGCGACCTCGTCGAGCGGCACCCAGGCGCCGAGGCGCTGGCCGATCTTCGGGTTGGTGGAGAGGCCGCCGCCGACCCAGAGGTCGAAGCCGGGGCCGTGCTCCGGGTGGTTCACACCGACGAACGCGACGTCGTTGATCTCGTGCGCCACGTCGAGCAGCGGCGAGCCGGAGATCGCGGTCTTGAACTTGCGGGGCAGGTTCGAGAAGTCCTTGTTGCCGACGACCCGGCTGTGGATCTCCTCGATGGCCGGGGTGCCGTCGATGATCTCGTCCTCGGCGATCCCGGCGACGGGCGAGCCGAGGATCACCCGGGGCGTGTCACCGCAGGCCTCGGTCGTGGACAGCCCGACGGCCTCCAGGCGCTCCCAGATCTCCGGGACGTCCTCGATGCGGATCCAGTGGTACTGGACGTTCTGCCGGTCGGTGAGGTCCGCGGTGCCCCGCGCGAACTCCTGCGAGATCTCGCCGATGACCCGCAGCTGCTGGGTGGTGAGGCGTCCGCCGTCGATCCGCACCCGCAGCATGAAGTACTTGTCGTCCAGCTCCTCCGGCTCCAGGATCGCGGTCTTGCCGCCGTCGATCCCGGGCTTGCGCTGGGTGTAGAGGCCCCACCAGCGCATGCGTCCGCGCAGGTCGTTGGGGTCGATCGAGTCGAAGCCCCGCTTGGAGTAGATCGTCTCAATGCGTGTCCGCACGTTGAGACCGTCGTCGTCCTTCTTGAACTGTTCGTTGCCGTTGAGCGGGGTGTAGTGACCAACGGCCCACTGACCCTCGCCGCGGTGACGGCTCACCTTGCGGCGGGGCGTTGCGGCAGCGGGATCCTGTGGGGTGGCGGCCATGGTTCTACGTCCTTCGGGACAGGCGGATGCGGCTTCGACCTGCGCGTACGCGCGCATAGGGGCATACGTGCGCGTCTTTGCGCAGGCGAGACAAAGGGGATGTCGGCAGTGCTGGGCTCGGGGTCAGAGGCCCCCGGTGCCTTGTGTCAGCAGGCCGGACAGATGGCGCTGGACATGCGGCCGAGGTCGACGTGCCGCCGACTCACCAAGGCAATTCCAGTTCCAGACATGACGGAAGCGTGTCACGGCGATCTGGACACAGTCCAGCTTCGTCCACGATGCGGACACCCTTGTCTCGCTATGCAAGACAAGGGTGTCGTCGGTCACACGGCTGGTCGGATGGCCGGTCACACAGCCCGGTTCCGGCCGCGTCGTGCCAGGTCAGTCGCTGTGCGCCCCGGGCCAGGGCCCGGTGGCCGTCACGTCCGGCTCCTCCTCGACCTTCGTGTCGAAGAGCTTGAAGCCACGGCGCAAGTAGTTGTCCATCGCGTGCTCGCCGTCCTTGCTGCATGTATGCAACCAGACGCGCTTGGTCTGGGCCCGCCCCGGCCAGCGGTCGGCCAGGTCCCAGGCCCGTGCCACGCCGTGGGAGAGGAGGTGCCCGCCGATGCGCCGCCCCCGGAAGGCGGGGATCAGCCCGAAGTAGACGATCTCCACGACGCCGTCGTCCTGCGGGTCCAGCTGTACGTACCCGGCGGGCGTCCCGCGGTCGTACGCGACCCAGGTCTCCGCGCCCGGCCGGTCCAGGTCCTCCTGCCACCGGGCGTACGTCCAGCCGAGCCGGTCCGTCCAGCGGATGTCGCCGCCGACCGCGGCGTACAGATAGCGGCTGAACTCGGGGGAGGGCACCTCGGCGCGGACGATCCGGACGTCGCCGTCGGGGGCGGCGGCGGGCAGCTGGTCGGCCGGGGAGACCTGCTCCAGGGACCAAGTGGTCACAGCGATGCTCATGCGGGCCAGCGAACCACGAAGGCGGGCCCCGCTCCAAAGCGGGACCCGCCTCCACGGGTGCTCACGTTGACGGCCGGCGTGGCCTCACTCCACCGAGCCGTCGACCTCCGACAGCGGGACCGCGTACAGGACGCGCTCCGGGACGGCGGGCGGCTTCCATTCGTGGTCCTTGTTCGCCGCCGACTCGGTGAGGGTCCACAGCTCGCCGGTCTCCTGCCAGTACGACAGGGACTCGGTGTGCCGGCCCCAGCAGGCGTACGACCCGCCGCCCCCGCACTTCGCGGCCTTGGCGGTGCCCTCGTTCTGCCGCCAGAGCGTGCCGTGGCGGTCGCGGGTGCCCGGCGCGTACCCCGTGTACCAGTCGGCCTCGCTCGCGCCGCTCGGTCTGTGGGAGAGGACGCCCCGCAGCCCGACGGCCTCGGTCTCGTACGCCTCGTCGGCGTTCACGTTGCCGCTGGCGCTGCTGCCGAGCAGGCCCGTGCGGTCGCTCGCGGTGCTGTAGTGGTAGCGCCAGACGCGGGCCGGTTCGCCGCCGCCCGAGCTGAACCACTCGTTCGCGACCAGGCTGTCCGGTGTCGACGTACGGTCCAGGGAGATCGAGCCGAAGCAGGGGACCGCGTTGTTGTTGCTCGCGGAACAGGCCCCGCCGGTGAGGTCGTACGAGCCGATGGCCGGCATCACGTACTGGTAGCCGCGTGCCGACCAGCCGCCGCCCACCTTGCCGATCTCGGTGCTGTTGACGTCGGCCTGGAGGATGCGGTTCATGTCGAAGACGAACAGCGCGTTGTCGCCGTCTGCGCCGTTCTTCGCGGTGACGATCAGCTTGTCCTGGTACCAGACCATGCCGCCGACGTGGGAGCGGACGGCTCCGAAGTCCTTGCCGCCGGAGAGCGGGGCGACCAGCAGGACCCAGCGGTACTTGAGGTTCTTCGGGTCGTTCGCGTCGATGAAGGCGACCCGGGCGAGGCCCTTGTCGTCGGCCGGTTCGCCCGCCTTGCGGTCGTTGTGCGTCCAGCCCGCGAGGATGACCCGGTCGTTCCCCCACTTGCCGTCGTTGTCGGAGTCCCCGGAGGTGGTGACGGACTGCGGCAGCCACTTCTGTGTCGTCGCGTCCCCGCTGTCCCAGCAGTACGCGCGGGTGGCGGTCGGCTCGACGGGCAGGGCGGCCGACTCGGTGGCGTCGCAGTCGGTCTTGTTCCGCATCGGGTGGTTGGCGCTGTTGAGGACGGCGTCGACCCCGACGTTCCCGCCCATTCCGCTCTGGAGCGTGTCGAGCGTCGTGCCGCTGGCCAGGTTCTCGTGCAACTGGAGCTTGTTGACCTCGGAGGACGAGGTGATCGACGTCAGCGGGCCCGGGTTGTCGCTCCCCGCGGCCTGCGAGGTGCTGATGATGGTGGCGGCGGCGGTGAGGGCGAGGGCGGTCCCGGACAGCGTGGCCCGCAGGACACGCCCCTTCTTTCGGCGGCGGTGTCTGCCTCGAGTTGTCATAGGTCCTCCCGTCGTCGGCCAACTGCCTCCTGCGATCCGGCGGTTGAGCGCCGGAGGGGACAGATGTGGGGGGCCGTGGGAAGGATGGTACGTCAGGGTGTGGCGAGTCAGGTCGAATACCCCGGAATAGGTCGGGTCCGGACCCGACAACGCACCGGCATTGCCCCTAAAGGGCGGTCCGCCTTGCCCTCAGTACCCCCGGTGCCGTTGAGTGCGGCAGCAGGCCCAGGGGGTCCGGCGGCAGGACTGTCTGGACCTCCGCAGCTTCGCAGAAACGATACGGCCGGTGGTCCAGGACCGCCCCCAGATATCGGCGTACGCGCGACATCTCCGCTCGTACGGTCACCGTGCGGGCCGGGTCGCCGAACAGGCCGTCGGCCAGTTCCGTGGCGCTCAGGCCGGTGCGGTGCAGGGCCAGGAGGCAGAGCAACTCGGCGTGCCGCGGGCTCAGTTCGTGGGTCCAGGTGCCGGTGACGCCCGTCACGGTCACCGACCAGCGGCGCGGCTGCGACAGGTCGAGGACGATCCGGGAGGCGTCGCGGGGCGCGGGCTCCTCGTCCGAGACGCGCACCAGCCAGCCGCCGGGCAGCGGTTCCACCGAGCACAGGCCGAGCGTGGGCAGCCAGATCCGGTCCGTGCCGATCGTCCGGGGCAGCGCGAGCCTGTCCACGTACGGCATACCGGTGATCGCGGCGGTCCAGCCGTCCTTGTCGACGGCGAGCGCGCGGCCGGTGACCCGGGCGAGGACCGGCGCCGCCACCGCGCGCAGCCGGTCCAGCGTGGTCAGATGCAGTTCCCGCAGCCGCGCCTCGGCGAGCTTGGCCACCGAGTCGACCCAGGCGAGCGTCGCCGGGTGCATGGTCTCCCAGGGCCCGCTGATGTCGACGACCCCGATCAGTCGGCCGTCGCGGGGGTCGGTGATCGGCGCGCCCGTGCAGGTCCAGGAGGCGTGTGTGCGCACGAAGTGCTCGGCGCCGAAGACCTGGACGGGGCGGCGGACGACGGCGGGCGTGCCCACACCGTTCGTGCCGACGACCTCCTCGCGCCAGTCCGCGCCGAGCTCGAAGCCGACCCCGTCGGCCTTGCGCAGCACCGCCCGGCTGCCCTCGCGCCACAGCACCCGGCTCTGCGCGTCCGCCACGACCATGATGTGGTGGGAGACGTCCGCGACCGACAGCAGCCCCTGCCGCAGTACGGGCAGGACGTGCCGCAGCGGGGAGTCGCGCCGCCGCCGCTCGACCTCGTCGGGACCGAGCACTCCGGCCCGGAAGTCGTGGTCGGGGTCGACACCGCTGCGCAGCATCCGCCCCCATGACTCCCCGATGACCGGCCGCGGACCGAGCCGGGCGGGCTCTCCGGCGAGTGTCGCGCTGCGCACCTCGTCGAGCACCCGAGCCGCCTGCGCTGCGTCCACCGCGGCGAGCCGCGTCACGTCCATCGGCGAGTACACCACTGGGTCCTCCCGGAGAGCCTGAACGGGCAATCGGCCCGGCCGCTGTGACCATGGGGCCCGAAGCCCGTACTGACTGCACGTCTCATAGTGCCGTCTGTCCGTCGCGGAGGGCGACACTCCGGACACGAAGCGAAGATTTCACGCAGGGTGCGAAGAGGTTGCAACCCCCTGCAACCCTGGTGAACTTCCCCCGTGTGTCCAAAAATTGGCGCAACGCCGCCTCGCGCGGCGTGCGTGCTCCGCTCAACGGGGCCATGGAACGGGGGTGGTGCCGTGTCGGCGCAGCACCACCCCCGTGCCCCGTACGCCAGTTGACGACGACTCAGGAAACGGGCCGCGCCCGTTCCACCACCGAGCCGAGGTCCAGCGTGTGCGGCAGCGTCCCGAACGACGCACCCCAGTCCCCGCCGAGGCGTGAGGCGCAGAACGCGTCGGCGACCTCCGGCGGCGCGAACCGGACCAGCAGCGAGCCCTGGAGCACCACCGCGATCCGCTCGACGAGACGCCGGGCGCGTCCCTCGACGCCGTCCAGGTCGGCGAGTTCGGTGAGCAGGTTCTTGATCGCGCCGTCCAGCCGGTGGTCGGCGCCACGGGCCTTGCCGACCTCCTGCAAGTAGGCGTTGAGGGCCGCCGGTTCGCGCTGCAGGGCGCGCAGGACATCCAGCGCCTGGACGTTGCCCGCGCCCTCCCAGACGGAGTTGAGCGGCGACTCGCGCAGCAGCCGCGGCATGCCCGACTCCTCCACGTAACCATTGCCGCCCAGGCACTCCAGGGCCTCCACCGCGACCGGCGTGCACCGCTTCGTCACCCAGTACTTCGCGGCCGGTACCGCGATCCGCAGGAACGCCCGCTCCTGCTCGCCCCCGTCGTCGTACGCGGCGGCCAGGCGCAGCCCGAGCGTCGTCGCGGCCTCCGACTCCAGGGCCAGGTCCGCCAGGACGTTCCGCATCAGCGGCTTGTCGATCAGCCTGCCGCCGAACGCCTCGCGGTACGTGGAGTGATGGACGGCCTGGGAGACGGCCTGCCGCATCAGCCCCGCCGAACCGAGCACACAGTCCAGCCGGGTCGCGGCGACCATTCCGATGATGGTGCGCACTCCGCGCCCCTCGTCGCCGACCCTGCGCGCCCACGTGCCGTCGAACTCGACCTCGGCCGACGCGTTCGACCGGTTGCCCAGCTTGTCCTTGAGCCGTTGGACGCGGAACACGTTCCGGGTGCCGTCAGCGAGGACCCGCGGCACCAGGAAACAGGTCAACCCGCCGGGGGCCTGCGCCAGTACCAGGAAGCCGTCCGACATCGGCGCCGAGCAGAACCACTTGTGGCCCGTCAGCTCGTACGTCCCGTCCTCGGCCAGCGCCCGCGCGGTCGTCGTGTTCGCGCGTACGTCGCTGCCGCCCTGCTTCTCCGTCATGCCCATCCCGAAGAGCACACCGGCCTTCTGCGCGGCGGGCCGCGGGTCCTGGTCGTAGACCATGGACGTCAGCCGGGGCTCCCACTCGGCGGCGAGCGCCGGGTCGGTGCGCAGCGCGGGCACCGCCGCGTGCGTCATCGACAGCGGGCAGCCGTTCCCCGCCTCGACCTGTGTCCAGACCACGAAGGCGGCCGCGCGCCGCAGATGCCCGCCGGGCCGTGACCAGGCCGCCGTCAGGCCCGCCGAGACACCCTTGCCGAGCAGCCGGTGCCAGGACGGATGGAACTCGACCTCGTCGATCCGGTTGCCGTAGCGGTCGTGGGTGCGCAGCTTCGGCGGGTTCTCGTTGGCCAGCGCTCCCCACGTCTGGACCTGCGCCGATCCGGAGGTCAGCCCGAGGGCCGACAGCTCGGCGTGCGCCTCGTCGAGCAGCTGTGGGTCGAGGTGCCGGTCGACCGCCTCGACGAGGGCACGGTCGGCGTTGAAGACGTCGTACGAGACCAGCGGCGGAGCCTGGTTGGTCACGGTGTGGGTGCTGGCTGCCATGCCTGGGAACCTACCCCTCGGTACGGCGGTCGTCACCGAACTCCCGCCGCACCGGACCGCGCCCCCTTCGCCCCGCCGTACCGGTCAGGCGGGATGCGACAGGGCGGCCAGTTCGCCGGAGCCGCCGAGCGTGTCCTCGCCGTGGACGTTCACCCCCCAGCCCGGGCTGTGGACCGTGTCGAGGTAGCGCTCGCCGAGGTCCGGGGCGATCGCCACCGCGGTGAGGTTGCGCCGCCCGTGGCGGGCCAGCCAGTCGGTCGCGCCGCTGACCACCGTGCCGGTGGAGCCACCGAACAGGAAACCCCGGGCGGCCAGCCGACGGCAGGCACGCAGGGTGTCCGGCTCCGGGACGTGCACCACGTCGTCCACGTAGGACTCGTCGAGCAGCGGCGGACGGACGGCCATGCCCAGGCCGGGGATCATCCGGGGAGCGGGCGGCCCCCCGAACGTCACCGAGCCGACGGTGTCCACGGCCACGATCCGCACCCGGCGCCGCTGCTGCCAGAACCAGCGCGCGCAGCCCATCAGGGTGCCGGTGGTGCCGGCCCCCACGAACAGTACGTCCAGGTGCGGGAAACGGCGGGCGATGGCCGGTGCCGTGGTGCGGTAGTGCGCGCGCCAGTTGCCCTCGTTGGCGTACTGGTTGAGCCAGACGTACCGGTCGTCCGAGGCGCACACCGCGCTCACGTACGCGATCCGCGCGCCCAGGAAGCCGCCGTGCAGATCGGGCTCGTCGATGACATGGACGACGCTCCCCAGCGCCTCCATCATCCGCCGGGTCGCCGGATTGCAGCGCGAGTCGGTCACGCACAGGAACCCGTAGCCACGGCTCGCCGCGATCATGCTCAGCGCCACGCCGAGGTTCCCGGACGACGACTCGACCATGACGGATCCCGGCCGCAGTACGCCCTCGCGCTCGGCGGCGTTGACCATCTCGGTCGCGGCCTTCAGTTTGACCGACCCCGCGAAGTTGAACCCCTCGCACTTCAGGAAGAGCGGCAGCCCCAGTGCCGCCCTGAGGTCGACGTAGAGCTCGTCCTCGTTGAACTGTGTGGGCTCGGATATGACGGGCATGATGTCCCCCCTCTTTCATGCGGCACCGCGCCCGCTTCTCGCGTGGCGCGGTGCCCGCCGGTCAGCCGTACCGGCGCAGTTCGTGGAAGAAGCCGTCGACGACGTGCGGCTCGCCCCTTCGGGCCACCTCGTCGTGGACGAACTTGCCGACCGCGAGGTCGAGGACCCCGAGGCCGAAGGGCGAGAACACCACCGTCCGGTCGGCCGGTACGGTCACCCGCCCGCAGAGCACGTCGTCCAGCGTGCCGTCGAGGAAGTCGCGTCCGCCGGTGAGCTGTTCGGCCAGATGCGGTGACGTGTCCGCCTTGAGGCAGTGCTCGACGTCGTCCACGAAGTTGGCCGAGTCGAGCAGGATCTCCGGCGCCAGGTCGCGCAGCGACACATGCAGCACGAGCGGGGCGTGGGAGAACCACGCCGGGTCGTGGATGTGCGGCTTGGCCGCGACGGTGGCGAAGACCAGCAGGTCACTGGAGCGGACCAGCGACTCGGCACTCTCGTGCACGGCGATCCGGCCCTTGGTGCCCGACCGCTCCAGATAGCTGCTGAAGCCGGCCGCGCTGTCCGCGGACAGGTCGAACACCCCGGTCTCCTCGAACGACCAGCCGGTGGCGGCCAGATGGGTGTGGATGTAGCGGGCGATCAGCCCCGTCCCGACGAACCCGACCCGGGTGGGCCGGACGCGGTCGCGGCTGAGCCGGTCGGCCGCGAGAGCCGCCGAGGCCGCCGTCCGGGTGGCGCTGATGATCGAGCTCTCCAGACACGCGAACGGATAGCCCGTGTCATGGTCGTTGAGGATCAGCACGGCCGAGGCACGCGGCAGACCGCTCGCCGTGTTCCCCGGGAAACTGGAGACCCATTTCAGGCCGTCCACCCCCACCGACCCGCCGATCGAGGCGGGCAGCGCGATGATCCGGGACGACGGACGGTCCGCGAAGCGCAGGAAGTACGAGGGAGGGTTCACCGAGTCGCCCTCGCCGTGCAGCCGGTACACCGACTCGACCAGGTCGACGATCTCGGACTCCCGCCCGTGCAGGGCCTCGTGGACCTGGGTGCCGGAGATGACGGAGAACGGGGGAGGCATCAGCGCCCCCGGTTCCGTGGTGGTCGTGCCGTTCTCGTCCGTGGTGGTCATGCGGCCCTCACTTCGATGGTCGGTGCGCAGTCGGTCAGCCGGACCGGATCGCCCAGGGCGGCGAGCACTTCACGGGGCCCCTCGAAGGGTTCCCTGCTGTGCGCGGTGCGGATGTTGTCGACGAGCAGCAGGTCACCGGAGTGCCACGGCTCGCGTGCGGTGTGGGCCCCGTACACCTCGTTGATGATCAGTACGGCGTCCTCGCCGATCGGATCGCCGTTGCCGTAACGGGTGTTGAAGGGGAGCCCGTCGGAGCCGTAGACGTCCACCAGGTACTCGCGCACCTCGGGGTCCATGGTCCACTCGTTGAGGAACGCGATCTGGTTGAACCAGCAGCGCCGCCCGGTGACCGGGTGGCTGACCACGGCGCTGCGGCGCTGCCGGGTGCGCAGGGAACCGTCGCTCTGCCAGGCGAACTCGATGGCGTGCGCCCGGCAGTAGTGCTCGACGGCCGCGCGGTCCTCGGTGCCGAAGGCCTCGGCGAGGCTCGCCCCGATCTCGTCGTTGTACGTCCGGGTGAGCAGCCAGCCCTCCCGCTCGAACCGTGCGGTGAGGGAGGCGGGCAGCGCGTCGAGCACGGCCGGCGCGTCGGCGACCGCGGTGGCCCCGCCCTGGTCGGGCGCGTCGAGGCAGGCGTACAGCATCAGGGAGGGGAACTCCAGTGCGTAGCTCAGCTCGTGGTGCATGCACATCTGCTGGTTCGGCGGCCACTTGGACGAGGAGTACACACCGTCCTCGTACGAGCGCCGGGGCGCGAAGGACTCCCGGTCGGGCATCAGGGCGGTGGCCAGCCGGCGGAAGACGGCCGCGGTCGTGTCCGGGTCGCGCAGCCCCAGGCCGCGGACCAGCAGGCTGCCGTGCTCGGCGACGACGGCCCGCAGCGCGTCGCGGTGTTCGGCGGCCCAGCCCGCCGTGTCGCCCGCGGCGTCGGCGCGCAGGATCGGAGGGCTGCCGGGGCGCAGGTCGACGCCCGGTAGCAACGTCGGAGATGAAGACGACATCAGGTGCTTCCTTTCGGCCTTGCGGTGTTCGGCCTTGCGGTGTTCGTTCGTGCCGGTGTGCGGTGTTCCGGTCATGGGTGTCGTCGGTGCCTTGGTTCCGTCTCTTCCGTGTGGTCGGCGTGGTCGGCCGTGGTTCAGGAGGGGGCGGGGGTGTCCAGGAGCCCCGCCAGGTCCGCGAGGACGGGATGCCGCGTGACGTCCTTCAGGGTGATCGCCCGGTCCAGGGCGATCGCGAGCTTCACCGCCGCGAGCGAGGTGCCGCCGCGGTCGAAGAAGTGGTCCCGGCGGCCGATCCGGTCGCCGGGGATGCCGAGCACCTGGGCCCAGGCCGCCGCCACCCGGCGCTCGCTCGCGGTGCCGGGCGCGTGCGGGCCGTCCTCGGCGGGCGAACCGTTGCCGGCGGAGTCGAGTTCACCGGCGAGCGCGGTCAGCGTCTTGCGGTCGGTCTTGCCGTTGGCGGTCAGCGGCAGGCTCTCCCGCCAGTGGACGGCCGAGGGGACCATGTACGCGGGCAGCGACAGGGCCAGCCGCTCCCGCACGGCCGCCGAGCCGAGCCGGTCGGATCCGGAGCCGAGCGGGTCGGGCCCGGCGCAGAAGGCCACCAGCCGCGTGCCGCCCACGACCACCACGGCGCCGTCCCGGACCCCGGGCACCCGCAGCAGCGCGTTCTCGATCTCGCCGATCTCGATACGGAAGCCGCGGATCTTGACCTGGCTGTCCCGGCGGCCGAGGAACTCCAGCCTGCCGTCGGGCAGCCAGCGGCCGTGGTCACCGCTGCGGTAGAGCCGCTCACCGGGGCGGTATGGGTCGGTGGTGAACGCCGCCCTGGTCCGCTCGGGGTCGTTGACGTACCCGCGGCCGACACAGACACCGGAGAAGACGATCTCGCCGGGTGCCCCGAGGGGTACGGGGGACAGGTCCTCGTCGACGACGTACACCCGCACGTTGGCGACCGGCCGCCCGAGCGGGACCCGGTCCTGGTCCGGCACCCGGGACATGACCTCGTGGTTGGTGTCGTCCGAGGTCTCCGTCAGCCCGTACGCGTTGACCAGCCGGATGCCGGGCTCGGCCGCGAACCAGCGCTCGACGAGTTCCTTCTTCACCGCCTCCCCGGTGACCGACACGCAGTGCAGGTCCGGCAGTTCGCGCGGGCGCTGCTCCAACTCGGCCAGCACGGCTTCGAGATACGACGGAACGACCTGGAGGACATTGACCCGGCCGCCGGTGATCGTGTCCACGAACCGCGGGACGTCCAGGATCACCTCCTGTTCGACCAGCAGGGTCCGGCCGCCGACCAGGAGTGCGCAGACCAGCTGCCACAGCGAGATGTCGAAGCACTGGGGTGCGGTCTGGGCGACCACCTGGCCCTCGCCGACGCCCAGGTCGTCGAGCTTGGCGTGGGCGTGGTTCAGGAAGCCGGCGTGCTCGCACATCGCGCCCTTGGGCTCGCCGGTGGAGCCGGACGTGAAGTAGATGTAGGCGAGTTGGTCCGCGGCGACGGAGATGCCGAGATCGCTGTCGGGGTGGTTCTCCGCGTAGGCCGTGTCGACGTGCAGGACGCGGGCGTCGGTGGCCGCCCCGTCCAGGCTGGTGGTGCTGCCGCTCTCCGTCAGGACGAGTTCGCAGCCGGCGCGGTCGAGCGTCGCCGCGATGCGTTCGGCGGGGAAGTGCGGCTCGATGGGCAGATACACGCCGCCCGCCTTGAGGACGGCGAGGACGGCGGCCATCCAGTCCAGGTCGCGTTCCATGACCACGGCGACGACGTCCTCGGGGCGCAGCCCGCAGGTCAACAGGGCCCGACCGAGCTGGTTGGCACGGGAGTTGAGCTCCCGGTACGTCCACTCCTGGTCGCCCCGCACGGCCGCGACGGCGTCGGGGTGGGCCGACACCCTTTCCTCGAACAGCTCGTGGACCCGGCGGTCCGGCAGCTCGCGGTGCGGCCCCGCCAACCCGTCGAGCTGGAAGCGGAGTTCGTCGTCGGACAGCAGACTCTGCCGACCGGGCTCGGCGTCCGGGTCCGCGGTGAGGTGGGTGAGCGCGGTGAGGTGGTAGCCGGCGATCCGGGCGGCGGCGTCCGCGTCGAGGACATCGGTGCGGTAGCGCAGGCGCAGGGTGTGGTCCTCGAACGCCACGTGCAGCACGGTGTCCTCGGGGCCCCGGCCGCCGTGCGGATCCAACACGGTCTCGAATACGGTCGGTTCGGCTCCTGCCCCCTGCGCGGCCAGGCCCGCCTCGGCCTCACGTATGTGGTCCAGCAGGTCATGCCAGGAGCCGGTGCCGGTGCCGACGGTCAGCGGGCACGGCCTCGGCCGCTCGCCCTTCGCCGCCACGTATCCGACCGTCACCTCGCGCTCGCCGGACAGCGCGGCGAGGACCCGCGCGTGTGCGGCGAGGAGGGCGCGGGGTTCCCGCAACAGGCCCTCGGGCAGCGGGACTTCGTACTCCGCGGTGCCGGGCACCGGGTCGAGCGTCCACTTCGGGATCGTTTCCATGGTCTTGCTTCCCCCTGTTGTCTTTCTTGTTCGTGCCGCAGAGCCTGTCCGTGCCGCAGAGCTTGTCCGGGCCGCGGAGCTGGTCTGTGCCGCGGAGCCGTCAGGCCCGCCGTTGTGCGACCGCCGGGTTCCCGCCCCAGTGCGCGCCCGCCGGTACTTCCTCGCCCTTCATCAGGAAGGAGTCGGCGGCGAGTACGGCGCCGTCGCCGACCGACGCCCCGTAGTGCACGAGCGCGCCGACGCCGAGCGTCACGCCGTCGCCGATCTCGATGTGGTCGGACTTGAAGGTGCCGTCCTCCTGCGAGTGCGACTGCACCTTGCTGTGCGCGCCGAGCGTGCTGTCGCTCCCGATGGCGGTGAGTGTCCGCTCGGTGATGTAGGCCCCGTCGTCGAAGACCCGGCGGCCGACACGGACCCCGAGCAGCCGCCAGAGCAGGTTCTTGAACGGGGTGCCGTTGTAGATGCCGATGTGCGTGTCGGGGATCTTCCACAGCCGCTCGTGGCGCCAGAAGAGCGGGTCGTAGATGGAGTGCAGCCGGGGCTCCAGCGGACGGAACCTGCAGATCAGCCGCTCCACCAGCACGTAGTAGCCGGTGGTGAACGCGAGGCCGACGATCATGGACGCGCCGATCAGCAGACCGCCGGCGGCGCCGAGCTCCCCGTACAGGTCGAAGGCGGCGAAGCCGAGGACCGTGAGCACGAACCAGTCGAACCACCGGACGAACAGGAACAGGCCCATCGTGCGCAGGTTGTGCCGGTTCTTCGCGGCCAGGCGGCGGTGCAGCTCGTCGCCCTCACGGAGGTGGTCGAAGCGGGTGTCGCGCTCCACGGTCCTCGGGATCTCGAAGGGCGGCGAGCCCAGCAGGCCGACCCCTTCACGTATCTCGCCGTCGAGCGGGACCATCACCTTCGTGGCGAGCAGGCAGTTCTCGCCCGTGCGGCCCCCGGCGGGGTAGGCGATGTGGTTGCCGAGGAAGTTGTGCGCCCCGATCGACGTCCGCGAGACGCGGAACGAGGTGCCGGAGAACTCGGCGTTCATGATCGACAGCCCGTCGGCGACCATCGTGCCGCTGCCGACGGTGGCCAGGTACGGCGTCTCGTGCCCCACCTCCGTACCGAAGTTGGAGCCGGTCTGCTCGACGTGCGAGAGGTCGTACCCGAGGGCTCGCAGGTAGTGGACGATGTACGAGCTGTCGCCGCACAGCCACTTGAAGAACTTGACGTTGGTCAGGCGTGCGACGGCCCGCTGCACCGAGTAGTGGAAGCCGTAGAGCGGATAGACCCGGTCCGGTTCGAGGAACAGGTTCAGCAGCCGCGGCACCACGGTCACGACGGCGAGGCCGATCAGGACGAAGCCCACGAAGAGCGCGAGCGACAGCCCGAGCGCCTCGGCGTAGAACCGCGCCGACGTGACGTGCCGCGTGTCCCGGTCGAGCAGCACGTCCAGCGCCGGTGCCACCGTGAGCAGCATGTACGTGCCCCCGACGAGGAGCGGCACGTAGAGGAACAGCGTCTGCAGCACGGTGGCCAGGCCGTAGCCCACCCGCCGCGCGGTGCCGCAGTCCGCGGGCGCGACCCGTACGTGGTCGACGTCCGTGCGCTGGGCGGGGGAGCCGTGCCAGCGCTGCCCGTCCGGCACCGCCGCGCCGCCGTACAGCGCGGACGAGTGGCCGAGCTGGGAGCCGTCCCCCATGGAGCTGCCGATGTCGAGGACGGTCTTCTCGCCGACGAAGACGTCCCGGCCCAGGGTGACCGGGCCGGTGCGTATCCGGCCGGCGTGCGCCTGGTAGCAGAGGAAGTAGGAGTCCTTGCGGATGACCGTGCCCGAGCCGACGGTGAACAGGTCGGTGCAGACCGGGACCGAGTGGGACAGGATCGTGACGCCCTTGCCGATCCGCGCGCCGAGCGCCCGCAGATAGAGCACGTAGAGCGGGTTGCCGGCGAACAGGACCATCGGGTTGGCGTGCAGCAGTGCCTTGACGGTCCAGAAGCGCAGATAGGCCAGGCTCCAGACGGGGAACTCGGTCTCCTTCCAGCGGCCGACCAGCACCCACTTGGCCACCACCGGCAGCGCGCACACCCCGACGAAGACGGCCCCGCCGAAGAGGGCCGACCGCAGATAGACGTCCACCACGCCGTCCCCGGCCGAGACCCAGTCGTACCCCTGGGCGGTGACGAGCCCGGAGAGCAGGCAGTACGCCGCGAAGACCAGGAACTGGAGTGCTCCGCACAGGACGTACCGTGCGGTGCTGCCCGGCGGGGGAGGCTCGGCCGGTTCGGGCGCGGGCGCCGGCGGCTCGTCCGGGACCTCGGCGAGCGCCGCCGCGAGGCCCCGGATCGTCGGGTGGCCGTAGACGTCCCGCATCGAGACGGCCGGCAGGTCGGGGTGCTTCCTGACCCGGGCGCAGAAGTGGGCCATCACCAGGGAGTTGGCACCGAGGTCGTCGAAGAAGTGGCTGTCGACGGGAACCCGCTCGACGCGTACGACACCGGCGAGCACCTCCGCGAGGACGTGTTCGGTGCCGTTCGCCGGGGCGTGGGTGGTCGTGGTCAGGGAGCCGGCCGGAGCGGCGGTCGTGACCTCACCTGGATTTACCACCACTTGATCTCCTTGCTGATGATTACTGCTACTTGTTGACCGTTCGGAGTGATTGGTACTCCGGATGGGAATACGAAGGAATCCCGCCGGCAGTTTCATCGGGCAGCAGAATTGGCTATGCCTGAGGCGTGGGTGAACCAGGGTGATTCCGATGTGATTCCGGTGGGCCGGAAGAAAGAGTTGTTCCGGAAGAAAGGCTCGGGCCGGAAGGAAGAATTGTGCTCAATGGAAATGAGATGGCAGACGGGAGGAGATTGTTTGCCGAGTTTGCCGAGTTCACCGAGTGTCTGGAGTGGCCGCGTGAAAAGGTGCAGAGCAGCACGGCATGATCCGCGTGGTTCCCACGCGGATCACGGGTAACGCGGCTGTGTCGGGCCCTGGTCCAGGCCTTTCTTAGTCCCCCGTGTCGTGGTGCACTGAGCCGTCCCCACGTGCCCAGCGGAATGCAATCCGAATTGTTTCCGTGTGCTCATGAACGGGTCAAGGGCGTTTCGGCCTATGGCGCTTTCTCGCCGTTCGGACCTTCGTCGATTGCACCCCTGAATCGTCCCCTCCGTACGCGCGACCGGGGAACTCACCTTATGGATGGCGTATGTGCTGTCGTGCGCTCCGCTTCTGCGGGGTGAGAAATTCAGCCAACGCGGTCATGACAGAAAGCCGGTTCGATTTTCCTTTACGATTTCTGTCGGGTTGCTGCCGCTTTTCTTTCGTATGACGGAACCGGGAGGGGCGGAAGCACGCCATCGGGCACATCTGTCCCGGTCGTGGGACCGCGGGATGAGTGCGACCTCGCACGGCGGATACCTTTAGGGCGTGCAGCCAGCAAGTGAACCCCCTCAGCGGACGTCCGGCCGTCTCCATCGGGCCCGAGCCCTCTACCGGAACGTCTCCAAGCGCAGGACCACCTGGCTGCTGATCAAGGACACCGTCAACTCGTGCATCGAGTACCGGATCCTCGGACTCGCGGCGGAGGCGGCGTTCTTCACCCTGCTGTCCGTGCCGCCGCTGCTGCTCAGCATGCTCGGCCTGCTGGTCTACGTGGACGACTGGACCGGCGCCGACACCATCGCCAGCGTGGAGTCCAACCTCCTGGAGGCGTCCCGCACGATCCTCACCGACAAGGGCGTCACACAGATCGCCGAGCCCGTCCTCCACGACGTCATGGAGGGCGGCCGCCCCGACGTCATCTCCCTCGGCTTCCTGTTCGCCCTGTGGTCAGGCTCGCGCGCGGTGAACGTCTTCATCGACACCATCACCGTCATGTACGGCCTCGACGGTGTGCGCGGCATCGTCAAGACCCGGCTCGTGGCCTTCGCCCTGTTCATCGCGGCGCTGCTCATCGGCTCCATCGTGCTGCCGCTGGTCGTGGCGGGCCCGGACGCCGTGGTCGACGTCGTCCCCTGGTCGGAGAACGTCGTACAGGGGCTGTACTGGCCCGTCGTCATCCTGCTGTCCATCGCCTTCCTGACGACGCTCTACCACGTGTCGGTACCGGTGCGGTCGCCCTGGGTCGAGGACGTGCCGGGCGCCCTGGTGGCCCTCGCCATGTGGGTGCTGGGCAGCTTCCTGCTGCGCATCTACCTCACCAACACGGTCGAGGGCCCCAGCATCTACGGCTCCCTGGCCGCGCCCGTCGCCGTGCTGCTGTGGATCGGCGTCTCCGCCTTCGCGGTCCTGGTCGGCGCCGCCGTCAACGCGGCCATCGACCGGGTCTGGCCGGCCGCGGCCACCGCCGCCGCGCGAGCCGTCAACGAGCGGCTGCGCGCCGAGCAGGCCGCCGACCTCGTGGCCCGCGCCGCCGCCGCCCGGGCCCACCTCGCCGACGACCCGGACGACCCCGACATGCCCTCCGAGTTCCCGGAGCGCTGGTCCCGCTTCCTGCCCCCGGAGGACGTGACCTCCCGGCTGCGGTCGCACGCGAAGACCACACCCAAGAACGGCGACGAGACACCCCCGCCGCAGTGACCAGACGCTGTTGGCGAATCCGTCGGGCGAGGCAACTGTCGCGAGAGTCCCAGCGACACGCCGCGTTACACGGCGTGTCGCTGGGACTCTCGCACCACTTGTCGGCCGCCTGGCGGGTTCGCCGACAGCGTTCAGTGACCGCGACGGGGGGCGCCAGGGCGCGCTCCGGAAAGTTTCGGGGGTACGCCGGTGGCCGTCAGGCCTTCCACACGCCGGTCGCCGTGAGCTCGCGCGCGAAGTCCGTGAAATCGCGCGGCGCGCGCCCCAGAACCTGCCGGACGGTCTCCGTGGACTGGGCGTTGTGGCCGTCGAGCAGCCCGTCGAAGACCTCCTCCATGAAGGCGACCTCCTCGGGCGGCAGCCCGAACCCGGCCAGGCTCGCCCCGTACTCCTTCGTCGACACCGGCGTGTAGCGGATCTCCCGGCCCGCCGCGGTGGAGATCTCCGCCATGGCCTCACGGAACGACAGCAGCCGCGCCCCCGTGACCTCCAGGGTCCGACCCGCGTACGAGGAGTCCGTCAGCGCCTTCACGACCACGTCCGCGAGGTCCCGGGTGTCGATGAACGGCACCTTCACCTCACCGGCGGGGAACACGAACTCACCACTCCGCACGCCCTCCAGCAGCAGGCCCTCACTGAAGTTCTGGAAGAACCAGTCGGCCTGCACGACCGTCCACCCGGCACCCGACTCGCGCAGCGCCCGCTCGGCCGGCTCCGCCTGCCGCTCACCGCGCGCCGACAGCATCACCAGACGGCGTACGCCGAGCTCCTGGGCCAGCCGCGCGAGGGCGGCGATGTTCTCCGCGGCCCCCGGGGCGCCGATGTCCGGCGTGTACGCCAGATACGCCGCGTCCGCGCCGCGCAGCGCCTCGGCCCAGGTCGAGGAGTCGTACCAGTCGAAGCTCACCTCGCTGCTGCGCGAAGCGGCCCGTACACCGAACCCGGCGGCCTTCGCGGACTCCGCCACCCGACGCCCCGTCTTGCCCGAGGCCCCCGTCACCAACACCGTCTCGTTCCGCGTGTTTTCCGTCATGAGCCCAGTCAACGGCCTGGCGCCGGAAGGGAACATCGCTGAAGCTCTCGTTCCCATAAGGGCGCGTCTACCCTGGGCTCATGGACGCACTCGCAGGCCTTCTGGAAGGTCCACGCGCGCGTGGCGCCTTCATGATCCGAGCGTGTTTCGAGCCGCCCTGGTCCCTGCGCATCGAGGACCGTGCCCCGCTCACCGTCATGCTCCTGGTGCGCGGGCATGCCTGGATCACGCCCGAGGACGGGGAGCGGGTGCGGTTGCGGGCCGGCGACCTCGCCATCGCGCGCGGCCCCGACCCCTACACCTGCGCCGACGACCCGTCGACCCCGCCCCAGGCGGTCATCCTGCCGAACCAGGTGTGCACCCACCCGGACGGCCGCTCGCTGAAGGGCCGGATGGATCTGGGCGTCCGTACCTGGGGCGCGCGGCTCGACGGCTCGATGGTGATGCTGATCGGGACGTATCCGATGCACGGCGAGGTCAGCGGGCGGCTGCTGGACGCGCTGCCGGCGCTGCTGACCCTGCCCTCCGACGTGTGGGAGTGCCCGCTCACCCCGCTGATCATGGAGGAGATCGTGCGGGACGAGCCCGGCCAGGAGGTCGTCCTCGACCGGCTGCTCGACCTGCTGGTCATCGCCGCGCTGCGGGCCTGGTTCTCCCGCCCCGAGGCCGAGGCACCCGCGTGGTACCAGGCGCTGGCCGACCCCGTCGTGGGCCGGGTCCTGCGGCTCCTCCAGGACGATCCGGCCCACCCCTGGACGGTCGCCTCCCTCGCCGCGAAGGCCGGCGTCTCACGGGCCGCGCTCGCCCGCCGCTTCAGCGAACTCGTCGGCGAACCCCCGATGACGTACCTGACCGGCTGGCGCCTCGCCCTCGCCGCCGACCGGCTGCGCGGCACCGAGCACACCCTGGAGGCGATCGCCCGCCAGGTCGGCTACGGCAGCGCCTTCGCCCTGTCCAGCGCC
Source organism: Streptomyces sp. NPDC020747 (assembly GCF_044334695.1). Taxonomy (NCBI): domain Bacteria; kingdom Bacillati; phylum Actinomycetota; class Actinomycetes; order Kitasatosporales; family Streptomycetaceae; genus Streptomyces; species Streptomyces sp. NPDC020747. Next base: position 122,637 of record NZ_JBIRTJ010000004.1, on the reverse strand, counting down.
TTCAAGCGGGTCTACGGGGTCAGCCCCCAGGAACACCGGACGAGGGCGGCGTAACCTTCTGCCTGTGGCCGAGTCGTACGTGGACATGTCCCCGCACCGGTACAGGGAGCGGGCGTCACGGCTCCCGGGCGCGGTCGTCTGGACCCGTACCGCCGGGCCGGGCGACTCGGCGCCGGTGCTGCCCGACGGGTGCATGGACCTGTTGTGGACCGAGGGGCGGCTCTTCGTCGCCGGGCCCGACACCCGCGCGTACGTGAGCGAGGCGCCCGGCGGTACGCGGTTCACGGGCGTCCGGTTCTTCCCCGGGACGGCGCCCGCCTGTCTCGGCGTCCCGGCGCACGAACTGCGCGACCGGCGGATCGACCTCGCGGACCTGTGGAGTGCGGGGGCCGTCCGGCGGCTCACCGAGCGGGTGGACGCGGCGGCCGATCCCGCCGCCGCGCTGGAGGCCTTGGCCGTGGCGCGGGCGGGCGATGTCGATCCGCCCGATCCGTGGGTGCGGGGCGCTGTGGCGGGGCTGTCGGCGGGACACTCCGTCGCCTCGGTCGCGGACGCGGTGGGGTGGAGCGAACGACAACTGCACCGGCGGGCGCGGGACGCCTTCGGCTACGGGCCGAAGACGCTGGCCAGGATTCTGCGCCTGCAGCGGGCGTTGGGGCTGGCGCGGGAGGGGGTGTCTCTGGCGGACACGGCGGCCCGCGCGGGGTTCGCCGACCAGGCTCATCTGGCGCGTGATGTACGGGAGTTGGCGGGGGCGCCGTTGGGGGAGTTGCTGCGGCGTTGAGGTGGTGGAGGGCGGGCGCGGGTTCGGTGGGGTCTGGTCGCGCCCCGCGGCGGAGCCGCGGATGCCATAGCCCCGCGCCCCTTGCGGAGCGCTACGGCGTGCTGCTCAGCGGTGCGAACAGGTCCACGCCGTTGCCGTCCGGGTCGCGTACGACCGCGTAGCGCATGCCCCAGTCGGCGTTCCAGGGCTTGAGTTCGGACGGCCGGCCGGCCGCCACCAGTTCCTCGTACGTGGCGTCGACGTCCGCGGGGCTGTCGCAGGCGAAGGCCAGGCCGACCCTTCCCTCACCCGTCGGCGGCTGCCAGCCGGGGTGGAAGGAGCGGATCGTGTCCTCCGTGTCGAGGGCGAAGCGCAGTCCGCCGGGCAGGTCCGCCTCGACGTGCGGCTGCTTCTCGGAGCCCTCGGGGAATTCGAGTCCCAGGCGGCGGTAGAAGGTCAGGGAGGCGGCCATGTCGGAGACGACGAGGCCGATGAGGTCGAATCGTGGAGTCATGGGACCACCGTAGGAAGGCCGGCGGACGGCGGTCTTGAACGAATCGGACAGGGCCGGGCCCCGCCCCGCCCGACCCGCACACCTCCCACTCCGTGTCCCGTCCGGCTACGGTGTCCCGGCATGGAGTCGGACATCGTCGAGATCGTGCGGTGGGAGACACCGCGGCCGCAGCGCGAGGACAACCTGTGCAGCGCGCACGGCAAGAAGTCCTGCGCCCGCGACCTGGTGGCGGACGTCTACCTCAAGGACAAGGGCAGCCCGCGCATCCACTGGACGGTGTGCCGGCACTGGCTGGACCACGAGCCGGACGTCCCCGAGTACGACGCCCGCCACGGCTAGCCCCGCCCGGTGGTACGGGCGGGAGCCCGGAACTACCGCTCGCCCTCGGACCGCCCCCGCAGCCACACGTACACGGGGATCCCCGCGAACAGGAACAACACCCCCTGGTACACGGCCGCGTACCCCGCCCCCGCGATCAGCCAGAACGAGAAGGCGAAGGAGAGGGCGGCGACGATCAGGTCCCGGGCCAGGCCCGCGGGGCGGACCCGTTCACGGGTGCCCCGGGCGAGCCAGTACAACTGGGCCGCGGCCGACAGCAGATACGGCACGCACCCGGTGAAGGTGGTGATGAGCACGAGGACGCGGAACGTGGTGCCGGGCCCCGCCGTGTAGTTGAGGCCGATCAGCACCGTGCCGAGTGAGGCGCAGGCAAGGACACCGAAGCCGGGGACTCCGCCCTTGCCCACGCGGGCGAACCTCGCCGGGAACAGCCCGTCGCGCGCGGCGGCGTACGGCATCTGGGCGCTCATCAGGATCCACCCGTTGAGGCAGCCGACCATCGAGGCGACGGCGACGATCGCGATGAGTGTGCCGCCCCAGTGACCGCCGGTCATCGCGTCGACGGCGTCGGCGAACGGCGCGCCGGACTGGGCGAGTTCGCCGTGCGGGACGAGCCCGAAGACCGCGACCGTACCGAGGAGGTAGACGAGCGCCGAGCCGAGCGTGCCCAGCACGCTCGCGCGGCCGACCGTGCGCTCCGGGTCGCGGACCTCGCCCGCGCTCATCGCGGCCGACTCGACGCCCAGGAAGCTGTAGAGGAGCAGCGCGGCGGAGGCGGCGAGCGTGCCGGACACGCTGTCGCCGGAGGCGTTGAACGGGCCGAAGTTGTCGGTGTCGATGAAGAAGAGTCCGACGGTGGCGACCAGGAGCAACGGTACGAACTTCAGGATCGTCGACACGATCTGTACCCCGCCGACCCAGCGGGTGCCCGCGAAGTTCGCGGCGGCGGGCAGCCACAACGCGGCCGCCGCCACGGCCGCCTCCAGGGCGCGGTTGCCGTCCAGCGGCAGCAGTACGTCGGCGTAGCCGACGGTCGCCACCGCGAGCGCGGCGATGCTGACCCAGGTCATGGTCCAGTACGACCAGGCCGACAGAAAGCCCGCGAACTCACCGAAGGCGTCCCGCGGATACACGTAGAGCCCGCCGGTGACCGGGCTGCGGCGCGCGAGTTTCCCGAAGAGCAGGGCCAGCAGCACCGCGCCTATGGACAGGATGACGAAGGCGAGCAGGCTGACCGTGCCGTACGGGGCGACGGTGGCGGGCAGCACGAAGATGCCACCGCCGATGATGTTGCCCATGACGAGGGCGGTGGCGGCGGCGAGGCCGAAGGTGCGGCGGGGTGCGGCCGGGGCCGGAGCGGGCGGTGTTCCACCGGCCTCGGTGGTGCTGGGGGCAGTCATGGCACTTCCGGATTCCGTGGGGACGCGCCGCATCGCGTCCGGCGGCCACGGCGACGCCGGTCGACGCACTGCGGCGTACGGGGGGTGGGGAGGCCGTGATCGTAACCCCGCATCCCACATGGTGGGCGATCTGTTCACACACTGGACATGTGCGGGCGTCCGCCGCGCCTTCGACTAGCGTCGTGACATGAGCAGCGACACCCCCAGCGATCCCTCTCCCGCCGCCCCGCGCACCCTCGCCGAGGCGCTCGCCACCGGCACCGTCCTCCTCGACGGCGGTATGTCCAACCAGCTCGCATCGGCCGGGCACGACCTGAGCGACGAGCTGTGGTCCGCGCGGCTGCTCGCCGAGCGGCCCGAGGCGATCACCGAGGCGCATCTGGCGTACTTCGAGGCGGGCGCGAACGTGGCGATCACCGCCAGCTACCAGGCGACCTTCGAGGGCTTCGCGGGGCGCGGCATCTCCCACGAGCGCGCGGCCGAACTGCTCGGGCTCAGCGTCGAACTCGCCCGCGAGGCGGCCCGGCGGGCCGGGGCGAAGGGCGTGCGCCGGCCGCTGTGGGTGGCGGCGTCGGTGGGCCCGTACGGGGCGATGCTCGCGGACGGTTCGGAGTACCGGGGCAGGTACGGGCTGAGCGTCGCCGAGTTGGAGGCGTTCCACCGGCCCCGCCTTGAGGTGCTGGCCGAGGCCGGTCCTGACGTCCTGGCCCTTGAGACCGTGCCCGACGCCGACGAGGCACGGGCGCTGCTGCGGGCGGTGCGCGGGCTCGGTGTACCGGCGTGGCTGTCGTACAGCGTCGCCGGGGGCCGGACCCGGGCCGGGCAGCCGCTGGAGGAGGCCTTCGTGCTCGCCGCCGACGCCGACGAGGTGATCGCGGTCGGCGTCAACTGCTGTGCCCCCGACGACGTGGACGCCGCGGTGGAGACCGCCGCACGCGTCACCGGCAAGCCGGTCGTGGTCTACCCGAACAGCGGCGAGACCTGGGACGCCGAGGCGCGCGCCTGGACCGGCCGCTCCACCTTCACCCCCGAACAGGTCGGCGGCTGGGAGCGGGCCGGGGCCCGGCTGATCGGCGGATGCTGCCGGGTCGGGCCGACGGCGATCACGGGAATCGCGGAAGCACTTGTCCCGCTCGGCTCACCCGATTCGCCCAACTCACCCAACTCGTCCAACTCGCTCGACTCCGCGTGAGGGCGGGGCGGGTCGGCCGGGTGCCGTGCTCGCCCGCACCCGGCCGGGTGGTCAGCGGGGTGCTGCCGTGCTCGCCCGTACCACCAGCCGCGTGGACAACTCCGTACGCGTCCCCTCCGGCTGCTCGCCCGCCATCATGCGCACCAGCAGGCGCAGTGCCGTCGCCGCCATCTCGGCGAGCGGCTGGCGGACGGTCGTCAGGGGCGGCGAGGCCCAGTGGGCCTCGGGCAGATCGTCGAAACCCACCACGCTGACGTTGTCCGGAACGGACAGCCCTCGCTCGGCGAGGGCCCGGTAGGCGCCGAGGGCCATGCGGTCCGAGCAGGCGAAGACGGCCGTGGGCGGTTCCGGCAGATCGAGGAGCTCCAGCATCCGCCGGTGCGCGGCGCTCTCGTCGAAGTTGCCGTAGCGCAGGTACTCGGGGCGGTGGCGCAGCCCGGCCGCCGCGAGGGCCGAGCGGTAGCCGGCGACGCGCGCGGTGCCGCACATCCTGCGGCGGTAGCCGGCGATGACGGCCACGCGTTCGTGGCCGAGGGAGAGCAGGTGCTCGGTGGCGGTCACCCCGCCGTGCCAGTTGGCCGCGCCCACCGAGACGACCCCGGGCGGCGGTTCGAGCACCGGGTCGATCAGCACGAACGGGATGCGGTGCTGGTCCAACCAGGCGTACTGGGACGCGGTCAGTTCGGCGAGGTTGAACAGCACGCCGGAAGAGCCGCGCGTGGAGAGCTTGTCCAGCCAGCCGCGCTCCGGCCGGCCGCCCCGGGTCCGGGTCAGGCCCGCCGAGACGACCACCTCAAGGCCCGCGTCGTGCGCCGCCTCCTCCACGCCGTGCAGGATCGAGCCCGACCAGGAGTTCTCCAGCGAATGGACGACCAGGTCGACCAGACCGGGCGACTTCACCGCGTCGAACCGGGGTCTGCGGACATAGCCGAGCCGGTCGAGCGCCTCCGTCACCCGGCGGCGGGTCTCCGGCGCCACGTCCTCGCGGCCGTTGACAACCTTGGAGGCCGTCGGTACGGAAACGCCCGCCTCGCGTGCGACGACCGCGAGGGTCGGCCCGGCCACGCTTCCGGTACGCACCATGGAAGCCCACCTCTCCAGGCCCCGTCCCGAGGGCCGCCGAAAGTTTCGGGTAGAAAGCGCTTCCTACAGTAAGGCCGCGATGACACGCCGTGGAAGAGCCGGTATTCAACGGAATTTCGCGGAGCCGAAACTTTCGAAATGCCGAACACGGAGACCCTGGGCGGCTCGGCCGCGCCGCCCGTCCCGCCGGACGGAGGGGGCGGCACGACGGATTTCGCCCTTCTCGGGACCGCCCAGGGGCAGGGCTTGGGCTGCGCTTGGGCAGCGCTTGGGCTGCGAGACACATGGGTTGTGTGATGCGCTGAGGGGGCAGGGCCTGTGGTTCCCGCTCAGGTGAGGAGATGGCCGAATGACCGAGGGTCCCGTGGTCAGCACGCCCTACGGTGCCGTCCGAGGCCGCTACGAGAACGGCCTCGCCGTGTTCCGGGGCATCCCCTACGCCGCCCCTCCCTTCGGCCCCCGCCGCTTCCGGCCGCCCGTCCCGCCCGAGCCGTGGGACGGCGTGCGCGACGCGGGCGCCTTCGGGCCGACGCCGCCCAAGCCCCCGTACTCCGAGGCCTTCGCGAAGCTGCTCGCCGACCCGGTCGTGCCGGGCGACGACATCCTCAACCTGAACGTGTGGACACCCGAGCCGGGCCCCGGCGCCCGCCTGCCCGTCATGGTGTGGATCCACGGCGGCGCGCTGACCCGCGGCTCGTCGGCGGTACCGGTGTACGACGGCCGGGCCTTCGCCCGCGACGGCCTGGTGTTCGTCTCCCTCAACTACCGCCTGGGCGTGGAGGGTTACGGCCTCTTCCCGGACGCCCCCGCCAACCCGGGCCTGCGCGACCAACTCGCCGCGCTGGAGTGGGTACGGGACGCGATCGCCGGCTTCGGCGGTGATCCGGACCGGGTGACGGTCTTCGGAGAGTCCGCCGGCGCGATCAGCATCGGCGCGCTGCTGGCGAGCCCGCGCGCCCAGGGACTGTTCCGGCGGGCCGTGCTGCAGAGCGGCCCGCCCGAGGTGACGGAACGGGACAAGGTGCGTCGCCTGGTGCGGCGGATGGCCGCCCGGCTGAAGGTCCCCGCGACCGCCGAGGCGTTCGCCGCCGTCGACCGTGCCGCCCTGGCCGAGGCGCAGGCCGAGGCCGGCCGCCGTGCCAGCCCGGTCCTCGGGGGCCCCGCGTTCGGCATCGTCGTCGACGGCGACCTCGTGCCGCGCGACCCGCTGGAGGCGCTGCTCGACGGCGACGCGGCCCGGGACGTCGACCTGCTGCTGGGCTGGACCAGCGAGGAGTACCGGCTGTGGCTCGCGCCCACCGGCCTCCTGGAGCGCATCGACCGGCTGGGCCCGGTCGCCCTGGCCGGCGCGATGGCCCGTTGCCGCTGCGGCCCCGAGGTCCCGCGCGGCTACCGGCTGGCCCATCCCGACGCGAGCACCGCCGACCTGGTGGGCCAGCTGGTCACCGACCATCTCCTCCGCGTACCCCTGCACCGCCTGGCGGACGCCCACCCGGCACCCTCGTACGTCTACGAGTTCGCCTGGCCCTCCAACGTCCCCGGCCTCGGCGCCTGCCACGCCCTGGAACTCGGATTCGTCTTCGACACCGCCGACGTGCCCGAGTCCGCGAAGCTCGCCGGGCCCGGGGCCCCGCAGGCCCTCGCCGACGAGATGCACTCGGCGTGGGTACGGTTCGCCGTCGAGGGGGATCCGGGGTGGCCGGTGTGGGACGCCACACATCCCGTGCGGGTCCTCGGGGCGGGGGAACCCGCGGTCGTGCACGGGCCACGGGATCGCGAACTCGCCCTGTGGGAGGCCGAGTTCGCCGCCGCGGAGGCTGCGACCGACCCTGCCGACCCGGCCGATCCGAAGACGCGGAAGACGCCGAAGCCGGGTGCGGTGCCGTTGTCCGTCGTGCGGCGGCTTCGGAGGCCGGGAGGTGTGCGGCGGGGGTGACGGGAGTGACGAGGGTGACGATCGAGGGGTCGTCCGCCGCTCACCGGGCGCGGAGTCGTCCCGCCCAGCCGATTCCGCCGAGCAGGTGCTGCCGGAAGGCCGGATCCCCGTAGGCCTCCGAGGCGTGGCCGAGGGCTGTGTAGAAGACCCGGCCCGCGCCCTGTTCGCGGCACCACACGAGCGGATGGTCGTCCCCCATCCCGCCTCCCTCGTACGAGGATTCGTCGGCGGAGACGAGCACGCGCACCGAACCTCGCGGGTTCGTGCGGAAGTCGTACCACTCGTCGGTGAACTCCCAGACGGCGGGCAGATGCCGGGTGGCGGGGTGATCCCGGTCCTCCACCACCGCCTTGCCCGGCTGGTGGTCGGGGTGCCGCGCGAACCTGGCCCCGAGCAACTCGCCGTAGTAGGGCCAGCCGTACTCCGTGCAGGCCGCCGCGTGCACCCCGACGAAGCCGCCGCCCGCCTCCACGTACGCGGCGAGGTGCTCCCGGCCGGCGGGCGTCAGGATGTCGCCGCTGGTGGAGAGGAAGACGACGGCCGCGTACGGGCCGACGGGGGCGTCGAAGAAGTCGGGGGCCTCCGTCGCGTGGACGGTGAAGCCGTGGGCGGCCCCGAGCGACCGTACGGCGGCGATGCCGTCGGGTATCGACTCGTGGCGGTAGTCCGTGGTGAGGGTGTGGACGAGGATGCGGGGTTCGAGGTGCTGCGCTGCCATGGGAGCCGACTCTATGGCGCGCTGTCGCGTGGGCCGGAGGGCCGGAGGGCCGGTGGCACACGGGCGGGGGTCCGAAATCTTCGGTCCGGCGGGCCTGCCGAGTGGCTCTCTCCGGTGGCCGCACCACTCGTTCCGCTGCTCGCCCCGACGCCCTCTGTGTGACTCAACCCGACGCGCCCACCTCGTTGTTGGGCGCCCCGTCGCCCACCGGGGGCAGGTCCCCGCGTTCGACCGGCTCGGTTGCGGTACCTTCGGGTGCCGGCGGCAGGAGGGCGGTCAGTTCGGCGGCGTCCGGGTGGTGTGCCGCCTCCGCGGCCTCGCGCAGCACGGCGCGGTCCAGCCGGTTCGCGTCGCCGACGAGCCGGATCACATGGCCGTCGCGCGGCAGGGCGTACTCGTGTTGGCCACCGGCCTTCCGGTACCAGGCGTCCCCGTCGCGCTCACAGGCGACCGACTCGCCCGATCCCTGCCCCACTTGAGTCTTCGGGCAGTTCTCCGCGGTCAACGTGCCCCGGTCCACGAAGAGTTCGAACTGGGTGTGGGTCTTCCGGGACACGTACGCGGTATGGAACCCGTCGCCCCCGAACACCCTCACCGACTGCTGGGCCACGGCGAACCCCGGGGCCTCGGTGACGTAGACGAGTCCCGGGGCGATCCCCAAAGCCCTGGCGCGGGCGGCGAGTTCAGCGGGATCGGCCGGGTCGTCCGGGCTGCCCGTGCCCTTGTCGGCACCGCCTGTCCCCGTGTCGGCACCTGCCGTACCCGTGCCCGCCCCGGCCCCCGCCTCCTCCGTACCGCAGGAAACGAGCAACAGGGGCAGGAACAGCAGCGGCAGGACACGTACGGCACGGTTCATGGGCGCCATCCTGCCGCACGGGTGTTCCCCTCCGGTGCGCGAAAGCCAGGATCTGTCCCGCAGCATCCGCTCCACGGGCAGCATCCGGTTGGCGGGCACCCGCCACAACGGATCGGCACCGCTGTCGGTGAAGGCCCTCCACATGGGCTCGCCGAGGAACTCCCGGTCCGCCGGGACCAGTTCGCCGGGACCGGTTCGCCGGGTCCGCAGGAGTGTGGCAGGTGGCTCGCCAGGGTGACGTCGCCGGTGCGGCAGCCGGCCGACTCCGCATCCGGCACGAGATGGGTGTCCACCTCAATCAGACAGGCGATCCGCGCCTGGGGAGAGCCGGCCTTGTCGTGGCAGCGGCTGTTTCCCGGACGGCCGAAGGCAGCCCTCATCGGCCGGGCTGTCGGCCACGTCCCAGCAGGCGGAGTCCACCGACGGCAGCCGCAGCCCCCGCCAGCAGCAACCCGGAGTGGCCTCGGTGCCCATCGGGGCCGCGGTCGTGGCAGACAGCACCCGCGGCGGCTCCGATCCCAGGCGCTGACGGCTGCCTTCGGCCGTCCGGGAAACAGCCCCGGCCACGCAGGCCCTCGACCAGATGCCGCATCACCCTCCAGCTACGGCGCCGGCGAGAACAGGGCAAGGGCGAGTACGAACTACGCCACCAGCCGGGCCGGCAGCAGACGTCCGCATTGGCCCTAAACCTTGTCCGTTCCCCAGCGGGAGCAACCGGGTCCGCTCGATCTGATCGGCGAATCGCACGGCTTCCCGCTGGCTCTTCATGGTGCCGATCAGGCCGTGTATTTGGGCGCGGGAGTGAAGGCGCGGCGCACGGTTTCCGCGAGGGCTCGGCGTCGGCCTTCGTGTTCGCTCTCGGGGTCGTCCGGAGAGGCGGTGTGGATCAGGCCGACCGGTGACCAGGTCAGCGCCATTGCTGTGACGATCGAGAGCACGTCGGCCGGGTCGAGCGACGGATCGATGTGTCCGGAACGCTGCGCAGTGGTGATCGCCTCCAGCTTGCGTGTCGTCTGAGCATCCATGCTGGTCAGCAGGGGGCCGGTGGGGACGCGCTCCAGGCGTGCCCATGCGGCCAGACGGACCAGCTCCGGGTGGAGCAGGCAGGTGTCGTAGAGGCGGGTGGCATAGTCGGGAAGATCTTCGGCCGTCATCGGCACGGCATGGATGATCTTTTCGGCGTGATCGTTGAAGACCGCGTCGAACAGACCGTCTTTGTTGCCGTAGTAGGCGTACATCTGCGCCTTGTTCGCTCGGGCGTTGGCCGAGATTCTGTCGACCCGGGCGCCGGCGATCCCGTAGGTGGCGAACTCGGCGGCGGCCGCGTCGAGCAAGCGGCGTCGTGTGGCCTGTCCATCCTTCATGCCCTCACTATAACTAACCAGTTTGTTTGACCGAAGGCCAGGGATGCGTCTACTGTCGGCGGAGAAAGTAACCGACTAGTTTGTTACATCATGGAGGTACCTCATGCCGACCGCCTCATCCTTGATCACCACATCGTTCAGCGCGCAGAGCAGTGCGGACGAGGTGGCGGAGGGCATCGACCTCTCCGGCACCCGCGTCATCGTTACCGGCGCCGCCTCGGGCATCGGTGTCGAGACCGCCCGTTCGCTGGCCCGCGCCGGAGCCGACGTCACCTTGGCGGTCCGCGACCTGGATGCCGGAGCTCGGGTCGCACAGGACCTGACCGCGACGACCGGTAACGCCGGCATCCACGTCGCGCACCTCGACCTCGCCGACCAGAGCACGGTCAGTCGTTTCGTCGAGGGCTGGAGCGGCCCCCTCCATCTGCTGATCAACAACGCGGGCATCATGGCCACTCCGGAGCTGCGCACCGCGGAGGGCTGGGAACTGCAGTTCGCCACAAATCACCTCGGCCACTTCGCCCTGGCGCTGGGACTGCATGACGCCCTCGCCGCCGGTGCCGCCGAGCGGGGCGACTCGCGCATCGTGGCGCTCAGCTCCGCCGGGCACATGTTCTCGCCGGTGGACTTCGACGACATCCACTTCCGTCGCCGGGCCTACGACCCGATGATCGCCTACGGACAGTCCAAGACGGCCGTCATCCTGTTCGCACGCGAAGCCACCCGCCGCTGGGCCGACGACGGAATCACCGCCAACGCCGTCAACCCCGGAGGGATCGCCACCGGACTCCAGCGGCACTTCCCGCAGGAGCTGCACGACCAGTTCGCCCAGCACGAAGCTGCCGGGGTCTTCACGTACAAGACCGTGCAGCAGGGCGCGGCCACGACTTTGGTCGCCGCGGTGGCACCGGAGTTCGCGAACACGGGCGGGCACTATCTCGACGACGCCCAAGAGGCGCAAACCGTACCCAACGACGCCGACCCTACTGAGAACCCCCATGCCGTTAAAGAGTGGGCGCTCGACCCCACAGCGGCCAAGGAACTGTGGGCCGTCTCGACCGACCTGCTGCGCAACCCCGCCTGAGTCCAGAGACCCTCGGGGGGCAAGGTCTCCCTGCTTGCAGGTCCCGGCCGCATGTTGGTGGGCGCGGCATACGGAACACCCGTCCGGACCCGGAACCGTATGTCGCCGATCAACTGCCGCCGAGGCCGGACAGGAGGCCACCCCGCTTTCGTGCCTTCGGCAACAACGGCTCCAGTGCCACCCACTGCTCGTCCGTCAGACGACGACGGCTTCCGCGCCCTGTACGCGGGGGACGAGTTCGACCGGAACCGCCACAACAGGTGGTCCCCGGAACAAGTGGTGGACATCGCGCTCGCCCACCCGCCCAACCTCCAGCCGGAGCAGGGAAGCAGGCCCGGTAGGCCCGGCAGGTGGGACCACTCCGACTCCAACTACGTCGTCGCCGGCATGGTCGTCGAGAAGGCCACTGGCGGCACCTATGTGCAGGCGGTCGAGCGTCTAGTCATCCGCCCGCCCAGCAGCGGCAGTTGCTCGACGCGGTCCACGCCGACGGCGACAAGGGCCACGGCGGCATGATCCCCGGCTCCGCGACCCGGACGCTCTCCTCGGCGGACGGCCGGCGCGTCATGACCATGAACCGCAACGGCGACCGGGGCGAGCAGCGACTGGAGGACGCGGCCGTCGGGACCGAGTTCTGCGAGCGCTGACAGCGCCTGCCCGTGCGCGGTGTCGTGTTCACCAGCTGATGCCGGCCGCCACCGGCAGGTGGTCGCTGCCGGTGGCCGGCAGTACCCACGAGCTCCGCGCCTCCACACCGCGGACCAGGATCTGGTCGATCCGTACGACTGGGAACCCCGCCGGCCAGCTGAAGCCGAAGCCGTCCCCGGCCGTCTCCTGGGCCGAGCGCAGCTCCGAGGTGAGGCCGGCGAACGCGCGGTCGTCCGTCGTGCCGTTCAGGTCGCCGAGCAGCACCACCCGCTCGTTGCGCTCGGCCGCGATCGCCTCGCCGAGCTTCTGCGCGCCGTCGTCCCGCTGGCCCGTCGACAGGCCCGCCCTGGGATTGACGCGTACGGAGCCCAGGTGGGCCACATACACCGCGAGCGGCCCCCGGTCCGTGGCCACCGTGGTGCGCAGCGCCCGGGGCGTGGCCGCCTTCTCCTCGGCCGACAGGTTCTCCGCCAGCGGCCCGGCCATGCCCAGCATCGCGACGTCGACCGTCCGGGTGTCCGAAAGCGGCAGCCTGCTCCACAGCCCGACCGTGCCCTTCACCGCGTGGTACGGGTACGCCTTCGCCAGCCCCTTCTCGTACGCGCCCCTGGCCTGCCCGCTCAGCTCCTCAAGGGCAAGCACGTCCGCCCCGGAGGCGGCCAGGTCGCGGGCGGTGCCGGCCGGGTCGGGGTTGCCGGCGCCGACGTTGTGGCTGACCACGGTGAGGTCGCCGCCCGGGTGGGACTTGTCACTGAGCAGCCCGCCGAAGAGGCTGAGCCACACCGTGACCGGCAGCAGCAGCGCGACCACCGCGGAGGCGGAGCGACGCCACAGCGCCCCGGCCAGCAGCACCGGGACGAACAGGCCGAACCACGGCAGGAACGTCTCCACCAGGCTGCCGACGTTCTTGAACCCGTCCGGGATCCGCGCGTGCAGCAGCATGAGCAGGCCGAGGAGCAGCGCGAGCGTCGCGAGCACCGGGCCGCGCTTCCAGGGCTCGGGCCGGGCGCCGGCGCGGATCGCCCGGCGGATGCCCGCGCGCCAGGCAACGGAGCCGTCACCCCAGGGGTCGTCACGCCGTCGGCCGGCGCCGTCCTGTCCGGCCTCGGCAGCCGTGTCCCGCGCGTCGGCGGCCACGGCGGCCACGGGGTCCACGGGTTCCTGAGTGTCCTGCTGGGGAGTGGTCGTCATCGCGTGGAGGCTCCCGGTGGGTCGGGCTGGAGTCGGGTGCGGGGACGGCCACGGCCGGCTCCTGTTCGTGCTGGTTCGCTGCGGGACATGCCCCCAGTCAAGGTGGCGTGGTGTTGCCGGCCCGTATGCGGTTTTCGATATGTCGGCGATATGCGTCGGCTCGTAGCATCGAGCGTATGCGTGTGCTGATCGTCGAGGACGAGCCCTTTCTGGCGGAAGCCATCCGCGACGGTCTGCGCCTGGAAGCGATCGCCGCCGACCTCGCGGGTGACGGCGACACCGCTCTGGAACTGCTGGGCATCAACACGTACGACATCGCCGTCCTCGACCGCGACATCCCGGGCCCCTCCGGTGACGAGATCGCCAAACGCATCGTCGCCTCCGGCAGCGGCATGCCGATCCTCATGCTCACCGCCGCCGACCGGCTCGACGACAAGGCCTCCGGGTTCGAACTCGGCGCCGACGACTACCTCACGAAACCCTTCGAGCTCCGGGAACTCGCGCTCAGGCTCAGGGCACTCGACCGCAGACGCGCCCACAACAGGCCGCCCGTACTGGAGATCGCGGGTCTGCGCCTCGACCCGTTCCGCAGAGAGGTCTACCGCGACGACCGCTACGTCGCGCTGACCCGCAAGCAGTTCGCCGTGCTGGAAGTCCTCGTGGCCGCCGAGGGCGGTGCCGTCAGCGCCGAAGAACTCCTTGAACGCGCCTGGGACGAGAACGCCGACCCGTTCACCAACGCCGTACGCATCACCGTCTCCGCCCTGCGCAAGCGTCTCGGCGAACCCTGGATCATCGCCACCGTGCCGGGCGTCGGCTACCGCATCGACGCACAACCGATCGACACGCAACCCATCGACACGCAACCCATCGACGCGCAACCCGTCGACTCACAACAAGAGGCCGGACGCGGGGGAGGAGACCGTGGGTAGGCGGCCCGGGGTGAGCGTTCGCCTCAAACTCACCCTCAGCTACGCCGGATTCCTCATGATCGCCGGTGTCCTGTTGCTCGGGGCGGTGTGGGTGTTCCTCCTGCGTTACGTCCCCGATCGGGCGATGCTCACGAACCCCGACGACAGGCCCGACGGTGTCTTCCCCATCCGGTCCGTCCTCCTGGACGTCTTCGCTCCGCGGGCGGCCGCGGTACTGGCGTTCCTGCTGGTGTTCGGCCTCGTGGGAGGGTGGATCCTCGCCGGCCGCATGCTCGCCCCGCTGACCCGCATCACGGACGCCACCCGCACCGCCACGAACGGATCGCTCTCCCACCGGATCCGGCTGCCGGGTCGCAGGGACGAGTTCCGTGAACTCGCCGACGCCTTCGACGCGATGCTCGCCCGGCTCGAAGCGCACGTCGCCGAACAGCAGAGATTCGCGGCCAACGCATCCCACGAACTGCGCACCCCGCTGGCGGTCTCGAAGGCGCTGCTCGACGTGGCCCGCGCCGATCCGGACCAGGACGCCGGTGAAGTCATCGACCGCCTCCACGCCGTCAACACCCGGGCGATCGACCTCACCGAAGCACTGCTCCTGCTCAGCCACGCCGACCAGCGGTCCTTCACCCGGGGACAGGTCGACCTGTCCCTCCTGGCGGAAGAAGCCACCGAAACGCTCCTGCCCCTCGCCGAGAAGCGGGGCGTCACCGTCGAGACCTCCGGCGACGTCACCCCCACCCTCGGATCGCACGCGCTCCTGCTGCAGCTGACCACGAACCTCGTGCACAACGCGATCGTCCACAACCTGCCCGAACAGGGCACGGTGCTGGTCGAGACCAGCGCCCGCCCCGACACCGTGGTGCTCACGGTCGAGAACACCGGCGAGAAGCTCACCCCACAGCAGGCCTCCACACTCACCGAACGGTTCCAGCGCGGCACCGAACGCGTACACACCGACCACGCGGGCGTCGGCCTCGGCCTGGCAATCGTCAAGACCATCACCCAGGCACACGACGGAACGCTCACCCTCACCCCGCGCCCCGACGGCGGGATCCGCGTCACGGTGGAACTAGCGGCCGCGACCTCCGGCGCGGGCTGACCAAAAGGCCCTGTTCAGGCCGAGCCGTCCCACAGTTCGGTGCTGTGGGCCCCGGTCAGTGACGCGACCCGGTCGACGACCTCCTCGGCCGGTCGCGGTTCGAGGCGGCGGCCGTCGCGCAGCCGGAGCGCCACCCGGTCGTCCACGGCCTCCTTCGCACCGATCACCGCCTGGTACGGGACCAGACGGGACCCGCGAATGCGGGCGCCCAGGCTGCCGCTCTCCGGTCCGGCGATCTCGGCCCGCAGGCCCCGTTCGGCACAGCGGGCGGTGAGGGAGGCGGCGTTCGGGAGCTCCGCGTCCGAGATCGGCAGGATCACCAGCTGGGTCGGGGCGAGCCAGGGCGGGAAGGCGCCGCCGTGCTGCTCGACGAGGTGCGCCACGGCACGTTCCACGCTGCCGATGATGCTGCGGTGGACCATCACCGGCCGGTGCTTGCCGCCGTCCGCGCCGATGTAGTGCAGGCCGAACCGTTCGGGCTGGTGGAAGTCGACCTGCACGGTGGAGAGGGTGGACTCACGGCCCGCGCCGTCGGCGACCTGGACGTCGATCTTCGGACCGTAGAACGCGGCCTCGCCCTCGGCCGCCTCGTACGGCAGCCCCGAGCGGTCCAGCACCTCGGTCAGCAGCGCGGTGGACCGCCGCCACAGCTCGGGCGCGGCGACGTACTTGCCGCCGGGGCCGGGCAGGGACAGCCGGTACCGGACCGGGTCGATCCCGAGCGCCTCGTACGCCCGGCGGATCATCGCCAGGGCCGCCCCCGCCTCGTCGGCCACCTGGTCCAGGGTGCAGAAGATGTGCGCGTCGTTGAGCTGGATCGCGCGTACGCGGGTGAGACCGCCGAGTACGCCGGACAGCTCGGAGCGGTACATGCCGCCCAACTCCGCCATTCTGAGCGGGAGTTCGCGGTAGCTGTGGGGGCGGGAGCGGTAGATCACCGCGTGGTGGGGACACAGGCTCGGTCGCAGCACGACCTGCTCCGAGCCCAGTTCCATCGGCGGGAACATGTCCTCGCTGTAGTGCGACCAGTGCCCTGAGATCTCGTACAGCTCCCGCTTGCCGAGCACCGGCGAGTACACGTGCCGGTAGCCGGCCCGCCGCTCCTCGCCGCGGATGTACTCCTCCAGGGTGTGCCGTACGGTCGCGCCGTCGGGCAGCCAGTACGGCAGCCCCGCGCCGATCAGCGGGTCGGTGTCGAACAGGTCCAGCTCACGGCCGAGCCTGCGATGGTCGTGGCGGTCACCGGGCTCGTGGCTGCTGTCGGTGTCGTTGTCGTTCATGGTGGCGGTCTCCTCGCGGACGGGAAGGTGTCCGGGCGAGTGACCGGGTACGCCGAAGCCCCGGGGCACTCGCCCCGGGGCTTCGGACTGGCTCATGAGTCAGCGCGCCGGGACATTCTCCGGCGTCGTCGTCATATGGGCGCGCTTCATGACGGGGACGGTAGCAAGGGGATGGTGAAGTCCGCGCGGGGTTTTTCCCCGGCCCGATTTTGGCCCGCCCCGCGGACCTCGCCCGGCCTGCGGACCTCGCCCGGCCCGCTCGGCTGCCGTGCCGATTTCTGCCATCGGTCCGGTCAGGAGTCGTTCTGCGAGTCCTCGGGCGGCTGTTTCCGGGCGAGACCGGATCCGGTCGCGATGCCGAACCCGACGCCCACGCACAGGCCGAGGCCGAGGCCGAGCGCCAGGTTGTCGAACACGAGCAGCCCGAGCACGACACCCATGGACATTCCCACGGCGATGCCCAGTGCCAACGCGATGCCTACGGTCTCGTTGCTGCGCTCTTCTTCGTTCGTCACTTGCCCATTGTCACGCCGCGCGTCATCGAGTGGAACCGTGCCGCCCGCCCCTCCCGCGACCCCGCCGACGCCTGGTCACCGGGATCATCAGCGTGACCAGCAGTCCGAGCGCGGCGGCGACCAGCCACCAGGCGCGAGGTATGAAGCTCTCGTCGGCCGCGTTCTGCGTACGCGCGGCCTTCGGTGCGGACGACTCCGCGGCGGCGGCTCGGGCGGTCGCGGACGGGCTCTCGGTCGCGGCGGCGGTCAGGACGACGTCGTTGCCGTCACCGCCCCGGTAGCTGATCCGGTACTTGGCCTTGTCGACCTCGACCGCGGCGCCTTCCTTCAACCCGGTGAACGTGCCGGTCGTCTTCGCCTTGCCCGCGTGGTCGATCAGCTTGACCGTCTCGGCCTTGGTCTCCGTCTTTGTCTCCGAACCCGAGCGGGCGTCCAGCTTCCCCGCCAGTGTCACCTTGCCGCCGACCTTCAACGCCTCGCCCCCTACGCCGAGTTGACCGCCCGAGCGCTGCGTGTAGTCCCCGGTCACAGTCACCCCGCCCGAGACCTTGCCCGTACTCGTCACCGAGCCTACGACCCTGCCCCTGCCGGACAGGGAGGTGGTCAGGTTCAGGGCCGTGCCGGGTGCCTTGCGGACGTCGAGCCGCGCGTCGGACCCCGTGAGGCGGATCGCCCTGCTGCGGGCCAGGCCCGTACCGTCGAGCGCGAGCGTGCCCTTCGTGACGGTCGTCGTACCGGTGTACGTCACCGCCGCGCCTGTCAGCGTGGTCGTCGCCGCACCCGACTGTGTGAGCGACCCGCTGCCGCTGATCCGGGACAGGGCCAGCGGCTTGGAGGTGTTGCGGACCACCAGCGAGCCGTCGTTCACAACCTTGTAGAGGTCACCCTCGGTGTACAGCCCGCCGTCGCCGCCCGCCTTTCCGCTGCCCAGCCGCAGTACCGCTCCCTTCTGGACGGTCGTGGAGCCGTTGTAGTGCTGAACGGCGGCGAACGTGACGTCGTTGCCTTTCGTCCCCTTGACGACGACGTCCCCGGCGCCGGGCGCGGACAGCGTGTCGTGGAACCGGCCGCCGCCGATGGGGGCGCCGAGCGTCACCGGCCCGTTGTAGTCGAAGGTGAGCAGTGAACGGGACCTGGCGGCAAGCAGGTTGATGTAGACGGTCTCGGCCGTACCCGGCATGAAGATCTTGTTCGTGGTCCCGTCGCCCCACTGGACGTCGGCGCCCTTGATGTTGGTGCCGCGCTTGTTGACGTTCTTCGCAGCGGGCCGCCAGTTGAGCCCCGGGTCGCTGAGCGAGGGGTTGGTGTCCCCGCCCTGGTTCGACCAGCTGTACTGGCCGGTGAGTACGACCTTGCTGCCGGGCCGCGACTGGACGTTGATGTCGCTGCCGTACTCCCGCTGGTAGAAGTTCTGCCGCAGGGTGACCGTCCGGCCGAGCGGGGTGTCGACGGTCCAGGTGCCCTGGTTGAGGATGGCGCGGGCGTTCGGCAGGGACACCGGGTACTCGGACTTGCCCGCGTCCATCTGCGTGCCGTTGTCGATCACCCCGGTGAACGGGTGCGTGCCCGCGATGTCGAGCTTGCCCCACATGAACCGCGGTTGGCTCACCAGCCCCGAACCGCTGATCGTGCCGAGGTTGAAGGTCCGTACGAGCGACAGGCGCAGCGTTCCGTCGACCCTGACGTTGAGCTGGTTCAGCTGGTAGCCCGGGGTGTTGTACGGGAAGTGTCCGATCAGACCCGTGCCGCCGCCCGTTCCGTACTGGAGGGTCGCCCCTCGCTCGACGGTGATCGCGGGCGGGTCCGGGTCGCTCACGGTGGTGTAGGGGTGGTTGCCGCCTTGGGTGGCGACCCGCTGGCGCTGCCGTGACTTGGGCAGGGTGAAGTCGCTGTCCTTGGTGAGGACCAGGGTGCCGGAGCCGCGCACGGTGAGCGTGCCCTCGCCCCGGAACACCCCGTCGTACGTGGTCTCCCCGGGCGGCACGTTCACCACGGTGTCGCCGCTCAGCGTCACGTCCCGGTCGGCGAGCACCGCGGCCGTGACGTCCTTCGCCCCAACGGGCGCCGCGACCGCGCCCGGTGCCATGACTCCTGTCGCGACGACGACGGCGAGCGCTCCGCCGACTCCCGCCGCCCGTACGCGGATGTTCTTGTTCACATCCGTGGAGACGGGCGTGGCCCGGGGCCGATAACAGAAACTTCGGTCGCAAAAGTTTCGCTCCTCGGATCGCTCCCGATCCGTTGACCTCCCCGGAACGCGCCCTTACGGTTTCGGCGTTTCTTAATGTCAGATGTTGTTCGAAATTGTGAACATGAGCGTGGAGGGACACACGCATGAGCCGCAATGACGACGTCGGCCCGCCCGAAGTCCCCGGCCGCAGACTCCTCCTGAAGGGCACCCTGGCCGCGGGCGCTCTCACGGCCGTGCCCGGGGTCGCCGAAGCCGTCACCGCCGAAGCCGCCGACGGGACCGGACCCGGCGGCCGGTACGTCAACCCGCTCGTCCGCAACCGCGCCGACCCGCACATCCACCGGCACAGGGACGGCCACTACTACTTCACGGCCACGGCCCCCGAGTACGACCGGATCATCCTGCGCCGCTCCCGGACCCTGCGCGGGCTGACCAGGGCCGCCGAGTCCGTGATCTGGACGAAGCACGCGAGCGGCGACATGGGCGCGCACATCTGGGCGCCGGAGATCCACCACATCGACGGCAAGTGGTACGTCTACTTCGCCGCCGCGCCCGCGAACGACATCTGGGCCATCCGCATCTGGGTGCTGGAGAACGCGAGCCGCGATCCCTTCCGCGGTGAGTGGGTCGAGAAGGGCCAGTTGAAGACGGCCTGGGAGACCTTCTCCCTCGACGCCACCACCTTCACCCACCGGGGCACCCGCTATCTCGCCTGGGCGCAGCACGAGCC
This sequence comes from Streptomyces sp. NPDC020747, assembly GCF_044334695.1. Classification (NCBI taxonomy): domain Bacteria; kingdom Bacillati; phylum Actinomycetota; class Actinomycetes; order Kitasatosporales; family Streptomycetaceae; genus Streptomyces; species Streptomyces sp. NPDC020747. Next base: position 102,802 of record NZ_JBIRTJ010000004.1, on the reverse strand, counting down.
CGGCATGGACAACAACACCGCCGTCTGGCTGTCCGAGATGGCCGATCCGCTGACCCTGACGGGACCTCAGGTCCGCCTCACCACACCGGAGTTGCCCTGGGAGGTGATCGGCTACAAGGTCAACGAGGGCCCGTCGGTCATCAAGCGCAACGGCCGCGTCTTCATGTCGTACTCGGCGAGCGCCACCGACTTCAACTACTGCATGGGCCTGCTGACCGCCGACGCCGACAGCGACCTCATGGACCCGGCCAACTGGTCCAAGTCGCCCACGCCCGTCTTCACCAGCAACGACACCACCAGGCAGTACGGCCCGGGCCACAACAGCTTCACCGTCGCCGAGGACGGCCGCACCGACGTCCTCGTCTACCACGCCCGCCAGTACAGGGACATCGTCGGCGACCCGCTGAACGACCCCAACCGGCACACCCGCATTCAACGGCTCGGCTGGAAGCCCGACGGCACCCCCGACTTCGGCATCCCCGTGGCCGACACCTCGAAGGAGAGTGTCTGAGATGAGACGTGCGTACGCGGTACTCCTGGCCCTCTGTCTGGCGCTGGCCGGCGCACTCGCCACGGCCGGTCCGGCCCAGGCGGCACCCCAGACCGTCACCAACGGCACGCAGTTCACCGACACCGGCGGCAACCCGCTGCACGCACACGGCGGCGGGGTCATCAAGGTCGGCTCGTACTACTACTGGTTCGGGGAGAACCGGAACTCCGACAACACCTTCCGGTACGTGGACGCCTACCGCTCCTCCGACCTGAAGAACTGGGAGTTCCGCAACCACGTCCTCACCGAGGCGAGCGATCCGGAACTGGCGACCGCGAACATCGAGCGGCCGAAGGTCATGTACAACGCGTCCACCGGCAAGTTCGTGATGTGGATGCACAAGGAGAACGGCGTCGACTACGGCGAGGCCCGCGCGGCGGTCGCCGTGTCGGACACCGTGGACGGCGACTACACCTGGCAGGGCAGCTTCCGGCCGCTCGGCACGCACATGTCCCGTGACATCACGGTGTTCGTGGACACCGACGGCGCCGGCTACATGATCTCGGCGGCCCGCGAGAACTACGACCTCCAGATCTACCGCCTGACCGCCGACTACACGGGTATCGCGAGCCTGGTCGCCGACCCCTGGCACGGCGGCCACCGTGAGGCCCCGGCGCTCTTCAAGCGCAACGGCGTCTACTTCATGCTGACTTCGGGCGCGACGGGCTGGAACCCCAACCAGCAGCAGTACGCCACGGCGACCTCGATCGCGGGCCCGTGGACGGCCATGACGAACGTCGGCGACTCGACGACCTACGGCTCGCAGACCGCGTACGTCCTTCCCGTGCAGGGGAGTTCGGGCACCTCGTACCTCGACATGGGCGACCGCTGGGGCAACTCGTTCGGCGGCACGGTCAACGACTCCCGTTACGTGTGGCTGCCGTTGACGTTCCCGAGCTCGACCACGATGTCCATGTCCTGGTCCCCGGAGGTCACCGTCGACACCACCGCCGGGACGGTCACCGGCACGAGCGCCACGTACAACACGCTCATCGCCCGCAACTCCTCCAAGTGCGCCGACGTGACCAGCCAGTCCCAGTGGGCGGGCGCCCAGATCAAGCAGTACACCTGCAACGGCGGCAACAACCAGAAGTACTGGTTCAAGTCCCTGGGCAGCGGCTACTACCAGCTGAACGTGCGGGGCAGCTCCCTGTGCGTACAGGAGAACGCCGACACCGTCACCCAGGAGAACTGCAGCTCCTCCGCGACCAACCAGCAGTGGTCGCTCACCACCAGCGGCTCCTACGTGACCATCACGTCCCGCGCGAGTGGCGAGTGCCTGGACGTGAACGGCGCGTCCACCGCCGACTCCGCCGCGATCATCACGTACACGTGCAACGGGGCGACCAACCAGCAGTGGACCCGAGGGACTTGAGGCACTTGAGGGACTTGGGGTACTTGATTCAGGGACTTGAGGAGTCGCGTTGAGACGCACGGCGATCACCCTGCTGGCCACGCTGACCATCGCCACGGCCCTGTCCGCCGTCCGGGCCCAGGCACACGACCGTGGCATGGGGAAGGGCGCGGGGAAGGGGCTGGGGATGGAGAACTGCACCGCGACGGCATGCCACTTCGACGTCGCGCCCGGCACGTACGACGTACGCGTCCGGCTCGGCGGTGACACGGCGGCGAGCACCGGCATCACCGGTGAGACGCGGCGCACCCTGCTGGCCGAGATGCCCACCGGGGCGGGCGAGCCGGTGACCCGCAGCTTCACCGTGAACGTCCGCACGCCCGAGGGCGAGCCCACCGGGGCCGAGGGCACGCCGGGTCTCGACCTGGTCGTCGGCGGTTCGGCGCCCGCGCTCGCCGACATCCGGGTCACTCCGGCCGCCGCCCGGCACACCCGCCGGATCTTCCTCGTCGGCGACTCGACGGTCTGCGATCAGCCGGGCGACCCCTACTCCGGCTGGGGACAGCAACTCCCGCGGTACCTCCGCAAGGGCGTCTCGGTCGCCAACTACGGTGATTCCGGGGAGAGTACGGTCACCTACCTCGCCGACCCGCGGCTCTTCGCGACCGTCCAGCCGCTGATCCGCAGGGGCGACCTCGTCCTGATCCAGCTCGCCCACAACGACAAGCAGACCGACGAGGCGACGTACCGCGCGAACCTCGAAACACTGGTCGCGGGCGTACGGGAAGAGGGCGGCCGTCCGGTTCTGGTCACTCCCATCGTCCGCCGCTGGTTCAACAGCGACGGCACTCTCAACAACGGCACGGCCCTGCTGGTGAACGGCCTCGGCGTCGACCACCCGGCCGTCACCCGCTCGGTCGCCGCCGCCCACGACGTACCCCTCATCGACCTCACGGCCAGGACAAAGGCCCTGGTCGAGTCGCTGGGCGTCGAGGGCTCCAAGGCGCTCTACCTCTACAACGAGAAGAGGGACAACACCCACACCTCCGCGCACGGCGCGACGGCCTACGCGGAACTCGTCCGCGACGAACTCCTTGCCCAACACCTGGTGCCCGAGCGCCTGGTGAGGTGAGCTGGACCCCTGGGGCGTCCCGTCCGGAACCGGGGCGTCCCAGGTACCACCCGTTCCACCCGAGCGAGACAGGAAGCCCGACCGATGTCCGCAGGCCCCGCCGGAGTCCCCGAGGACCGCACCCTCAGCCCGCACACCGGCTACACGCGCGCCCACTGGGAGGCAGCCGCCGACTCCCTGCTCGCGGCCGTGGAACCGTACGCGACCGGGGACCGCGCCCTCTACCACCTGCCCGGCGAGCACACGAGCTGGTCGGGCCGCCTCTCCGACGGCCTGGAGGGATACGCCCGTACGCTCATGCTGGCGGCCTTCCGCCGCGACGAGAAGGCCCTGGAGCGGTACGCCGAAGGCCTCGACGCCGGAACGGCCGGCGTCTGGCCGCGCATCGAGGACCGCAGTCAGCCACTCGTCGAAGCAGCCTCCATCGCCCTCGCCCTGCGTCTCACCCGGCCTCTCCTCTGGGACCGCCTCGACGACGGCGTACGGCAGCGGGCCGCCGCCTGGCTCGGCGACGCGCTGACGGCCGAACCCTGGCCCTGCAACTGGGAGTTGTTCCCCGTGACGGTCGGCGGCTTCCTGGAGGAGATCGGGTACGAGCCCACGCTGTCCCGCGCCGCGATCGACCGGGGCCTCGACCGCATCGAGCGGTGGTACGTCGGCGACGGCTGGTACACCGACGGCGACGGCCGGGCCTTCGACTACTACAACGGCTGGGCCATGCACCTGTACCCGGTGCTGCACGCCTGGCTGGCCGGCGACGAACGGCTGCTGGACCTCTACGGCGGCCGTCTCTCGGCCCATCTCGCCGACTACGCCCGCCTGTTCGGGGGCGACGGCGTGCCGATGCACCAGGGCCGCTCACTGACGTACCGCTTCGCGACGACCGCCCCCCTGTGGCTGGGCGCGCTCTCCGGCCGTACGCCCCTGCCGCCGGGCGAGACGCGGCGGCTGGCGTCCGGTGCGCTGAAGTACTTCCTCGACCGGGGAGCCGTGGACGACCGCGGGCTGCTGACCCTCGGCTGGCACGGCCCCAACTCGGCTGTTCTGCAAGGCTATTCGGGCCCCGCCTCCCCCTACTGGGCGAGCAAGGGCTTCCTCGGCCTGCTGCTGCCGCCGGACCACGAGGTGTGGACGGCGGAGGAGGAACCAGGACCGGTCGAGCGGGCGGACGCGGTGACGGCCGTCGCCGCCCCCAACTGGCTGCTGCAGTCGACGCGTTCGGACGGGCTCGTCCGCCTCCACAACCACGGCAGCGAGGACGTCCGCTACGACCCGTACTACACGCGCCTCGCGTACTCGACGGTGACGACGCCCTCACCGTCGTACGACAACAGCGTGGTCGTGGGCGACGATCCGAGCCGTACCGGCATCGAGCCGTTGGGCGTGGGCGAGGGCTGGGTGGCCTCCCGGCACACGACGGCCTCCGGTGCCCGCGTAACGAGCCTCGTGCTGGCCGAGGGTGCGGTGGAGGTACGGGCGTTCCGGGTGTCGAGCGCGCCCGAGGGGACGGCGGTACGGGTCACCGGATGGGCGGTGGGGGAGAGTGGCGCGCGGGCCGAACTCCTGCCCGTCCACGGCCTGTTGAGCAAAACCGACGGCTTGGGCGTAACCGAGGGCTTAGACGCAACCGACGACTTGAGGGCAAGCGACGGCCTGGCCGGTGCCACGACCGCCGCGGACACCTTCTTCGTCGCGCTCGCCCGTCTCACCGCCGAGCCGGAGCCCGCCCCGCTGGGGGAGTCGGTGGCCGTGACCGTCGTGGACGGGACGCACACGATCCACGTCCGCTGGAGCGGCGGGGGCGAGGTGCGGGCCCGGCTGGACGACGGCGCGGTCGAGGTCGGGGCCGTCCGGCCGGGCGGCTGAGCACGCGGGTCACAGGCGTGGGTTCTGCGGCAGCCGGGTGATCCCGACGAACACGGCCACGAACACCGCCGTCGCCGGAGCGAAGGCGGCGAACTCGCCCCAGTGCGAATCGTCGAGATCCGGCACCATCGCGGACAGGAGCCGGGCGAGACCCCAGCAGGCCGCCCCCGAGATCAGGAAGGCCGCCCAGCGGTGCCGCACACCCTTGACCACGTCGTCGAGCGCGGCCACCCACACGACGACCGTCATGATCGACGGCGTCAGGACGTCGTCGTCCGGGGTGAACACCGCGAAGAGGGCCCCCACGGCCAGCGCGAACAGCCACGCCCGCACCAGGGGCGGCGCCGCGGCCGGACGGCGTGGCATGTCCAGGGGCAGCCAGAAGAGCCGCCGTACGCTCCGGACGAAACCGTGCTTCCCACCGCCGGCCATCGCGCCGCCCTCCCTGTACCGGGCACGCAGGGGTGCCGACGCTCGTTGAGACGCACCGGTCCCGGCAGGGGTTGCACGGAGAGAGCGGGTCCGCCTCGGGCCGCCCGGGGTCCCGGACCGTTCGGCCGGCGCCGAAGCGTTCCGCCTCTAGCGTTGCCGTATGACCACGTCCGACGCACGCGCAGTAGCTGGGGAACCGGAAACACCCGCAGTCTCGGCGGCCTCCGCCTCCGCCTCCGCCGCCCCGCAGCGCCCGCGGCGCCTGCGGTGTCCGCTGCCTCCGGGGAGGACGCCCCGGCCACCGACGACCGCGATCCGGCGGAAGCCCGTAGGAGACCTGGGCGGCACGTCGTGACCGCCTTCGCCGCACTCCACCACGCCGGGACCCCGCTGCTGCTCCCCAACGCCTGGGACCACGCCTCGGCGGTTGCCCTGGCCGCCCAGGGCTTCGCGGCGGTCGGCACGACCAGCCTGGGAGTGGCCGCTGCCGCCGGACTGCCCGACGGGGCGGCGGCGACCCGCGACGCGACGCTGAACCTGGCCCTCGCGCTGGGCAGCGGCCCGTTCCTCCTCTCCGTCGACGCCGAGGGCGGTTTCAGCGACGACCCGGACGAGGTCGCCGCGGTGGCCCGCGAACTGGCCGCCGTCGGGGCCGTGGGCATCAACCTGGAGGACGGCCGCCCCGACGGCACCCTGGCACCCGTCGGACTCCACGCGGCGAAGATCGCGGCGGTGAAGTCCGCCGTACCGGGCCTGTTCGTGAACGCCCGGACCGACACCTACTGGCCGGGCAACGGCGATGACGGCGGTGACATGGGCGACACGAACCGCCGCCTCGACGCCTACCAACAGGCGGGCGCCGACGGCGTGTTCGTGCCGGGCCTCTCCGAACCGTCCCGGATCACCGCCCTGTTGAAGACCCTGGACGTTCCCCTCAACATCCTCTACTCGCCGACGGGTCCGACCGTGCCCGTACTCGCCGACCTGGGCGTACGCCGAATCAGCCTCGGCTCGCTCCTCTACCGCAGGGCCCTGGGCGCGGCGGTGGAGACGGCGGCCCTGATCCGGGCGGGCCGGTCCGTCGACGGGGCGGCACCGACGTACGGAGAGGTGCAGGCGCTCGTACGGCCGGCCTCAGAACGACCGGACGTCCTTGGGTGACCCTGGTACCGTTGACGCTTTCGTGGGTATAGAACCCTTTGGACTCCGACCGGCGAGAGACCGAGGAACCATGGACATGGAGATCCCCGGCGACAAGCGACTGGCCGCCGCCGTCGTGATGCACGAAGGCCGTGTGCTGCTGGTGCGCCGCAGCGAGACCGAGCGGTTCCTGCCCCTGGTGTGGGGCGTTCCCTGCGGAAAGCTGGAGCCCGGCGAGAGTTCCGCGGACGGTGTGCTGCGGGAGCTCAAGGAGGAGACGGGCCTTCTCGGCGAGGTCGTCCGGAAGGTCGGCGAATCGTCGTTCGTGAGTGAGTACCAGGGGCGCGAGATCAAGAACTGGCAGGACAACTTCCTGGTCAGGCCCCTCTCCTGGCACATCACCCTCCAGAAGCCGGATCAGCGGTACGTCTGGCTGAGCCCCGCCGAACTGCACAGCGTCGACATCGACGCGTACAACCTGGACATCGTCCGACAGGCCCTCACCACGGGCTTCTGACTCTCACGTACTTCTGAGCAACTCCGCCAGCGCGCCGAGTTCGGCCAGATAGTCGGCCACGTCGAGCGGCACCTTCGGCACCGCCCCCGGATGCGGCCCCGCCGCCGTGAACACGTCGGTGTGCTGCCGCCGTCCGCTCCCCGTCTCCAGGAAGAGCGTCACCGTCGGCTCGGCGGTGTCGCACCACGCGCGGTGCAGGGTGTGCGCCGGAAGGGCGTAGGTGCTGCCCGCCGTGTACTCCGCGACCTGCGTGAGGTGCAGCCGCGCCGGACCCGTCGGCTCCAGCAGCCAGTCGGCCGACTCGTCCGCCAGGGACTCCCGGTAACGGTCCGCCTCGACGCCGCCGCCCTCCCGGGGCGCGTACAGCTCCATCGCCAGCCGCCCCCGTACGACATGAGAGGCAAGCGGGGAACGGTGGTTGTGGATGTCCTCCTTGCCGATCGCCCCGCGTCCCGCGTGCCACAGATGGGCGCGCAGCATGTGGTGCGGTCCGCCGTCGACGAGCAGGAGCTTGTCGAAGCCGAGGACATGGCGGTACGAGAGGCGGGCGCAGCCTTCCGGATCGCCCTCGCCGGAGGCGAGTTCGGCGGTCAGCTCCAACAGGCGGTCGGGGGAGCCCAGTTCGGCGACGACCGAGCGGGCCGCCGACACCCGTTCGTGCTCGGGCAGTTCGCCGTCCAGCGCCTCGGCCAGCAGCCTCCGCGCCGCCTGGACCTGCCGACCACCCATGCACGCTTCTCCCGTCTCAGCCATGCGGTTGGTATACCCATACGGCATGCGCCCGCAGTGCCGAAAGACCCTGATATGCCATCCACATCGGGCGCCGCAGCTCGCTGGTGTCGTCGTGGACCCAGGTCCATATCCCGTCCGTCTGTCCCGCCCACACCGCGCTCACCGCGCCGTTCAGACGCTCCCGCCACTCGTCCTCCAGGCCGTCCTCGCGCGCGATGTCCCGGGCGCCGGGGGTGAGCAGGGCGCGGACGATCCAGGAGGCGGTGAAGTGCCGTACGTTCAGGACCTCGTGGCGGGACGGGTCGTCGGTGCGGGGCCTGCGCACCTCCTCGCGAAGGTTCGCCAGATCCAGGCACGCGTCGTGCGGGGCGTCCGGGCAGGCCAGCAGCCAGCGCACGCCGTCCTCGCGGGCCGCGCGGCCGTTGGCGCTCTCGCCGCCCAGCACCCGGGCCGCACGGTCCAGGGCGACCACGGCCTGCGCGGTGTGCAGCGGCGACGGCGGGCCGTGGAACGGCGCGAGCCGGTAGCCCCAGCAACGGCGGTGCTGGCGACGCGGATCGGTGACCGCGCCCTCGACGAGCGCGTCCCGCAGCAGCGGCAGCGCGTCCGAACCGGGCGCGGCACGCAGCAGACCGCGCAGCACGGTCGTCACGACATGCGTCAACTCCCGCCCCGTACGGTCCAGTTCGTGAGTGAAGCCCGCCTCGCAGTGCGCCACCTCGGCCACCAGCCGCTCCCGCGAGGCACCCGCCCGGGCCAGCGCGCCAAGCACCAGGGCGGTCACCTCCGGGCGGGCCTCGGACCCCTGCGAGCGCGCCGACCAGCCGCCGTCGGGCAGCCGCAGCCGCCACAGCGTGTCCACCAGGTCACCCGCGCCGATCCGGCCCTCGGGCATCCCGAGGTCGAGCATGATGTGCAGGCCGTACGCGGTGCCCACCGAGGTCGGCCGGCCGGGGCCGCTCTCGCCGAGGGAGTGCGACCATCCGGTGAGCAGCCCGCGGACCGGGTCGTCGACCACGCAGACCTGCTCGGCGAGGGTGTCGTACGCGGCGGAGAAGAGCGCGGAGAGCGGTCCCGGCCCCGACAGAGCCGCGGCGGAGACTGCCAACGGCTCAGGCGGCACAGGGGAGTTGTCCGCGTACCGGGACCGGAGCAGCGCCGCCGACAGCCAGGCCGCCACCGCCGTCGCGAGGCCGCTCACCACGGCGATCGCGTACCGCGCGGACTCCCCGTCGATACTGTCCGGCAGCACCCCGACCAGGGACTGGAACACCGCGTAGCCGGCGGCCGCGCAGCCGAGCCCGCCCAGCCAGCGCACGATTCGCGCGGGGCGCGGGCCATGGGGCAGGTGCGGATCGGGATCCGGCCTGGACGGCCCGCGTCGGAGCTGCTGTTGGGACACTGCGCGCTCCCTCCCCCAGGGCGGCATCTCAAACCGGCGAAGTTTCCAGTCTAAGTGGTCAGGGGGGCACCTGGGGTAGGGCAACTCGTGCGTGAAAGACGCGAGTTCGTGGGGGCTGGTCGGGCGGTCCCCCGTGCGCTACGGGGCACTCGTCGTCGGCCAGTTCTCCAGCAGCACATGGAGCGCGTCCACCGTCCGGTTCCAGGACGTCTGTACGTCACGGGCGGCGCCGAAGCCGCCGGAGGCCTCCAGGGCGCAGTAGCCGTGGAAGGTGCTCCTCAACAGGCGGACGGCGTCGGTGAGATCGGGCTCGTCGAGGCCGTACGCGCGAAGCATCCCGTACGTGACCTCGGCGGTCCGGGCGAAGGCGGGGGAGGCGGCGACGAGGGTCTGGTCGATACGGATCTGGGTGGCCGCGTACCGCCCCGGCCGCTCCAGCGCGTACTCACGGTAGGCGTCCGCGAAGGCCGCCAGGGCGTCCTTGCCGGCCCGCCCGGCCACCGCCGTGGAGATCCGGTCGATCATCTCGCCGCCCGCGAGGAGCGCCACCCGGGTGCGCAGGTCGTGCAGGTTCCTGACGTGCGAGTACAGGCTCGCGTCCTTCACGCCGAACCGCCGGGCCAGCGCGGACAGCGTGACGCTCTCGAAGCCGACCTCGTCCGCGAGATCGGCGGCGGCCTCGACGAGCCGGTCGGCCGTGATCCCGGCACGGGCCATCGTCGACCACCTTCTTCCTTCTCCTAGGGGTTATAGGTAAAAACCTGGAGATGGTAGCAAGGCGGCGGATCCCGGCCCCGGGGCGCGGGCGGTCAGCCGGCCAGGTGCTTGCCGAAGAACTCGGTGAGCCTGGCGACGGCGGGGGTGACGTACTCGTCCTTGTCGTACAGGTCGATGTGGGTGGCGCCGTCGATGACGAACAGTTCCTTCGGCCCGTCCGCCCGCTCGATCGCCTCCCGGCTGAAGTAGGCGGTCTCCGCCTCCGAACCGGCGATCATCAGCAGGGGACGGGGCGAGATGAGCCGGATCATCGCGTACGAGTCGTACTGGGCGAGCAGATCGACGCTGCGCAGCACCCATCCCCGGTTCGCGCGGGGGTGGTGGCCGCGCGGGGTGCGGTAGAACTCGACCGTCTCCCGGAACTGCCTGGTGGCCGTCGCCAGCAGTTCCTCGGCGTTGTCGGGTATCCACGCCTCCAACTGCGGGGCCGCGCCGCGCGCTTCCGAGGTGCGCAGGGCACCGGCCCGGTCGAGCATGGCCCGGAGGACCGCCGGGTCCTGCGTGCGGCCCAGTCCCTCACGGATCACCGAGCCCATGTCCACGGCGCTGACCGTGGCGACGCTCTTGATGCGGTGGTCGGTCTGCGCGGCGTAGGGGACGTAACCGCCGGACGCGCAGATGCCCAGCGCCCCGATGCGGTCCGGGTCGATGTCGTCACGGGTGGTCAGGCAGGACACGGCGGACTTGATGTCCTCGGCCCGCTGGAACGGGTTCTCCAGACCGCGAGGCTCGCCCTCGCTCTCGCCCTGGTGGGCGGCGTCGAAGACGAGCGCGGCGAACCCGGCAGCGGCCAGCCGCTCCGCGTAGATGCTCGGGCTCTGCTCCTTCACGCCGCCTCCCGGATGGGAGATGACGACGGCGGGCAACCGGCCGCCGAGGCGGTCATCGAGGCGGTCATCGAGGCGGTCGTCGGGGGTGAAGAGAATCCCGGCGAGGGCGAGGTTGTTGCTGGGGAAGGTGACGTTGGCCTTCATATCTCTGCGTCTCCTGGGTGCGGGTGCGGGTGCGGGTGCGGGTGCGGGTGCCGGTGTGCCGTGACCGCGGACGGGGCGGCTGCCTTCGGCGGGGCCTCCCGCCTCGCGGACGGTCCGTCAGCCGGTCACTTCACCGACGCTCGCACTCGATACGCGGGCGGATAAGGGGCGTCTTCTGTCCCCGGACAACCCTGTCCTGGGACACGTCAGGCCCCCTGTCACGGGCACTTCTCTCTGTAAGACTCGTACCTATGAGCAGCGGCAACGCGCACCACAGCGAGCTGGGTGCCTTCCTCAAGGCGCGGCGCATGGAGCTGAGCCCGGCCCAGGTCGGGCTGCCCGACTCGCCGGGCGGCAGGCGCAGGGTCAAGGGGCTGCGCCGGGAGGAAGTGGCCCTGCTGGCGTCGATCAGCCCCGACTACTACACGCGCCTGGAAAAGGGCCGCCGCCAGGCCTCCGAACCGGTGTTGGACACCCTCGCGCGTGTTCTCCGGCTCGACGACAGCGAGCGTGCCTACCTGTTCGAACTGTCGGGCAAGGACGCCGCCCGGCCCCGTCGGCGTACCACGCAGAAGGTCCAGCCACAGCTACGGCGCCTGCTGGACGACCTGGCCACCACACCGGCCGTCGTCCTGGGCCGCCGCACGGACATCCTCGCCTGGAACCCCATGGCCGCCGCCCTGTTCACCGACTTCGCGCGGATTCCCGAGAACAAGCGCAACTTCGTACGGCTGGTCTTCCGCGACCCGGCCATCAGGGCGCTGTACCCGGACTGGGACTGGGTGGCACAGACGAGCCTGGCGCAGCTGCGTATGGAGGCCGCCCGGGATCCGAAGGACCCGCGGCTGGTGGAACTGGTGGGAGAACTGTCGCTCCAGGACCCCGACTTCCGGCGTTGGTGGGGCGCCCATCGCGTCGCCGTCCAGGGCACGGGCACGAAGGTCCTGAACCATCCGATCGTGGGGGAGCTCACCCTCGACTGGTCCTTCCTCACCTGCACAGCCGATCCCGACCAGCAGCTCATCACCCTGACCGCCGAGCCCGACACCCCCAGCCACGACCGGCTGCGGATCCTCGCCTCCTGGGCCGCGCGATCCACCGGCGACTCCGTGGCGGACCGCTAGACGCCGGAGACCTGCCCGGCAGACTGCTTCGCGCGGTCGGCTGCCTTATGCGGTGACCTTGGCGATGAACGCGCCGAGGTTCGCGAGGGTCCGCTGGATCTTCTCCTCCATGGTGAGCGACTCGCGGAGCCGCGCGCCGACGCCCGCGTCCTTCCTGCCCCGCACGTACAGCGGGCAGGCGAGGTCGCTGCACATGTAGGCGCCCACGGAGTTGCCCTGCTGCCCCGCCTTGCCCGCCTTCGTGGCGACCATCAGCGAGACACCCCCGGTGTGGATGGTCAGGCATATCGAGCACATGCTGCGCCGCGTCTGCCCGGAAGCGGCACCGGTGCCGCGCAGTGCGAGCGCCACCGGGCGGCCGTCCAGCTCGGTGGCGAGGTAGGCGCGGTCGGGGGCCTGGGGGTCGCGCCAGCCGAGGAAGTCCAGCTCGTCCCACGGCTGTTCGGCCAGGTCGCGCGGGACGGACAGGCGCTTCGCCTCGCCCTTGGTGCAGTTCACGAACGCGGTACGGATCTCTTGCTCGGTCAGCGGTCTCATGTGAGGTAGGCTAATTTGCCTAAAACTATTAGGCAAATGCATAATGGTTCTCGGGGATAGGGAGGATGGTTATGGTTCGAGTAGGGCTGACCACGGAGCGCCTGACCCGGGCGGGGGCGGAGCTGGCCGACGAGGTCGGCTTCGACCGGGTGACCGTCTCGGAGCTCGCCCGGCGGTTCGACGTCAAGGTCGCGAGTCTGTACTCGCACGTGAAGAACTCGCACGACCTCAAGACCCGGATCGCCCTGCTCGCGCTGGAGGAACTCGCCGACCGGGTCGCCGCCGCCGTAGCCGGACGGGCGGGCAAGGACGCCCTGGCCGCCTTCGCGGACGCCTACCGCGACTACGCCCGGGAGCACCCCGGCCGCTACGACGCCGCCCGGTTCAGGCTCGACCCCGAGACGGCCGCCGCCGGCGCCGGGGTGCGGCACGCGCAGATGACGCGCGCGATCCTGCGCGGCTACGACCTGACGGAGCCCGACCAGACACACGCGGTCCGGATGCTGGGCAGCGTCTTCCACGGCTACGTCAGCCTGGAGATGGCCGGAGGCTTCAGCCACACCGCCGTCCCCTCGCAGGAGTCCTGGGCCTGGACCCTGGACTCCCTCGACACGCTGCTGCGCACCTGGACCACGACCCGAGGCTGAGGCGATGAACACCGGACACGACTGGATCACCACACCTGTCACCGCGGACATCCTGCGCGGCTTCCTCGACCTGGAACCCACCCCACACGGCCTGCTGCCGCACCGCCTGCCCGCCCGGGCCCGCCGGCAGATCCCCGACGACCAACTCGCCGTGGCCGAGGCCCAGCCCTCCGGCGTGCGGCTGGTCTTCCGCACCAGGGCCACCACCATCGAACTGGACACACTGCCCACCAAGCGGGTCCACCGAGGCTTCCCGGCCCCCGCGGACGGCGTGTACGACCTGCTCGTCGACGGCCGCCTCGCCGCCCAGACCACGGTGACCGGCGGCAACGTACACACCATCGTCGACATGGTCACCCAGGCCGCCGAACTGACCGAGGGGCCCGCCGGCACCGCCCGGTTCGCCGAACTGCCCGCGGGTGACAAGGACATCGAGATCTGGCTTCCGCACACGGAGATCACCGAACTGATCGCCCTGCGCACCGACGCCCCCGTCGAGCCGGCGCCGGACAACGGCCGCAAGGTGTGGCTGCACCACGGCAGTTCCATCAGTCACGGCTCCAACGCCACCCACCCGACCGCCACTTGGCCCACCCTGGCCGCGAGCAGGGGCGGGGTGGAACTGGTCAACCTGGGCTTCGGCGGCAGCGCGCTGCTCGACCCGTTCACCGCCCGTGCGATACGGGACACCCCCGCGGACCTGATCAGCCTCAAGATCGGCATCAACGTCGTCAACACCGACGCCATGCGCCTGCGCGCCTTCACCCCCGCGGTCCACGGCTTCCTGGACACCATCCGCGAGGGGCATCCGACCACGCCGCTGCTCCTCGTGTCCCCCGTCCTGTGCCCGGTCCAGGAGGACACCCCGGGCCCCCTCGCGCCCGACTTCGACGGCGTCACCCTGCGCTTCAAGGCCACGGGCGATCCCGCCGAACGCGCCGCCGGGCGCCTGACGCTCAACATCATCCGCGACGAACTCGCCCGGATCGTCGAACAACGGGCGACCGACGACCCGAACCTGCACCACCTCGACGGCCGCGACCTCTACGGCGAGAAGGACTACGCCGAACTCCCGCTGCCCGACGAGGTCCACCCCGACCCCGCCGGACACCGCCGCATCGGCGAGAACTTCGCACGGCTCGCGTTCGGCGACGGCGGCCCGTTCGCAACCAGGGCCGGCTGACCAGTTGTTGAAGGAGCGGCAGCCGTGACAGTGTCCCCGCCGTCCCCCGTCACTACTCGCATCCCCAAGTCCCCGAAGGCGACCATGCTGCTGTCACACCTCCCGGAAGGGCTCCGGGCGCGTCTCGTCCCCGTCGAAGCCGCCGCCACGCTCTTCTGTGCCCTGTGCTGGAAGGTCCTCGCCTTCGCGATGTACGCGGAGGGCTACGACCTCGATCCCAGCGCCCCGGTCCAGCCCGCCGGTGACCAGCAGATCGAGCTGCTCGCCCTGGTCTTCGCCTGCTCGGTCCCGGTGACCTGGCTCCTCGGCAGGGTCGCCCCGCCCGGTCTGCGCAGCGCCCTGGACGACGTCATCGTCGTACGTCTCGCCGTGGCCCTGGCCCTCTCACTGGTGATGTTCCTGGGCCTGCTCACCGGAATGCGCATCCCCCTGCTGGGCTGGAGGATCTGAACCTGAACCTGAACCGGCCACCACGAGCCGAGCCCACTGAACAGCCCGCCCGCACCCGCACACACAGCCGCCCGGACAGGCCGTACAGCACCTGTCCGGGCGGAGGTTTGCCGGTGTCGGGACGTCGCCGACGGGATCAGCCGATCGGTGCGTACACCACACCCAGCTTGTCGATCTCGTCGCCGGAGCGGCCCGTGAAGCCGACGATCTGCCAGCCGGTCGGAGCCGTGTACGTCACCGCGTCGGAGGTGGCCGAACCGGCCGTCACCGTACGGGACTTGTCGGTGGTGAAGGCCGCCGAGAAGACCCTGGTCCGGCCGTCCTTCTGG
This sequence comes from Streptomyces sp. NPDC020747, assembly GCF_044334695.1. Lineage (NCBI taxonomy): Bacteria > Bacillati > Actinomycetota > Actinomycetes > Kitasatosporales > Streptomycetaceae > Streptomyces > Streptomyces sp. NPDC020747. The sequence goes on along the minus strand of NZ_JBIRTJ010000004.1, from coordinate 87,656 downwards.
CCCCGGGTGACCTTGACCGAGGTGAGGTGCTCACCGGTGGCGAGGGTGAGCGAGGCGGCCGTACCGCCCGTGCCGCCGTGGGTCAGGGGCGTACCGCCGTCGAGGGTGAGCGACGCCGAGTCCAGGCGGGAGCCGCCGCGCAGTGTCAGCGTGCGGGGCGAGGGCGTGGCCGGGAGGTCGTCCGAGTCGTTGAAGGCGGTGCCGTGCGGGCCGCCGAACGTGTCGCTCGCCCGGAGCTCGGCGGGCAGCGTCCAGGAGAAGTCGACTGTGTGCGGGAAGTGGTCGGAGAGGTTGCCGCCCGCCGAGTCCAGGAACTTCGCCCACTCGTTGTTGTAGCGGCTCGCGGAGAGGTTCACCAGGTCGCTGCCCCGGTAGAGGACCTTGTCCACGACCTCGCAGTCGTTCGTCGGCGCGGTGGTGGGGCAGACGATCGCGTCGCTGCCCTGGGCCGGGGCGTTGCCGCCGCGCGCCAGCTGGACCCACGCGTCCGTCAGGCCGTTCGCGGTCGACAGCAGGCGGATGTTGTCGCCGGCGCGCGTGTAGCGGGTGTTGGTGTCGCCCATGACGATCACCGCGTTGCCCGAGGAGTTGGCGGTGATGAAGGTCGAGAGCTGCTCGACGTTCTTGCGGCGGGCGGCGTGGGCCTCGTCCGTGTCGTCCGCGTTCGTGTGCACGTTGTAGAGGTCGACGAAGACGCCCTCGGCCAGCCGGACCCGCGCGAGCGAAAAGCCCTTGGGCGTAAGGCAGTTGGTGCCCGTGCAGTCGTTCCACCGCACCCGCTCGAAGTCGTCGAACGCGTAGTCCGAGAGGGTGTTGAGCCCGTCGCCGAAGGGCACACCGCCACTGGTCGCCGTGCGGTACGGGTGGTTGTCGCCCGCGTACAGCGCCGCGTGGTAGTTGAAGTCCTCCTGCACGTTGACGATGTCGTACGCCGCGAGACGCGGGGAGATCAGCGGGGTGTTCTTCTCCGGGTTGCCGGAGCTCAACCCCTCCGGGAGACCGGCGACGTTGTACGTGAGGACGTTGAAGGTGCCGGAGGAGGGGGCGGCCGCAGCGGCGGGCGTCGAGGCGACGGCGGTGAGACCGGCGAGGGCCAACGCGCCGGCCATCAGGGAGCCGATGAGTCTTCTCATGGTGGGGATGTCTCCAGTCCGAGGAAACAGTGGGGAGAGCAGGGAGAACGGGAAGAGCGGAGGAATCTGAACATTGTTCAGGTTCGCGGTCAACCAGTGTGACGGACAAGGGCAGTTGGGGGAACAGTTGAAGACGAGGCGAGCTGCCGCGCCAGGGTCGCCCTGTGATCACTCCGGCGTCGTCCGAAGTTCATGTTTCGCATCGAGTCTCCATACCGCGCGTCCGCACCTGCGGCGCCGGACACAGGAGGCCGACATGGGGCACAGCCACGGACACGGGCATCACCACCGTCACGACCACGACCACGGTCATGACGGCGGTACGAGCCTTCCCGCCGCCTTCGACACCTCCGTACCCGACGAGGCCCTGACCCCCGACCAGCGGTCGCGCCGCTCCATGCTGCGTCGCGCGGGTCTGCTCGGCGCGGGACTGGCGACCGCCGGAGTCCTCGGCGGCGCGACGGGCGGGACGGCCGCCGCTGCCCAGTCGGCGTCTGCCACCCGGCCGGTGTCCGGTGGCCGGAGAAAGAAGGGCTTTCTCTGGCTGGCCGGTGACCACCACATCCACACGCAGTACAGCAGCGACGGCAAGTACCGCGTGGCCGACCAGGTCCGCCAGGGTGCCAAGCACGGTATGGACTGGCTGGTCATCACCGACCACGGCAGCGTCGCGCACGCCAAGATCGGTGTGGACAAGGTCAATCCGGACATCAAGGCGGCCCGTGACGCCTACGAGGACACCCTCGTCTTCCAGGGCCTGGAGTGGAACATCCCGGGCGCCGAGCACGGCACGGTCTTCGTGCACCCCGGCAAGAACGAGGTCTCCGTCCTCAAGCAGTTCGAGACCGACTACGACGGCAGCGTCAAGAACGCCTCCGGCTCCTCGCCCGCCAACGAGGCGCTCGCCGTCGCGGGTCTCGCCTTCCTCGGCGACCAGGTGAAGCGGCGCAAGGTCAAGGACGCGCTGATGCTCGCCAACCACCCGGCGCGTCGCGGTGTCGACTCCCCGCACGAGATCCGCGCCTGGCGCGACGCGACCCCCGCGAGCCACCAGATCGCCGTCGGCTTCGAGGGCGCGCCCGGCCACCAGGCAGCCGGTCTGCCCGCGCCCCTCGGCATGGGCCGGGCCCGCGGCATCTACGACAACAACCCGAGCGTCGACTCCTTCGCCGGCTACCCGCCGGAGAGCTACCGCACCTGGGGCGGCTTCGACTGGATGACTGCCACCGTCGGCGGCCTGTGGGACAGCCTGCTTGCCGAGGGCAAGGCCTGGTGGATCAGCGCCAACTCCGACTCGCACCAGGTCTACGCGGACACCGCCGCGCGCGGCGGCGGTGACTTCAACACCAACGGCCGTTACGACGACCCGGTCTACGGCGGCAAGATCGACATCACCCAGGGCGACTACTGGCCCGGCCAGTACAGCCGCACCCACGTCGGCTCCGACGGCTTCTCGTACGCCGCCGTCATGGACGGCATACGCGCCGGCCGCGTCTGGGTCGACCACGGCCAGCTCCTCAGCGGCCTCGACGTACGCCTCTCCGGCGGCAGCCGCTGGGCCACCCTCGGCGGCGCGCTGCACGTCAAGAAGGGCACGAACGTCACGCTGACCGTGGACATCGCCCTCGCCGACGGCCCCAACTGGGCAGGTTTCACACCCAAGTTGGCCCGCGTCGATGTCATCCAGGGTGACGTCACCGGTCCCGTCGCCGACAAGGACACCTTCACCGCGCCGACCGCCAAGGTCGTCAAGTCGTACCAGGTCGACAAGTCCACCGGCACCGCCCGGATCACGTACTCCCTCGGCCGCGTCGACCGCCCCCTGTACGTCCGCCTGCGCGGCTCCGACGGCAAGCGGTCCGCCGTCGGCTCGCGGGGCGCGGCCGTCGACCCCGCGGGCCCCGCGATCGACGTCGTCGGCGACGCCGACCCGTGGAACGACCTGTGGTTCTACTCGAACCCCGTGTGGGTCCTGCCCGCGTGAACCGGTACGTCATCACGGTCGACACCGACGTACGCGACCTGCGCGCGGCAGACCACCTGCTGCTGGCGCTGGCAGCCGAACTCGCCCTCCCGGAGGGCGAGTTCGGCTGCACCCACCTGGTACGCGGGGAGCGGCCGAGGGTGGTGCTGTCGTTCACGACGGCGTCCGGAGAGGCCGCGCGACTGCTCACGGCCAAGGGGTACGAGGTCACGACCGGCGCACCCGACGCGGTGGGCCGGGCCGTCGTCTACCCGGGGGCGGCTGCCCTGACCGGCACGTTGACGGTCGCGGAGCTGCTGTCCAACTCCGCGATCGACCGCGTCACCGTGCTGGGGTCGGCGGCTGAACCCCCGCCGGACCAAAGGGTGGTGACGAGGGATCATGTCCGCCCACAGTGGCAGGACGGCGAACTCGTCCTGACCCTCATGCCTGCGGTGGGAGGGGTACTGGTCCCGTTCGAGGTCCCGGACCCTACGCCGTGCTGCGCGGACCACTGACCGACGAGATGAAGCCCGCCCAGGCGTCGGGGGAGAGGGCGAGCTGAGGCCCGCGGCTGTTCTTGGAGTCGCGGACATGGATGGCGACGGGGGAGGCGGCGACTTCGACGCAGTCGCCTTCACTGCCACTGCTGTACGTCGACTTGTGCCAGTCCAAGGCCACTTCGACGCAGTCGTCGCCCTCCGAGCCGCTGTAGCTGCTCTTGAACCAGGCCAGTTGGGTCATGCTCGTGCTCATGGCGCCCCTCGCATCTGCTGGAGCAGGCTCACCGTGTCGTCTGGCGTGAGAGCCTGTGAGCGCATCTTGGCATAACGCTGCTGGAGCACGCTGATCGCTTGACGATCGCTGATGAGGTGGCCAGTTTTCTGACCTTCCGCGTAGGCGAGCCATTCGTTCTCGGGGGTCTCCAGCAAGTGCATGGGGCCGTCGAGACCCGCGTGCACGGGCTGCCGGAGTGGCATCAGCTGGATCTCGACGTTCCAGTGCCGGGCGTTCACGTCAAGCAGGTGGTCGATCAGCTCCCGTGTCACGTCCTCGCCGCCCGTATGCCGTTCCAGGACGGCCTGTTCGACGATGAAGCTGAAAGTCGTGGGCCGCTCCCGGCACGTGCTCAGCAGCTCCTGCCGCGCGAAACGCGCGGCCACGCGCTGCTCGACCTGCTCATCGGTCGGCCGTAGCGGCACGCTCCAGATCACCGCTCGTGCGTACGCGTCCGTCTGCAACAGGCCTGGAATCACCCGGCATTCGTACGTGTAGAGACTGATCGCCTGCTCCTCCAAGTCCGCCCACTTGCGGAACCAGGAAGCCAAACCCGGCTGCCGAGTCGCGTACTTGGCAGCGGCCCGCAGCACACCGAACGCATCCAGCACCTCCTCCGCCCGCTCCACATACACCCGCGGCGGTAAGCGGCGCCCCTGCTCGATCGACGCCACCGTCGACGGCTGGTACCGCACCAGCGGTGCGAACTCCTCCTGCGTCAGACCCGCCCGCTTGCGGAAAGCCTTGTGGACCAGCCCGAACGTCTTCAAACTGTCCGACGGCTCGGGCTCGTTCGTCGTGCTGTTGGTCATTGAGACATGGTCACGGACCGTCACCCGTACTGTCCACAGCGTGAACTCGTACGGCGCGCAGCGTACGAGTGGCGGAGCTGGTCGACGGCCCCTCGCCCCGGGACCGTTGACCCATGCAAGGAGACATCCGGGTCCAAGTACCCGACACCGTACGTACGTTCACGCAGCTCTTCAGCTGCACCCCGCGAGGGGCCAGGCTCGCGCGGCGGCTGGTCGCGAACCGGATGGACGTGTGGGGGTTCGCCTACGACAGCGAGGCGAGCGAGGCCGTGACGCTGGTGGTCGCCGAGCTCGCGGCGAACGCGGTGCGGCACGGGCGGGTGAGAGGCCGCGACTTCCGCGTACGGCTGGTGCTGCGGGACTCCGAGGACGCCAGGGACGTCGTACGCGTGGAGGTGGCCGACGGGCGGACCGAGCGGCGGCCGGTGCTCCAGGAGCCGTCGGACGAGGGCGGGCGCGGGCTGCTGATCGTGGCCGCGCTGGCCGAGCGGTGGGGCACGGACCTGTGCCTGGGCGGGACGTACAAGGTGGTGTGGGCGGAGGTCCGGGTGCCGGGCCGGTGACGCCGGTGAGGGAGCAGCCGGCTGGAACTGTGGTGAGGGTCCCAGCCGACGTCGCTCCCCCAGAAAGAAGGTACGGAAGCGGAGGCGCGACGAGTCTCCACTTCCTGCCCGGCCCGTCGCCGATTCGCGCCCAGAAACCGGGTAACCCTCAGGTACGTCAATCGATATACCGATAAATGCCCGGGCGAGTCAGGGAGCGGTTCCATGAGCGATGGCGCCTTACACGTACGCCAGGCCACTGTCGGCGAGTTACAGACGGCAGCGTCGACGGTCCTCGCGCCACTCGCGGTGACGGCGCCAAAAGCGTTGACCCGTACGGGAGTTGGGTCGGGAGTTGGGCCCGGGGGTGTGCCGAACGAGTTCCGGGCCGACATCGACGCGGCGGTCGTCGGACGTGCGGCGGTGGCGCGGATCCGTGGCTCAGGGCATCTGGTCCAGCGGTCGGCGCGCGCGATCTCGTCCACCGACCCCGAACTGCTGAAGATCACGCTGCACAGGACGCCCGAGCCCGCCGCCGCGGACCAGGGAGGAACCCAATCCCGGGCGCACAGCGGCGACTTCGTGGTCTTCGACATGACACGCCCGTACCGATTAGCCGTCGCCGACGGCTGTGACGTCATGGCCGTCGGCATCTCGCGCACCGAACTGGGGCGGCACGCCGACGCGGTGGCCGCTCGGGCCGCCCGCCGCCTGCCCGCCGACGCCGGTGCGCAGGCGGTGTTCGCCACGTTCCTCCAGGGCCTCGGCCGCCACCTCGACGAACTGGCTGGACCGGCGCAGGCCCACGCGGGAGACGCCCTGGTGTCGCTCCTCCTCGCGGCCTTCACGGGGACCGAGCCGGGCCGGACGGACACGGCCACCGAACTGGTCGACCGCATCCGCGTCTACGCGCTGGCGCACATCTCCGACCCGTCCCTGTGCGTCGACTCGGTCGCGGCGGCCCACGGCATCTCGGCCCGCCAGCTCCACCGCCTCTTCCACCGCACCGGCGCCCCCTTCGCGGCCTGGCTCCGCGGCGAACGCCTCGACCGCATCCGCCGCGACCTGCTCGATCCCGCCCACGACGGCCGTACGACAGCCGCCGTCGCCGCCCGCTGGGGCCTCCACGACCCACGCCACCTGGCCCGCGCCCTCAAGTCCCAGTACGGCACGACGGCCCGCGACCTGCGACGGGAGCGGTGACCGAAAACCAGGGCCTCTCCCGTACTCGTCGCCCCGCACTGTAGGCAGGTCCGGGAGGCCCTGGTCCCTGACATCTGTCAGGGACCAGGGCCTTGGAACTGGAGCAATGCTTGGCCACTTGGAAGCGGCCGGACGGCAACAGCCGCCCGGCAGTGACTGAGACGGAGGAAACTTTGAAGGCACGGTTTCGCAAACGGGCGGGCGTGGGCGTAGCGGCACTGCTGATGACGGCGGGCATGGGCGTGGCCTCGGCGCCACCGGCGTCGGCCGCTCCGGCGGACTGCCCCAGCGGATACGTCTGCGTTTGGAACAACGACGTCGCGTGGGGCCAGCCGACGTGGAAGTCGACGGGGAACCTGTACGACCTGCACTCGGACCAGGGCATGTACATCGTCAACAACGGTGTGCGCTTCCCGGGCGCGGACCACATCCGGTACAACCTCACCGCCCAGGCCGGCGGGAACTTCCAGGGGTGCCTGCACTACCCGAACGACCCCAACCAAGTGAACTACGTGGGCCCCATCACCTTGCACAGCGCGGTGTGGGGCGGCGAATGCTGAGCTGATCCCGACCACTCGGGCGACGCGGTCCTGAGTGGCCCTTCGCACAGGTCACGGGGGTGCCTGTGCCAGGGCCGCCAAGGGCCGCGTCACCCACGGCAGGGCACTGGGGCTGATGCGGTCACCCGTTCACACCCGTGTAGTGCCGCAGACTCCACCTCCACAGCCCCCGCGACCCCAGATAGGCCGCCGCCCCGAGCAGCGGTGACACCGCCGCCAGCCAGTACGGGACAGCGGTGTCGTGGCCGGTCAGTACCGCCGCCGGGAAGTACGCGACGAACGCCAGTGGCAGGCCGAACGTGAGGAAGCCGCCCACCGCCTTGGGCAGCACGTTCAGCGGGTAGCTGCCGAACGTGCCCAGCAGTTCCTCCAGCCAGCGGCCCCAGTAGTCGGCGGCCGGGAAGCGCAGTGAGGCGCAGGCGACCACCGTGAACAGGGCCGCCTCCAGGAGCATTCCGCCGAGGACGCAGACCACGAGATAGGTGATCCGGGTCGCCGTCCAGTCCAGGTCGCTGCGGCTCAGGGCACCCGCCATCAGGCCCGCCGCCACGGTCAGGTCACCGATCGCGTTCGTGGGGAAGTAGGAGAGCTGGAGCTGGCGGTAAACGGGCATCGGGCGGACCAGATACGTGTCGATCACCCCCTCCTGGATGTGCCGCGCCAGACCGTGCACGCGCCCCAGGAACAGCACGAACAGTCCGTGCGCCAGCATCCGTGTCGCCGGGATCAGCAGCACGTCCGAGCTGTCCCAGCCGCCCATCCCGCTGAACCGGGTGAGCAGCACGGTCGCGAACACGATCACCGACACCTGCCAGACCGCGCCGATGGCGATCATCATCAGGAACTCGGAGCGATACTCCAGCTGGGCACGGAAGTTGAGCCGGGTGATGCGCCAGACGACGCGCAGAGCCTTGGTCGACATGTCAGCCTCCCTGCGAGATCACGCGCCGGGCGGCCCGCCGCCACAGCAGCCGGGTGAGCAGGGCGAGGGCCACCACCCAGGTGGCCTGTACGGCCAACTGCGGGCCCGCGTCGGACAGTTCGATGCGGCCGACGTACAGCGACAGCGGCACGCTCAGCGTCGCCTGGAACGGCAGGAAGCCGCTCATGGTGATGAACCAGTCCGGGAAGAACCACAGCGGCGCGTACACCCCGGACAGCAGGTTCTGCGCGAAGATCAGGATCAGCATCGCCGCGCCGTTGCGAAGCGTCCAGAAGCACAGCTGGTCGATGGTGAGCATCACGTAGTAGAGGACCCACTGCCCCAGGAACGCGCTGACCGCGAACACCCCCGCCACCGCAGCCGACTTGGGCGGCTCCACGACCCCGGCGGCCAGACAGATCACGTATCCGGCGAGCACCCACACCAGCCCGTACAGCTGCTCGCCGAGGGCGCGAAGCGCGTAGTAGCGCTGGGGCGGGAGCGGGCGCAGGTACCAGTAGACGATCGTGCCGAAGTGCATGTGCTGCTGCACGGTGTCCCGGCCCGCGTACTGGTCCAACTCCCTTATCCGGGTGGCCAGTACGGCCAGTACGGCATACGTGACCGCCTGGTCCTTGGTCAGACCGGCGGTCGTGCCGGTGGCCGCGTACAGGCCGTGCCACAGCGACGCGACCAGTACCACCTGCACCGTGAGCCGGAGCAGCGCGGCGGTCATCCGCGGCGGGGTGTGGAGTTCGCCGAGCGGGGTGACACGGGCGGCCCGCCAGCCCTGGAGGACGGCCATGGTCACTCGCCCCCCGCCTGGACGTACGCGGCACGCATCACGTCCTCCAGGTCGGCCTCGTCCAGGGCGATGTCGGTCACCTCGTACCGCTCGATGACCAGCTTCAGCGCCTGGTGCATGGCCGGAGCCGTGGGCCCGTCGGGTCCGAAGACCACCTGCGGGCCCTCATGGCGAACCAGCACCATGCCCGGCAGCGCCTCGACGGGAGTGTGCGGGTCGGCGAGGGTGACTCGCACCTGCCAGGTCGAGCCGAACTTCCGCCGGATCTCGTCCAGCGTGCCGTCCAGGACGAGTCGCCCGTGGTTGATCAGGACGACCCGCTCGGCGAGCCGCTCGACCTCCGTCATGTCGTGCGTGGTCAGCAGCACCGTCCGCCCGCGCTCCTCCACCTGGTACCGGAGGAACTCGCGGACCTGCTCCTTGACCACCACGTCCATGCCGATGGTGGGCTCGTCGAGGAACACCACCCGTGGATCGTGCAGCAGCGCGGCAGCGAGGTCGGAGCGCACGCGCTGGCCGAGCGAGAGGTGCCGTACCCGGGTGTCCCAGAAGGAGGACAGGTCGAGCAGCTCGTCGAACTCCCGCAGCCTCGTGCGGTGTTCGGCCTCGGGAACGTCGTAGATGTCGCGCAGGATCGCGAAGGACTCCCGCACCGGCAGGTCCCACCACAGCTGGGTGCGCTGCCCGAACACGGCCCCGATGTTGCGCGCGTTGCGCTCGCGCTCCTGGTACGGGACCACGCCCGCGACCCGTGCCTCGCCGGACGTGGGGGTGAGGATGCCGGTGAGCATCTTGATGGTGGTGGACTTGCCCGCACCGTTCGGCCCGAGCAGGGCGAGGAGTTCGCCGGGGGCGACGTCGAAGGTGATGTCGGATACGGCGTCCTTGGCGACCCGCTCCGGGTTGACGAGAGACCTGACGGCGCCCATGAAACCGGGGCGGCGCACGGTGGTGTGGAAGGTCCGGGACAGGCCACGGACCTCGATGGAACCGATCACGCGAGGAACCTCCGGGGGAGCGGCGGGCACACGAACACGGCCGTCCGGCGGGGGGAGCCGGACGGCCATGTGACCGGTAACAGTGTCAGTCTTCGACCGTTGAGAACACAAAGGAGAATTCAGCCGGTTGAACCCGCAGTTGGTACTCCGGCAGCACGCCCGGACCACACGACTGCGAACCGATTCCCTGCTGCCCGTGGTCGAGGTTGACCCACATGGTGTCGCCCGGCGTGAGGTCGGTCAGGTGCCGGGCCGCGTCCAGCTGCTCGGTCGTCCACCGCCGCACGGTGAACGAGTACTCCGGCTCGCCCTCGATCCCCAGGGCTCCGAACTCGGCCCAGCGGACGTCGGCGCGGGCGCCGTTCTCCTGCGGGCGCACGTACGGCGTCTGCAGCTCCTCGATGCTCGCGAGCCACTGCGAGTCCACCGACGCCGCCCTGGTGTCCGGGTACGCCTCACCACCGCCGCCGAACCACGCCACGGTCTCATCGGGCGCCGCCGGCAGCCCCAGCCGGATGCCGAGCCTGGGCAGCGGCACCGTCCAGTCGCCCTCGGGGGTGACCGAGACGGTCAGGCGCAGTCGAGTCCCGTCGGACGTCCACCGGTACACGGTGCGCAGGCCCACCTCCCGGGCGGCCGGTGCCACCCGGGTCCGTACGGTCAGCGCGTCGTCCGCCAACTCCACCGCGTCCAGCCGGTGTTGCATGCGGTGCAGGCCCAGCTCGCGCCACAGCACGCCGAGGCGGACGTCGTCCTGCCAGGACGCGCCGTCGTCGTTGTCGGTGGTGGCACGCCACACGTCCAGGCGCAGACCGGTGACCTCCATCGTGTCGATGGTCCGCAGCATCCCGGTGCGGGCGTCGAAGGAGGCCGGGCCGAGGGTGATCCGGCGGCCGTCGACCGCGGGCCGCGCACCGGTGGCCGCCGGAAGGGGCCCGCGCGGTGTGACGGTCTGCTGTACCCACGCCACCTGGTAGCCGCGGCCCGCCCAGGAGGTGTCCTCGGCGAGCAGCGCGCGGACCGTCCACTGGACCTCCTCGCCCTGACCGTCGGGCGCGGTCGTAGGTAGCTTGACCTCCGCCGACTCCCCTGGTGCGAGCGACGGCACGGTGAGCCGGTGCGCACCTGTGGGGAATCCGTCCACCTGGTACGAGAACTCGAACTCCAGGTGCGAGAGGTCGGCGAAGTCGTACGCGTTCGTCACCCGCACCGTGCCGTTCGCGCCGTCGCCCTCGATCCGGACCGGCTCGATGACCTTCTTGTACTCGGCGAGCCCCGGCGAAGGCCTGCGGTCCGGGAAGAGCAGCCCGTCGCAGACGAAGTTCCCGTCGTGCAGCTCCTCGCCGAAGTCGCCGCCGTACGCGAAGCCGTAACGCTCGTCCTTGACGCCGTGGTCGATCCACTCCCAGATGAAGCCGCCCTGGATCCGGTCGTGCGCCTCGAAGATCCGTTGGTAGTCGGCGATCCCACCCGGTCCGTTGCCCATCGCGTGCCCGTACTCGCACTGGATGAAGGGGAGTTGGCGCCGCCTGAGCGGCCCGCCGTCCAGGCCCTTGCCGATTCGCTCGACCTCGGCGTGGTCCGCGTACATCCGCGAGTACATGTCCGTGTCGCGGCAGTTCGAGTCGCCCTCGTAGTGGATGAGCCGTGAGCGGTCCCGGCCACGGATCCACTCGGCCATCGCGGTCAGCCCGCGCCCGGTGCCCGCCTCGTTGCCCAGCGACCAGATGACGATCGACGGGTGGTTCTTGTCGCGTTCGACCATGCGGGACGCCCGGTCGAGGAGCGCAGGCGTCCAGCGGTCGTCGTCCACCGGGTTGTCCCGCCAGGCCTGCTCGGTGAAGCCGTGGGTCTCCAGGTCGCACTCGTCGACGACCCACAGCCCGTACTCGTCGCACAGGTCGAGGAAGGCAGGGTGCGGCGGATAGTGGGAGGTGCGCACGGCGTTGATGTTGTACCGCTTCATCAGCAGCACGTCCTCGCGCATGGTCTCCAGGTCGAGGCTGCGGCCCGTCTCGGGGTGCCACTCGTGCCGGTTGACGCCCTTGAACAGGACCGCCGTGCCGTTCACCTTGATCAGGCCGTCCGCCCGCACGACCGTACGGAAACCGATCCTGAGCGGCACCCGCTCGCCGTCGGTGACCAGCGTCCCGTCGTACAGGCGGGGTGTCTCGGCGGTCCACGGCCGGACCGGCACGGTCACCGACTCGCCCGTCGCGACATCGATGTCGAGGCCGGGCACGGTCACCCGCCCATCGATGTCGGAGTCGACGCGCAGGGTCCCGGTGCCTTCGAGATGGTCGTACGAGGCGTGCACGAAGAAGTCGAGCGCGCTGCCCGCCGGCCGGTGCAGCAGCGTGACGTCCCGGAAGATGCCGGGCAGCCACCACTGGTCCTGGTCCTCCAGGTACGAGCCCGCCGACCACTGGTGGACGCGGACGGCGAGCACGTTCCCCGACTCCTTCAGGAGGTGCCCGACCGCGAACTCGTGCGCCAGCCGGGACCCCTTGAACTCACCGATGTCCGTCCCGTTCAGCCACACCCGGGCACACGACTCCACCCCGTCGAAACGGAGCACGGCCCCACCGTCCGCGGGCCAGCCGTCCGGGAGGTCGAAGACCCGCAGATGGTCGCCGGTCGGGTTCTGAGTCGGCACCCGCGGCGGATCCACCGGGAACGGGTAGAGGTGGTTGGTGTAGATCGGCGCCCCGAAGCCCCCGTCGCCCTGGAGGACCCAGTGCCCGGGGACCCGCACCTCCGGCCAGTCCCCGGCGTCGAACCCCTCGGCGGCGAACGACTCGTCCTCGGCATCGGCCGTCGCCGAGAGACGGAAACGCCAACTTCCGTTCAGGGAAAGGGAATCGGCGTCCGAGGAGGCGTACCACGCCCGGGGCGGCAGCGCGCCGCTCCCGGGCGAGACGTCCTCGACATAGCCGGTGTCGATGCCGGTGTCGATGCCGGTGTCGTTGGCGGTGTCGTTGTCGACGGAATGGGTGGTGCGGGAAGACATCGGTCTCCTAGGTCAGCCCTTGATGCCCGTCTGCGCGACCCCCTGCACCAGCCAGCGCTGGAGGAACAGGAACACGAGAACCAGGGGCAGGATCGAGACGGCGGTGGCCATGAAGATCAGGTGGTAGTTCACGGTCTGGTTGGTGATGTAGGAGGACAGAGCGACCTGGACGGTCCAGGAGCTGGGGTCCTGGCCGATGACCAGGGGCCACAGGAAGGCGTTCCAGCCGCTGATGAACGTGATCGTGGCCATCGCCGCGAAGAAGTTCAGCGAGTTGGGGACGACGATCCGCCAGTACGCGCCCCAGTAGCCGAGACCGTCCATGCGTGCCGCCTCCTCCAACTCCTTGGGGAACCCCAGGAAGTACTGCCGGAACAGGAAGCAGGTGAAACCACTGAAGAGGCCCGGGATGATGAGACCTCGGTAACTGTCCACCCAGCCCAGCGACGAGACCAGCACGAAGCTCGGTACGAAGGTCACGGCCGTGGGGATCATCAGGGTCACCAGGACCGCGTAGAAGACCTTGTTGGCGTGCTTGTACGGGATGCGGGCGAGGCCGTAGCCGGCGAGCGAGCAGATCAGCAGGATCCCGGTCGTGTGCAGGACGGCGACGACCCAGGAGTTCCACAGGGCCCGGCCGAAGTCGACGGTCTCGTCGTTGAACAGTTCACTCAGGTTGCCCCACTGGAGGTCGGTGGGGAACCACTTCCAGTTCTCGCCCGTGATCTCCGGGTCCGTCATCAGGGCGTTGCGGACGATCAGGTAGAAGGGGACCAGGAAGAGCACGGCGGCCACACAGGTGGCGAGATACAGCCCGGTGTTCCCGAGGACGCCGCCCCCGCGCTTCCTCCGGCGGGCCTTGCCGGTGTCGGGCCGGGCGGTCTTCGTGATGTCGGGCGCGGTGGTGGTCACTTGGATTCCTCGCCCCTTCCGAAGCCCATGATCTTGCCCTGGAACAGCGTCACGAGGCAGATCAGCAGGGTCAGGATGACCGCACCCGCGCTGCCCGCGCCGTAGTCCTGGTTCTCGCCGAGGGCCGTCTTGTAGAGCTCGACGAGGGGCGGCTGACCCCAGGTCGCTTTGCCGAGGAGGGCGAAGAACTCGTCGAAGGCCTGATAGGCGGCGATGAGCAGCAGCAGGATCACGGCGGTCGAAGTGGCCCGCAGCTGCGGCAGCGTGATGTACCGGAAGGTCTGCCAGCCCGGCTTGGCACCGTCGATGGCGGCGGCCTCGTACAGCTCCGACGGGATGTTCTGCAGCGCCGCCAGGAAGAGGATCATGTAGAAGCCGGCCTGCAGCCACAGGCGCAGGGTCACGATGACCAGCCAGTACCAGGGCGGATCGGGGTTGGCCAGCCAGGCCACGTTCTCGACGCCGAACCAGCCGAGGACCGTGTTCATCAGGCCGAAGCGCACGCCGTTGAAGATGGACATCTTCCAGATCAGCGCGGCGGCGACGTAGGAGCACGCGGTCGGCACGAAGAAGACCGACCGGAAGAACGCCTGCATGAACCGCAGCCGGTGCACCAGCAGGGCCAGTCCCAGGGAGAGCGCCCAGGTGGTCGGCACGATGAACGCGGCGAAGACGGTGAAGGTGCCCAGCGAGCGCGTGAAGTCGGGGTTCGTCAGCATCTGCGCGTAGTTGTCGAAGCCGACGAACGTGCTCGGGGTGACGGTGAAGCGTGCCTCGAAGAAGCTGAGGTAGACGCTCCAGCCGATGGGCACGAAGACGAAGATCACCAGGCCGATGAGGAACGGGCCTGTGAAGAGCCAGAAGTTGAGCGTGGCGTTCGCCCGCAGACCCCGCCGCGGCCGGTCCTTGGAGACCTTGGCCGGGGCGGGGGGCGCGAGGTCGCGCGTCGTGGTCGTCGACATGTCGCGATCCGTCCGTCGACTTATCCGAAGAGCTTCTTGAGCTCGCGGTCGACGGTCTTGTCACAGGCGTCGAGCACGGCGTCCGGGTTGCCGTTCTTGCGTACGGCGTTGGCCATGACGTCGTTGAATCCGGCGATCATGGCCTGCGTCCAGCCGATCTTCTCGAAGTGCCCGAAGTCGGTGGCCAGCTTGACGCCCTCGGCCGGCAGCCCCGACTTGAGCTTGGTGGCGTTCTGGGCGATCGAGTTGCGCGGCGGGATGTGGAAGCCGTAGGACAGCGCCCAGTCCTCCTGGTACTTCTTCTGGTCGATCCACAGCCACTTGACGTACTCCTTGGCCGCGTCGACGTTCTTGCCCTTGGCGTTGACGAACATCGACCAGCCGCTGATGAGGACGGACTGCTTGCCGGAGTTGCCGACCTTCGGGAACGGGAAGACACCGACGTCGTCGCCGAGCGCCTTCTGGATCACGGGCATGGCCCACATGCCCGACCACTGGATCGCGGTCAGGCCCTGGGTGAAGGCCGAGGGGTCCCAGAAGTCGGCGGGGGCGTCGAGCAGCAGGTCGCCGCTGGTGAACAGCTTGCGGAGCAGCTTGAGGCCCTCGGCGACACCGTCCGTGTGGTAGGCGATCTGGTTCTTGTCGTCGAGCGTGTCCGCGCCGGCCGACCAGATCAGCGGGTTCTGCACCGAGGTCAGGTCGTTGCCGAGGAAGGCGCCCTTGACCTTGCTGGTGGTGAGCTTGGCGGCGACCTCGATGAGTTCCTCAAGGGTCTGCGGAACCTCGACCTTGGCCTTCTCGAAGAGCGAGGGCCGGTAGTAGAAGAACTGCGGATCGTCGATCATCCGGATCCCGTATATCTTCCCGTCCACCGTGTGCGACGCGATGTCGGCCGGGTTGAAGTCGTCCTTGACCGGGTCGATGAGGTCGGTCAGGTCCGCCACCTGACCGCTCTTGATGAGCTGGAACTGCGGGTGGAACTCGAAGACGTCGGGTGCGTTGTCGGTGAGCAGGGCCGGAAACAGCTTCTGTTCGAAGTTGTTGCCCGTGATCCACTGCGTGGTGACGTTGGCCCCGTCGTACGCCTTCGCGTACTTCTTGATGGCCTGCTCGGTCCCGGCCTCGCCGTACGCGTGGAAGTACTGCACCAGGCCCTTGCCCGAACTGCCGCCGCCCTCACGGCCGGTGTTGCCGCCACAGGCGGCCAGCGGGCCCAGTGCGGCGAGTCCCGCCGCGGCCCGCAGTACGGATCGACGGTCCCAGTTGCTGTTGCTCAGTGCCGACATGTGACGTCCTTGTCTCGAGTACGGCTGCGACTCGAAATCGCTGTGCGGTGGCGGGACGTTAACCTTCGGCTAATGCTTCGGCAAGGGGTTGGACGAAGTCTGTTCGAAGCGTTGTGCCGCGTCCGGGATACCGGACATGGCGGGGTGTGGACGTCAGGAAGACGGTGCCGTACGGCTCTTGGGGGAGGAGGCGCGGCGCGGCGTGGCGGCCCTGCCGATCGCCGGTTTCAGGCCCACCGAGTTGAGAGCTCCCTCCAGCGCGAACGTCGCCGCGCCCAGGCACACGGGGTCCGTGGGAATCGAGGAGAGGACGATCTCGGTGCTGGCCAGCGGCCGTCTCAGCGCGTGCCGGGCCACGGCCTCGCGGACCTCGTACAGCAGCGGCTCGCCGAGCGCTGCCGCGACCCAGCTGCTCAGCACGATCACCTCGGGGTTGAGGAGGTTCACCAGGTCGGCGATCGCGGCGCCGAGATAACGCGCGGTGCCCTGGACCACCTTGGTCGCCACCGGGTCCCGCTCGGCGACCCCACGGGCGAGCGCGTTGATCGTCGCGGTCTGGTCCTCGGGATGCAGCAGGGTGCTCCCGGGGCTCAACTCCCTTAGATTCAGCATGATTCCGGGCGCCCCGACATACGTCTCCACGCACCCGTGGTTGCCGCAGTGGCACGGCCGCCCGTCCAGTACGAGCGTGCTGTGCCCCCACTCGCCTGCGCTGTTGCTCACGCCCCGGTGCAGCCCGCCGCCCAGCACGAGCCCGGCACCGACGCCCGTCCCGAGGTTCACCACCACGGCGTCCCCGCGCCCGCGCGCGGCCCCGAACCACAGCTCGGCGACCGCGCAGGCGCGCAGCGGATTGTCCAGATACAGCGGATACGCGATCTGCTCGGCGAGCAGGTCGAGCAGCGGCACGTCGTGCCAGTCCCAGTTCGGCGCGTACTC
Organism: Streptomyces sp. NPDC020747; assembly: GCF_044334695.1. Lineage (NCBI taxonomy): Bacteria > Bacillati > Actinomycetota > Actinomycetes > Kitasatosporales > Streptomycetaceae > Streptomyces > Streptomyces sp. NPDC020747. The sequence continues at coordinate 70,832 of NZ_JBIRTJ010000004.1, read as the reverse complement.
CGAGACACCGGCCTCCCGGTCCACCTGGCCCGGCACACTGACCCCGACGCCGAGCACCCGGGCGCCCTCGATACCGGCCTGCGCGACCACCGACCCGACGGCCGAGGCGACATGCCCGACGACCTGCTCCGGACGGATCTCGCCGGGCCGCATGTCCTCGTCGGCACGGGCCAGCACGTCCAGCGCCAGGTCGAACAGCTCGACCCGGACGTACGTCTCCGCGATGTCGACGCCGATCAGGGCGCCCCCCGACGCGTTGACGGCCACGAGGCCCCGCGGGCGGCCACCCGCGGAGTCCTCGAAGCCGACCTCCGTCAGCATCCCCAGGTCGAGCAGCTCACCGACCAGCGTGGCGATCGTGGCGAGGCTCAGCCCGGTGGCGGCGGCCAGCTCCTGGCGGGACGTGGGCGAGTGGGCGATGATCTGGCGCAGCACCCCATAGCGGTTCGCGGTGCGGATGTCGCGTGATGTGCGCTTCACCAGAATGCCCCCTCGGTCCCTCCAGGCCATGGCGGTCCCCGTCGGCCCCGGCGCGGCGCAAGGCTATGACCGTCCGGGGACTTTCGACAAGGGGTTAGGAAAGGGGCTGTACAAAGTCCCCGCCGCTCACAGCGGGCAGGGTCGGGATCGAGCCGTCCACCACCCGCCGGGTCACCCGCCCAGCACCTCACCGACGAACGCGTTGCGGAACGTCCCCGTCGGGTCCAGCTCCTCCGCCAGGTTCCTGAACTCCGCCAGCTGCGGATAGCGTCCGCGCACCACCGGCGCGGCCATCGCGAACACCTTGCCCCAGTGCGGCCGCGGATCGAACGGCGTCAGCGCCTCCTCCACCCGTCGCACCACGGGCAGCACGGCCGCCGTGTCCGCGACCCAGGTGAAGTGGAAGGCCACCGTGTCCCGCCCGTACGCCGGACTCAGCCACTGACGGTCGGCCGCGACCGTACGCACCTCGCAGACCTGCAGCACCGGCGCGATCCTCTCCCGGATCGCGTCGAGCGCGCGCAGCGCACCAGTGGCGTGCGGACGCGGCAGCAGGTACTCCGACTGGAGCTCCGCGCCGCTGCTCGGCGTGAACTCGGGCCGGAAGTGCGGCAGTCGCTCGTGCCAGGGCCCGGGCACCCCGAACTGCTGGGTGCAGTTCCCGGCGGGCATCCCCGGCACCGGATGCATCGCCTCGGTGGCGGGCGCGGCCCACGGAAACCCGTCCCACGGAACATCCGTACGCCGCTTGACCCACGCCTGGACGAAGCCCGACCGCCGCCAGTCGGTGAACAGGCTCACGCTGTACGCCGAGGCCGACACCGTCTCGAAGTCCAGTTCCGCGAGCGGCAGTCGGCCGAACACATGCTGGGCCACCTCGAAGTCCGGCTCCAGGTCGAGCGTGAGCGCGGTGACGACACCGAGCGCGCCCAGCGAGGTCACGGCTCCGCTGAAGCGAGGGTCGCCCCGGCCGATCGTCAGGGCCGAGCCGTCGGCGAGGACCAGCTCCACCTCCCGTACGGGCGCGGCCAGCGAGCCGTTCGCGTTCCCCGAGCCGTGTGTGCCGGTCGCCACCGAACCCGCCACCGAGATGTGCGGCAACGAGGCCATGTTGGGCAGCGCGAACCCCCGCTCGTGCACCGCCCGTGCCAACTCCGCGTACCGCACCCCGCCCGCCACTCTGACCGTACGGGCCCCGGCGTCCACCTCGACCGACGGCGGCAGCGCGGTCAGCGACAGGAGCACACCCTCAGCATCCGGGTCGGCGATCTCGTTGAACGAGTGCTCGCTGCCGAGGACCCGCACCCGGTCGGCACGCGAGACGAGGGCCCGCAACGCGTCGAGCGACCGCGGCCGCTGCAGCTCCTTGGCGGAGTACGTGATGTTCCCCGCCCAGTTGGTCAGAGCCTCTGCCATCCGTGGGTCCTTCCCGGAAGTTCTCGGTGACCGGTGAACCAGCCACATTGGAACTTACCTCGCCCATTCCGACTTGGGGGCGCGGGGAACTGCGCGCCCAGCCACAGCGAACCCGCACCCACACACTCACCGTCGGGACCCTGCCCACTCACCCTCGGGACCCCGCCCATTCACCCTCGGGCCCCGGTCCGTTGACCCTCTCGCTCCGCGAGACCTACCGTAGAGACCGGTTGCTATAGACGCACAACCGACCCGGAAGGTCACCCCACCTTGCGCCCACGCCCCGCCGCACTTTTCGCCATGACAGCCGAGAACGTGCCCCAGATCTTCCCTCCGGACGTACTGGCCCGCCTGGGCGACGCGGTAGAAATCGATCCCACTCTGACGGCGGAGAACTTCACCGACACCCGGGTACGGGACGCCCTCGCCGACACGGAGATCCTGATCACCGGCTGGGGCTGCCCCCGCATCGACGAGGCGGTCCTGGACGCCGCCCCCAAGCTGCGGGCGATCCTCCACGCGGCCGGCTCGGTCAAGGGACTCACCTCGCCCGCGGTCTGGGAACGCGGCATCACCGTCTCCTCCGCGGCCGGCGCGAACGCCCTTCCCGTGGCCGAGTACACGCTCGCCATGATCCTCCTGGCGGGCAAGGACATGTTCGCCCAGCGAGACCGCCTCCGCGCCCAACGGGCCTTCCCCTACGGGGAGATCATGCCGGGCGTCGGCAACTTCGGCCGCCGCGTGGGCGTCGTCGGGGCCTCCCGGATCGGCCGTCGCCTCATCGAACTGCTGCACCCCTTCGACCTGCGGGTCACCCTCGCCGACCCGTACGTCGACGCGACGGAGGCCGCCGCCCTCGGCGTACCCCTGCTGCCGCTCAACGACCTGCTGGCCACCAGCGACATCGTCACCGTCCATGCCCCGCAGACCCCCGAGACCCACCACCTCATCGGCCGCCGCGAACTCGCCCTGATGCCCGCGGGATCCGTGCTCGTCAACACGGCCCGCGGCGCCCTCCTCGACCACGACGCCCTCGTCGAGGAGCTGCGCGCGAACCGGCTCAGCGCGATCCTCGACGTCACCGACCCGGAGCCGCTGCCCGCCGACTCGCCGCTCTTCGACCTGCCGAACGCGTTCATCACCCCGCATCTCGCGGGCTCGCAGGGCAACGAGGTGGCCCGGCTCGGCCTCGCCGTCACGGAGGAGGCCGAACGCCTGCAGTCCGGACGGGAGTTGGCCCACGCGATCGACCCCGCCGTACTGGAGCGCACCGCATGACCTCGATCCTGACCGCGCCCTGGCCGGTGGTGCTCGTACGGCAGGACGACGGAGCCCGTGACGGGCGGTGACGCCTCCACGGTCCGGGATGTCGCCGCGCGCGCCGGCGTCTCCGCCTCGACCGTCTCCCGGGTCCTGGGCGGCACCTACCCCGTCGCCGCGACCACCCGCGCCCGGGTGCTCAAGGCGATGCGCGAGCTCGACTACGTGGTCAACGCGCACGCCCGCGCGCTCGGCGGCTCCACCAACAAGACCGTGGCGTTCATCGTGGACGACGTCACAGGACCCTTCTACGCCCACATCGCACGCGGCGTGGAGGAGCAGGCGTCCGCCGAGGGCAGGCTCTGCATGCTGTGCACCACGCACGGCGATCCGCAGCGCGTCCTCACCGTCGTCGAGACCATGCGCGAACAGCGGGCCGACGCCGTGATCGTCGTCGGCGGCGCCTGGGAGGACAAGGCCCACCAGGACCGTATGACGCACTTCGCGCACGCCCTGGACCGGGTGGGTTCGCGGCTCGTGCTCGTCGGCAGGCCGCCGCTCGGCCCGGGGGTGCCCGCCACGGTCGTCGAGTACGACAACGAGGGCGGCGCCTTCGCGATGACCACCCATCTGCTCACCTCGGGCCACCGGCGCGTCGCCTACCTCGGCCGGGTGGCCGGCCTGTCCACCAGCGACCAGCGCCTCGGCGGCTTCCGGCGAGCGCACGAACTGCTCGGGCTCGCACCGGACCCGGCCCTGATCCTGGACGGCGCGTTCAGCCGCTCGCACGGCTGTCAGGGGACCCGTCAACTGCTCGCGTCCGGCGCCGACTTCACCGCGGTGTTCGCCGCCACCGACATGGTCGCGGCGGGCGCGCTGCAGGCGCTGCGCGAAGCGCGCGTGAGCGTCCCCGACGAGGTGTCCGTGGTCGGCTACGACGACGTGCCGCTGGCCCTGGACCTCTTCCCGGCCCTCACCACCGTCAACGTCCCGCACGAGGAACTGGGCCGCGCCGCCGTCCGGTTGGCCCTGCACCGCGCCGAACTCCCCGACAGCCAGCACCTGGTGCTCGGCACCCACATCGTGCTCCGGGACTCGACTCGACGACCGGGGCACTGACTTCCCTGGCTCCGTCCCCCGCGGCTCCTCCTGCTCCGGGGGTCTGCTCCCCGGGGATGCGCGGAGCCTCCGCCCCGCGACCAGGAGGGACCGGCCACCAGGAGGGACCCGGCACCGCGGGCCCGGGAGGAGGGGCATACCGTGAGGAGTCGAGCACAGCAGCCGGGAGCACGGGGAGCTAGGAGGACGGGATGGGCAGCCGTACCGCGCTGGTCGAGGACCTGATGGAGAGGTTCCCGCACGTACCGCGCGAAGCCGTCTTCAAGGAGGACCTGCTCCGTGGGGGCGTGGCCTTCGACGACTCCGCACTCAGCGACAACGAGGACGGGGACGTCAAACCGAAGTCGTACTTCATCTTCTCCTTCGACCACGGCACCCTGCCCGAGCTGGGCGAGGCCGCGCTCAGGCGCCCGCCCGAGGAGATCATCCTCACCGGCGGCCCGTACGACCTGCGCCGGACCGTTGTGTCCGTGCGAGTGAACCCGTCCTCGCCGTACCGCGTGGCCGCGAGCGAGGACGGCGTGCTCGGCCTCTACCTCGACGGGAAGCGGATCTCGGACGTCGGCGTCCCGCCGATGCCGGAGTACTACCGGCACAAGCTCACCAACGGGAAGTCCGTCATGGAGGTGGCCCCGACGATCCAGTGGGGCTACCTGATCTACCTGACCGTCTTCCGGGTCTGCCAGTACTTCGGCGCCAAGGAGGAGTGCCAGTACTGCGACATCAACCACAACTGGCGCCAGCACAAGGCGGCGGGCCGCCCGTACACCGGGGTCAAGGACGTGGACGAGGTCCTCGAAGCCCTGGAGATCATCGACCGTTACGACACGGCGAAGACCTCCACCGCCTACACGCTCACCGGCGGCGCGATCACCTCCAAGCTCCAGGGCCGCGACGAGGCCGACTTCTACGGCATGTACGCCAAGGCGATCGAGGAGCACTTCCCGGGCCGCTGGATCGGCAAGGTCGTAGCCCAGGCACTCCCGCGCGACGACGTACAGCGCTTCAAGGATCACGGCGTGCAGATCTACCACCCCAACTACGAGGTGTGGGACGAGTACCTGTTCAAGATGTACTGCCCGGGCAAGGAGCGGTACGTCGGCCGGGACGAGTGGCACAAGCGCATCCTGGACTCGGCGGAGGTCTTCGGCGCGCGCAACGTGATCCCCAACTTCGTCGCGGGCGTGGAGATGGCGGAGCCCTTCGGCTTCACGACGGTCGACGAGGCCATCGCCTCCACCACCGAGGGCCTGCGCTTCTTCATGTCGCAGGGCATCACACCCCGGTTCACGACCTGGTGCCCGGAGCCGACGACACCGCTGGGCAAGGCCAATCCGCAGGGCGCGCCGCTGGAGTACCACATCCGTCTGCTTGAGGCGTACCGCTCCACGATGGAGGACTTCGGGCTCTCCTCGCCGCCCGGATACGGCCCGCCCGGGCCGGGCAACGCGGTCTTCTCGGTCAGCTCGTTCATGGACAGCCTCCCGGCGAACGAGGCGGCGGAAGAGGCGCCCGCAGTCTGAGGTGACGGGGCGGACGAAGACGTACGGCAGTTCCAAGGACAATCGGTTGAGTCATTTGGGGCTGCCGGGACGTACCACTGGTGTACGACTGAAGCACGGCTGAGGCCGAGGGGCCTGGTGGGACGTGCGACCGGCGGTAACCGGATGTGCAAGTGCCGCTTGTCAGTTGTGCAGGAACCGTGAAAAACTCTGGTCCCGTCGCAGACGTCCCCTCAACTCCCGTATTACCCAGGTGAGTTGACCCCGCTTGTGGATGCAGGTGAAGTCCCCGCCCATGCCAGACCTGCCGACCCCTCAGGACGCCGCCGAGGCCACTCTGTTCTCGGAGTGCTGGGACGCGGTCCTTTCGTACGCCGATCTCTGTACCGGCGCTTCTTCCCATGCCCGCCAACTGGCCTCCGAGGCGTTCTCGCTCGGCATACGCGAAGCGCGTGCCGTGGAGACCGAGCCCGGTGGCAGGAACTTCGGGCGCCGGGCCCGCACCCCCCTGCTGCCCCGAATACCGTTACTCCTGACCGCCGTACGCCAGACCACCGCCATCTGGGAGGCGAGGGGCCAGGGCGATCGCCTGGACCCCGACCTCCGCCTGTGGCTCAACTCCGACAAGGCCGCCCGCTTCTCGGGACCGCCCCTGCACCGGCCGCTCGCCCTGCGCGGACTGCGGGACATGCAGGAACCGGATGCCGCGCTGCTGTGGCTGGCGGAGGTCGAGGCGCTGCCGGTGACCTCCGTGGCCCGCCGGCTCGGCCTCGACCCGGAGGGCGCGGCCGAGGAACTGCACCAGGTGCGCGGGGTGTTCCGCGACCGCTGCCACCGCAACCACCTCGACACACCGCTCTCCGAGGAGTGCCGCAGCTACGCCCGGCTCCTCGACGCGGTCACCCGCTCACCCGCCGCCGAGGTACCGGACGACCTGTCGTGGCACCTCGCGCGGTGCGTCGAGTGCGCGGAGGCCGCCGCCTGTCTGCGGCTGGCCGGCGGAGGACTGCCCGCCGCACTCGCGGGCGGGGTCATCGGCTGGGGCGGGCTCGCCTACCTCGAACGACGCCGCAGAGCCGTCGAGTCGGGGCTCAGCCGAGGCGCGGCCGACGACGAGCCGGACGGTGACGCGGCGGAAGGGCGCCGCGCCCGGATAGGCCGGGTCGGACTGATCGCCGCCGCCGTCGGAGTCTCTCTCCTGGCACTGGCGGTCACGCTGGCGCCGTTCGGTGAGGGCGACAGCTCAGGCTCCCTGGAAGGGACGGCGGGCCGGCAGCCCGTGGGTCAGCCGGTCCCCTCGTCGGACCCCGTGCCGTCGGGAGCGGGTAACGACTCGACCGCCTCCTCCACGTCCTCCCCGCAGGCATCCGAGTCGCGGACGGACGAGGACGCCGGTACGGGCTCGGCATCGGAGAAGGAACCCCAGGGCGACTCCACGTCCGCGGCCGAGCAGGACGGCGCAGACCCCAACCCCAGTGAACCCGCCGTCTGCCACGCCCGGTACGAGCTGGTCAACGAGTGGCCCGACGGCTTCCAGGCCACCGTCACCGTCAAGTCCGACTACGCCCTCAACAACTGGCGCGTCAGCTGGACCTTCCCCGACGGCCAGAAGGTGACCCAGATGTGGGACGGCAACTTCGACCAGGACGGCTCCCGGGTCAGCGCGAGCGCGGCGGACTACAACAAGTCGGTCGCCGCGGGCGGCTCGTTCGCCGTGGGATTCCTCGGCTCCTGGAAGCCCGGCAACGGCAACGGGGAGCCGGACGAGTTCATGCTGAACGGCCGCAGTTGCACACACAGCTGAGCCGGGCCGAGCCCCGGCCGGTAAATCGATTGGCCAGGGCGAAGGAGCGGGCTAGGGTCGGACCGTTCTCGTGGTGGGTCTCCACCACCGACGTCATGCTGGTGTGATCAAGGAGGTGTGATCGATGGCCGTCACTGAGCTGGGCGCCGCCCGCATCCGGAAGTTCATCGAATCCACCTCTGTGGTCGCCGGCTGACATCCTTCTTCTCCGCGCCCGAGTGCGCGCGGCCGGGGCCACCCCTCGAAGGGGCACCCCTTGTCTTCCTCTTCTTCACCGTCTTCTTCGGCCCACCCGCTCGCGCCCTATGGCTGGGACGACGAGTGGGCCGCTGAATTCGCCCCCCACCTGGAGCGGGGGCTCATCCCGGGCCGGGTCGTACGGGTCGATCGCGGACAGTGCGATGTGATCACCGCCGACGGACTCGTCCGGGTCGACACCGAGTTCGTGACGCCGAACGACCCACTGCGCGTCATCTGCACCGGCGACTGGGCCGTCGTCGACGCGGGCGGGGACCCCCGATACGTACAGGCGTATCTGCCCCGCCGCACGGCCTTCGTACGCTCGACCTCCTCCAAACGCTCGGAAGGACAGATCCTCGCCGCCAACGTCGACTTCGCGATCATCGCGGTCTCCTTGGCGGTGGAGCTGGACCTCGGCCGGATCGAACGGTTCCTGGCGCTGGCCTGGGAGTCCGGGGCACAGCCGCTGGTAGTGCTCACCAAGGCGGACCTGGTACCGGACGCGGTGGGCCTGTCGTACCTGGTCCAGGACGTCGAGACGACGGCACCGGGCGTACAGGTGCTGGCCGTCAGTTCCATGGACGGAGACGGCCTGGACGTCCTGGGCGCCGTCGTGTCCGGCGGAACGTCCGTCCTCCTCGGACAGTCGGGCGCGGGCAAGTCGACGCTCGCGAACGCGCTCCTCGGCGAGGACGTGATGGCCGTCCAGGCGGCACGTGACGTGGACGGCAAGGGCCGCCACACGACCACGACCCGCAACCTGCTCGTCCTCCCCGGCGGCGGCGTACTGATCGACACACCGGGGCTGCGCGGGGTTGGACTCTTCGACGCCGGGAACGGCGTCGGGCAGGTCTTCTCGGAGATCGAGGAACTCGCCGCCTCCTGCCGCTTCCAGGACTGCGCGCACGAGGCCGAGCCCGGCTGCGCGGTGCTCGCCGCCGCGGACTCCGGGGTCCTGCCCGAGCGACGACTGGAGAGCTACCGCAAGCTGCTCCGCGAGAACCAGCGGATCGTGGCCAAGACGGACGCGCGGGCCCGAGCGGAACTCCGGAAGGAGTGGAAGCGGAGGGGCGCGGAGGGCCGCGCCGCGATGGAGGTGAAGCGGGGGGTGCAGGGGCGCTGAGTTCGCCTGCGGGCGCGTGGGAGCTGGGTGCGCAGTTCCCCGCGCCCCTGGGTGGGAGGGGTTGGGGTCGGTGTTGCAGCTGAAGGTTCGTTGCCGCTGAGCGCGCAGTTCCCCGCGCCCCTAGGTGGGAGGGGGCTGAGGCTGCCATCCATCCGCGGACCGCGGACCACGGTCGTGCGCCTGTGTGCCTTTGTGACTGTCGGTGGTTTGTGGCTGTCCCCCATCGGGCCGCAAGCCGCCGACGCAGGCGGGGCGGGGCCGTGCCGGTATGTCAACGTTCGCGACGTACGGCTCCCGCTGGAAACGCCCACCGATGGCACTCAGGGCAGTACGCCCGGAAGTCGCGAACGTGACATACCGGCACGGCCCCGCCCCACCCACCAACCGAGAGCGTCACGTCCGATTTCCGCTAGCCACACCCTCGGCGGCAGCGCAGACTGGAGGGGTGATTGACGAAGAGACCAGGTATGGAGCGGTGCGGAGCAGGGACGCCCGGTTCGACGGGGAGTTCTTCTTCGCCGTGGAGACGACGGGGATCTACTGCCGCCCGAGCTGCCCCGCGGTGACGCCGAAGCGGGAGAACGTCCAGTTCTACCCGACGGCCGCAGCCGCGCAGAGCTCCGGGTTCCGAGCCTGCCGCAGGTGCCGCCCGGACGCCGTGCCGGGCTCCGCCGAGTGGAACGTACGCGCGGACGTCGTGGGTCGCGCGATGCGGATGATCGGCGACGGCGTCGTGGACCGCGAGGGAGTCGCCGGCCTCGCCGTGCGCCTCGGCTACAGCGCCCGCCAGGTGCAGCGGCAGCTCACCGCGGAGGTGGGCGCGGGCCCGGTGGCCCTGGCACGGGCCCAGCGGGCCCACACCGCCAGGGTGCTGCTGCAGACCACGGAGCTGCCGATCACGGAGATCGCCTTCGCGGCCGGGTTCGCGAGCGTGCGGCAGTTCAACGACACGATCCGCACGGTGTACGCCTCGACACCGACCGAACTGCGCGCCGCCGTTCCCCGCCGGGGTGCAGCCGCGCGTCGCGCGGCCACTCCGTCGGCGGGGATCCCGCTGCGGCTGGCGTACCGCGGGTCCTACCAAGCCGGCGAGGTCTTCGACCTGCTGGCAGCCGAGGCCGTCGCCGGTGTCGAGGAAGTGACGAACGGTACGGGCTCCCGTACATACCGCCGAACCCTGCGCCTGCCGTACGGCAAAGGCATCGTGGCCGTCGGCGAGAGGCCCTCCAGGACCTCGGCCCACGCGGCCGGCTGGCTGGACGCCAGGCTGCACCTCACCGACCTGCGCGATCTCACCACAGCAGTGCAACGACTGCGGCGCCTCCTGGACCTGGACTCCGACCCGTACGCAGTGGACGAGCGGCTGGGAGCCGACGAACGCCTGGCACCGCTGGTCGCGGCAAGGCCGGGACTGCGTTCGCCGGGCGCCGCCGACCCGGAGGAACTGGCCGTACGCGCACTCGTGGGCCGGGACGAGGCCGAGCGCCTCGTGAGGGCGTACGGGAAGCACCTCGACGCACCCTGCGGAACGCTCACGCACGTCTTCCCCGAGCCGGCCGCCCTCGCGGAGGCGGGCGGCACCCTGGGCGCACTCGCCACAGCGCTCGCCGACGGCAGCCTGCGCCTGGACCCCGGGGCGGACCGCGAGGAGGCGCAGGCCGCGCTGCTCGCGCTCCCCGGCATGCACCCGCGGACCGTGGCAGTCATCCGCACCCGAGCCCTCGGCGACCCCGACGTGGCACCACCGGACGAGGACGTCCCCGACGCCTGGCGCCCCTGGCGCTCCTACGCCCTGCACCATCTGAGGGCGGCCGGCCAGATCCCACCCACCACGAGCACGACGAGCGACCTGGAAGAGCACCGATCATGACGAACGTCCACTACGCCGAGCTCGACAGCCCGGTCGGCCAACTCCTGCTCACAGCGGACGAGTCCGGCGCCCTGACGTCCCTCTCGGTCCCCGGACAGAAGGGCGGCCGCACCGTCCAGCCGGACTGGCGGCCCGCACCCGGTCTCTTCCGGGACGCCCGACAGCAGCTCGCGGCCTACTTCGCCGGTGAACTCAAGGAGTTCCAGCTGGAGTTGAAGGCGAGCGGTACGGAATTCCGGGAGAAGGTCTGGGGCGCCCTCGACTCGGTGCCCTACGGGGCGACCACCACGTACGGGGAGATCGCCGCGCGGATCGGCGCGTCGGGCGTCGCCGTGCGGGCCGTCGGCGGGGCGATCGGTGCCAATCCGCTGCTGATCGTCAGGCCGTGCCACCGAGTGATCGGCGCGGACGGTTCGCTCACCGGCTACGCGGGCGGCCTGGAGCGAAAGCTCCAACTGCTGAGGCTGGAAGGACGATAGACGGCGGGAGATGGCGGGCCCCTGCTCAGACAGCGGGCCCCTGCTCAAATAGCGTGCGCCCTACTCCTCTTCCAACCCCCAGCTGTGGATCCGCCGAGGGTGGATCCGGATCAGCTCCTCACTGAAGTGCGGGCCCAACTCATTTGGCCCCGTGAGGAGTTCGGCCTCGCCCCGGATGTCCACTCCGCGCACCTTCCAGGGACGAAGGCTGACGATGTCGTCGACGACGAGGGCGACCTTGGGGTTCTTCTGGAGGTTGCGCCACTTCTTGGTGGTGCCCATGGCGTATCCGCCGATCAGGATCGTGCCGTCGTCCTGCGGATAGAAGCCCACGGGGTTCGCCTGCGGCTGCCCGTGCTGGTCGACGGTGGCCAGCCGACCCAGTCGCTGGGACTTTAGGTACACCCGTTCGGCTTCACTGAATGCGGTCATAGCTGCAGCCAAACACGGATTTCGCGTCCGGCGCATCGGATCCTGACCCCAGGACCTGTCCGACAGGCCCTGGGGCCGGAGCTCCGCACCCGGCCGGACTCCGTCGGCGGAAGGCAGTGACGCATGGTCAGACAGACGCTGGTCGCCGTGGCCGGAGGGCTGGTGCTCACGCTGATGGGCACGGGCGTCGCCCACGGAGGCAGGGAGCCCCTCGCGCGAACAGCGCCCGCGCGCTGGACAGGCACCTGGGAAGGCTCCGCCTCCGGAACCACGGCCGCTCTTCCCGGCGCCTCGATCCGAAACGTCGTCCACACGAGCGTCGGCGGCACGGCAGTCCGCGTACGGATCTCGAACCGCCTCGGCACCCTGCCGCTGGCCCTCGGCGGAGCCACGGTCGCCCGACAGCTGAGGAACGCCCCCAAGAGCCCGGACGCCCTGCCCGGCACGATGCGCACGCTCACGTTCGGCGGGCGGAAGAGGATCACCGTGCCGGTGGGCAGGGACGCGGTGAGCGACTCCGTGACGCTGGCCGTCCCGGCGGCCACCAATCTCCTCGTCACCCTCCACACACCCGGGGACTCGGGCCCGGCCACGTACCACCGGGACGCCCTGCAGACCAACTTCGTCGCCCCGAAAGGCAATCGGGTCGCCGACGTGAGAGGTACGGCGTTCACGACGACCACGCGCTCCTGGTACTACGTGACCGGTGTCGACGTACGACGGGCGCAGACCGCGGGAAGCGTGGTCGCGCTCGGCGACTCCCTCACCGACGGCTCCGGTTCGACGCCGAGTACCAACCGTCGCTGGCCCGACCGCCTCGCAGAGCGTCTACGGCGCCTGCCCGGGAACCGTCAACAGGGCGTACTGAACGCGGGAGTAGCCGGAAACCGGCTGCTGCTCGAAGGCCGGGGACCCAGCGCCCTGGCCCGGTTCGACGCCGACGTCCTCTCCCGCACCGGAGTGCGCACGCTGATCGTGATGGAGGGCGTCAACGACATCAAGAGCGCGCCGAACCAGACCGACCCGGCCGCCCTCGGTGCCGCGTACCGAGAGATCGTGCGGCGTGCCCACGCCCGAGGCATCCGCGTCGTGGGAGCCACACTCACCCCGTTCGGCGGCTACGGCGGATACACGGACAGGCGTGAACGCGTACGGCAGGAGGTCAACCGGCTCATCCGTACCGGCGACCTGTTCGACGCGGTCGCGGACTTCGACGCCGTCGTCCGCGACCCGTCCCGGCCGAACCGCATGCTGGCCGCCTACGATCCGGGCGACCACCTCCACTTCAACGACGCGGGCATGCGGGCCCTCGCCGACAGCATCGACCTGAGGGCTCTGGCGGGATAGCTCAAGGGGCGGCCGGCAGCCCCCACCGCGGGGCCTCCTCGTTCGGCTCGACGGGTGCGATGCGCAGGTCCGGCCGGTCGCCCTTGGCGGTGATGAGCGCCGACTCGCCCTTGCGCAGGGTGACTTGGATCGCCCCGTCGCCCACGGCCTTGTACCGCAGGGGCCGCCCGTGGCCGTCCCGCACGTCGATCGCGCCGGCCATCCCATGCCGTACGACGCAGGGGGCGCCCGCCTCGCTGACCAGCCGCACCCAGCGAGTCTTCCCGCCCTTCCGCACCGCGCTGAGCAGGAAGGCTCCCTGGGTGCGGAAGTCGTGCACCGTCAGATCGGCCCAGGCGGCGGGCAGGGCGGGGAAGACACGGATGACGTCGCCCCAGGACTGGCAGATCATGTCGTGGACCGACTGGGCGGCGGAGAGCGGGGTCTCGATGACCGGGCCCGACTCCTTGTACATGGTGTTGGGCTGGATGAAGCGGGTCATCAGCTGGCCCAGGTACGACAGCGCGTCCTCGCCCTTCCCCAGCAGCGCCGACATCGAGGCGGCGCCCGTGAACGTGTAGCCCTGGAGGGCGCCCTCGAAGCCGACCCAGTGGGCCAACGACTTCTCGATCAGGGCCTTTTCGTCCGGGGTGTCGCCCGTCAGCTCGTACAGCGGGTAGACGGCCAGGAGGTGGGAGTAGTGGCGGTGCGACTTCGCGAAGGGGATGTCCGCACCGATCATGAAGCCGTTCGCGTCGGTCGGGTACGCGGCCCGCTTGGCCAGGACCTCGCGCCAGCGGGGCGCCAACTTGTCGTCGATGCCTAGGAGTTCGGCGGAGTCGAGCAGCGTGCGGCAGCCCCAGGTCAGCAGCATCAGGTCGTAGTTGCAGTCCCGGGAGTTGCCGCCGTACTCGGGTGAGAAGGTCGCCGGGAGGTGCAACTTGCCGTCCGCGCCCGGCTCCAGGAAGTGCAGGTAGTAGTTGACCGCCTTGCGCAGGAGCGGGAAGAGGACGTCCCGGAGGATCGACTTGTCCATGGTGTGGCGGTAGCTGAGCCAGACGTTGTGCAGGGCCCAGGTGAGGTTGCCGACCTCGGGGGTCGGCGGCTCCTGGCCGGGGATGCCGACGCCGTAGCCGAGTACGGGGTCCGTCGCGCCGCCGTTGACCAGCGAGGCGTCGGTGGTGCGCGGGATGCCCAGCGAGTCGCCGCGGTAGGCGGGCGCCATCTCGGCCTTGAGGTGGTCGCGGAACTCGCTCAACGACCGGGTCACGGCGTCGAGTTCGAGGTGGTTGGAGCCGTGGATCAGCCAGTACTCCAGCTGCACGTTCAGGTTCCACCAGGTCGCGGGCCAGGGCGTGGGCTCCAGCCAGGGGCCGCTCGTGGCCATCGCGGGGGCGTCACGACGGGCCGCGGACGCCGTCTTGTAGAGCTGGATCCAGTAGAAGCGCTGGATGCGCGCGTCCGGGAGGGAGAGGAAACTCTTGCGGTAGAAGGCGTGCCACCAGGCGCGATGCGTCAACGCCAGTGTGTTGTACGGCAGGAGTGCGGACGCGCGGACGGTGGCCAGGGCCTGCCGCAGTGCCGTCGACTTCGGGTGGGAGTGCGCGACGTTGACGTACAGGGTCCGCCGGGAGCCCAGTGTCCGCTCGCGCCACGCGGTGACGTGCTGGCCGCCGGAGAAGAGCGGTTGGACGGCCGCGGATATGCCGTCGTGCTTCTCGATCTCGGCGGGCGGGTTGCCCGTGTATCCCGGCGGGACCGGTTTGAAGGCGGCACGGGGGCTGATCGCGTCCGCCGGGTGGAACACCCACCGGAAGTCGCGCTCGCCGCTGCTCGGTGTCACCTCGACGGCGAGTACGGAGCGGGTGGTGTGGATCAGGGCGCGGATCGTGAGGGTGCCGCGGTCCGTGGTGAGCGTGCCGGTCAACTCGGCGTCACGCAGCCCGAGTCGCCAGTCGAGCCCGGTGATCGCGCCCACCGGCTCCAGGGTGAAGTGGCCGATGGGCAGCCGGGCGAGACCGAAGAGGGAGCCGAACTGCGGGCGGTGGTCCTGCACTTCGGAGTGCTGGATGTTGAAGCGGACGGCCTCGGTCTCCCGGCCCGGTTCGGCGTAGATCCCGGAACCCAGGAAGCCGTTGCCCAGGTACGGGCCCTCGTACCAGGTCTTCGGCATCCGCTCCCAGACCAGGTCGGCGTCGTCGAGGACGGTACGCCAGGGGTCGGCTGACGTGGAGGGGGCGTATGGGGCGGAGGGGGCGCTTCCATGGTCGGCCGCGCTCGCCTGTGCCGGGAGGCCGGTGGCGAGAAGTGTCCCGCCGAGGGCGGATCCGGTGGCGAGCACGGTTCGTCTGGACGGGCTGGGCATTGCGCCTCCTGGCGGCTCGTTCTACTGCGTGCACTCCGGGAGATTCATCGGAGCTATCCCAAGGCGCAACGTAGAGAAGGTGCAGGATGCCGTCAATATAAAGGGAGAGATCCGATGTGTGGAGTGTGCGGGTGGAGCGTGCGGCAGAGGATCACGGGCCCCAGATCACAGCTCCCAGCCACGCCCCCGCGATCAGCAGGCAGGCGAACAGCTCCACCAGCACGCTGGTCCCGCCCGCCCGCATCACCGAGCGGACCGACGCCTTCGCCTCCCCGGGGCCGCCGAGCCGCAGCCGCTCGGCGAGATAGGCGCCGCCGAGATAGCCGGGTATCGCGCCCAGCACCGGCAGCAGGAAGAAGCCGAGCAGGGCCCCGACGCCCGCGTACGCCGCCATGCGCGGGGTGGCGCCGCTCGCGCGCAGCCTGCGCGGTGGCAGCCGCCAGCGGATCACCTGGGCCAGGAACAGGACGGCCGTGGCGCCCACCAGCACGGCCCACGAGAGCGCCCGCGGATCCTCGAACGCCCACCACAGGACCGCGGCCCACACCAGCCACGACCCCGGCGCGCCGGGTACCAGCACTCCGCTCAGGCCGAGCAGCAGCACCACACCGACCAGCAGGAGTTCCCACGCTCCCATCTGTCCAGAGTGCGGGAGAGCGGGCGAAACCGCAGGTCAGTCCTGTCGCTCCCGGGCCACCCAGCCCTTCTCGTACGTGTGCCAGCCCAGCTGGAGTCGGGTCGTCACGCCCGTCAGCTCCATCAGCCGCTTGACCCGGCGCTGCACGGTCCGCAGGCCCAGGTCGAGCTGCTTGGCGACGCTCGCGTCGGTCAGCCCGGCGAGCAGCAGGGAGAGGATCTCCAGGTCGGTGCCGTCCGGCCCGTCCCGCTCCTCCTCGGTGACCGTGCCGGGCGCACCGAGCCGCAGCGGCAGCGCGTCCCGCCACACCGCCTCGAACAGGCCCGACAGCGATTCCAGCAGCCCGCTCGCGTGGACCACGAGGGCCGCGGGCTCCAGGGTCCGCGAGGTCAGCGGCACCATGGCGAGGGCCCGGTCGGCGATCACCAGCTTGGTGGGCACCGTGTCGACGACCCGTACCTGTTCGTCGCGGTCGAGCGCGGCGGACAGCTCGGCGATGCCGTTCGGCAGGTGCAGCACCGACCGCTCGACGACCACGCGGTAGCGGACGCCGCGGTCGGCGGCCTGCTCCTCCGCGTCGTTGTCGGTGCCGGAGACGACGACCGGGTTCCCGGTCACCAGGGCGCACACCTCGTCGCTCGCGCCGAGCTGCAGCTGCAGGAACCGCTGGGCGACCGCGGCCGCGCCGGTCACCACCTCGACCAGGTCGTGCGCGGCGGGCTCGACGGCCCGGGCGCGGTACTCCTCGGCGAGCAGCGCGGCCGTCAGCTCCGCCTGATCCAGCTCGTGGCGGCGCTGGGTGAGCAGCGCGCCGATCGCGACACCGGGCGGCGCCGCGACCCAGCGGCCCGGCCGGGCCGACGACTGGGCGGCCAGACCGTGCCGCTCCAGCCGGCGCAGCGCGCGCTCGGTGTCGTGCTCGCCGAGCGTGAGCCGCCGGGCGAGATCTGGCACGTCGGCGGCGCCCACGGACACCAGCGCCCGGTAGGCCGACTCGTGTGTCTCGTCCAGCCCTATCGCTGCCAGACCTGTCGCTCCCAGCATGCGGCGACGCCCCTCCCCGAAGACCCGGCCGTGGCGGAAAACGGCCACGGCGTAAAACCGCCTCGGCACATCATCGCGGTACCCCGCGTCTCTCTGCCAAGGTGGCGCCACCGCAGCACAACGCGCGGGCCGTGGCGAGGACCCGCCACGGGCCGGGAGGGCCGAGTACGCGGTGCGTGGGTGCGGGGCGGCGGACGGGCCGCGACCGCCGGGCACAGCTGACCCTCAGGAAAGCCGGTCACACTCAGGGCCGAACCGGGTGACTCCCAGGAGAACTGGGGAACTCGGCCGTTCAGACCGTGACCCGGGCGTACGGCGTGTGCGTACGGCGTACGCCGGGGGCCCGCGGTCACACCGGCGCCGCCGGGCGGTTCTCCCGTGGGGGGTGGGATCGCCCGGCGGTTTCGTATCACCGTTCGACGCCCAACCCCGTGGCCGGTTTTTCCGGATGCACCGTTTTCATCCGGCCTCCGCGGTGGACAATTAGGGGCATGAGCCAGCAGGGGGAGAAGCCCACCGGTCATGAGGACGACTGGTGGGGGCAGCTGTACGACGACTCCACGGGGGACACGGGGCCCGCGGCCGCGGCCGACTCCCTCGACGACCGCTTCGCCTCGGCGTCCGACACCCTGGGCGCCCCGGCCGACGCGCCCCCGCCTCGGCCCGTCACGGGCCCGGGAATCCCACCACCCCGCACCCGAACACCGCCCGAACGCCACCACCTCGGCAACGGCTCGGACCCGTCCGAGCCGAAGACCGACGCCGACACCGGGCCCACGCCCGGCGGCCCCGTGCCGGACGGCCCCGCGGTCACCGGCTTCGGCACCGGCTGGCCGGTGGCCGGCTGGGGCCCCAGCGAACGCCAACCGCCGGAGGCAACCGGCGGTCCACTTCCTGGCGGGCCTGCGCCTGGCGGCTCTGCGGCTGCCGGAGAGGCACTCCGGCCTGGGGAGCCGGAGAACGACCCGCTGCGGCGCAGCGGGCTTCAGCGGCAGCGGGCGCCCTGGGAGGCCCCGCCCGCCGAACCACCGGCCCAGACCTCCTTGCCGCCGGGCACCCAGCAGCAGAGCCCCGAGCCTCGGGGCTTCCACCCGCCGGTTCCTCAGCCGTCGGGTCCTCGACTGCCAGGCCCCCAGTCACCAGCCCACCAGTCAGCAGCCCCCCAGCCGCCGGGGTTCCATGCGGTGGTGCCCCTCAGCGGTACGTCCGCGGAGGCGCCCGGTGCCGGGACATCCGCGTCACGAACGCCCTCCGACGCATCACCGCCGCCCTCCGAGGCAGCCCCCTACGCCCCGCCCGCCACCCTCGTCGACGCCCCGGTCGGTACCTCCTCCGACCAGCAGCCCCCCGTACAAGCCCCCGCACAAGCCTCCGTACAGGCCCCCAACCTCCCCGCCCCCGTCGACTACGTGGGCTCCGGGCCGCCCACCTACGACGCCGAGCCGACCGCTCTGCCTCCCGCCGACGTGGACGATCTCGACGATCTCGTGGCGGACACCGTGCTGGACGGGGCGGCGTACGGGACGTCGACGCTGCGGGCCGCGTCCGTGCGCGGGGACTCGGCGC
The DNA here is from genome assembly GCF_044334695.1 of Streptomyces sp. NPDC020747. NCBI lineage: Bacteria > Bacillati > Actinomycetota > Actinomycetes > Kitasatosporales > Streptomycetaceae > Streptomyces > Streptomyces sp. NPDC020747. The sequence goes on along the minus strand of NZ_JBIRTJ010000004.1, from coordinate 52,169 downwards.
GCTACCGGGGCGAACCGCGCAGGGACTCCCTGCTCACGGCCCGCTTCGGCGTCGGGGACGGCGCCCTCGTGCTGGTCGCGATGGCGACCGGGGCCCGCGCCACCCCCGGCGCGCACCGGGCCGCCGCCGAGGCGTGCCAGTGGATCGGGCGGGCCGTCGGCCGCAGCCACGCGCGCCTGGCCGAGGACATCAGGGCCGCCCGGCGGGGCGACCTCAAGTCGGGACTGCACCGGCTCACCGACCGCAGCCTCGGCAAACTGCGGGCCACCGCCGCCGAGCAGGGCATCGAACCGGAGGAGTACACCGCGAGCCTGCGCTGCCTCCTGCTCCCCGCAGACCCCGAGTGCCGTACGCGCGTCTTCTTCGGTGTCGGAGCGGGCGGCCTCTTCCGGCTGCGCGACGGCGAGTGGCAGGACATCGAGCCGCATGCCGCCGACACGGCGGGCGAGGCCGTCGTCGGCTTCGGATCGCTGCCGCACGAGACCCCCGACGGCGACCGGCTCACCATGGACCTCGGCATCACCACACCCCCGAGCCCGTACGAGCCCGCCCCCGAACCGCCGCCCCGCGACCCGTTCCGCTTCCGGGCCTCCGTCGCCCGCCCGGGCGACACCCTCCTGCTGTGCACCAGCGGTCTCGCCGAACCCCTGCGCGGCGAACCCGCCCTGGTCGAACACCTCACCTCCCGCTGGTCGGACGGCGACCCGCCCGGCCTCGCGGCGTTCCTCGCGGACACCCTGGTACGGGTCAAGGGGTACGCCGACGACCGGACGGCGGCGGCCGTTTGGGAGGCGTAACCGCGCCCGCTGTGAATTCATGGGACATGAAAGGGAACCTGTGACAGCGGAAGTGAGCCGAAGACAGGAAGTCGGCTGAGGACAGCTAAGGGGCGCGTGACTCATGGCCAAGCAGAACGTCGCCGAGCAGTTCGTCGACATCCTCGTCCGCGCGGGCGTGAAGCGCCTGTACGGAGTCGTGGGCGACAGCCTCAACCCGGTGGTCGACGCCATCCGACGCAACGCGGCCATCGACTGGATCCACGTCCGCCACGAGGAGACGGCCGCCTTCGCGGCGGGAGCGGAGGCCCAGATCGCGGGCCGGCTCGCCGCCTGCGCCGGCTCCTGCGGTCCCGGCAACCTCCACCTCATCAACGGCCTCTATGACGCCCACCGCTCCATGGCCCCGGTCCTCGCCCTCGCCTCGCACATCCCCTCCAGCGAGATCGGCCTCGGCTACTTCCAGGAGACCCATCCCGACCAACTGTTCCGCGAGTGCAGTCACTACAGCGAGATGATCTCCAACCCGAAGCAGATGCCCCGGCTGCTCCAGACCGCCATCCAGCACGCGGTCGGACAGAGCGGCGTGAGCGTCGTGACGCTGCCGGGCGACATCGCCGACCAGCCCGCCCCCGACAAGGCCGTCGAGACCGCCCTCGTCACCTCCCGCCCCAGCGTCCGCCCCGGCGACACCGAGATCGACAAGCTCGCCGCGATGATCGACGAGGCCGACAAGATCACCCTCTTCTGCGGCAGCGGCACCGCCGGCGCGCACGCCGAGGTCATGCGGTTCGCCGAGAAGATCAAGTCCCCGGTGGGGCACGCCCTGCGCGGCAAGGAATGGATCCAGTACGACAACCCGTACGACGTCGGCATGAGCGGCCTCCTCGGGTACGGCGCCGCCTACGAGGCCACCCACGAGTGCGACCTGCTGATCCTGCTCGGGACGGACTTCCCGTACAACGCGTTCCTGCCCGACGACGTCAAGATCGCCCAGGTCGACGTACGGCCCGAACGTCTGGGCCGCCGCTCGAAGTTGGACCTCGCGGTGTGGGGCGACGTGAAGGAGACCCTGCGCTGTCTCACCCCGAAGGTGAGCCCCAAGAGCAACCGCCGCTTCCTCGACAAGATGCTGAAGAAGCACGCCGACGCGCTCGAAGGCGTGGTGAAGGCGTACACGCGCAAGGTCGAGAAGCACGTCCCGGTCCACCCCGAGTACGTCGCCTCCGTCCTGGACGAACTCGCCGACGACGACGCCGTGTTCACGGTCGACACCGGCATGTGCAACGTATGGGCGGCCCGCTACATCTCGCCCAACGGCCGCCGCCGCATCATCGGTTCCTTCTCGCACGGCTCGATGGCGAACGCGCTGCCGCAGGCCATCGGCGCGCAGTTCACCGACCGCGGACGCCAGGTCGTCTCGATGTCCGGCGACGGCGGATTCTCCATGCTGATGGGCGACTTCCTCACCCTCGTCCAGTACGACCTGCCGGTGAAGGTCGTCCTCTTCAACAACTCCTCCCTGGGCATGGTCGAGTTGGAGATGCTGGTCGCCGGACTTCCCTCGTACGGGACCGCCAACAAGAACCCCGACTTCGCCGCGGTCGCCCGCGCCTGCGGTGCCTACGGCGTACGCGTGGAGAAGCCCAAGCAGCTCGCGGGCGCGCTGAAGGACGCCTTCAGGCACAAGGGCCCGGCGCTCGTCGACATCGTCACCGACCCGAACGCCCTCTCCATCCCGCCGAAGATCAGCGCGGAGATGGTGACCGGGTTCGCGCTGTCGGCGTCGAAGATCGTGCTGGACGGGGGAGTCGGCCGGATGCTGCAGATGGCCCGCTCCAACCTGCGCAACGTGCCGCGACCGTAGGCCACTTCCTCGCCGTGGGTCAGCTGCTCAGGGCGCCAGGAGTCAGTCGGTGCGGGGGACCCACTGGCGGTCCGAACCGACCGAGCCGTACCAGTAGCGCGGAAGACCCTCGACGCCGCTGGTACGGAACGGCTTGCCGTGGTCGTCGACGCGGATCGTGCCGGTGCGTCCCTGGGACGACCAGTCGAGTTCCAGGTACCAGCTGCAGTCGCAGGAATTCGTCCGTGCGTTGACGAGCAGCACCTCCGGGTCCTCGGCGGACACCCGGTAGGGCATACGCATCGCCGGGATCGGCCCGTCGACGTCACCGCCCGCGACCGCGCGTGCGATGGGCCGGTCCTTGTCCAGGTCGACGGCGAAGGAGCGCGGGGTGACCGCGCCTCCGCAGCCCTCGTCCATGGAGTAGCCGGCACCCCGCAGTTGGGCCGAGCGTCCGACGACCCGTACCCGGAGGGCCTCCAGGACGACGGCGGTTGACGACTTTCCCTGTACCGAGATGTTCACGATCGTCTCGCGCCCGTGCACCGCGTTCTGCGTGGCCGCCCACCTAGCGGCGTCCTGCGTGATCGGAGGCGGGGGTACCTGTTCCGGCTTCTTGTCGATGACGTACTCGTGGCCGCAGTCGAACGTCCAGCCGTGCGAGTTCGCGGTCCAGGTCAGTGGGAGACCGGTGGAGCCGGAGCCGTTCGGGCGGCCGGCGTTCCCCGACGGTTCGCCGTCCTTGCCGGGGGGCTTGGACGCCTTTCTCCTGCCGCTGGGCGACGGCGAGGACGAGGGCGATCCGGAGACCTTGGGGGACGGGCTCGTGGACCCGCGGTCACGTGGGTCGTCGGTGGCCGCCGTCGCGGTCGGGCCCTCGCTCGGGCCGACGATCCGGGAGGCGTCGTCGGACCGACGGTTGTCGGACAGCGCGGACAGGCTGCCCAGCGTGACCAGCAGCACCGTCACCACAGCGGCGGTGACCGTGACCCGCCGCCGGTACCAGGCCCGGCGGAGGCGCGGACCTGAGCCGCCGGAGGAACTGGAAACGGTCGGCACACTCGATACGGACTGGGACTCGGGTTCGGGTCCTGACTCCGAGCCCGAGGGACCCGACTCCGACTCGTCGCTTCCTTCGGGACCGCCGACCTTCTCGGGGCCGCCCTCGGACTCGGCACGGCCTCCCCCGGAGCGGGCGTCCGCTGCGTCAGCGACCGGAGCCGGAGTTGGAGTTGGAGTTGGAGTTGGAGCCGAGGCTGAAGGCGGATCCGGCTCCAGCTCCGGACTCTCCGACGCCCCCGGCGTCCGCGGTCGCTGTCGGGCCGCCACCGCCAGGATCCAGAGGCGGTGGAGTTCGAGCCGCTCGGCCGGTGTCGCCCCGCACAGTGCGGCGAACCGCTCCACGGGTGCGAAGTCGAGTGGCACCGCGTCACCGGCGCAGTAGCGGTGCAGTGTCGAGGTGTTCATGTTCACCCGGCGCGCGAGGGCGCCGTAACTGCGGTCCGTGCGCGCCTTCAGGCGCCTCAGCAGTGCCGCGAACTCCTCGACGTCGTCGTCCCGAGTCGACACCGTGCCCCCGTGCTTCTCGTCGTGGCCCCCTGGTCCAAGGGGCGGTTCCCGTCCCGGGAGGGCATCCCAGGCACTCCATATACCTGCACGTCAGATGGCCTGGGATGGTTCCACCGTCGCGGATCCGGCGCTGTCTGTTGCGCAGGCCCCGAGTGACGGCTGATGCTCTTGGTGTCGCACCGACCGCCGCCGGACCGACCACCCGGTGGCAGCCCACGACCGGGACCGGCGTCGACACCCGTGCACGCGGATCCTTCCCACGTGCACCCCACTTCACCGACCCGCTCGCCGACCCGGGCGGATCGATCATGCACTCATACACAGGGGGACCCATGTCCAAGCGCACCCGAGCGGCCTCGCTCACCACCTTCGTCGCCGCGAGCGTCGCTTTCGGTGCGGTGCTCGCCGGCCCGGCCGACGCCACCGGGAAGGACACGAGCGCCTCGAAGCACGCCTCCACGAGCGCCTCGGCGAAGGTGAAGGCGGGGGCGTGGCCGAAGTTCCTGTCGGCCTCGCAGCTCCCGCCGCACCCCACGTCCTCCTGGACGGCGGGCAAGGTCACGGACGGCGTGCCGGACGAGCTCCGGTTCTGCGTCGAGGACACTCTGCCGGGCTACGACTCCCGGTACCGCGACTTCCGGACCGACCTGGAGACCAACGCCCAGCAGCTCACCTTCGTCGTCGGCACCAGCGCCAAGGCCAAGGCCCTGGCCACGCGGCTGAACAAGGACATCCGGGCGTGTGCCACACGGATCGAGCGGTCCGACCCGGAGACCGAGGCCGCGCTGAAGGACTACGGCAAGCTGTCGGTCGAGGAGGGCGCCCACGCCTACGGACTGCACACCGAGACGTCCTGGGGCGCCACCGACATCAACCTCTACTCGGTCGGCCGGGACGGGCGGGCCGTGACCTTCGTGCGCTGGGCGCAGATGGGTGACTTCTCCGACGCACCGGTGAAGGCGTTCAAGAAGACGACCACCACAGCGGTCAACAGGCTCTACTGACCGCTACCGGGGGGAAAGTGCTGGAGCCGCCCTCCCGCCACGGGGGTGTGAGAGGGCGGCTCCTCCGCACGAGCAGCACGTACGAGCCATGACCCGGCGAGAACCGGCCGCAGCCGGTTTGCGTCATTGATCTGCGCACTACAATCCTCGCGACCTCATCGGGGGAGAGCCGTCGTGGAAACGATCATTGTCCAGTTGCCGGGTCCGTCGTGGGCGGACGGCGAGCACGACCGACGCGGACCCGGGCTGCTGCACCTGGGGCCCGGCGACATGGCCGACTTCGGGCGTGGCGGGCCGGGTGCCGCGGACCTGGCGGTCGTCCTGGCCGACCCGGGCATCTCGCGGCGCGCGGGACGGCTGGAGGCCGCCGAGGACTACTGGCGGCTGTCCAACTTCAGCCGGACCGCGGGCTGTGTGGTGGAGAACCTGGAGGGCGCCGGCGAGTACATCACGGTGGCCCCCGGCCGCCTCGGCGCACCGGTCCCCTTCGAGTTCTCCCGTGTCGTGCTGCCCGCCCTGAACGGAACCGTCGACTTCAAGGTGTTCGCTCCGCAGCACGCCTACCTCGACGAGCGGTCCGTACCCGGCGCCGGTGACCAGACGGTCAACCCCTTCGCCCTCGACCAGACGTCGAAGTACTTCCTGGTCCTGGTGGCGCTGTGCGAGCCGCGGTTGCGAGAGCCCTCGGACACGACGCTCCCCGGCGCCGGAGAGATCGCGGAACGGCTGCGTCCGCTGGACTCCTGCCGCGACCTGTCCCGCTCCGCGGTCAACTACCACATCGACTACCTGTCCTTCGCGAAACTGCGCCTGGACCAGGGGGACATGGAAGGGGAGCAGGGCGGCCGTACCGGTGCCAAGCGCGCCCGACTGGTGGCGTCGGCGCTCCGGTTCGGCCTCGTACGCGAGGAGCACCTCGCCCTGCTCCCGAGTCGGCCGACGAGCCGGACGGCCAGTCGCCGGCCGGCACAGGAAGCTCCCGCGTGACACCGTCGTCCAGTGCGGAAGGCTCCGACCCGCCTCCGCCCCTCGAAGAAGGCCCCGCATTGACCCCCCGCACAGGCCCCTCGCCACATCTCCCAGCAGGCTTCCGCATCGACGGCTGGGAGCTCGGCGCGCCCATCGGATCCGGCGCCTGGGGCACCGTCCACGAGGCCCGTTCCGTCGCCGACGGCACCCCGGTCGCGGTGAAGGTGCTGCGCACCGACGCCCTGGCCCCGGGACAGCGGGCCGCCCTCGGTGAACTCGTCCAGCGCGAGGTGCGGTTCAGCCGGGAGGCGGACCACCCCAACCTCGTACGGACGCATGCCGTTTGTACGGTCGAGGCGCCGGAGCATCCCGATCTGGACGGTGCGATCGCCCTGGTCATGGACCGTGCCGAGCGCAGCCTCCAGGACGTGCTGGACGCCACGGAGGCCGGTCGGCCGGTCCCCGACGCGGATCGCGTACTGCGTTCGGTGGCCGCCGGTCTCGCGCACATGCACGGCGCCGGCTGGGTGCACGGTGATCTGAAACCGGCCAACATCCTGCTGAGTACGGACGGCGAAGTGTGGCTCGCCGACTTCGGTGTCGCCGCGGAACTGGAGGGCACCCACGCCCACATGCCGCCGCTCGGCACGCTCGACCATCTGCCGCCCGAGTGGTGGTCGCAGCGCACCGACGCGCGGGGCACGGTCGTCCGGACGACCGCCGACATCTGGGCCTTCGGCGTCCTCGCCCACCAGGTGCTCACGGGCGGGCTGCACCCGTTCCCGGGGGCCACCGCCAGGGCCCGCTCCCTCGCCGCCCAGTCCTACGCACGCGGTACCGCACCGCTGCGGCTGGACGCCGACATCGAGGAGAGCAGGCGCCGGCTGATCGCCGACTGTCTGTCGTCGGACCACGCCACGCGTCTCCAGTACACCGCCGACGTCCTCAAGGCCCGCGTGGACGAGCTCTCCGGTGTGCCCCGCCGTCGCCGGCGGCTGGTCCCGGCCGTCGCGGCCGTCCTGGCGGGAGCCGCCGTCGTGACCGGCGTACTCCTGCTGCGGGACGACGGCGGCGCCGACGACAAGGGCGGCCCCGGCGCGTCCGCCACAGCCACGGGCACCGCCACGGGCAGTCCGGTGGCGGTGGCCGCGGGGGAGATCCCGCAGGACTCGGACGTGCCCAAGGCGCTGCGCCCGGTCATCGTGAAGGCCGCACACCGCTGCACCGACAAGGAGATCACCCCCATCGTGCTCGCCGCCATGCTCAAGGCGGAGAGCGGGTTCGACGCGAAGGCGGCCCGCCCGGCCTCCGAGGAGTTCGGCATCGCGATGTGGACGCCCTCGGTGTTCCGCGCCTGGGCCGTGGACGGCGACGGCGACGGCGACAAGGACCACATGTCGCCGCCCGACGCGATCTCGACGATGAGCCTGTACGTGTGCTGGCTCGACCAGCGTTTCAAGGAGGCCGGGCTGCCGGAGAAGGACCTCGTCAAGCTCGTCGTGGCCGGCTACCGCACGAGTGACCGCACGATCATCGAGGAGCGCGGTGTCCCGGAGCGCGTGCGGCCGCACGTGGACAAGGTGATGCGCTATCTCGCCGAGTACGAACGGTGACTTTCACACCGACGGTGACCTTCTCGCCGACCACGAACGGTGAGCCGGGACCCGGTCGGTGACAGGGTCCCGGCTCACCGACTCACGCTCCGGCTACGCCTTCACCACGCCTCGGCTACGACCCGGCGCAGTCCGGCACGTCCGGCAGCCGGTTGTCGGGCGAGCTGATGTAGATGTTGGAGATGTAGCCGCCGTACTGGGGCAGATACGCCCACCAGTCGTTGGTGTAGGGCGGCACGCTGACGGTCTGGCCCTTCTTCTGGCAGCCCACCAACACCTCGACCCCGGCGGGCAGTTGGGTCATCGGCGGGTTGGCGGTGGACGGGTCCCGGCGGACGTTCACGTGCTCGCTCCAGGTTCCGTACCACTTGCCCGTCGGCCGTACCCCGCCGGGCACGTTCAGGGAGCGGGTCAGCCGGCCGATGTCGGTGTAGGCCTTGCCGTACGACGTGCCGGCCGGGTGGAGCGTCAGGACGGCCACGATCGAGCGGTCGCCCGCGCCCACGGTGCCGGTGCTGTGCAGCGCCGGGCGGGTGAGGTCCACGGCCGCGGCGGCGCGGCCCTCCGGAGCGGCGGTCCGCGCGCCGGTGCTCGCGCGCTTGGCGGCGGCCGTGCCCGTCGAACTGCACGTGCCCTCCGGGTACGACGAGCCCGCCCAGCCCTGCTTCACGGCCCAGGGGCGATCGAACGCCCCGGCGATGCCGAAGTGCTGGTCGAAGTCGTCCGAGGCACAGCGCGTGGACTGGCGCAGGTTGCCCATGACGAAGTCGCGCACGGGGGCCGGTGCCGTGTCCAGGAGGTAGCGGTAGATCTTCACGGTGTCGCGGGCGGACAGGGCGGTGTAGCCCCAGTAGCCCGGGTAGCCGGCGGGCGGCCCCGCGGTGTCGGTCAGGCCGAGCCGGGAGACCATCCGGTCGATGATCGCCGAACCGCCGTAGTTGGACCAGTAGTAGTCGGCCGCGTCGTCGTCGCTGCTGCGCAGCATGGGCTCCAGACGGGCCAGGTCGGCGGCCGGGACGGAGTACGACGGCCCGCGGTTCCACAGGAAGTCCAGGGTCAGCAGCAGCTTGACGACGGACGCGGACCTGAACGGCGCGGCGGCGTTGACCTGTTCGGTGAAGGCACCCGTCTGCCGGTCGAAGACGGCGACCCCGGCGGTGACGCCGTCGGGGATCTCGGCGGCGGCGGGTGCCTGGACGGCGGCGGTGGCCGGTGTGGCCGCGCCGGAGGTCAGGACCAGAAGTGCGGCGGCGGACGCGAGAAGTGTTCTCCACACGTGTCCGGCCGTTCCGCGAAGGCGCGCGGTGCGGTGCATGGTGGTTGTCTCCCCCTGGAGGAACGGCGCGGCCCCGACGACTGCCGGGACCGCACCGGCCGGGTTTCGAGCGGCGGACGGCGAAGGCCGGGTCAGTCCAGGTGCGGCCTGAGGTAGATCGAGTTGATCGGCGTGAGGTCGGCGTACACGCCCGTTCCCTCGGCGAGCATGTCGGCCGTGCAGTCCGTCCCGCTGCTGTAGCACAGCAGCGCGAGCGCACCGTCGTACTGGTTGTTGAGGACCCAGTGATTGCCGTACTGGTTCTGGAGGTTGTGCGTGCCGTACGTCCAGTAGATGTGGCTCGGGCTGACGGCGGGGTTCTGGTTCTGCGGGTAGACGCACACGGCGCCGTACGGGCAGCCGGCCCACTCGTCGGCCGCCTGGGCCTCGGTCGTGCCGACCGCCGTCAGGGCCGCGGTCGCGAGAGCGAGTGCGGCGGCGGCGCGAAGCAGTCTGCGCATGGTTGTGTCTCCTCCGTGGAGTCGGTGAACTCGAACCCTAGGAAGAGAAGCGGGCGACCGGTCCTGACGAATGTCAGGTTGACTGCGACCGGATCAGCAGCGCGGCATAGGTAGTTGGTCCGAGCGCGAGTGGTCGCACGGTACCCGGGACCGTAGGCGCGACAGGGTTCGGCACGGCCGGGTCGGCCGTCGGCCCCGCGGGCGGATGTACCGGCCCGTCTCATCGCGCGCGTGGACGCGGGGATCAGGTGTGATCGCGCCGGCCGGCCCTCGTGGGGCTCCACCTGTGACTGTCCGTCGGGCGGCGGCGACTCGGGCGGGTGGTTCGGCGCGCGACTTTTCCGGACGGCGGCAGGGCATCTCCGTACGTATCAGGGGCGGTTGACGATTCGACATGAGTGTCGTGATCCGGGCCGGGGCATGCATTCCGTGAACGTGTTCGAGCCGGAGGGGAATCGACAGCAGCGCGCGGGCGGGGGTCATGAAGAGGCAGGCACGAGGAGGCGGTCCCGTCGTATCCGGGGCCTTCTCGGCGAAGACGGGACAGACGACCACGACGGCGGGGGACACAGCGGACGGAACGACCGACCAGCACGGCGTTCCGCAGCTCAGGCTCAGGCTCGGGCGCTGCGACCTCCGGGCGGTGCCCCAGGTCCGCAGGGCGCTGCGGGACCTGCTCGCCCACTGGGGGCGGCCCGGCCGATCCGAGATAGCGGAGTTACTGACCAGCGAGATCGTCACCAACGCCCTCGTCCACACCAACCATGACGCGCTGCTGACAGTCACCGTCGGCCCGCGCGGACTGCGGGTGGAGGTGAGGGACTTCGTGGGACACAGGCCGAGACTGCGCGTACCGAACGCCGACGACGGTACGCACGGCAGGGGCCTGATCCTGGTGCAGTCCCTCGCGGACGCCTGGGGCGTCCGGGTCCACGGGGTGGGGAAGGTGGTGTGGTTCGAGCTGGACGGGGGACTGGCGTGACACCGGACGGGACGGCGACCTGACACCGAGCAGGGCGCGGACGTGGAACCGGACGGGGCGGCGACATGGAACTGGACGGGGGCGCGGCATCAACTGCCGCGCCCCCGTCCAGAGTTGAGGCCTCGGGGGCCCCGGTCCGGATCAGCCGAACTGCTGCTCCAGGTCCTTCAGCTTGCGCTCAAGGGAGTCGAGTCGAGGTAGCGCCATTGTGTCGTCCTCCGCGGTGAGATCGACCGTCGAGGACTCACTGCCTCGGCGGACGGGCTGCAACGAGGGTCGGGCGGCGCGTGCGGGCAGTTCCGGCGTTGCTATGGCAGGCTCCGCGGCGACCTGGGTGGCCGCCGGGGCCGGCTGGAGTTCCGCCTGACGGCCCCCGCCGCCGCGGCCGATCATTCCGCGGTGGCCGCGGGTGATCGCCTTGATGCGGGCACGGTCCAGCTTCTCCTGGTCGCGCCGGCGCAGACGGTTCTGCTCCTTCTCCCGCTTGTCCTCACGGACCTCCTCGACCGCCTCGTCCAGGCTGCGCACGTTCTCGAGCAGCATCAGCGACCAGGCGCCGTAGGTCTCACGAGGGGCACGCAGCCACCGTACGATCCGGATCTGCGGCAGCGGCCGGGGCACCAGGCCCTGCTCGCGCAGGGCGGCACGACGGGTCTGCTTCAGTGCGCGGTCGAACAGGACAGCGGCCGACAGGGACATGCCGGCGAAGAAGTGCGGGGCGCCCGCGTGGCCGAGACCCCTGGGGGCGTGAACCCAGTTGAACCAGGCGGCGGCGGCCGCGAACGTCCACACGAGTATCCGGGAGCCGAGCGCCGCGTCACCGTGGCTGGCCTCGCGCACCGCGAGTACGGAGCAGAACATCGCCGCGCCGTCCAGGCCGAACGGCACCAGGTACTGCCAGCCGCCGGACAGGTTCAGGTTCTGCTCGCCGAAGCCGACCAGGCCATGGAAGGAGAGCGCGGCGGCGACCGCGGCACAGCAGAAGAGCAGTACATAGGAGGCGGTGCCGTAGACGGCCTCCTTGCGCCTGCGGCGCTCTTCCGTGCGCTCCCACGAATCGTCGGCGTGGGTCTTCGCCCCGGCGCGCTTGCCACGCGCGAGCACCGCAACCGCCGCCAGCAGGCCCAGGAGCAGCACGGCGCCGGGAAGCAGCCAGTTCAGCGATATGTCGGTCAGTCTCATCTGGGGTCCCTTGCATTGGGATAGGGCGTAACGCCCGCCATAGTGGCCCAATCCCGTGCGTCCTCAGAGGGTTTCGGGGCAAGAGGCCGCCAAGGGAGTGCAAGGGTATGCGCGAGGACGGCATTCTCCTCGAACTGCCGCTTGAGGAGCGGGAGTTGAGTTCGAGTTAGATTACCCTTACGGGTGGTTCCACGGAAAGTTCTTGCGGCAAGTGAGGACTTTGTGAATCGACTGTAACCAAAGAGCTCGGCCGGGGCGCCGTCAAGGTGCCTGGTTCCGTGCCGAGTTGATCTTACGTGACGTGCGGTCGGCCCTTTACCACGGGATCAGCCCGCGGTGGCCGCCGCCTCCGCCGTCAGTTTCGCGATGCGGACCGCCTCTGAGTTGCGCGGGCAGTTGGCGCAGGTGTCCTCGGCGTCGAGGGTGTAGTAGAAGCAGCAGCTCGCCCGGTCGCGGGTGGACAGGCACTCGCCGTTCGAACCGGTCACCTCGCGGAAGCCGGCCGTGCCGACGTAGGGCCGGGTCGTGCCGGGGAACAGCCGCTCCAGCTCGTCCTTCGCCCGCCGCTGCTCGCCCAGGAGCCCGGCGACGTACCAGAGGCTCTCGACGACATCGTCCGTGGCCGTGCCCCACAGAGCGCGGCCACGGCGACGCGTCCGGGGGCCGAACGCGTCGAGGACCGGCGTCAGGTGCTCGGCCACGGCGGCCCGTACCGCCGCGCGCAGGGCCTCCTCGTCGGGGACGACGCGTGCGCCGGGCAGCGTGGCGGCCGGGTCGTCGGGCAGACAGGCGAACTCGCCGACGCGTACGGAGATGGTGCCGGGCATGCGCTGGAAGGTGACGTGCTCCACCGGAAAGCGGGGCACCCGGCGCAGCAGGAACCACGGCACCGTGATCAGCAGACAGGCCGGCCAGGCGTAGCGGTGCAGTCCGAAGCTGGCGATCACGTCCGGACGGCCTCGCTGCCCGTGGTCGGTGAGCACCTGGTCGTCGTCCCACGCGAGGAACGCGTCCAGGTCGGCCCCGCCCGCCGCGAGCCCGGCGACGGCGATGTGCCCGTCGCCGGCAGGAGCCGGTTCGCGCGGTGCGAGTTCCGTGACGCCCAAAGTCGGGAGTACCTCGGTCATCCGCGTGTACGCCGCTGTGAGGACCGAGTCCACCGGGCGTACGTCTGTGCCGGGCGAGGTCTCGGCCGGGGCGGGAGCGGACATGCAAGGACCCCGTTCCGTGATCGATTGCAGGTAAGGCTTACCTTACCCGATACGATCGAGGTTTACCCTGTTCTGTCGGGGTCGCTCCGGACCCCGACCGAAATACTCACCACCACTGCCCGTTCTGGAGGAGGCTCCCGTGGAGAAGGCCGGTTCGCGCGAGGCGTACGGCTCCGCAGGAGATCCTTCGGAGACCGCTCCCGGCGCGGAAGCCCCACGGGTGCCCCAGCAGCAGGCCCGGGCGGCGGGCGAGGGCCGGGGCAGCGCGGCCGGGCGGGCGTTCCGCGAAGACGCCCCCCGGGACGCCGCCGCACCCGGCACCCGGGCTTCGGCCCCCGCCGCTCCCGCTCCCGCTTCCGTCGAGCACACCGCCCGCGGGGAGCACACGCACAGCGAGACGCCGATTCCGCAGCCGAGGGTGACGCGGGAGGGGCTCCCGGCGTCGGCGGACGCGCCGGGAACCGGTGCCCGCCGGACTTCGACGGACGCTTCCGGCCGCCCGGGCGCCCCGGAGGCACTCGGAGACCCGTGGCACCACGGAACCTCCGGAGCCCCCGTCGCTCCCGGTGGCTTCGGAGGGCCCGGAAGCCACGGCACGCCCGCAGGACTCGGAGCGCCGACCGCACCCGGAGCGCCGAGCACACCCGCGGCGCCCGGCGGCCCCGGCGTACACGATGGCCCCGGCGTGCACGATGGATCCGGCGTACGCGACGGCTCCGGCTCGCGGGGCGTCCCCGCCGCCCGTACGTCTTCCGCGCCTCCGTCTCCGTCCGCGGCCCCCCGCCCCGCGATTCAGCGAGCCTCCGTCCGCGGCCAGATCCTCGACGCGCTGCGGGCCGCCCTCGTGGCCGGCGAACTCGCCCCCGGTGAGGTCTACTCGGCCCCCGCGCTCGGCGAGAGCTTCGGCGTCTCGGCGACGCCCGTGCGCGAGGCCATGCAGCAACTCGCCGTCGAGGGAGCCGTCGAGGTCGTACCGAACCGGGGCTTCCGCGTGGTCGAGCGCGGCGCCCGCGAACTGGCCGAACTCGCCGAGATCCGCGGGCTGATCGAGGCGCCCGTGATGCTGCGGCTGGCCCGCACCCTGCCGGCCGACGACTGGGAGGACCTGCGCCCCCTCGCGGAGGAGACGGCCCGGGCGGCGGCCGTCGGCTGCCGGGCGACGTACGCCGAGGCCGACCGCGCCTTCCACCGGGCGCTGCTCGCCCTCGCGGGCAACGAGCAACTCCTGCGCATCGCGGACGACCTCCACCGGCGGGCGCAGTGGCCCCTCGGCGGAAGCCCCACGGCCCGCGCCCGCCTTGAGCTGATGGCGGACGCGGCGCAGCACCTCGCCCTTCTGGACGCCCTGTCCGCGCAGGACCTGTCGGCGGTCGAGGCCCTGCTGCGGGAGCACTTCGTCAGCATGTGAGCGCGCCCCCCAAGGGGCGCGGGGCTGTGACATCCGCGGCTCCGCCGCTGGGCGCCACCAGCCCCCACTCACCGAACACGACACACAGGCCGGCGGCAGCCAAGCGGCTCAGCCGGCTCAGGCCGTTGCCGCCGGTGGCGTCAACTGGTCCGCCAGCCACGTCGGTACGCCTCCCAGGAGGCGGAACAGGCGTCCCGCCTCGGCGCGCAGCCGGGTGGCCTCCGGCTCGCTCTCCGCGTCGGCCAGGGAGGCGAGGGCCGGAGCCGTGCCCACCAGATAGCCCAACTCCTCCCGGATACGCAGGGATTCACCGAAGCCGTGCCGGGCCTCCGCCAACTCGCCCTCGCGCAGGGCGAGTCCGGCGAGATGGCGCCAGGTGAAGGAGAGCAGGAGGGAGTTGTCCTGGGCGGTGGCGCCGGCGTGGGCGCGGCGGTAGGCGGCGCGCGCGGACTGCGGGGAGTGGGCGAGGTTCTCGGCGAGCAGCCCGCGCCGGAAGTCGAGCAGGGCCCGGCCCGGAGCGCCCGGCGCGATCAGAGCCGCCGCACGGCCGAGCGCGGCCCGAGCCTCGTCGGCCCGGTCGCGGACGGCGAGCAGTGTGGACGCGTACGCGAGCTGCCCGCGCTCGCACGCCGCGGCGCCCCGCTCGTCGTCGGACTGGGCCAGCGCCTCCGCCGTACGCAACGCGTCCTCCGCCTCCGCCCAGCCCTGCTCGGTGTAGAGGCACCGCTCGACGAGGAGCGAGGCCCGCTGGAGCGCGGCCGATGCCGTGTGCGGTTCGAGGAGCGCCGCCGCGTCGGCCCAGCAGGCGCGTGAGCGCAGCCGCCACACCGCGGTCTGGAGTGGATCGTCCCCGGCAGTCGTCCCGTAACCAGACATGGCGGTATGCGCCACGTTGCCCTCCCCGAGCACGCCATTGAGCTGTTGAGTGGTGGCGGCATCTCAGCACGAATGCACTCGCCCGGCCAAGGGGGTGGGTGAAGGATTTCACAAAGTCGTGGGACAAGGGGTGCGATGGCGAAGGCACTTGGTGCCATCTGCCGCATACGCTTGTGACCTCAGCTCATCCGCAACGCGAGGAAGAAGTCGAGCTTGTCCTCCAGGCGGGAAAGATCGCGACTCGTCAACTGTTCGATGCGTCCCACCCGGTAACGCAGCGTGTTGACGTGCAGGTGCAGACGGGCCGCACACCGGGTCCAGGAGCCGTCGCAGTCGAGGAACGCCTCAAGGGTCGGGATCAGCTCGGCGCGGTGGCGCCGGTCGTAGTCGCGGAGGGGATCGAGGAGCCGCGCTGTGAAGGCGCGACGCACGTCGTCCGGAACGAAGGGCAGGAGCAGGACGTGCGACGCCAGCTCCTGGTGCCCGGCCGCGCACACCCGGCCCGCCCGCGCCGCCGCGACCCGGCGCGCGTGCCGGGCCTCCTCCAGAGCGCCGCGCAGCCCCTCCGCCGAGTGCACGGAGGCGCTGACGCCGAGCGTGAGCCGCCCGTCGTCGTCTAGGCCGGCCGACAGCGGGTCCCGTACGGCCGCCAGGAGGGTGTCCGCGTGCAGCCCGGCCTCCGAGCCGTCGTGCTCCGAGGAAACCGCCGGAAGCGGTACGAGCGCGATGGCCTCCTCACCCGTATGGGCGACCGCGATCCGGTCGGACGGTTCGGGACCCGACGACAGCGGGTCGACGAGGATCTCCTCAAGGAGCGCCTGCGCCACCGGACCGCCCTCGATCTCCCCGCCGTCCCACTCGACCCGGGCGACCACGACCTGCCAGTGCGGGGCCGCGCCGAGCCCCGGCAGCAGCACGGGCGCCGCGACCCGCAGCCGTGCCGCGATCTCGCCGGGCGCGGCACCGGCCTGCACCAGTTCGAGGACCTCCTGCGCGAGCCGCCGCCGCACCGTGCGTGCCGCGTCGCGGCGGTCCCGCTCCACGGAGATCAGCTGGGTCACGCCCTCCAGCAGGTCGAGCCGCTCCGCCGGCCAGTCCCCGGCATCGGCCTCGACCGCGAGCAGCCAGTCCGACAGAACCGTCTCGCGGACGTCCCGGGCGCCCGGTGCGCCCGCGACACCCGCCGTGCCCGTGCCCCGGCCGGTGCTGCGGATCGGGAAGAGCGAGTACGTCGTACCGCCCACCGCCACCCGGTACGGCCCGCGCCGCCCGGTGCGGACCGCCGCCAGATGCTCGCCGGCCAGTGCAGCGCACACCGCGCTGGGCAGTCCCGGCTCGGCACCGGGGGAGCCCGCGATGAGGCGCCCGGCGGGGGAGAGCACCCAGGCCCGCAGGTCCAGGTCGGAGCCGAGCAGATCCAGGACCACGTCCGGGCCGCCGCCCGCGGGACCCGAGGTCATCATCCGCCGGTGCCGGTCCACCACGGCCGCCAGATCCCCGGCACGCTCGCCCGACACCTGCCGTACGACGTGCTCGGTGATCGTCGCGAAGGCCACCGACTCGTTGACGGCGAACAACGGCAGCCGGTGCCGCGCACAGGCCGCCACCAGGTCCTCCGGGACGCAGCCCAGTTCGGCCTCGCCCGCGGCCAGCGCGGTGACCCCGGCGCTCGCGAGGATCCGTACGAAGGGCTCCGAATCGGTGGCGTCGCGGCGCCAGGCGAGCCCCGTGAGCACCAGCTCGCCGCCCGAGAGGTAGCGGCTGGGATCCCGCAGGTCCGTGGTCATCACGCCACGGACCGTGCGGTCCAGCTCGTCCTCGCCGCCGAGCAGCAGCAGGCCCAGCGCGTCCGTGTCCAGCAGTGCGCGCAGCCGCATTCTCGTCGCCGCCGTTCTGTCTCGAAAACTACGATGGATCTGGATGGTTCTGGAGGGACCCGAGGATGGGTGCCCCGTGCACGGGCTCCCGGAATCCGCAGCGTGGGCCCGAGGGGTCCGGTGGACGGTGGTTCCGGCCCCCATGGCCTGTGTCCTGGGCTTTCGCGACATGTGGTCGCTGATTCCCGAGGCCGCGTGTGGTGTTTCCCTGGGAAAGCGGGGAGGTTACCGATGACCTCTGTTCATACGAATCTACAAGATGCGCGCCCTGGCCAGCGAACTCCTTCATGGTTTCGGTGACTGACCCAGGTGCGGGACGGCGCTGTGTACTGATTTCAATACACGTGAACAACGTATGAACGAGCCGGGCCCGCCGCACACGAACTGGCTTGAACAGAACCATCCACGAGACGAAGAAGAGAGCCGGTCATGGACTTCCTTCGCCCCGCCAGCTGGGAGGAGGCGCTCGCCGCGAAGGCCGAGCACCCCACCGCTGTGCCGATTGCGGGTGGCACCGACGTGATGGTCGAGATCAACTTCGACCACCGCCGGCCCGAGTACCTGCTGGACCTGAACCGCATCGGCGAACTGGGTGAGTGGGAGGTCGGCGAGGAGTCCGTCCGCCTCGGCGCCTCCGTCCCGTACACGGCGATCATGGAGCGGCTGCGCGGCGAGCTGCCCGGCCTGGCCCTCGCCTCCCACACGGTGGCCTCCCCGCAGATCCGCAACCGCGGCGGCGTCGGCGGCAACCTCGGCACCGCCTCCCCGGCCGGCGACGCCCACCCCGCCCTCCTCGCGGCGGGCGCGGAGGTCGAGGTCGAGTCCGTTAGGGGCTCCCGGCTCATCCCGATCGACGCCTTCTACACCGGGGTGAAGCGCAACGCCCTCGCCGCCGACGAGCTCATCCGGGCCGTCCACATCAAGAAGGCCGACGGCCCGCAGCAGTACTCGAAGGTCGGCACCCGCAACGCCATGGTGATCGCGGTCTGCGCCTTCGGTCTCGCCCTGCACCCCGACACCCGCACGGTCCGCACCGGCATCGGCTCGGCCGCGCCCACGCCCGTACGGGCCAAGGCCGCCGAGGAGTTCCTGAACGCGGCGCTCGAAGAGGGCGGCTTCTGGGACAACGGCAGGATCATCACCCCGTCGGTCGCCAAGCAGTTCGCCCAGTTGTGCTCGGCCGCCTGCAACCCGATCGACGACGTCCGGGGCACGGCGAGCTACCGCCGCCACGCGGTCGGCATCATGGCCCGCCGCACGCTCACCTGGACGTGGGAGTCGTACCGCGGCACCGCCGCCCGCACGGAGGGAGTCGCGTAATGCGCGTCAATTTCACGGTCAACGGCCGTCCGCAGGAAGCCGACGACGTCTGGGAGGGCGAGAGCCTGCTCTACGTCCTGCGCGAGCGCATGGGTCTGCCCGGCTCCAAGAACGCCTGCGAGCAGGGCGAGTGCGGCTCCTGCACGGTCCGCCTGGACGGCGTACCGGTCTGTTCGTGTCTGGTCGCGGCCGGCCAGGTCGAGGGCCGCGAGGTCGTCACCGTCGAGGGCCTCGCCGACTTCGCCGAACAGCGCGCGGAGCACGGGAGTTGCGCTTCCGGAGCTTCCGGAGCCTGCGGTACGCCCTTGGACGCGGCGAAACAATGGGAGGCCAGGCCTTCCGACTCGCAGGCCGGAGAGGGCACCGAACTCTCCCCGATCCAGCAGGCGTTCATCGACGCCGGCGCCGTCCAGTGCGGCTTCTGCACGCCCGGCCTGCTGGTCGCCGCCGACGAGATGCTGGAGCGCAACCCGACCCCGAGCGACGCGGACATCCGCGAGGCGCTGTCGGGCAACCTCTGCCGCTGCACCGGCTACGAGAAGATCATGGACGCGGTCCGCCTGGCGGCCGCCCGACAGGGAGAGGCGGTCTGACGATGGCCGGCAAAAGCGCCCCCCTCGGCACGCCCACCAAGGTCACCCAGGGTTCCCGGACCAAGGGCGGCATCGGCGAGTCCACCCTCCGCCCGGACGGCATCCTCAAGGTCACAGGCGAGTTCGCGTACTCCTCCGACATGTGGCACGAGGACATGCTCTGGGGCCAGATCCTGCGCTCCACGGTCGCGCACGCCGAGATCGTCTCCATCGACACGGTCGAGGCGCTGAAGACCCCCGGCGTCTACGCCGTCATGACGTACGACGACCTGCCGACCGAGGTGAAGAACTACGGCCTGGAGATCCAGGACACCCCGGTGCTCGCGCACGGCAAGGTCCGCCACCACGGTGAGCCGGTCGCGATCGTCGCCGCCGACCACCCGGAGACCGCGCGCCGCGCCGCCGCCAAGATCAAGGTCGAGTACCGCGAACTCCCGGTCATCACCGACGAGTCGTCCGCGACCGCGCCCGACGCGATCCTCGTCCACGAGGGCCGCGACGACCACCACGCCGGCCACGTCCCGCACCCGAACATCGTGCACCGCCAGCCGATCATCCGCGGTGACGTCGAGGCGGCCCGTGAGCGAGCCGACTTCGTCGTCGAGGGTGAGTACACCTTCGGCATGCAGGACCAGGCATTCCTCGGCCCCGAGTCCGGCCTCGCCGTGCCCGCCGAGGACGGCGGCGTCGACCTCTACGTCGCCACCCAGTGGCTGCACGCGGACCTCAAGCAGATCGCGCCCGTCCTCGGCCTGCCCGAGGACAAGGTCCGCATGACGCTCTCCGGCGTCGGTGGCGCGTTCGGCGGCCGCGAGGACCTGTCGATGCAGATCCACGCCTGCCTCCTGGCACTGCGCACGGGCAAGCCGGTCAAGATCGTCTACAACCGCTTCGAGTCCTTCTTCGGCCATGTCCACCGCCACCCCGCGAAGCTCCACTACGAGCACGGGGCGACCAGGGACGGCAAACTCACGCACATGAAGTGCCGCATCGTCCTGGACGGCGGCGCCTACGCGTCGTCCTCCCCGGCGGTCGTCGGCAACGCGGCGTCCCTCGCGGTCGGCCCGTACGTACTCGAAGACGTCGACATCGAGGCCATCGCCCTCTACTCCAACAACCCGCCCTGCGGCGCCATGCGCGGCTTCGGCGCGGTCCAGGCGTGCTTCGCCTACGAGGCGCAGATGGACAAGCTCGCCGACAAGGTGGGCATGGACCGGGTCGAGTTCCGCCGGCTGAACGCGATGTCCCAGGGCACGGTCATGCCGACCGGCCAGAGCGTCGACTCCCCGGCCCCGGTCGCCGAACTCCTGCGCCGTGTCAAGGCGATGCCCCTGCCGCCGGAGCAGCAGTGGCTCGCGGCCGGCGAGGCGGCGGACGTCCGCCAACTGCCCGGCGGCCTCTCCAACACCACCCACGGCGAAGGCGTCGTACGAGGCGTCGGCTACGCGGTCGGCATCAAGAACGTCGGCTTCTCAGAGGGCTTCGACGACTACTCGACTGCCAAGGTCCGCATGGAAGTTGTCGGCGGCGAACCGGTGGCCACCGTCCACACCGCGATGGCGGAGGTCGGCCAGGGCGGCGTCACCGTCCACGCGCAGATCGCCCGCACCGAACTGGGCGTCGCCCAGGTGACGATCCACCCGGCCGACACCCAGGTGGGCTCGGCCGGTTCGACCTCCGCGTCCCGCCAGACGTACGTCACCGGCGGCGCCGTCAAGAACTCCTGCGAGCTGGTCCGCGAGAAGGTCCTGGAGATCGGCCGCCGCAAGTTCGGCTCGTACCACCCCGCCTGGGCCACCGCCGAACTGCTCCTGGAGGGCGGCAAGGTCGTCACCGACGGCGGCGAGGTGCTGGCCGACCTGGTGGACGTACTCGAAGGCGAGGCCGTCGAGGTCGAGGAGGAGTGGCGGCACCGGCCGACCGAGCCCTTCGACCTCCGTACGGGCCAGGGCTTCGGCCATGTCCAGTACTCCTTCGCCGCCCACCGCGCGGTCGTCGAGGTGGACACCGAGCTGGGCCTGGTGAAGGTCATCGAACTGGCCTGCGCCCAGGACGTCGGCAAGGCGCTCAACCCGCTGTCCGTCATCGGCCAGATCCAGGGCGGTACGACCCAGGGCCTGGGCATCGCGGTCATGGAAGAGATCATCGTTGACCCGAAGACGGCCAAGGTCAGGAACCCTTCCTTCACCGACTACCTCATCCCCACGATCCTCGACACGCCGACCATCCCCGTCGACGTGCTCGAACTCGCCGACGACCACGCGCCGTACGGGCTCCGTGGCGTCGGCGAGGCACCGACCCTGTCGTCAACTCCGGCTGTCCTCGCGGCAATCCGGAACGCGACGGGCTTGGAGCTCAACCGGACGCCGGTCCGACCGGAACACCTCACCGGCACCTAGGGCCCTTCTGATGGATCTCCGCGGCGTCGCGACGCCCGGCACGCACGCTCGCCGCACGGCGCGAAGGGCCAGGTGGCTCCGCCACATGACCCTCCACACCGCACGCCGATCGCACGCACCGACCGCCGCTCCTTCTCCCACGGAGATCCATCAGAAGGGCCCTAGCCCTCCGGGGGTTGAAAGAAGAGTTTCTCCGGGGGGACTCCGCCCCCCAACCCCCCTTTGTTCGTCTCGGGCCGTCCCCCGGGTCGTGCATGCACCTTCCCAAAGCCCGCGCCGCCACGGCGGCTTGCGCGGGTGCCCCTTTGAACCTTGGGAGACGGCACCATGACCCAGCAGTCACTGGAGCCCAGGACCACAGCCGAAGACGCGGGTACGGGTACCCGCGTCCCGGCCGGCAGGTCCTGGCTCGACCGGTACTTTCACATATCCAAGCGAGGCAGCTCGGTCGCGCGTGAGGTGCGCGGCGGCGTCACGACCTTCATGGCGATGGCGTACATCCTGCTGCTCAACCCCCTGATCCTGTCCGGCAAGGACGCGGCGGGGGACACGCTCGGCCAGCAGGCCCTGATCACCGCGACCGCGTTCGCCGCGGCCTTCACCACGCTCCTGATGGGCTTCTTCGGCAAGGTGCCGCTCGCCCTGGCCGCGGGACTCTCCGTCTCCGGCGTCCTGTCCTCGCAGGTCGCACCTCAGATGACCTGGCCGCAGGCCATGGGCATGTGTGTGATGTACGGCGTCGTGATCATGCTCTTGGTGGTCACCGGGCTGCGCGAGATGATCATGAACGCGATCCCGCTGGCCCTGAAGCACGCGATCACGATGGGCATCGGCCTGTTCGTCGCCCTCATCGGCCTGGTGAAGGCCGGCTTCGTCCACCAGGGCAAGGCGACCCCGCTCTCCCTCGGTGCGACCGGTGAACTCGCCGGCTGGCCGGTCCTGCTGTTCGCCGTCACCCTGCTCGCCATCTTCATGCTCCAGGCACGCGGCATCCCCGGCGCGATCCTGATCGGCATCGTCGGCGGCACCGTACTCGCCGTCGTCCTCAACGCACTTGACGTCATCGACCCCAAGCAGTGGGCCAGCGGCACGCCCGAGCTGCACGGCAGCGCGGTGTCCATGCCGGACTTCTCGATCTTCGGAGACGTGGAGTTCGGCGGCTGGGGCCAGGTAGGCGCGATGACGGTCGGCATGATCGTCTTCACCCTGGTCCTCGCCGGGTTCTTCGACGCGATGGCCACCATCATCGGCGTCGGCACCGAGGCCGAACTGGCCGACGACAAGGGCCGGATGCCGGGCCTGTCCAAGGCGCTGTTCATCGACGGCGCCGGCGGTGCGATCGGCGGCGTCTCGGGCGCCTCCGGCCAGACGGTGTTCGTGGAGTCCGCGACAGGCGTCGGCGAAGGCGCCCGCACCGGCCTTTCGTCCGTCATCACGGGCCTGTTCTTCGCGGCCTGTCTGTTCTTCACCCCACTGACGGCGATCGTCCCCGGCGAGGTCGCTGCCGCGGCCCTGGTCGTCATCGGCGCCATGATGATGATGAACGCCCGGCACGTCGACTGGGCCGACCGCGCCACCGCGATCCCGGTCTTCCTGACGGTCGTGATCATGCCGTTCACGTACTCCATCACCGCGGGCGTCGCGGCCGGAGTCATCAGTTACGTCGCCATCAAGGTCGCCCAGGGCAGGGCCCGGGAGATCGGGGCGTTCATGTGGGGCCTGACGGCGATCTTCGTCGTCTACTTCGCCCTGAACCCGATCGAGAGCTGGATGGGCGTGCATTAGGCACCCGGGCGCCCACGCATCCGCTGCCCTCCCCACAACCACCGTCAGGAGACCGAGACATGCTGGACATCGCCGAAGAGCTGCACCGGTGGGTCGAGCAGGGACGCGACTTCGCCGTGGCCACCGTGGTGGCCGTCGGCGGCAGCGCGCCCCGCCGCCCGGGCGCCGCCCTGGCCGTCGATTCCGACGGCACGGCGATCGGCTCGGTCTCCGGCGGCTGTGTGGAGGGCGCGGTGTACGAGCTGTGCCAACAGGCGTTGGCGGACGGGAAGCCGGTCCTCGAACGCTTCGGCTACAGCGACGACGACGCGTTCGCCGTGGGCCTGACCTGCGGCGGCATCATCGACATCCTGGTGACCCCGGTACGCGCCGAGGACTCCAACCGGGCGATCCTCGCTCCGGCTTTCGCCGCTGCCGCGCGTGGGGAGGCGGCGGCAGTGGCGCGTATCGTCTCCGGACCTACGGAGCTAGTGGGCCGAGCCGTGCTGGTTGGCCCGGAAGGCTCGTACGAGGGCGGATTCGGCGCACACCCCGAGCTGGACCGCACCGTCATGGGGGAGGCGCGGGCCTTCCTGGACGCGGGCCGCACGGGCACCCTGGAGATCGGAGAGCAGGGCTCTCGCTGCGGAGCACCGCTCACACTTCTTGTCGAGTCGTCGGTCCCGCCACCCCGGATGATCGTCTTCGGCGCGATCGACTTCGCCTCCGCCCTGGTCCGCATCGGCAAGTTCCTGAACTACCGCGTCACGGTGTGCGACGCCCGCCCGGTCTTCGCGACCTCGGCGCGCTTCCCGGAGGCCGACGAGATCGTGGTCGACTGGCCGCACCGCTACCTGGAGCGCACGCAGGTGGACGCCCGCACGGTCCTGTGCGTCCTGACCCACGACGCCAAGTTCGACGTACCCCTCCTCCAACTCGCACTTCGTCTCCCCGTGGCGTACGTAGGCGCGATGGGCTCCCGCCGCACCCACCTGGACCGCAACGAACGCCTCCGCGAAGTCGGCGTCACCGAGCTGGAGTTGGCCCGGCTCAGGTCTCCCATCGGGCTGGACCTGGGTGCTCGTACGCCCGAGGAGACGGCCCTGTCCATAGCCTCGGAGATCGTCGCGAACAGGCGAGGCGGCACCGGAATCCCACTGACCGGCGCCCACACCCCCATCCACCACGACATGTCGTCGACACCGAAGCCCACCGCGCGAATAGGTGCGGTGGCCTGACGCACGCGCACCCGCCCCGGTCGAGGCACCAACCCGTGGTGCCGGCCTGCGGGGGGCTGATCAGACGTGGGCGAGCAGCCGCTCCAACGGCCGAGGCGTCCGCTCCAGATCCAGACTCTCGACCATCCCGCGCGCGTACTGGGCCTTGCGGCCACTGTGTGTCCCCAGAAACCTCCGCAGTTGCTGCTCCACGGTCCGCTCCCGCTGAGCGGGCTGGTTCCGGAAGGTACGGAACGGCCGTGACTCCCCCTGATCCACCACCACCTGCTGCACGACCTCGACGCCCAGGGACCGGATCAACTCGTCCTCCAGATCCACGTCGCACACGTAGAAGCCGAGCGGTTCCAGCCCCTCGGGCGGGATGTCGGAACCGAGCCCGGCCCGCTCCAGCGCGCGCCGGAAGAAGCGCTCCTCCCCGACATCGCACAAGCCGGCCAGCCGCACCCCGAGCCCCTGAGGCCCACACAGATCGACGAACCTGCCGACACTGGTCGCACCCCCGAGCGGCACGACCGACACACCCTCACCATCCAGATCCCGACCACGCCGCACGGCCAACGCCTCGACGGCGACCTGATCACTGCCCCCTTCGACGAGCACGACCGTACGCAGCCCGACCCCACCGGCCAGCTCCCGCGCGGCCACGGCAGCCGCCGACGCCCCCACCCCACCGGCCGCCCACTCGACAACGGCCCGACGGAATCTCTCCATGTCGCTCATGGAATCCAGTCTCGCAACTTCACTCGGCCGCACTCCACAGACTTTTGGCATCCGTAGGACCGCGTTGTCAGTGGGGGCTGAGATCGTGCCCCCGTGAGTGAACTGGTCGAGCATGTCGACGAGCAAACCCCCGCTACCGACGGCCAGCCCATGCCGACCGCCCAGTACTCGAACCGCCCATTCAACAAGCCGCCGGCCAACCGGTGCTCTTCGAGGCCGAGCGAGATTGGTACCCACTGAGCGTCACTCCAGGACCCTGACCTGCCTTCACGGCTGCGGCAGCTCAGTGTTGAGTCTGTCGGCAGGCACTCGCTCGATGCGGGTCCAGCCCCTCCAGCCCCGCTCCTCCAGGATCGCCAACAGCCGCGCAGCGTGCGGTGAGGACTCGACCATGGTTGAGTCCAGCAGGTCGACGAACTGGTCGTCGATGCCGTCGTCGGCACCCACCTCGCCGGCTTCCACAGCGAGAATCATCAAGCGCTCCATGATGTCGGCGACTTCGACGATCCGCGGATCGTCGGCCGGCCAGTCGAGTGCCCCGCTGAGAAGGCTGTAGAGCTTCACCATGTCGGGGTCGTCCAGCTCCTCGTGCTTCTTGGCGATCACGGAGTCGATCGAATGCGGCACCTGGGCGGCGATCATGATCCAGGCGTCCCGCTCCATCTCGATGTACCGCTCCTCAACGCCGAGACCGCGCAGCCGGTCGAGGTAGTCCACAACGCTCTGCGGAAGCGCCAGGTGCTCTCCGGCGGCAAGCCTGGCGAGTCGGCTGCGAGTGTTCTGCAGCCGCCGGATCTCGGCGCGCAGGGCCTTGTCGATCTCCTGAACGCCGCCGGCGAAGTCCTCCGGGCCGGCGGCGAGGAGTTCCTGCACCCGAGCCAGCGGCACGCCGGCGTCTGCGAGGGTGCGGATCCGGATCAGTCGCACGACCGCGACAGCGTCGTAGGTCCGGTATCCGGACCGGTCGCGCTTGGGCTCCGGCAGCAACCCGATCCGGTGGTAGTGGCGTACCGCCCGCACCGTCACCCCGGCGTACTCCGCAAGCTGGCTGATGGTGAGCATGGGTCTCAGCCTGCCTCAGGCGATCTTCCGGCGATAGGCGGCCATCGCGAAGATGTACGCCACGACGAGGATGCCGACGCACCACGCTAGGGCGGTCCAGATGTCGTCGCCGACCGGCTTCTGGGCGAACAGGTTGCGGATCGTGTTGACGATCGACGTCACCGGCTGATGTTCGGCGAACCAGCGCACCGGGCCGGGCATCGTCTTTGTGGGCACGAATGCCGAACTGACGAAAGGCAGGAAGATGAGCGGGTAGGCGAACGCGCCCGCTCCCTCGACCGTCGACGCAGAGAGCCCGGGAATCACGGCGAGCCAGGTCAGCGCCAGGGTGAACAGGAGCAGGATGCCGGCGACCGCGAGCCATGCAGACACTCCTGCCCCGGAGCGGAAGCCCATGAGCACAGCGACGCCCACGACGAGCACGAGCGCGATCAGGTTGGCGACCAGAGAGGTGACGACGTGGGCCCACAGCACACCCGACCGAGCGATCGGCATGGACTGGAATCGTTCGAAGATCCCGCTCTTCACATCGGTGAACAGCCGGTACGCGGTGTAGGAGATGCCTGAGGCGATGGTCATGAGCAGGATGCCGGGCAGCATGTAGTTCACATACGAAACCGACCCGGTATCGATGGCGCCGCCGAACACGTAGACGAACATCAACATCATGGCGACCGGCGTGATGGCGGTCGTGATGATGGTGTCCATGCTGCGTGTGACATGGCGCAGGGTCCGCCCCGTGAGCGCGACAGTGTCGTTGAAGAAGTACGCGGTCATCGTCGTCCCCCAGTTGTCGTGCCAGTGATGTCGCTCTTGTCCATGCCTCCGATGACTGCGAGGAAGATCTCCTCGAGAGTCGGCTGCTTCTCGACGTACTCGACCTTGGCGGGTGGGAAGAGCTGCTTGAGCTCGGCGAGAGTGCCGTTCACGATGATCCGGCCCTGGTGGAGGATCGCGATCCGGTCGGCCAGCTGCTCGGCCTCGTCCAGATACTGCGTGGTGAGCAGCACCGTCGTTCCATCGCCGGCAAGCTCCTTGACCGCATCCCACACCTCGATGCGGGCCTCGGGGTCAAGACCGGCCGTCGGCTCATCCAGGAAAATCACCGGCGAATTCCCTATGAGGCTCATCGCGATGTCCAGCCGGCGGCGCATCCCACCCGAATACGTGGACACTCGCCGCGCGCCCGCCTCGCTCAGCGAAAAACGCCTCAGCAGGTCATCCGCGATCGCGCCCGGGTCCTCGACGTGGCGCAGCCTGGCGACGAGGGCGAGGTTCTCCCGACCGCTGAGGATCTCGTCAACGGCCGCGAACTGCCCGGTGAGACTGATGGACTCCCGCACGTTCGCCGGTTGCGTGGCAACGTCGAAGCCATTGACGCTCGCCGCCCCCGCCTCGGCTTTCAGGAGCGTGGCGAGGATTCTCACAGTCGTGGTCTTGCCCGCCCCGTTGGAACCGAGCAGGGCGAAGATGCTGCCCGGCGCCACGTCGAAGTCCACACCGCGCAGCACTTCGAGCTTCCCGTACGACTTCTTGAGACCTTGCACGCGAATCGCCGGACCGGCGATCGATTGGGCTGTCATGGTCATCTGCCTCCTTCGCGGAGCTGTTCCAGGCGACTGCGTGGAAGCTCCTCCCAGGAAGGATGGAGGGTTGACCCAGCGTCAAGGTCAAGCCCGTCCCGACCACGGCATCCAGATCGCCGGTCGGCCAGACACATCGCCGCAATGACGGGCCGCTCGCCCCGATCTCGTTCGGCCGCGAACCCGCCATGCTCAGAGCTGTCGATGACCCACTCCCACTCGGGTTCCTGCTACTCCTCGCCCAGAAAGCAACGAACCCGCCCGCTCCGGTCGGCGGCGCCGTGGGACGTGGGCGAGTCGTACGAGGCGGCGGCCCGCGAGCTGACGGAAGAACTGGGCGTCCGTGTGCCGGTGCACTTCCTCTTCAAGTTCCTTTGCCGGGAGGGGATCAGTCCCATATGGCTCGGAGTGCATGATGCCGTCGACGAATGGCGCTTCGTCCCGGCGGGACAGGAAGCCCTGCGCCAGTATCTGGAGTACGGATTCGAGACTCTCAGGGCCGCACCAACAGCAACCGCACAACCCGCCCGAACACCCGCCGGGCCACCCACCCCACCAAGGAATCAAAAATCCGAGGCACCCCCCGCACCCTCAACTCCTCCCGCCACACCACCCGCGAACCACCGCCGACCCCCGAACCCACCTCGATCTCGGCCCACCCGGTGACAAAGCTCCCCCGCTTGACGAGCCGACAGAACCCGCTCCGCTCGCCCAGGGGCGGCCGCCAGACGACAACCTCCATACGATCGTCGAACCCCACCCGCCCCACCCCCGTCCGCGCCACGAACACGGTGCCTTCTCCGCCAGTCCTTGCCCCCGTCACCACAAAGACCCGGGTCAACGGCACCACATCGGCATGCCGCTCCCACAGCGTGAGCCGCCGCCACGCTTCACCGGCACTGAGGACACTGTCCCGTCGCACACAAAACTGAACCACGCCAGGATCGTATGCACTGAGCCGAGCCGCACCCGCCGACGCACCCGGGGCGGGGCCGTGCCGGTATGTCAACGTTCGCGACGTACGGCTCCCGCTGGAAACGCCCACCAAGGAGACTCAGGGCAGTACGCCCGGAAGTCGCGAACGTGACATACCGGCACGGCCCCGCCCCACCGCACCGGACCAGAAGCGCCCTATGGCCGCCCCGAACTCATCCGGCACCATGACCCCCAGCCCGCCCGACGACCTCAGACGTCCAACAGATCCCGCACCCGAACAGGCAGCCCGGTCTCGAACGACTCGTTGGCGGCGAGCCCGGTGACCAACGACTTAGCCCCGTCAACGGCGTCGGCCGCCCGCCCCAGTGCATCCCTACCGGACCGGGGACCGAACAGATCGGCCAGCATCCGCACATCCCCACCCCCATGCCCACCCTGGGCGGCACCCTCCCCGCCGCCAACCTTCACCTCACGAGGCGGCTCCCAGAACCGCCGCAACAGCAACTCCGTACGCCCGACCTCATCCCCCACAGCCGCCCCGTGCATAACAGGACTTGCCCCATCGGCCCGCACCCCCGACCGAGTCCACGTCGACTCCTCCACCAACAACTCCAGCCGTCCCTCACTCCCGTTGAAGGCGACGCGATACCCCTCCCAGGGGGAGTAGGCGGTCAGGTGGTAGCTCAGCGACGCCCCAGAGGCGTACCGCACAAGCACAGCCATGTCGTCCTCGATGCTCACCCCGGGCCCGAACACGTTCTGGTCGCGGTGATACCCGTCCTCGGCCTCCGCCTCCAGATAGAGCGCACGCAGCACCTCGGAGTCCGCAAGTCGCACCGCGAAGGGATCATCCTCCGCCGCAGCAGCCCCATGAGCCCGGGCATAGGGCCGAGCGAGCCCCCGCCGCCGCCCGGCGTCCTCGCCGTAGAAGAACAGCCCGCCCTGTGCGAACACGGTTTCCGGCTCCGTGCCCAACCACCAGTTGACCAGGTCGAAGTGATGCGTGGCCTTGTGCACCATCAGTCCACCGGAGTTGGCCTTGTCCCGGTGCCACCGCCGGAAGTAGTCCGCGCCGTGCCGCAGATCGAGAAGCCACTCGAAGTGCACCGACCCGACCTCACCGATCTCCCCGGCCGCGATGACTTCCCGTACGGCCGAATGCACCGGGTTGTAGCGGTAGTTGAAGGCCACCCGCACATCACCCCCGGTCCGCCGCCGGGCATCGAGAATGCGGCGGGCGTTGTCGGCGTCCGTGGTCATCGGCTTCTCCGTGACGACGTCGCACCCCGCCTCCAGCGCCCGCACGATGTAGTCGTCGTGGGTGCGGTCGACACTGCACACCACCACGAGATCCACCCGCTCACGCCGCAGCATCACCTCGAACTCCTCGGCGGAGTAGGCGGGCACGGGCCCCCGCCCAGGATGATCGGCCGCGATCCAGTCGTTGTGGACGGCCATACGGCGGGAGTTGACGTCACAGAAGCCCACCAGCTCGATCCGGTCCGAGTACGGCCCGGTCAGCGCCTCGGTGAACATCCGCGCACGGGCACCCAACCCCACCACGGCACAACGACGACGCTTCTCTTCGGCAGACGCGACAGACGCGGCAGACGCGGCAGACGCGACAGGCGAGACGGGCGCGACGGCTGCGCCAGAAGCGATGCACGGGTCTTGTTCTGACATCAGGACCTTCCCTAGGGTCGTACCGGGGGGTGGAAGCGCTTTCTAGCGAAAGAGGTGACCCACTCATGCCCGGAAACAGGACAAGGAAGTCCTGGCAGTTCCGCGGAACGGCCGTGGTCCTTGCGCTCAGCGCAGCGGTCCTCACGGGCTGCTCCGACACGGGCGAGTCGAGCAGCGCAGGCGGCAACGTCGTTCTGCGCTACACCTGGTGGGGCAACCCGGACAGAGCGGCCCGAACCCAGGAGGCCATCGACCTCTTCGAGAAGAAGTACCCGGACATCGCTGTCCAGGCCTCCTTCTCCGGCTACGACGCCTACAAGCAGAAGCTCGCCACCCAGGCCGCCGGCGGCGACGCCCCCGACGTGATGCAGCTCGACTACCGGATGATCGACCAGTACGCGTCCGGCGGCGTCCTCCTCGACCTGGGGAAGCAACAGGCCGTACGGACCGAGGAGTTCGACCGCGGCCTGCTCGCCACGGGGGTCGTGGACGGCAAGCAGTACGCGGTCCCCCAGGCCCGCGGCACGGAGACCGTCGCGTACGACACCAAGGCGTGGGAGGCGTCCGGTGTCGAGAAGCCGCGGAAGGGCTGGACCTGGAGCGACTGGGCCGACGCCATGCGCGCCCTCGCCGAGGAGACCGGAAAACCCGGCGCCACCGACCCGGGCCAGAGCGAGGACGTCTTCGAGGTGTGGCTCCGCGGCCAGGGCAAGGCCCTCTACACCAAGGATCGTGAACTCGGCTTCACCGCAGAGGACTTGACGCGCTGGTGGACCTTCACCGACAGACTCCGCCGCGAGGGTGCGGTGTCGCCCGCCGAGCAGACCACCCAGCTCGACGGAGCCGTCGAGAACACCGCGCTCGGCCGCGGCAAGGCTGTCTCCGACTTCAACTGGGACGCCCCGTCGAGCGGTTACACGGCCCTCGTCCCTACCGGAGTGACCCTCGCACCGATGCCGTCCGGCGAGGACGGCACCCCCGGCCAGTACTTCAAGCCGTCGATGTTCATGGGGGTCGCGGCCGACTCGGGCCATCCCGAGGAGTCGGCCAAACTCATCGACTTCATGCTGAACGACAGGGAGGCCGCGAAGATCCTGGGCGCGACCCGCGGAATCCCGGTCAACGAGTCGATCCGCACGACACTGGCCCCCGAACTGAAGGACTTCGACAAGACGGTCGCCGACTACCAGGCGTCCGTGGACGGAACCCTCAACTCCCCGCCACAGGCGCCGCCTTCGGGCGACAGCGCCCTGCAGACCACCTTCCAGCGGGACTACGACCAGGTGTCCTACGAGCAGATGTCGCCCCGCGAGGCGGCCGAGGACTACGTCACCGAGGCGAAGGCGGAGCTGAGGTCATGACCACCACCGAGATGCCGGCAACCGCCCGTACCGGCAAGCCTTCCACGCCACCGAAGCGACCCGGCAAACGCCAACGCGAGGGCGCTGCCTGGGTGTTCCTCTCCCCATGGGTCCTCGGCGCCGCCGTGCTGACCCTGCTCCCGATGGCCGTCTCGCTCTATCTCTCCTTCACCGACTACGACTTGTTCAACCCGCCCCGGTGGGTGGGCCTGCGCAACTACACGCAGATGTTCACCGAGGACCCGCGCTACTGGCGGTCGGTCGTCGCGACCCTCACGTACGTCGTCATCGCCGTGCTCCTCCAACTCGGCCTCGCCCTGGTCGTCGCGCTCGCGCTGAAGTCCATGCGACGCGGCAGGGCGTTCTACCGCTCGGCCTTCTACGCGCCCTCCCTGCTCGGCGCCTCCATGTCCATCGCGCTGGTGTGGCGGGCGGTGTTCAACGACGGCGGCACGGTCGACAACCTGCTGGGCACGGGCGGCTGGGTCAACCGGCCGGGCTGGGCGCTGTTCGCCGTCGCCCTGCTGACGGTGTGGCAGTTCGGCGCCCCCATGGTCATCTTCCTCGCCGGACTCCAGCAGATCCCCTCGGAGCTGTACGAGGCGGCGGCCGTGGACGGAGCGAGCCGCCGGCGCCAGTTCCTGTCCATCACCGTGCCCATGCTCTCCCCGGTGATCTTCTTCAACCTGGTGCTCCAGACCATCCAGGCCTTCCAGGTCTTCACCCCCGCGTTCGCGGTGAGCGCGGGCAAGGGCGGCCCCGCCGACTCGACGCTCTTCTACACGCTCTACCTCTACGACCGCGGCTTCGTCGCCTCCCACATGGGCTACGCCTCCGCGATGGCCTGGGTACTGCTCCTCGTCATCGGCGCGGTCACCGCCGTACTGTTCCGGACCTCGCGCTCCTGGGTCTTCTACGCGTCCGACACCGAAGGGGGAGTCCGATGACCACCGCAACTCCCGCCGTGCGCAAGCCCGTTGCCCGGCGCCGCGTCGCCCTGCACCTCGGCTGCCTGGCCGCGCTGCTCGTGATGCTGTACCCGCTGGCATGGCTGCTCGCGACCTCGCTCAAGCCCGCCGACGAGGTGATCGCCAGCCTCGACCTGCTGCCCAGCAGCCTGGAGTGGTCCAACTACAAGACGGCCCTCGACGGCGTGAACGACGTCTCCGTGTGGCAGTTGCTCGGCAACTCGCTGTTCATCGCGGGCGGCGCGGTCGTCGGCAACGTACTGAGCTGCTCGCTGGCCGCGTACGCCTTCGCCCGGCTGCGATTCCGCTTCCGCGGCCCGCTGTTCGCCTTCATGATCGCGACGATCATGCTGCCGCACCACGCCGTACTGATCCCGCAGTACGTCATCTTCAACCAGCTCGGCATGGTGAACACCTACTGGCCGCTGATCCTGCCCAAGTTCCTTGCCACGGAGGCCTTTTTCGTCTTCCTCATCGTGCAGTTCATGCGGGGGCTGCCGCGAGAGCTGGAGGAGGCGGCGCGGATCGACGGCTGCGGCCCGTTCAGGAGCTTCTTCCTGGTGATCCTGCCGCTGACGCGACCCGCGCTGATCACGACCGCGATCTTCACCTTCATCTGGACCTGGAACGACTTCTTCACCCAGCTGATCTACCTCTTCTCACCGGAGAAGTTCACGCTCACGCTGGCGCTCAGGTCGTTCGTGGACGCCTCCAGCCAGTCCGCGTTCGGTCCGATGTTCGCCATGTCGGTGATCGCCCTCCTCCCGATCGTCCTGTTCTTCCTCGCCTTCCAGCGGTTCCTGGTCGAGGGCATGGCGAACTCCGGGATCAAGGGATGAGCGCAGGACAGGCCCGCGAGACGGGCGAGATCTTCGGGCCGCGCATGACGCTGTTCGCCGACGTGCTGAGCGTCGGCGTCTGCACGGCCCTCGTGTCGCTGCCGGTCGTCACCCTGCCGGCGGCACTGTCCACGGCGTGCGCGGTGCTGCGCGGCGCCCGGGAGGAGCAACCGGCCACGGCGGGACGGTACTTGACGATGCTGCGTCGCCGTCTGCGCGCCGGGGACCTCGCGGCCGGGACGCTGTTACTGGCCGGCGTCCTGCTGCTCTGGGCGGACCTCGCCCTGGCCCGCGCCGGACTGCCGGGTGCCCCGCTGTTCGCGATCGTCGCCGCCGCCATCGGCGCGTACGCGGCCGTCGTGGGCCTTCGCGCCTGCGGGCGCCCCGAGTCGCTCACCGACTGGCGGGCGGCCGTGGCCGGGGCCGCCCGGGACTCCGTACGGGACGTGGGCGGCAGCGGTCTCGTCCTGCTCGCCGTCGCGGCGGCCGTGTTGTGCGCCTGGATGCTGCTGCCGCTGGCGTTCCTGGCGCCGGGACCACTGGCGCTGGCGCTCACGGCGGTCGACGTACGGATGCCGCACCGGCCAGGAGGGGGCCAGGAGGGATGACAGCACTGCCCGAGTGACGTACGCCATAGGCCCGTGCCGGAACTCATAGGAGTGCGCGCCCGACTTCTGGACCGTCACGGCCCGGACCGGCCGACGCCGTGCGATCTGGAGAACCGGAATGGGCGAGTCCCGACAATCCTCCCCGAGCGTGGGCGCCGACGTGGGCGTGGCGCTGCGGAAACTCGTGCCGCCGCCCGCGCTGTGCGGCTTCCTCCTGCTGCTCGCGCTCATGTTCGTGGCGTCGTACGCCGCCGGTGCCGCCGTCGGTCCCGTGGCACCCGGCATGCACGAGACCGGCACGAGCCGCGACGGAGACGACGGCGGTGACGGAGACGGCGGCGGGGGCGGCATGGACATGGACACGGACATGGGTGACACACACGGGACCGGCGGCCGATGAGCCCCGAACCGGTGGCCGTCGTCGTGACGACCGACCTGACCGTCGGCGGGATGACTTGCGCGGCCTGTGTGAACCGCGTCGAGAAGAAGCTCGCCAAGCTGGACGGAGTCACCGCGACCGTCAACCTGGCCACCGGCCGGGCCCGGGTGACCCATCCGGCCCATGTCCCACCCGAGGAACTCCTCGCCACGGTCGAGAAGGCCGGCTATTCGGCCGCTCTCCCCGCCCCGCCCGAGCGGCCGGAACGTCAGGGCGAGAGCGAGGGCGAGCCCGAAGACGCCCGGCAGGAGCGCGAGCGGCTGACGGTCACGGCGCTGCTCGCCGTGCCGGTGCTCGTCCTGTCGATGGTGCCCGCGTGGCAGTTCCGCAACTGGCAGTGGCTGTGCTTCGTACTGGCCGCCCCGGTCGCGGTGTGGGGCTCCTGGCCGTTCCACGTACGGGCGTTGCGGGGGCTGCGGCACTCGACGGCGACCATGGACACGCTGGTCTCCCTGGGCGTGGTGGCCTCCTTCTCCTGGTCGGCGTACGCGCTGTTCCTCGGCGGCGCGGGCGAGCCCGGGATGCGGATGCCGTTCAGTCTCCTGCCCTCGGCGTCGGAGGGCGTCGCGCACATCTATCTCGAAGCGGCCGTGGGCGTACCGCTGTTCGTGCTGGCCGGCCGTTTCCTGGAGGCACGGGCCCGGCACGGGACAGGGGCCGCACTGCGCTCGCTCGCCCAACTCGCCACCAAGGAGGTCTCGGTACGCGAGGGCGGCTCCGAACGCCTCTTGCCCGTCGAGCAGTTGAGGACGGGGCACGTCTTCTTCGTACGTCCCGGGGAGCGGGTCGCCACCGACGGGCAGGTGACGGAGGGCAGTTCGGCCGTGGACCTGTCCCTCGTCACGGGCGAGAGCGAGCCGGTCGAGGTCGGACCGGGCTCGGCGGTGGTGGGCGGTGCCGTCAACGCCGGCGGGCTGCTGCTCGTACGGGCCACTGCGGTCGGTGCCGACACCCAACTCGCCCGAATCACAAAATTGGTGACGGAAGCTCAGGCGGGGAAGGCGCGCGCTCAGCGGCTGGCCGACGCGGTGGCCGGGGTGTTCGTGCCAGTGGTGCTGGCGCTCGCCGTGACCGTGCTCGGATTCTGGCTCGGCGCCGGAGCCGAACCGCAGGCGGCGGTCACCGCGTGCGTGGCGGTACTGGTCGTGGCCTGTCCGTGCGCGCTGGGTCTGGCGACACCGACCGCGCTCATGGCGGCCACCGGGCGCGGCGCCCAACTGGGCGTCCTGG
Source organism: Streptomyces sp. NPDC020747 (assembly GCF_044334695.1). NCBI lineage: Bacteria > Bacillati > Actinomycetota > Actinomycetes > Kitasatosporales > Streptomycetaceae > Streptomyces > Streptomyces sp. NPDC020747. The sequence goes on along the minus strand of NZ_JBIRTJ010000004.1, from coordinate 16,337 downwards.
TCGGCGGACCGCAGGCCCTGGAGTCGCTCCAGCACATCGACACAGTCGTACTCGACAAGACCGGCACCCTCACCTCCGGCCACATGAGCGTCGCCCGGGTCACCGCCGTGCCCGGCGGACTCGGGCGGGAGGCGGTACTGCGACTGGCCGGCACGGTGGAACAGGGCTCCGAGCATCCACTGGGGCGCGCGATCGTCGCGTACGCCCAACGGGCCGTGCCCGAGCGGCCGTTGCCGGACGTGGGGGAGTTCAGCGCCGAGGCGGGCCGTGGTGTCCGGGGCCGGGTCGAAGGCAGGCTGGTCGAAGTCCTCGCACCGGACGGCGAGTTGCCCCCGGCGCTCACGGACGCGCTGGCGGGGGCGGAAGTCGCCGCGTACACCCCGGTCGTTGTTCTGGTGGACGGCGAGCCCGAGGCGCTGATCGAGATCGGTGACGTCGTGCGGCCCGGGAGCTACCGGGCGGTCGACCGGCTGCGGAGGCTGGGGGTGCGGCCGGTGCTCGCCACCGGGGACCGGGAGGCCCCGGCCCGGGCCGTCGCGTCCGCGCTCGGCATCGAGGAGGTGCACGCCCGCTGCACTCCAGAGGAAAAGGCCACTCTGGTACGGGAGTTGAGGGAGGACGGCCGCCGGGTCGCGGTCGTCGGCGACGGTGTGAACGACGCCGCCGCGCTGGCCGGCGCCGACCTGGGGATCGCCATGGGCGGCGGGACGGACGCGGCCATCGGAGCCGCCGACGTGACGCTCGTACGCGGTGACATCGAGGCCCTGGCGGACGCCGTACGACTCGCCCGGCGCACCCTGGGCACGATCAGGGCCAACCTCCTGTGGGCCTTCGGCTACAACGCGGTGACCGTGCCGCTCGCCATGGTGGGCCTGCTCAATCCGATGGTGGCCGCGGCTGCCATGTCGGTGAGTTCGCTGCTCGTGGTCGGCAACAGCCTGCGGCTGCGAGCCTGGCAGCCGACGCGCACCCGGAGCCGCACACGATGACGCGGACGACGACGATGACGACGACCGAGCTGCATCATCCGTGGCGTCCGACCCGGCGCCGCCTCACCGACACCCTGCTGGCCGCCCTCGCGCCCGTTGCCGCGTGCAGCGTCGCGCTCGGCGCCCTGACCACCTGGATCGCCACCGGCCGAGCGGGCGACCCGGCACGGATCGAGGTCACCGCCGGACGCGTCTTCCTGCCGTACGGCGACACCCGGGACACCGCCGCGTTCTTCCGGATCACCAACTCCGGGGACGCGGACGACCGGCTCGTCCGCGTCGAGTCGCCCGGTGCCGGCGGTGAGGTCACGCTCGGGCGTCACCGCACCACGGGCGGCGCCGCCGCGTACCGGGCTCCGGTGGCCTCGGCCGCCGTCCCGGCCCACTGCAGCCTCACCATGTCCCCGCACGGCCTCGACGTGATCCTGCGGGCGGGCCCGCGGTGGGAACTCGGCGATCCGGTCCGGTTCACGCTGCACTTCCGGCGCAGCGGGCCGGTCACGGTGGAGGCGGTCGTGGTCAGCCCGGGCGATGTGAGTGCCTCACCGTGACGACCGGTCGGCGGATGTGGGGACGAGGCCCTTGACCGCGGGGCGGGGGTGGGGCACGCGCACGGTACGGGCCGCGGTGTTCGCGGCCGTCTGCGTGGTGCTCGCCGCCCTCGGGCACGTGATGATGTCCGGCTCCCCGGTGCCCTGGTGGACGATGGCCGCCGGGGGTGTGATGACGGGCGGCGCGGGCTGGTGCCTGGCCGGCGGTGAACGCCAACTGCCGCTGATCGTGACCGTGGTGGCCGTCGCCCAGGGGCTGCTCCACGCGGGGTTCCCGCTCGCCCGGCCAGCCGCGCCGTCGGTGGGCTCGGGCTCGGGCGGCGGGGCCTCCATGCCGATGGCAACCGCCGGGCGCGACATGGGCGCTCCAAGGCGGGCCCGTACCGCGGTGCCCCTGTCCCTGGGGCCCGCACGCCGCGCCGACGACGGCGGCCCGGCCTCGACGGTGGCGCGGGCAGGCCGGGATCTGGCCTGAACGGTCCGCATGCCGCCGATACTCCGCTTCCCGGCAGCCGCTCCGCGCGATAGTCGCGGGGCGTTCCGGGGCATGTCCCGGTCCGCCGACCGCCCGTCCCGATCCGGTGCGCGGGCCCGAACGAGAAACTGAGAGCGAAGAGTTGACTCCCGAGAACACCCACAACCCGTCCGAGACCTCAGACGCCGCCGGCCCGGCCGGGTCGCCGGAACGACCGCCGTCCTGTCGCGACCTGGTCGGCCTGCTCGCCCAGAACGACCGGCGTTCGGCGTACGCGGCCCTGGTGCTCGGCGCCACGACCCTGGAGCAGGTCGCGGAACGCACCGGGCTGCGCCCGGCGGCCGCGGCGATGGCACTCCAGAAACTGGCGGAGGGAGGGGTGGCCCGCCACGACCAGGCGCAGGGCACGTACGTGCTCCTTGACGACACCTTCCGCCTCGCCGTGCGTGAGGAGGTGCGGCTGACCGGCCGGGGTGGCGGGGACGGGGCGGGCGCCTACTTCCGAAAGGGCCGACTGACCTCGATACCCGGAAACGCGCAGGTGCGGAACCGGGTCCTTTCGGTCGTCGCGGACTCCTTCGAGAAGGGCGTCACCTATCCGGAGTCCAAGGTGAACGCCATCTGCGGCGGCTGGCTCGACGACTGGGTCAGCCTGCGGCGCGCGCTGGTCGACGAGGGGCTGCTGCGCCGGGACGCTGCCGCCCGGTACGAGCGGGTCTGACGGAGGCCGCCGCCATGACGCCGCTGTCGGCGTCGCGGCCCAGTTCCCGTCGAGCCGCTTTCAGGATGCGCGGGCGGGTCAGGGAGGACTGTCGAGCTAGTTGCACATCGATGGGCAATAAACTAGCCTGCACATTGATGGGCAATTAAGTCGCCCCGCTCGTCCCGCTCACCCCTCCCAGGAGCCTCCGATGCCGCTCTTCGCCAATACGCCTGTCGAGAAGATGACAGGGCCCTACTCGCGGCGCCGGCTCGCCCTGCTGGTGCTGTGTCTGAGCCTGCTGATCGTGGTCATGGCGAACACGTCGCTGATCGTGGCGGCGCCGGACATGACCAAGGACCTGGGCCTGAGCAGCAGTGACCTGCAGTGGGTCATCGACGGCTACACCGTTCCGTACGCCGCGCTGATGCTCGTCCTCGGCTCGATCGGCGACAAGTACAGCCGTCGCGGGGCGCTCGTCGCGGGTCTGGTGATCTTCGCGGGCGGTTCGGTGATGGGCAGCCTGGTCGACGGGACGGGCCTGGTGATCACGGCCCGCGCGATCATGGGTGTCGGCGCGGCGGTGGTCATGCCGGCCACGCTGTCGCTGCTGGTCGCGATCTTCCCGAAGGAGGAGCGGGCCAGGGCGATCACGGCCTGGACCGCCACCTCCGGCCTCGCCATCGCGGTCGGCCCGCTGGTGGCCGGCTGGCTCCTGGAGGACCACGCCTGGGGCTCGACCTTCCTGATCAACGTCCCCATCGCCGTCGTCGCCGTGATCGGCGCGCTGGTCCTGGTGCCGCCGTCGAAGGCGGCGAACGCGGGCCGGATCGACTACGTGGGCGGCCTGCTGTCGATCGTCTCGGTCGGCTCGCTGGTCTACGCGATCATCGAGGGCCCGCACTTCGGCTGGGGCACCGGCCCGGTCGCCGCCGCGCTGGTCGCGGGCGTGGGCCTGCCGGCCTTCGTGCTCTGGGAGCTGCGTCACCCGCACCCGATGCTGGACGTACGCAGGTTCGCCCAGCGTCCCTTCAGCGGCTCGATGCTGGCGGTGCTGTTCTTCTTCTTCGGTACCTTCGGGGCGATCTACTACTCCACCCAGTTCCTGCAGTTCGTCCTCGGCTACGGCGCGCTGGAGACCGGCGTCCGTCTGCTGCCGCTGGCCGGTGCGGTGTTCGTCGGCGCCGCGGCCACCGGGCGCCTGACCCCGAAGCTCGGCATGAAGGCGATGGTGGTGGCCGGCATGGCGATCGGCACCGCGGGCGTCCTCCTGCTCACCCGGATCGACACGGGTTCGACGTACGCCGACTTCCTGGCGCCGATGATGATGCTCGGGCTCGCGATCGGTCTGAGCGTGTCCCCCGCCACCGACACCATCATGAGCTCCTTCCCGGAGAGCGAGCTGGGCGTCGGCGGCGGCGCCAACGACACCGCGCTGGAACTCGGCGGCTCCCTCGGCATCGCCGTACTGGGCTCGCTGCTGGCCACCGCCTACAAGGACCGGCTTGCCGACCTGGTCGGCGGGCAGCTGCCGGCCTCCGCGATGGAGACGGCCAAGGACTCGGTCGGCGGCGGTCTGGCGGTCGCCGAGCAGATCGCGAAGACCCCCTCCGCCGGACCCCAGCAGGCGCAGGCCCTGATCGACGCGGTGCACGAGGCCTTCGCCCACGGTGTCGCGCACACCAGCCTGATCGGCGGAATCATCATGGCCGCCGGAACCGTGATCGTCCTCGCGGTCCTGCCCGGCCGCAAGGCCGTGAAGCACGACGACCAGGAGGAGCCGGAGGAGAGCCCGAAGGAGCGCGTGGACGTCGCCTGAGGACGCACACGCGGGTCGGCTCCCGAACCCGAAGAACTGAGCCGACCACCAGGAGGCCGGACCTGAGGTCCGGCCTCCTTCACCCACGACGGGTCGTGCCCGAGCGGCGCACGGCCCGGGCGGTGCCGGGCGGGCCCCACCGGCCGAGGCCGGGGAGTGGGACCGGGCGGTCCCAGGAGCCGTAGGCCTCCGTCGTGGGAGAATCGGAGAGCCCTTCCCACCCCCTGCACCCGCGAGGACGTGCCGTGCCCAAGCCCGTGGTCCGTGAGCCGTTGCGAAGCAATTCGCGTTCCAACCGGGCCCGCATCCTCGCCACCGCCCGACAGGAGCTCGGGCGGAACCCCGACGTCACCCTGGAGGAGATCGCGCGGGCGGCCGGCGTGGTCCGCCGCACGCTCTTCGGGCACTTTCCGGGGCGCGCGGCCCTGCTGGACGCTCTCGCGGAGGAGGCGTCCGAGGCCCTGCGCGGCGTTGTGGCCCGTAAGCCGGACGTGGTGGAGGCACCCGAGCGGGCGCTCGCGCGCTTCGTCCTGTCGATCTGGTCGGTGGGGGACCGCTACCGGCTGCTCCTGGCGCTCGCCCGCCAGGATCTGGGCATGGAGCGGGTGTCCGAGGTGCTGGCCCCGGCCCGCGACGAGGCGACAGCCGTCCTCGAACGAGGGCAGCACGCGGGCGTGTTCCACGACCACCTGCCGGCGGTGGTCCTCAGTTCCGCCCTGGAAGCCCTGACCATCTCCCTGCTCGAAAGCGTCAACGCGGGGACGTGGGAGGACGACGGCACGCGGACCGCCGTCGCCACGCTGGTCGCGGCGGGCGTACCGGAGAAGGAGGCGTCCGCGGTCGTCGAGGGCGTCGCGTCGGAGGAACGCGCCGAGGCCGCCGACGCGTAGGGGCCGTCGCCCTGTGGCGCACGAGCCCGTATGGGGCATGTCCCGTACGGGGCATATGGGGTCGTGCGAGGCCCGAGGGAACCTGTTCGTCATGTCGTGGCATCTTGATCATCGGAAGGAAAGCCACGCCCGCACGAACAGGAAGTACGCCTTGGACACCACAGGATCCAGCTCCCGTCTCAGCTCCAGCTCCAGCTCCAGCTCCAGCTCCGGTTTCGGTGCCGGCTCCCGCGCCCGCTTCAGCTCACACCCGAGCCGCCGCACGGCACTGGCCCTGGGCGCCGGAGCGGCGCTGGCGGTCACCGTCCCGACCGCCGCGCATGCCTCGGCCCCCGGCGGAGAGAGCCTCGCCGGGCAGCTGGGTGACCTGGAGCGGGAGTACTCCGCGCGGCTCGGGGTCTTCGCCCACGACACGGCCACGGGCCGGACCGTGGCCTATCGCGCCGACGAACGTTTCCCGATGTGCTCGGTGTTCAAGACGCTCACGGCCGCGGCCGTCCTGAGGGACCTCGGCCGCGACCGCGAGTTCCTGGCCCGGCGCATCCGGTACACCAGGGAGTACGTCACGGCCTCGGGCTACGCCCCGATCACGGGCACGGACGAGAACGTCGCGAACGGCCTGACCGTCGAGGAGCTGTGCTCCGCCGCCGTCTCCCAGAGCGACAACGGCGCCGCGAACCTCCTCCTGCGCGGGCTGGGCGGACCGACCGCGATCACCCGGTTCTCCCGCTCGACCGGGGACCGGATCACCCGGCTCGACCGGTGGGAGCCCGAGCTGAACTCGGCGGAACCGTGGCGGAAGTCCGACACCACCAGCCCACGCGCCATCGGGCGGACCAGCGCGCGGCTCGTGATCGGCGGGGCGCTCCCGGCCGAGGACCGCGAACGGCTGACCGGGTGGTTGATCGCCAACACCACCAACACCGAGCGCTTCCGCGCCGGCCTGCCCAGCGACTGGATCCTCGCGGACAAGACCGGGGGCGGTTCGTCGTACGGGGTCGCCAACGATGTCGGCGTCGTATGGCCTCCCGGCCGTCCGCCCGTGGTGCTGTCCGTCCTGTCGACCAAGTACGCCGCCGACGGGCCCCAGGAAAACCCGCTGGTGGCCCGGGCGGCCGCGTTGGTGGCGGCAGAGCTCACCTGACGCCGCAGGGGGGAGCGTGCATCCTCCTGTGGCGGCCACGAGTCGCCGTCGCTGCTCCGCCGGCTCCCCGAGAGTGCGCTCCTCGCCCGCCGGGCGCGGACCACGCGTACGCCAGGACGGCCCGATGAACGATCAGATGGCCCGGCCTGCGCTGACTCCGGTCCGGGGCTCGGCTCGTATCGCCGTCGCCGCCCGCTGACCTTTCTGGAGAACGGCTACCACCTCGTCAGTTCCCTGGGTGATGGCGCCACGGTGCTCTGCGCGATCGCGTTCCTGGCCTGGCTGTGGCGCGTGCGGGACAACGCGCGCGTTCTGTCGCGACAACGGCCGCGTTACGCCTCGCCGTGGGTCTACGCGGGCTGGATCGTGCCCGTCCTGAACCTGTGGATACCCCGCGGGATCGTCGCGGACGTCCACCGGGCGAGCGCCCCTGGGGCACGGCTTCCCCGCGCCGTGAACTGGTGGTGGGGTCTGTGGCCGGCAGGGATGCTGGGCGGGGTGGGGCTGATGTACGCGGACTCCACGGACGAGGTCATCGTGCGTGCCTACACGGACGTACACCTGCTGCTGGCGGCCGACGCGGCCGTCGTGGGCGCGGCCGTGGCGTGCGTGTTCGTGGTCCGCGCGCTCAGCGCGGCGCAGCAGCCGGGCATGGACGAGCCTTCGCGGCACGGCGACGCCCGGCTGTCCTGGCCCGCGGACCCGGCCGTCCGGCCGGGGACACAGTGTCCCCGGCCGGACGGCCGGATCGGTCAGGTCGGTCAGGTCGGTCGGGTCAGTCAGCGGTGGGCAGTTCGGCGCGGACCGCCTGCGCTGCCGCGACCAGGTTGTCCAGGGACGCCCGGGTCTCGGGCCAGCCGCGGGTCTTCAGGCCGCAGTCGGGGTTGACCCAGAGCCGTTCGGCCGGGATGGCCTCAAGTCCCTTGCGCAGCAGGGCGGCTGCCTCGTCCGTGCTCGGCACGCGCGGGGAGTGGATGTCGTAGACGCCGGGTCCGGCCTCGCGCGGATAGCCGTGCGCGGCCAGTTCGCGGGCGACCTGCATGTGGGAGCGGGCCGCCTCCAGGCTGATGACGTCCGCGTCGAGGTCGTCGATGGCCTGGACGATGTCGCCGAACTCGGCGTAGCACATGTGGGTGTGGATCTGGGTGTCCGGTCGGACACCGGCGGTGGTGAGCCGGAACGCCTCGGTGGCCCACGCCAGATAGCCGGGGCGGTCGGCGGCCCGCAGCGGCAGGGTCTCGCGCAGCGCGGGTTCGTCGACCTGGATGACCGAAGTCCCGGCCGTCTCAAGGTCGTTGACCTCGTCGCGCAGGGCGAGGGCGACCTGCCGGGCGGTGTCGCCGAGGGGCTGGTCGTCCCGGACGAAGGACCAGGCGAGCATGGTGACCGGCCCCGTGAGCATGCCCTTGACGGGGCGTTGGGTCAGCGACTGGGCGTACGTCGTCCAGCGCACGGTCATCGGCTCGGGGCGGGAGATGTCGCCGGCCAGGATCGGCGGACGGACGTAACGGGTGCCGTAGGACTGGACCCAGCCGTGCTGCGTGGCGAGGTACCCCGTCAGCTGCTCGGCGAAGTACTGGACCATGTCGTTGCGTTCGGCCTCGCCGTGCACGAGGACGTCCAGGCCGGCCTTCTCCTGGAACGAGATCACCTCCTGGATCTCGGCCCTGATGCGCTCCTCGTAGCCGGCCGTGTCGATGCGCCGGGCGCGCAGGTCGGCGCGGGCGACGCGCAGTTCGGCGGTCTGCGGGAAGGAGCCGATGGTGGTGGTCGGCAGCAGCGGCAGGCCGAGGTGGGCGCGCTGGGCGGCGGTGCGTTCGCCGTACGGCTGGGAGCGGCGGGCGTCGGCGTCCGTGACCGCACCGACCCGCGCGCGCACAGCGGGGTCGCGGGTGATGGGCGAGTTCGCGCGGGAGGCCAGGGCGGCCCGGTTGGCGGCGAGTTCGCCGGTGATCGAACCCGTGCCCTGGGCGAGACCCTTGGCGAGGGTGACGGTCTCGGCCGTCTTCTGCCGGGCGAAGGCGAGCCAGCGCAGGATCTGCGGCTCGATGTCCCGTTCGGCGGTGGCGTCGAGCGGCACGTGGAGCAGTGAGCAGGACGCGGCCACGTCGACCCGGTCGGCCAGCCCGAGCAGGGTGCCGAGCGTGGCGAGCGACGCCGACAGGTCGTTGACCCAGATGTTGCGGCCGTTGACCACGCCCGCGATCAGGCGCTTGCCGGGCAGTCCGCCCACGGCGGCGAGCGCGTCGAGGTTGGCGGCTGCCGCCTCGGTGAAGTCGAGGGCGAGGCCCTCCACCGGCGCCTTGGCCAGCACCGGCAGCGCGTCGCCGAGCCGGTCGAAGTAGGAGGCGACCAGCAGCTTCGGACGGTCGGTGAGCGCGCCGAGATCGCGGTAGGCGCGGGTGGCGGCGTTGAGTTCGGCGGGCGTACGGTCCTGGACCAGGGCCGGTTCGTCGAGCTGCACCCACTCCGCGCCCGCCGCCCGCAGGTCGGAGAGGACCTCGGCGTACACGGGCAGCAGCCGGTCGAGCAGGGTCAGCGGGTCGAAGTCGGCGGCCACACCGGGTGCGGGCTTGGCGAGCAGGAGATAGGTGACGGGGCCGACGAGGACCGGCCGGGCGGTGAGGCCGAGCGCGAGGGCTTCGCGGAGCTCGGCGACCTGCTTGGCGGAGTCGGCCGTGAAGACGGTGTCCGGGCCCAACTCCGGGACCAGATAGTGGTAGTTGGTGTCGAACCACTTCGTCATCTCCAGCGGCGCCACGTCCTGGGTGCCGCGGGCCATCGCGAAGTAGCCGTCGAGCGCGTCGGCCTCGACCGCGGCGCGGTGGCGGGCGGGGATCGCGCCGACCATGACGCTGGTGTCCAGGACATGGTCGTAGTACGAGAAGTCGCCGGTGGGCACTTCGTGGATGCCGGCCTCGGCCAGCTGCCGCCAGTTGGCGCGGCGCAGTTCGGCGGCGGTGGCCCGGAGGGCGTCGGCGTCGACGCGGACCTTCCAGTACCCCTCGATCGCCTTCTTCAGTTCCCGGCCCCTGCCCTGACGGGGGTAGCCGTACACGGTGGCCCGTGCCGCCGCGGCTGCGGACTTCGATGTCACGGAACTCTCCTTCGCGAGATGTCTCCCTGAGATCCCGGGACGGACGTGAGCGCGAAGGGGGTGACGAACCCGGCGGAAGCATCTCGCGCGGCAAGGCGCGATCGTCCGCCGGACATGTACGCCGACCTGCCCACGAGGTCACCGGGGTGTCCGCGCACAAGTGGTTTGCGCGCGGGCAGTTGGCAGGTCTTCGGACTCGCGGGCACACCCTCCGTACGGAGGACACCTACTGGCCGTCGCTTCCCAAGCCCCGCTTCATGGGGCCCAGTGCGTATGACGGCGGTCGTTCCCGCTCACCGCTGCGGGGCAGTCCCGGATTCCCACCGGGTTCCCTCTTGCGACGCATCCCGCCTGGCGGACGGGGCGAACCAGCTACGCGGGCCAGCCTAAGGGTTGGGGGTCGGACGCGTCGATTTTTTAGATGCCGGCCGGTGGCGGCTGATCGCGCCCCGCGGCGGAGCCGCAAATCGGTACAGCCCCGCGCCCCTGAGGCGGCTCAGTCCGGCCGGGGTCCGAATGCCCTCAGGATTCGTTCGGCCGCCAGTGTCGCCGTCAACTCGCCCTCTCGTACCTGCCGTTCGAGGTCCGGCGCGAGGGCGCGTACGGCAGGGTCGGCGTGCAGTCGGCCCAGAAGCTCGTCGCGCACCATCGTCCAGGTCCAGTCGACCTGCTGGTCACGGCGTTTGGCGGCGAGGCGGCCCGCGGAGTCGAGGAGCGTACGGTGCTGTTCGAGGCGCTCCCAGACCGTGTCCAGGCCGGTCGACTCACGGGCGCTGCAACTCAGCACCGGTGGCGTCCAGGCGGCGTCGGCGGGATGCATCAGCCGCAGCGCGCCCGCCAACTCCCTTGCCGCGCCCCGGGCATCGCGCTCGTGCGGCCCGTCCGCCTTGTTGACGGCGATCACGTCGGCCAGCTCCAGGACACCCTTCTTGATGCCCTGCAACTGGTCCCCGGTGCGGGCGAGGGTGAGGAGCAGGAAGGAGTCGACCATGTTCGCGACCGCGGTCTCGGACTGGCCGACGCCGACCGTCTCCACGAGTACGACGTCGTAACCGGCCGCCTCCATCACCACGATCGACTCCCGGGTCGCCTTCGCGACTCCGCCGAGCGTGCCCGCGGTGGGGGAGGGCCGGATGAAGGCCGCCGGATCGACTGCCAGGCGTTCCATACGCGTCTTGTCGCCCAGGATGGACCCGCCCGTCCGGGTCGACGACGGGTCGACGGCGAGCACCGCGACCCGGTACCCGAGCGAGGTGAGCAGCGTCCCGAACGCGTCGATGAACGTCGACTTGCCCACGCCCGGCACACCGCTGATGCCGATCCGCCGCGCCTTCCCGCTGTGCGGCAGCAGCTCGGTCAGCAACTCCTGCGCCATCGCCCGGTGTTGGGGCCTCGTCGACTCGACGAGTGTGATGGCCCGCGCCACCAGCGCCCGCTTCCCGTCGAGCACGCCCTTCACATAGGTGTCGAGGTCGATCGCCATGGGGCTCAGAGTTCGTGGCCGAGGTCGGTGGCCAGGCGCTCGACCAGGTCGTACGCCGCGTCCGGGATCACCGTCCCGGGCGGGAAGACGGCCGCCGCGCCCATCTCGATCAGCGTGGGCACGTCCTGCGGCGGAATCACCCCGCCGACCACGACCATGATGTCCTCGCGCCCCTCCTCCGCGAGCGACTCCCTGAGCGCCGGTACGAGGGTCAGGTGCCCGGCGGCCAGCGAGGACACCCCGACGATGTGCACGTCCGCCTCGACGGCCTGGCGGGCCACCTCGCCCGGCGTCTGGAACAGCGGGCCGACATCGACATCGAAGCCGAGGTCGGCGAAGGCGGTCGCGATCACCTTCTGGCCGCGGTCGTGGCCGTCCTGGCCCATTTTGGCGACCAGGATGCGCGGGCGGCGGCCCTCGGCCTCCTCGAAGGCGTTCACCAGCGTGCGGGTGCGCTCGACGGACGGGGACTCGCCGGCTTCGGTGCGGTACACACCGGAGATCGTACGGATCTGGCTCGAGTGCCGCCCGTACACCTTCTCCAGGGCGTCGGAGATCTCGCCGACCGTGGCCTTCGCGCGGGCCGCGTTCACGGCCAGCTCCAGCAGGTTGCCCTCACCGCCCGCCGCCCGGGTCAGCGCGTCCAGCGAGTCCTGGCAGGCCCGCTCGTCGCGCTCCGCGCGCAGCCGCCGCAGCTTCTCGATCTGCTGGGTCCGTACGGAGGAGTTGTCGACCTTGAGGACGTCGATCTGCTCGTCGGTCTCGACGCGGTACTTGTTCACGCCGATCACCGGCTGGCGCCCGGAGTCGATACGGGCCTGGGTACGGGCCGCGGCCTCCTCGATGCGCAGCTTGGGGATGCCCGCGTCGATGGCCTTGGCCATACCGCCCGCCGCCTCGACCTCCTCGATGTGCTGCCAGGCCCGGCGCGCGAGGTCGTACGTCAGCTTCTCGATGTACGCGCTGCCGCCCCACGGGTCGATCACCCGGGTCGTGCCGGACTCCTGCTGGATCAGCAACTGGGTGTTGCGGGCGATGCGGGCGGAGAAGTCGGTGGGCAGGGCGAGCGCCTCGTCCAGGGCGTTGGTGTGCAGCGACTGGGTGTGGCCCTGGGTGGCCGCCATCGCCTCCACGCACGTACGCGTCACGTTGTTGAACACGTCCTGCGCGGTCAGCGACCAGCCCGAGGTCTGCGAATGGGTGCGCAGGGACAGGGACTTGGCGTTCTGCGGGTCGAACTGCTTGACCAGCTTGGCCCACAGCAGCCGCGCGGCCCGCATCTTCGCGATCTCCATGAAGAAGTTCATGCCGATCGCCCAGAAGAACGAGAGCCGGGGCGCGAACGCGTCCACGTCCATCCCCGCGTCCCGTCCCGCCCGGATGTACTCGACTCCGTCGGCCAACGTGTACGCCAGCTCCAGGTCGGCCGTCGCGCCCGCCTCCTGGATGTGATAGCCGGAGATGGAGATGGAGTTGTAGCGCGGCATCCGCTGCGAGGTGAAGGAGAAGATGTCGGAGATGATCCGCATCGACGGCTTCGGCGGATAGATATAGGTGTTGCGGACCATGAACTCCTTGAGGATGTCGTTCTGGATGGTCCCGGCCAACTTCTCGGGCGGTACGCCCTGTTCCTCCGCGGCGACGATGTAGAGCGCCAGCACCGGCAGCACGGCGCCGTTCATCGTCATCGACACGGTCATCTTGTCCAGCGGGATCCCGTCGAACAACTGCCGCATGTCGTAGATGGAGTCGATGGCGACACCCGCCATGCCGACGTCACCGGTCACCCGCGGGTGGTCGCTGTCGTAACCCCGGTGCGTGGGCAGGTCGAACGCGACGGACAGACCCTTCTGGCCGGCCGCCAGGTTGCGCCGGTAGAAGGCGTTGGACTCCTCGGCCGTGGAGAAGCCGGCGTACTGGCGGATCGTCCAGGGCTGGTTGACGTACATCGTCGGGTACGGGCCGCGCAGATACGGGGCCACGCCCGGGTACGTACCCAGGAAGTCCAGGCCCTCCAGGTCCTGCCCGGTGTAGAGGGGCTTGACCGCGATGCCCTCCGGGGTCTCCCAGAGGAGGTCGTCGCCGCCGGCCGCCTTCTTGACGGCGTCGCGCCACTCGTCGGGGCCGCCGTCCGCGGTCGGGACCCCCAGCTCGATCCCGGAGAAGTCGGGGATTCGTCCCGTCGGTTTCATCAGGACACTCCCATGCGGTCGAGGGTGGCGGACAGTACGGCTACGGCGTCACAGCCCGCGAAGACGTAGGCGTCGACACCGGAGTACTGCCCGGGACGTCCGGCGAGGAACACCTGCGCGGCGCCGGCCGACTTGAGGGACGCGGCGACCTCGGCGGCCTGTTCCTCGTACAGCGCGTCACTGGAGCACAGGCAGGCCTCGGTGGCCCCGCTGTCCTCGAACCTGCCCTCGGTGACGGGTTCGATGCCGCCCGCCTGGAACAGGTTGGAGGCGAAGGTGAGGCGGGCGGTGTGCGCGGCGGCCGGGCCGAGGGCGGCCAGGAAGATCCGCGGCCGGGTGCCGGTCACCGCCAAGTGGGCGTCGGAGCGGGCGCGCAGGGCCTCGTACGCCTCGTCGCGCCGCACGCGGGGGAGTCCGCCGGACGGGGGCTCGGGTGCGGGCTCGCGTGTCACCGACCGCTCGGCGAGGTTCGGGAACTCGTTGACCCCGGTGACGGGTTCGCGCCGCTTGGCCAGCTTCGCGCTGCGCGCCGCCCAGGTGGCGGCCAGCTCCTCGCCGACCCGACCCGACCGCAGGGCCGCCGCCTGGCCGCCCTCCTGATCGATGGACTGGAAGAACTCCCAGCCCGCGTGGGCGAGTTCGTCGGTGAGCCGCTCCACGTACCAGGAGCCGCCCGCCGGGTCGATCACCCGGGCGAGATGCGACTCCTCGACCAGGATCGTCGAGGTGTTGCGGGCGATCCGGCGCGCGAACGCGTCCGGCAGGCCGAGTGCGTGGTCGAAGGGCAGCACGGTGACGGACTCGGCGCCGCCGACCCCGGCCGCGAGCGTCGCGACCGTGGCGCGCAGCATGTTCACCCACGGGTCCCGGCGGCTCATCATCACCGGCGAGGTCACCGCGTGCTGCACCTGTCCGCCTGGCGCCCCGCAGACCTCGGCGACCCGCGCCCAGAGCCTGCGCGCCGCGCGCAGCTTGGCGATGGTCAGGAACTGGTCGGCGGTGGCCGCGTACCGGAACTCCAGCTGCGCACAGGCCTGTTCGACGCTCAGCCCCGCCCCGGTCAGCTCCCGCAGATAGGCGACACCGGTCGCCAGCGAGGAGCCCAGCTCCTGCGCGGCGGACCCGCCGGCCTCGTGGTACGGCAGCGCGTCGACCGTCAGCGCCCGCAGCCCCGGGTACTCCTCGGCGCACAGCCGCGCGAGAGCGGCGACGGGCGCGAAGTCGAACCCGCCGTCCCCCGTACGGGCCTCATGGCCGAGGGGATCGGCGCCGAGGTTGCCGCGGGCGGCGTCGCGTGCGACACCCCGCTCCTCGTACAGCCGCAGCAACTCCCGTGCGGCGGGCTCGACTTCACGCCCCGCCTCCAGGACGACAGGTGCCAGGTCGAGGTAGACGCCGTCGAGGACCTGGCCGAGCGACGACACGGGGAAGCCGCCCGCGCCGACGGCCAGCCACAGCGAGGCGACCCCGTTCTCCAGGTCCGCGAGGACCGCGCCGTTGTCGGCGGCCGTGTGCCGCTGCCGTACGTCCCAGCCGCCGAGGGTGTTGCCCTCGGCACGGCCGCCTCTCACGAAGGGGGCGAAACCGGGCAGGCCGGGATCCGGCGCGGAGTCGTGTGCGCTGTAGAGGGGCCGGGCGCGCAGCCCGTCCTCGAGCGTGGTGGACAGGGCGTCCTCAGCTGCGTCGTCCGAGACTTCCTTGCCCGACTTGCGCAGTACGCCCGCCACGAGGCGTTGCCACTGCTCATGGGTCGCGTCAGGGAACTCGGCGGCCAGCGAGAGCCCGTCGTCAGGCAGGACCGTCATGCTCGGATGCTAGGTCAGAACCACAGGTGAGCAGCAGAGGGACCCGCTGTGACCTTGACCTCCCAGGGGTCCCCTTGATCCTTGGACAGGGTTCGTACTACGGACGGCGGTGGCACGGCGTCCCCGGAGATCGTCCACGCCCACTTCTCGAACAGTTCTCGCACACAAGGGCGGCCTGGCGTGGACCGCCCGTGGGCCCGTCGGCCGCTGCCAGAGGGCGGGGGCCGGTGGCGCATCCGCTGCGGGGCGGTAAGTGTCTGCTCAGTCCCGGCGACACGCCGTATGCACGGCGTGTCGCCGGGACTCAGACCCCACTTGCCCTCGCCTTGGCGGGATTCGCCGGCAGCGGCAGCAGCCGCCGTACGACGGAACGGGCTCCTGGCTGCGAGACGGACCGCCGGCCCGGGAGCGTGTCTGTGAGCAGGTCCATCGTCGCCCGTAGCGCCTCCCGTTCCGGGGGCAACCGTCATGACTCCCCGCTGCTCGTGCCCACCCTGGAGGCCGCGAAGAAGCAGGTCGGTGTGTTTCCCGAGCAGGTCAACGTCAACTTGGACCGGGGCTACGACCGTGACAAGACCCGAGCCGCGCTCGAGGAACTGGGCTTCACCGGCGAGATCGCCCGCAAGGGCGTGCCCGCACCGATCCAGGCCGGCAAGAGGTGGGTCGTGGAGCGGAGCCACGCATGGATGAACGGCTTCGGCAGGCTCCGCCGCTGCACCGAGAAGCGCCAGTGCGTTGTGGACTTCCACCTCTACCTGTCCGCCGCAATCGTCACGCTCCGCATGCTCATCCGCCGCGTGACCCCGCTCTACCGCTGGGACGGACGGCCTGCCACCAAGAGACTCGAGTGACGCCTGCTGACGGGCGTCCGTCTGCGTCGGGCGGACAAGCACTGCCGCACGCCTGGGGAAGGCGCGCTGCTCAACGAGGGCAGGGCCGGCCCGCGCTCCTGGCTGTGGCAGCCGTGGTGATGATGGCGTCGAGCCGGTCCCGGGTTTTCACCAGGGTGCTGACCTGCGCATCGATGCGGCCCCGCTCGGCCGACAGCCGGTCGAGCAGCTCGGGGGTCACGTCACCGGTCTCGACACACGGCAGCTGTTCCACGATCGCCCTGCTCGACAGCCCTGCGGAGTACAGCTGCTGAATCAGCTGGACGGGGTCGACCGCGCTGTCCGGGTACTGCCGCTGGCCG